>CAZNRX010000019.1:0-61028 GCA_964575455.1 uncultured Anaerolineales bacterium | reverse complement strand
AACCTACATTGCCTCTTACCCTCTATTTCTTGTCCCTAGCGTGATACGCTCACCGCTCGGGAGCGCTCTGCTTGTCACTGCTCAGCGGGTCAAGTATAATCTATCCATCACGGTTTGAGCAGACAACTATGACACTCGAACTGAGCCAACTGACCCAGCCGGTGCGATCCCTGGGGAAGGCTGTAGCCAAGCGCCAACGGGCTTACGCCGATCTGGTGGATCTGGCACGGCAGTGGCTGGTCGACTTCGCCGACGAGGGCGCCGCACTGCGCGCTGCAGCGCGGAGGATCCAGGCTGCCATCCCCACGGATGAGCCGCTTGACGCCGTGCACCCTCTGCCCCCCACGCCAGAGCGCTTCACGGTGGCCGCAGCCGATGGCTCCCAGATTCAGCCCGACCGACATGGCGCCGCGCTTTACCACGTGATCAACATCGGCAGCCTGGTCTACCGACATGGGAGCGGACGGGCGCCAGAGGCCAGGAGCGAATCTACGTTAGGCTATGCGGAGGACGATCTGTATGAGAGCGGCGTCCTGGTGGCGGGGAACTTGCTCGACGTGCGCCGCGACCTGGCCGAGCTGCAGCGCCTGGCCGACGTCTGCTGCACCCAGGCAGAGACAGGTAGGCCCACCGTGGCCCTGGCTGACGGGTCGATCATCCTCTGGGTCCTGGAGGATCTGCCCGGCAGGGCGCGCTCGATCAAGGTAGGAGCGTATCTGGATCAACTGGAGCGCATTCAACAGTCGGGCGGTATCGTGGGCGGGTTCATCAGCCGGCCCGGCTACGGAGAGGTGACGCGCTTGCTCCACCTGGCCAGCGTCGAGGGGAACGCGAGGAAGGCCAGCGAGCAAGCGAACCCGCTGGAACACCTACCAGACCGAGCGGTCTTCGCCACCCTGCCGCCGGGCGCGCGCTCGGCCTTGTTCGTCTCTCCCAAGAGGATCAACCAGGAGCATTATGTGCGGCAGGGGCACGAGGTCCACGTCTTCTACCTCAACGTGGTGGAGGAAGGGCAAGAGCCTGTCATCGCGCGGGTGGAGGTGCCGGCCTGGGTGGCGAAGGATATCGAGAAGCTGAACCTGATCCACAGCGCCATCGTAGCTCAGGCTCGCATCACGGGCGACTATCCCTACACCCTGGCGCGGGCCGACGAGCTGGCCTACATCAGCAGCCAGGAGCGCGCAGCGCTGGAGGATATGGTGACGACCGCCCTGCTCCGGGCAGGCGTCCGATCCGCCCCCTCGCCCAAGGCGCACTACAAGCGTCTGACGCGCGGGGGCTTCCATTAGGCTTGACGTGAGGGGCAGCCATGTCCATGAGTGATAGAGATTTGCAGGTTGGGCGCGTGCTGCGGGCCAGCACCCGAGGCTTTGCCCTGGGCTGCGCGGGCGCCACGCCCGTGATGCAGCCGGACATTCCGGCCTTCGGCTTGTTTGTACGAGCGGAGGGGCAGAGCTCGGGGGAGGCGATCTACGGGCTGATCTACGACGTGAGCGTGGAGGATGATCCTTTCGTGCGCCAGTTCATCGGCGCCAACCCGCCGGAGGAGGTGGTGCGCGACCAACGGGAGAACCGCCAGGTACCGATCGAGGTCAGTGTGCTGGCGGTGGGGTGCAGCGACGGAGAGACGATTCGCCACTGCCTGCCCGCTCAGCCACCGGTGACCCTCGACTGGCTCTACCAATGCAACGACGCGGAGGTGCGCGCCTTCACCGAGCGTTTTGACTACTTCCGGCTGGTGCTGGAATCGCGCGAGGTGCCGGCCGACGAATTGCTGGCAGCAAGCCTGCGCGCCGCGGCAGCGGCCCGACCCGAGAGCGAGCGGGAGACGTTCCTGGTCGAGGCGGGGCGGGAGCTGGTGCGGCTGCTGGCCGGTCAGCCGACGCGGCTAGAGGGACTGCTGCGACGGCTACACGCCTGAGTGTTGTTGATGTGAGAGACTATGAGTGAGCAAACGCCCGAACAGGAACTCGATCGATTCCTTGGCCCCCGCCCGCCGGAGCCCCAGCCTGTTGGGCAACTGGGCATCGTGGTGGGAGGCAGCCTCTCCGAGGGACTGGTGGTCAAGCTGGATCGGAGCACGGTCATTGAAGGGCTGGCGGTGGGGCGGTACGTCGTGGTCAGAGGGCAGACCGGCAGGCGTTTCTTCTCCATCGTCACGGACGTGCAGCTCGACGCCCTCAACCCCCTGATCCAGAAGTCTCCCCCCGACACCTCGGATTCGTTCATGGCTCGCGTCTACGGCGGCACCGCCGTCTTCGGGCAGCTGGAGATCGCGCCGATGCTCGTCCTGGATCCAGAGGCGAGCGAGCCGAGGCCGGTCAAGACGGTGCCGGCCCATTTCACGCCGGTCCACCCGGCCAGCAAGGAGGAGGTGGCCCTCATCTTCGGCGAGGAGGAGGAGCGGGGCTTCTTCCACATTGGTGAGCCCCTGGAGATGGAGGGCACGCACGTGGCGCTTGACTTGGAGCGCTTCGTCGAGCGCTCGGCGGGCGTCTTCGGAAAGACGGGGACGGGCAAGACCTTCCTGGCCCGCATGTTGCTCGCCGGCCTGATCAAAGAGGACGTGGCGGTCAACCTGGTGTTCGACATGCACAACGAGTACGGGTGGAAGGGGCAGACCGAGGCGCGGCAGGAGGTCAAGGGGCTGAGGCAGCTCTTCCCCGGCGGGGAGGTCTCCGTCTTCACGCTGGACGAGACGTCGTCGCGGCGACGCGGCAGCAAGGTCGACGCCGTGGTGCGCATCGGCTACGACCAGATCGAGCCGGAGGACGTGGATAGCCTCTCCAGCCTGATGGCCCTGTCCGACGTGCAGGTGGGGGCGCTCTACTTCCTGCGGCGGGTGCTGGGCCGCGATTGGGTGGCGCGCCTGCTGGATGAGCATGATCCGCTGGCGGAGCTGGATGTGGCCCTGGAGCGCGGCACGATTCACGGCGGCACGCTGGGCGCCATCCAGCGGAAGCTGGGCATGTTCCGCCGCTTCGACTTCCTCCACGAGCGCGTGTCCGAGGACCCGGTTCGCCAGATCCTCGACTATTTGGATCGGGGCAGGAACGTCATCCTGGAGTTCGGTCGGTACGGCAACAGCCTGGAGGCGTATATCCTGGTGGCGAACTACATCACGCGCCGCATCCACGGTCACTACGTGCGACGGACGGAGGCAGCGCTCGGCACGCGAGAGGGTGAACCGCGCCCGCTGGTGATCACCATCGAGGAGGCCCACAAGTTCCTCGACCCGGCCATCGCGCGCCACACGATCTTTGGCACCATCGCCCGCGAGCTGCGCAAGTATAACGTGACGCTCTTCATCGTGGATCAGCGCCCCAGCGGGATCGACCCGGAGGTGATGAGCCAGATCGGCACGCGGGTGACGTGCCTCCTCGACGACGAGGCAGATATCCGCGCCGTCTTCTCCGGTATCAGCGGAGGCGCGACCCTGCGGGAGGTGTTGGCCCGGCTCGACACACGGCAGCAGGCGCTCATCCTGGGCCACGCCGTGCCCATGCCGGTGGTGGTCAAGACCCGAACCTACGGCACGCCGGACTTCTACGCCGCGTTGGGCCTCGCAGGAGAAGAGAACCCCGACGAGGTGCTGGAGCGAGGGCGCTCACTCCTGCGGGGCAGCGCCGAGGACGCGGCGGGAATCTGAATCTTGAAGATCATCATCGATTTCGACGGGACGCTCACCGCCGAGGAACGTCAGGCCAGGGCTCTGGCGGAGAAATCGCTGGACACGCTGGCGAACGAGATTGTGCACGCGCCGCGGGAGGAGCTGGCCCGAGCGTATGACGCCACTCAAGCGCGCTTGCTGGAGGCACCGCACCGCTACTGGTGGGAGGTCAACGGTCTGATTGCGTCCTACTGCGATGAGGGGGCCTTCATCCTCAACACGACGACGCTCCAGACGATGCTGCGCGAGAACGATGCGTATGCGCAGGCAGTGGCGAGAGCTTTCTCGGAGGCTGAGTACGATGCGGTGGTCGACTGCACCAATTACCTCTTCCATCGTCACACGGCCGAGCTGCCGCCGGTCTTCCGCCCGGCCGCTCAGCACGTGCTTGCAGCCCTGACACGCCATCCCGGACGCACGCCCGTGATCCTCACCAATTCACTGGGCGACAAGGTGCAGCACCATCTGGAGACGCTGAACCTGGAGGAGCCGGTCGCCGTGCTCGGCGACACACGGCAATACGAGATGGACCCGACCTGGACCAAGCGCTTCCACCATGCCGAGTTGGGCGACATCCAGATCTGGCCGGTCTCTGAGACGCGCCGCGTCGACCTTCGTCGCCCGGCCTACTATCGCGCGCTGATTAAGGCGCTCGAGGAGGATCCCCAGGTCGTGGTCGTGGCAGACACGTTCTCGCTGCCCGGAGGACTGCCGCTGATGTTGGGCATGCACTTCTTACTGCTGCGGACACCCTACACGCCCGCGTGGTGCACGGAGACGGTCGAGTCCCACCCGCAAGGCCGGATCCTCGACGATCTGGGCGACCTGCCGTCCGCCCTTGATGGGGTCGCAATGGAGGGGGATTAGGGAAGGGTGCCTTGCACGCGGCTTAGCTTCGCACGCTGAGTGCGTGCAAGGCACCCTTCGACTAGGGAGCAAAGGTGAATGAAGGAGTATTTGGAGACGAATCGAGCCTGGTGGAATGAGCGAGTGCCGGCCCACGCTGATTCGTCCTTCTACGACGTGCGGAGCTTCAAGGAGGGGCGTCTGACGCTGATGCCGCTGGAGCGACGGGAGCTGGGGGATGTAGAGGGGCGATCCTTGCTGCACCTGCAGTGCCACTTCGGGCTGGACACGCTCTCGTGGGCCAGGTTGGGGGCCCGGGTCACGGGCGTCGACTTCTCTGAGGACGGCATCACTCTAGCGCGCTCCTTGAGTCAGGAGCTGGGCATTGAGGCCACCTTCGTGCACTCGGACATCTACGAGCTTCCGAACTTGCTCTCTGGACAGTTCGACATCGTGTTCACCTCCTACGGCGTGCTCACCTGGCTGCCCGATCTAACGCGCTGGGCAGAGGTGATCGCCCACTTCCTAGCACCCGGCGGCACCTTCTACATCGCGGAAGTCCATCCCTTCGCCATGGTCTTCTACGATGAGGCGGACGCTGAGAGCCTCCAGGTCCACTACCCCTACTTCCACGACCCAGAACCCCTGCGGTTTGAGTGCGAGGGTTCGTACGCATCAGCGGCCGAAGGCAACCACAACCTGACGTACGAATGGAGCCACAGCTTGGGAGACATCCTCAACGCGCTGATCTCGGCGGGCCTGGAGATCGAGTTCCTGCACGAGTTCCCATATGCCTGCTATCAGATGTTTCCCTTCCTCGTGCAGGATGAGGAGGGCTGGTGGCGCCTGTGGCATCTGCCGGAATCGGAAGGTTCCATTCCCATGACATTCTCACTGAAGGCTGTGGGATGAGAGGAAAGCCAACGATGGACAAGATCCGCATGCTCCATTTCGCCGACATCCACATTGGCATGGAGAACTACGGGGGGGTGGATCCCGAAACCGGCCTCAACAAGCGCGTGCTCGACTTCGTGAATCGCTTCGACGAGCTGATCGCGTACGGCTTGGAGCATAAGGTCGATCTGGTGGTCTTCGCCGGAGACGCCTACAAGGAGCGCAGCCCCAATCCCACCTACCAGCGAGCCTTCGCCAAGCGGGTGAAACGACTGGCGGACGCCGGAGTGCCGGTCGTCCTGCTGGTGGGCAATCACGATCTGCCCACGATGGAGCGAAAGGCCACCACGGTGGACATCTTCAGCACCCTGGAGGTGCCCAACGTCATCGTGGGGCGAGACTACGAGGTGCACAGGGTAGAGACGTCAAGCGGGCCCGTGCAGGTTGCCACGGTGCCCTACCCGATCCGGCAAAGGCTCCTGGTCGACGATGAGTACCGGGGGCTCTCCATCGAGGAGCTGGACGAGGCGCTTGAAAGGGAGACGGGCAGAATCATAAGAGAGGGGCTGGCCCAGAAGCTAGATCCGGAGATCCCTTCCGTGCTCACCGCCCATCTGAGCGTCGCAGGGGCGACGTACGGATCGGAGCGGGGTGTGATGGTGGGACGAGAGGTCGTCATCGAGCCATCTGTCCTCGACTCTCCCGCCTGGGACTATGTTGCGCTCGGGCATATTCACAAGCACCAGAGCCTGAACGGCGAGAATCAGCCACCGATTGTCTATGCGGGCAGCCTGGAGCGCATCGATTTCGGCGAGGAGGGCGATCCCAAGGGGTTCTGCTGGGTCGAGCTGGCGCGAGGGGAGACCACGTGGGCGTTCGTCGAGGTGAATGCCCGCCCCTTCGTCACCATACGGGCCGACCTGCGCGAGGAGGATGAGCCCTTCGCCGCGCTGGAGCGGACCATCGCCGAGCACGACCTGGAGGGCGCCGTGGTGCGGCTGATCCTGCAGCTCCGGGCCGACCAGGAGCCGGCGCTGCGCGACTACGACGTGCGCGCCCTGCTCTCAGAGGCTGCCGCCATCGGCAGCATCAGCCGCGAGGTGGAGCGGAAGGCACGCGTGCGCCTCGGCGATCAGAAGCCGGAGGAGATGACCGACCGGGAGCTGTTGAGGACGTACCTGGAGATCAAGGATACGCCGACCGACCGGATCACGACGCTGATGAACCACGCGGATGCCGTCTTCCAATGGGAGGAAGAGGACTGAAGAGAACGAGACTGAGTGGCAAGGAGAGCCGTCTTCTCCTCTCGCTGATCCTGGTTCTAGCCGGCGTGGCGCTCCTCGACCTGGTGCTCCGGGAGCCTCTCATCCTCCTGCCCGCCACAGGATCTTCTGTGGCCCCGGCGAATGCACCCGCCCGCACCGCGCCGCCGGGGACGGACCAGACCCTCACAGAGGTCACAACAGCCGCCCAGCATCCTGACCTGAGAAGCGCCAGAAAGAACGGTCAGACAGAGTCCACTGGCGCAGCGCATGCAGCTACCCGGGCCCCCTCTGTCCGTGTCCGCGGCACCATCACGTTGGACCATCAGGTCTTCTTGCCGTTGGTGCACGGCCGCGGCACAATGACCGAGGCTCGTGCCCTGTGGGTGACCCGGTGGGACTACGACACGATCAGCGACGTGCAAGCGCTGATGGAGAGCGCCGCCGGGGCCGGGTTCAACGTGGTGCTCTTCCAGGTGCGTGGCACTGCAGACGCCTTCTACACGCCAGGGCTGGAACCGTGGGCCGCCCGGCTCAGCGGCGGCACGCTCGGAGAGGACCCAGGCTGGGATCCGCTCCAGACGGCGATTGAGGCCGCCCACGCTCGCGGTTTGGAGCTTCACGCTTACCTGAACGTCTACCCGGTCTGGTCGGGGGATGCGGCACCGCCCACCGACACCGACCCCGAGCACCTCTTCTGGACGCTGTCCTACAGTTACACCTGGAATGGTTGGCGAAGCACGAACATATCCGGCACGCCGATGCTGCTCGATGGATCAGGCTACGTCTGGGCAACGCCGGCCCTCACGGACGTGGTAGATCGCGTGGTATCTGTCTCCGAGGACGTGGTCACTCGCTACGACGTGGACGGCATTCATCTGGATCTCGTGCGCTATGTCAGGCCGGATCACTCCTACGATCCATTCAGCAACGCGGGCTACGAGGCAGCGCGGGCCAGAGACGAGGATCTCACCCGCGCTGAATGGCAGCGCGGGCAGGTCACCGGCCTGGTCGAAAGGGTCTACGCCGAGGCG
This sequence comes from uncultured Anaerolineales bacterium, assembly GCA_964575455.1. GTDB lineage: Bacteria > Chloroflexota > Anaerolineae > B4-G1 > B4-G1 > SKLM01. The sequence continues at coordinate 53,322 of CAZNRX010000019.1, read as the reverse complement.
ATTCTCCCACACGCCGATCTGCAGCTTTCGGCAGCGGTCTGGCCGATCTACCAGGATCTATGGGAGTGGGACTACCCAGCGGGTCACAACGACTACTACCAGGATTCGCAGGGGTGGATGGAAAGCGGGATCGTCGACGCCATCATGCCTATGCTCTACACAGGGATGTTCAGCTCCGACCCGGAAGCGTTGACGCCCACACAGTTCTCGCTGGTCGCGTCGGACTTCCTGACCCACGATGGCGGGCGCCACGTGTTCCCCGGCATCAGCGCTGAGCATCTCGACTTCAACGAGGTCATCGAACGGATCGTCATCGCCCGGGGATTGGGGACACCGGGCCATGCTATCTTCTCGGCCGGGGTGCTGGAGCGGAAGGGCTACTGGGACGATCTGGCCGCCGGCCCCTATGCGAGCAAAGCAGTGGTGCCGCCCATGCCATGGCGTCCGTCAGACGCGGGGAGGAAGGAGTGACGTCCTTACCACGGGCCCTTCGGGCGCCTGACGACCGGCGAAGACAACTAGAGGCTGTCGCCTAGCAGCGTCAGCGCCTGGGGATTCAGAGAGACAACGATCGTCTCGCCGACAGAGGGAAGATCGGCACCGGCGGAGAGGATGAGCGTCAAATCGACCCCGCTCTCGTGACGACCGTCTAGCTGGCAGTACATGCCGCGGAAGGAGCAGCCGGTGACCTCCAGGTCGACTCGATTGGGCCCCTCATCGCCCTCACCAGATGTCGCACAGAGACGACCTGCCTCGGGCCGGACGAGCAGCTGCAGGCCGGCATCGACATCCCAATCACCGCCACCCGCGCTTCCCACCTCCAGATTGCCGATAGGTGTTCGAACGCGCCCTGGGGCGACGATCTCTGCGTCGAGGAGGTTTGTGAGCCCCAGGAAACGCGCGGTCCACGTCGAACTGGGCTGCCGATAGAGCTCCTGCGGGGCACCGATCTGGACCACCTCTCCGGCTCGCATCAGCGCCACGCGGTCGGCGACAGCAAAGGCCTCCTCCTGATCGTGGGTGACGGTGATCACGGTCACGCCAGCTCGATGCAGGATCTCGGGGAGCTCATCCAGCAGCCGCTCGCGCAGGGCCCGATCGAGCGCGCCGAGGGGCTCATCCAGCATCAGCAGCCACGGCTGGGGGGCCAGGCTGCGGGCCAGAGCCACCCGTTGGCGCTCCCCACCGGAGAGCTGGCTCACGTCGCGATGCCCGAATCCCTCCAGCCCGACCAAGTCGAGGGTATCGGACACGCGCTCCTCGATCTCGCGCCGCGCGAGACCCTCCATACGGAGTCCGAAGGCGACGTTGCCGAAGACGTCCTTGTGGGGGAAGAGGGCGTATTCCTGGAACATGAGGCCAAACCCCCGGCGATGAGGTGCCACGCCGGTCACGTCTTTGCCGTCGATCAGGATCTGACCGCTGTCGGGCGCCTCCAATCCAGCGATCAGCCGCAAAAGCGTCGTCTTGCCGCAGCCGGACGGGCCAAGGAGACCAAGGATCTCCCTGTCCTCGACGGCAAAACCGATATCGGTCAGGGTCCAGCCGTCGGGATAGGACTTGTTGAGATGGCGGAGCTCAAGAGTCGGCATCTTTGAACCTCATCAGAACTCTCCCACATCGCCGACGCGGAAGCGCTCGATGACCACAAACCCCATGGTGCAGACGAGCATGAGAAGGGTCGACATAGCGAGCGCCTGGCCGTAGTTGACAGTTCCGGGGCGACCAAGGAAGCGGAAGATGGCGACCGGCATGGTCGGCCGCTCCGGCCGGGCGATCAAGCTGGTGGCGCCGAACTCGCCCATTGAGACAGTAAAGGCGAAGACGGCACCGACCAGCACTGCCCGGGCCACGATAGGCAGATCCACCTCCCGCCAGACGCGCCACGGCGACGCGCCCATGACGGCCGCGACCTCACGCAGCTGCGGCTGAATGGAGCGCAGGGCCGGGAGCACGCTGCGCACCACGAAAGGCAGTGCGACCAAGGTATGGGCCAGGACCACCAGGAGCGGGGATGTGCGCAGGTTGAGCGGCGGCTCGTCCAGGGCGACGATGTAGCCCAGCCCAAGCGTGACGGCCGATGTGCCCAGGGGCAGCATAAGGATCGGATCGAGCAACCGTCTCAGCCAGCGCAAGATGCAAGCACCAAAGGCTGAATGCGTCTCACTGGATGCGGCTCGATGACCAGGCGCAGCGTCTCTACCCTCCAAGATCGACGCGGCCATAAGGCCGAGGAGGACGGACAGGGCGACCGTGGCTAGGGCGAAGGCCACCGAGTTGCGCACCGCCGCCACGGGGGGCACGTAGAAGACGGAGCCCCGTGGGTTCCGAAACAGCTCGCGATAGAACGTGAGCGATGGCACCCCGCCCAGGGTCAGCGAGCGCGCGACCAGGGCCACCAGCGGGGTGATGAGGAGCACCACCATGAGCGTGAGATTGCCGACGAGGAAGGCCCATTCGCCCCAGCCGCGGGGCCGACGCTGGGTCGCTCGCCGGGAGCGAAGCTCCACCGGCAGGCTCATGGCCGCCTGGAGCCGCGTGTAGACGGCCATCAGGCCAAAGGTGAAGAGGATCTGGATCACCGAGAGCGATGCGGCCAGGGGCAGGTTCAGATAGTGCACCGTCTGACGAAAGATGGCAACCTCCAGCGTGGCGAAACGGGGGCCTCCGAGGACGAGAATGACGCCAAAGCTGGTGAAATCGAAGATGAAGACGAGAATCGATGCCGCAGCGATGGAGGGAAGCAACAGAGGCAGCGTCACCCGGCTGAAGGCCTCCCACCGATTTCCGCCCAACATGCGGGCAGCCTCCCCCAAGCGGGGATTCAGATTGGACCAGTAGCCGCCGACGATGCGCAACACGAGGGTGTAGTTGTAGAAGACGTGGGCCAGCAAGATGATGGCCACCGTATGCTGCAGATTGAGCGGAGGTTCCTGGAACCCAAGAACGCGCATCAGGGCAAGATTGGCCAAACCGCGCGGCCCAAGAATGGCCGTAAAGGCGAGGGACACAACCATGGTGGGCAACACAAAGGGGACCGTCGTGAGCGCCCGGATGAGGGACTTGCCGGAGAAATCATAGCGGGCGAAGACGTAGGAGCCGGGCAACGCCAACACAACCGTCAACAGGGTGGAGAGCGCCGCCTGCCAGGTGGTAAACCAGAGGGTCTGGAGATGTCGGGGGGTGCGGAATAGCTGACCCAGCTGCTCCAGGCTGACCTGTCCCTCGGGGGCGAAGGAGAGCGTTAGAATTGAGGTGAGGGGATAGAAGTAGAATAGAACCAGGAACGACAGAAGAACCGCCCAGGTGAAGCCCGCCATCCGCGCGATGAGGAGACGGGCGAAGCGAGACAGGTGCAGCAGTCCCGCTTGGGTCCAGGAGCCTGACCCGCGCTCGCCCGCCCATCTACTCATCGCTGGCCTCTCTGTCTCCCCTATTGAAGCACCGTCTCGGTCCAGGCGTCGATCCAATCCTCACGATTCGCTTGGATGGCCGCGTAGTCGACGACGACCGGCTGCTCGGGGATGACGGCGAACTCCGCGAACACCTTGGGGAGCTGCGCGTTCCCGTTGGCGGGGAAGACGAACATGTGAAGCGGAATGTCCTCCTGAAAGGCCTTGCCCAACATGAAGTCGATCCATGCCCGGGCCAGGTCAGGGTTCTCGGCGTTCTTGAGAACGCCAACGAACTCGATCTGGCGAAAGCAGCTGCCGTCGCCAACCACGACGCCGGTGGGCGCCTCCTCAAAGGGCTCCTCGGAGAAATGGACCTCGACCGGGGGACTGCTGGCATAGCTAACGACAATAGGGCGGTCGCCGCTGCCGCCGGAGCCGTACGTGAACTGCTCGTAGTAAGCCTCGCTCCACCCCTGGGTCACCACGACATCGTTGTCGCGGAGATCGGCCCAGTAGTCGAGCCAGGTGGTTTCACCCGTCTCCCCGAAGTGGCCGATGGTGGTCAGCATGAAGGCCAGCCCCGGGGACGAGGTGGCCGGGTTCTCGACCACGGTCAATCCCTCGTAGGCCGGCTTCGTGAGGTCGCCCAGACTGGACGGGGGCTCGAGACCCTCGGACTCGAACCATGCCTTGTCGTAGTTAAGACAGACGTCGCCGTAGTCGACGGGCGTCACGCGATGTTGCTCATCCAGCTCGAAGCGATCCGGCACCTGCTCCAGAAGCGGGGACTCGTAGGGCACGAAGATCTCGGCCTCCAAGGCGCGGCCGAGAAGGGTGGTATCGACGCCGTAGAGCACGTCGGCCAAGGGGTTATCTATGCTGAGAATGGCCTGATTGAGGACGACGCCCGCGTCGCCGGCCTTGAGGATCTTGACGGTGGCATTGTGCTCCGACTCGAAGGCGTCCAGGACCTCCTCGCTGATGTCGAAGCTGTCGTGCGTCATAATCCGCACCTTCTGCTCGGCTGGCGGCGACGTGGGGGTTGGCTGCTCAGCCGGCGGCGCTGCCGGCCCACACGCGGTCAACAGAAGCAGAGCGATCAAGAGAAGTAGCTTGACGCGTTTCATCGGCACCTCCTAGCACCTACTTGCCTACGCCATCCGCGCACGCTACCCGCGCGCGCTACCCGCGCGCGTCACGACACAGAGAAGCAGACCCTGCCGCACGCGCACAGAGGCCTGCTCCCTCTTCAGCACATTGCTTATCCCTCGCGCAGGCCCGAAGTGAAGCACATCGTCGTCGAGGGGCCATTCCAGCCCTTGGGCGGTGACGCCAACGGCATCGCCACCCAAAGGGATCAGGGAGACCGTATCGCCGGGCTGGCCCTCAATGAGCGCCTCGTCGCGGATCAAGAAGGCGATCTGGGCTCCCTGTACGATGCGAACGTCACACTCGGCCAACTCCGGCAGGGACAGCAGGATCACGTTGGCGACAGTCTGATCAAGCCGCCCGCCCAGGGCCGCCAACACCAGGATCTCATCTACCCCCGCGGAGGCAGCGTGAAGCAGGGCTAGCTCCAGGTCGGTCCTGTCCTTGTGGGGGGAGAAGCTGTTGACCTCCGCGCCGCTAGCCTTCAGACGCTCCTGCTCCTCGTCAGTCAGGGAGTCCAGGTCGCCGATGACGAGTTGAGGATCCACACCGGCCTGCCAGGCGTGGCGGGTGCCACCGTCAACAGCGATGATCACGGGTGACTGCGTCGACCCATCGTCGGCACGCAGGAGACCCTGCGCCTGCTGTGGATCGGTGAAGGTCCCATTGGCAAAGATGACGGCACGCATGCTCCCTCCCACTTCGTTGCGTCTGGCAGACAAAAAGCCGCCCCAACCAGCGGGGCGGCTCCAATAAACGCCACAAAAAGGTCCCTCCGCTGGCATTACCCAGATCAGGTCTTGTGGGTCGGCGCCGGCGGCCCGCAATCGCGTCCAGAGCGCCCTCTCAGCCCAGTTCCCCAGGCTCCCCTGAAAGACTAGTTGTCAAGCTAGCGTCTCAGCCCATTTCACCACAATTATACTACGTCCCCTCCGTATTACAAGTCAGTCGCGATTAGGACGACATTACGGATAGACGCGCGTGAGCATACGGGGGAAGGCAATCGTCTCCCGCAGATGGTCGATGCCGCAGATCCAAGTCACCGTGCGCTCGAGTCCCAAGCCGAAGCCAGAGTGCGGCACCGAGCCATATCGCCGGAGATCGATGTACCACTCGAAGGCCTCACGCGGCAGGTTCCACTCGTCGAGCCGCTGTAGGAGAAGATCGAGGTCGGAGATGCGCTCCGAGCCACCGGTGATCTCCCCATACCCCTCCGGGGCCAGAAGATCGACACTCTTCGAGACCTCCGGCCGCCCCGGCCACGGCTCCATGTAGAAAGCCTTCGCCGCGGTGGGATAACCGTAGACGAAGACGGGCTTCTCAAACCGTTCGGTCAGCTCCGTCTCGTGGGGAGAACCGAAATCATCGCCCCACTCGATCTGGAGAAGCCCCTTGAGCTCCTCATCGTCAGTCTCCTCACGGATCTCGGCGATGATATCCAGCGCCTGGTCGTAGGAAATGCGCGGGAAGGGCGGCACCACCCTCTCCAGGCGGCCGGTGTCCCGCTCCAAGAGCTCCAACTCCTCGGCGCGCTCCTCCAAACAGGTCTGCACGATGTGAGAGACGAACTGCTCTTCGATCTCCATCAGCTGATCCATGTCGCAGAAGGCGGCCTCCGGCTCGACCATCCAGAACTCGGTTAGATGACGGCGGGTCTTCGATTTCTCGGCGCGAAAGGTAGGACCAAAACAGTAGACACGGCCAAAAGCGTAGATGTTCGCCTCATTGTAGAGCTGGCCCGATTGGGCGAGATAGGCCTGCTCACCAAAGTAGTCGGTCTCGAAAAGCGTCGTGGTTCCCTCACAAGCCGCAGGTGTGAGAATCGGTGTGTCCATATTGACGAAGCCATTGTCGTCCAGCCAGTTCCGAATCGCCTGAAGGACGGTGGCGCGCACGCACAGCACAGCCCACTGCCGCTGCGAGCGGATCCATAGATGCCGGTTTTCCATCAGGAAGTCAACACCGTGCTCTTTGGGCTGAATCGGGTACTCCTCGGCGATCTGGAGGATCTCCAGGTCGCTGACACCCAGCTCATAGCCACCGGGGATGCCGGGGGCTCGGTCATCCTGGCGCACCGTGCCGGTGACGACGACGGACGACTCGTAGGTCAAGCCCTGCGCAGCCTCGAACAACTCGGGACTAACATCCTTGTGAAAGATGACACACTGCGCGAAGCCCGTGCCATCCCGAATCCAGAGGAAGATGAGCTTACCTGTGTCGGTGTGGTTGTAGACCCACCCCTTGAGGGTGACCTCCTCGCCTTCGTAGTGAGCGATGTCCTCGATGCGAATCGTCTCTGCTTGTGCGCGAAGGGTAGCGAACATTGAGACACTCCTCTCTTAACGTCTGATATCTGGTCGGCTACTGCTGACTGACGGGGATGAAGATACGGAAGGGAAGCGCTTCGTAGGCATGATTGAGGCTGAGGTAGTCGCTGCTCCAGCCACCGACGGCGTAGACCGTGCCCTCGAACACCGCCACGCCCGGATTGCGCCACTCCCGAACCAGAGGCGTTTCGACGGCGCTCCAGCTGTCGTCCTCCGGGCTGTACCTCTCATTGAAACCCAGGTAGCTGGACCAGCCTCCACCACCAATGGCGTAGAGGCGCCCACCCACAGAGGCCAGCCCCAACCCCCCACGCCCTACCACCAGTGGGGAGCACGTGCTCCAGGCCTGCAGGGCGGGATCATAGGAGGCGCAGGCAGCCAGTTCTTTCTCGCCATCATAGCCGCCCACCACATAGAGCTGGCCGTTGAGCGACGCAGCCCCAGCGAACCCCCTGGACACGTCCGCGGCCGGCAGCTCGTGCCAGCTGTCCTGCTCAGGTGCATAGGTGTAAGCGGTGGAGACGTACCGTTCCCCATCCCACCCACCGAAGAGATAGAGCTGCCCCTCCTGAGCAGCCAGAGCGTAGGCACAGCGGGGTTCGGGCAGAGGCCTGACCTCGCGCCAGGCATCCTCCTCCGCATCGTAGACCTCAACCAGACTCATTGGCTGGCTCTCGGCGTCGCAGCCTCCGGGGACGTAGACATCCCCCCCGATGGTCGCAGCGCCTACATAGGCGACGGGCGTGGGCTTCTCACGCCGAGGCGCCCAGACATCAGCTTGAGGGTCATAGGCCTCCACGACTACGGCGACACCCTCCGGCGTCTGACCACCAATGGCCAGCAGCCGCCCCCGGGCCACCGTCAGCGCCAGGTGCGCACGCCGGGTCGGCATCTGAGCCCTCTCCTGCCAGGGCGATTCGGCATCTTGGCTCGAGACGGTCATTGCGCTCTGGGAGCGATCCAGCGGCAAGTCCGGCCCGTTGCCGGACTGGGGTTGAGCGCGAGGCCAGGTCACGACGACGGCAAAGATGACGATCACCAGGGAAGCAAGCAGCGCGATGCGCTTCGACCAAGGGAGGGGCAGCGCAGGAGGGGCGGCGGGGCCCTCTTCCCCGGCGGCTGCGGCTTCCGGTGACCCCTCCTCGCCCGCCCCGATGCTGATCCATCCTTCGCGCACGGCAATCATCGTCGCCTCGGTACGCGAGTCGGCCCCCAGCTTGGTGTAGACGTTGCGCAGGTGAACCTTGACGGTGTTGACGCTGATGAAGAGCTCCTGGGCCACCTCCCGGTTGGTGATGCCGGTGGCGACGAGCTCCAGGACCTCCCTCTCGCGATCGGTGAGGGGCTCTCCGTATTCAGCCATGGGTGGCTCTGTTCTGCATTGGACTGATGGCAAATGGCCTAGTGAAATCACACATCATAGCATCCATCTTTCGTGACAACAAAGCGATTATAGCACAGGCATGCGGGTGGGCAAGCATCAAGTTATCGATGCCTTATAGGCAATACAACTGCGGATAGTGTGGGATAGATACACTCGCATCGAGCGAGCAAATGGCCGAGGGGACCGCGTCGACCGGCCTCAGCGGGGCAGTCACTCCGGCCAGAGGCCAGTCACAGCGGCCTCGATGCATCGCTCGACGGTGCCATACCGCACCAGGAGACCAGCGTGGGAGGGAACGTAGACAGCTCCCTTAGCCGACGACGTCGCCAGCGTACGGTAGTTCAACTCCTGCATCGGAGCGACGACGACACACATATCGGCCACCACGCGCCCCCCACTGTTCTCAATGGCTTGCACCAACCCCTCCCGAGCCGCGCGCTCCCGAACACCGCGCGCTGTCGTGATCCAGAGAGCCGAGGTCACGCGACGCCCCTTCAGCAGCTGCGCCACGCGCCTGATCTCCGCCAGGCTGGCATGCGGGCAGCCGAACCAGACGAGATCGATCTCGCGGGCCTCAGCGTTGAGGGCGGCATAGGCCGGTGCCAGATCATCGACGACGTACGTCTCGTGATCGGGGGCCAGGATGTCGGGATGATCGGCCTCGGGCGTGACGCCGGCCACATGGTAGAGGGCGACGGCACCGCTGGCGGCCATCGCCGCCCCAAGAGCCTTCAGATCTGCGTCGGCGCACGGGCCAAGCCCAAGCTTGTCGCCGGGCCCCAGGCCTACGAAATAGGGGATGCGATTCTGCGCCTTCTTCCCCACCAGGTATCCCAACGCGCCAAAGTCAGAGCGTGTGTTCACCGAGCAGCGAACCTCGACCTTCAGCGAGGCGCGACGGGCCTCATCCAGGTGGAGGCCGTAGGCCGCTGTGCGCCCGGTGATAGCAGCGGCCATGGCGCTTGGCCCACCCTCGCGATTGGTACGCGCCCCCAGCACGCTGTTGGCGTAGCTCACGGCCGACGATTCGGCCCACGCCACGTGCTCACCCAGCCGAGGGCGGTTGCCGACGAGGTAGGGCGTGCAGGTGCACGTCGGGCGCACGCCGAGCCGCTCATAGGCTTCCACGACGAGGGCCTGCCGACGGGCGAAAGCCTCCGAGAAGCCGAGCTCCTGCCAGGCACGGAGGTCGATACCAGCCGGGTTAAGGGTCGCGGGCACGCGCGCCCGGGCGCCCTGATCAGCCCATTGGCGCAAGAACTCATGGCCCGCCTCTCCCAGGTTGCGGTAGCTGACACCTGCCACCTGCACCGAGCTGACTGGGATCAATCGCTGAGCGTCGTAGATCCTGCCCAGCGCGACGATGATCTCCATAGCCTTGGAGACGCCTGGCCCCAGGTCGCCCTCCAGCATTCCCCTCTCTTCGCGGGTCAGCCTCATAGCCAGGGTGGGTTGTGGATGGCAGCCACGGAGCCCATCAGAGGCCCAGCTTGTAGACCACACCTCGCTCCCAGCCAGAGAGCTCGGCGACACGTTTGGCGGCATCCGGACGGCGCATCCCCTGGGCCAAGAAGTCCTGCAGCGCGGCTCGAACCTGCTCCTCATCCCAGCGCCGCTCCTCCTCAGCCGCGTCGCAGAGCTCCCCGCCGATCACGAGCGTGAACTCCCCTCGCGGGCCGCGATCGCCGAAGCCGGCCCGGGCCTCGGAGACCGTCCCGCGCCAGATCTCCTCGTGGAGCTTGGTCATCTCCCGGCAGAGGGCCAGGGGGCGATCGCCCAGGAGGGCTTCAACGTCGGCCAGGCTCTCCAGGAGGCGATGGGGGGTCTCAAAGGCGACAATGGTGTACGGCTCTCGCGCCACACTGTCCAGCAGTCGGCGACGTTTGCTCCGGCGCCGCGGCAAATAGCCGATGAAGAGGAAGGCATCGGTGGGAAGTCCGGAGACGACAAGGGCTGTCACGGGGGCGGTGGGGCCAGGAATGGGCACCACATCATGGCCACGCTCGACAGCGGTCTGGATGAGCTCATAGCCAGGGTCGGAAAGGCCCGGCATCCCAGCCTCGGAGATCAGGGCCACATCACCAGCATCGAGCGCGCCGAAGATGGTATCCAGCTTGGCCAGCTTGTTTCCCTCGAAGTAGCTGGTAGTCGGGGTGTCGATGTCGTATCGTGCGGTGAGGGTGCGAGCGCTGCGGGTATCCTCAGCTGCGATGAGAGAGACCTCTTTGAGGATACGCAGGCCACGGAGCGTCATGTCCTCCAGGTTGCCTATTGGAGTGCCGACGATGTAGAGCTTGCCCGGGTCGACGCAGTCACCCGCCAACTTCGCGCTACCCCAACGCCTCGTGCGGTGTGCCGCTGAGCAACCCTTCGCGCCCCTCAAAGACGTCCAACACGCTCAAGCCCCCCGTCTCTATCACGTAGCGACGAATCTCCTTGGCGTGATCGGATCCGCGCATCTTGAGCACCAGAATAGCACGCTGCATGGCGCTGTCGATCTCGACGTAGCGCATGAGGACGATGGCGTCGACGAGAAAAGAGAGCCCTCCCCTGAACGCACGGCTGTAGCTGGATCGACTCTCCTCGCCCAGCAGCAAGCCCGTGATCTGCTCCCGTCGCAGCCCATTGACCGCACGCGTGTATAGGCGCCGCAGCTCCTGCCCGTCGTCGGTGAGACGCTCGAAATGAGAGACGCTATCAAGGACCAAGCGGCGAATATCGGCCTCTCGGATCAGACGGTTGAGGGGGCTTTCAGGAGGCTCCAGGCTGGCTAAGAAGACCTCCGGGGAGGTGAACATGAGATGGAGCCCCCCCTGTTCCTCTACGTCCTTCAGGTCCCATCCGAGCGAGCGAGCGTCTCGGTAGAGCGACCGGGGGAACTCCTCGAAGGATACGAAAAGCCCAGCCTCGTTCTGTTTTGCCCCCTCTATGAGGAACTGAAGCGCCAGAGAGGTCTTGCCCGTGCCTGGAGCCCCTCGCACCAGCGCCATAGAGCCCGCGAGAAGACCGCCACCGAGCATCGCGTCGAGCCCCTCAGAGCCAGTGGCTACTCTTTCATCTGCCATAGCGCCCTCAAACAGATCATCTAGTGGTTCTTCGTGAACACAACGTAGCCCAACGCCCCGCCACAGTAGCCCGGGAAGTCAATCACGATCTCCTCCGAGATCGGGAGGTGATCCTCGCTGAAAGGATCGTGAAGCTGCACGTGCACCTCCATGGGCTTGGGGCTGGGCCCAAAATACTGCTCCCAAGCGGCTGTCGATCCGTATATGGTGTTGAACCGCTGGTTGGAACCGGCCACGACAACTTCGTCGATGCCAGCTCCCCAGATGTGGATCAGGTAGCCCTGCAGGGGATTGCCATCAAGATCCTGCACCTCGCCAGCCACCCCGGTCCAACTGCAGCCACCATAACGAGGCGACTCAAGGTTCACCTCATACGTGAACGGTCGCGGCGAGCGGGTGACCCGGGGCGTGGGCGTGGCCGTTGGCGGGAAGGTCGGCGTGGGCGGGAAAGTGGGCGTCACCGAAGGCGTCGGTGTTGGCCCCGGCGTGTCAGTGGGCGGTGGAATTGGCGTCTCCGTGGGCACTGGCGTCGAGGTCCAGGTGGGGATCGACGTGACCCGAGGCGTGGGGGTGCTGGTCGACACCTCCACGACTTCCACAGGGGTCGGAGGAGGGAAGACCTCGTAGACACCAAGAGCGACGAGGCTGTAGAAGCCTGCAAGACATAGCGTGGCTACGAGCAGAACGATGGTAAGAACATTAAGAAGGCGAGCTCTTCCGTTGCTCATCGCTGAATCTCTCCTTCGACTGCGCTCAGGATAGGTCTGCGCAGCCTTGACGGGTGACTGCGTTCACCCAACCTCATCTCCACGACCAGATTGGTCGCCGACTGGAACCCAGTGCCCGATTTGGCGTATCCTGGGTCGACACAACCACCTGGGTCAACACGTGATCACACTGTACAGGCGCCCAACCGCTTTCCTACGGTTCTACCTCCACAAGACGCTCGACATCGGCCTGAGCCCACAGGCTCTCGACCCAGTTCTGCACAGCCCCTTCCCGCAAGAGCTGCAGATTCTCGGCACTGATGGCACGATCCGGGTCACGCTCGACCACCTGGACGATATGAAAGCCCAAAGGGCTGGTGATCACTTCGCTGAACTGTCCCGGCTGCAGGGAGAACGCGTCCTCCTCCACCTCGGAGGAAACCAGGATACCACGTGGGAAGTAGCCCAGGTCCCCTCCGTTATCCCGCGTGCTCTTGTCCTGCGAATGAGCTTTGGCCAGAGCAGCGAAATCAGCACCGGCCTCAAGCTGGGAACGAATGTGCTGCGCTTCCTCCTTGGTATCCACCAGAATGTGCCGTGCATGGACTTGCTCGGCCGATTCAGGCACATCGGCCACAACACGCTGGGTCATCTGCGTGCCAATCAGCTGAACGCGCACCTCTCGCTTGGCATTCTCGTACGTCTCGCCCCACTCCTCCAGCTTGGCGCGAAAGGCCTCCTCGCCCCCACTCTCGGCAATCATATCCTGCATGTACTGCTCAACCTGAGCGTCGGTCACCTCGACGCCAACCTTCTCCGCAGCCTGCTCGGTCAAGACCTGTTCAATCATCACGTTCAGGATCCAGCCACGGGCCTGATTCACCTTGTCCTGGCCCTCCTCGCTGTTAGGGTCGATACCCTGGGCCTCCAGAGAATCTTTGTACCGTTCCAGCTCACGCTCATAGTCGGCCAGGTAGATCGGCTCACCGTTGACGCGTGCCGCCAGCGGGCGCTCAGGTGTAGGAGAAGAGGAGACACTCGTAGCGGTTGCATCGGGAGGGTCCGTGACCGCTGCATCAGGAGGGGGCGTAGACGCTTCTTCCGAGACGGATGTGGCGCTGTGCGGTGAACTTGGTGATGGCGTCGCGTTACAGGCCAGCGACGCCAATAGCAACGAAAGTCCCGCCACCACGCAAACCCACTTTGACGACATCCAAACCTCCTCAGCGAAGCGACACCCCACACCCACCTCCTCGCCCCTCCAATCAACATCGGACCCACTGCCAGCACGGGGAACCTTAACGAGGGTCTCAAGGTCGAGGTTGGCGGGAAGGAAGCCAGTCCAAGATCACCCCACAATGCTGACTGCGGCCATTATACCTACAGCGGAGGGTTTGTGCAACCGCAGCCTTCATCCTCTGGTTCTGTGACGCCCCGTCGGCCTCGCTGGTTGACAGCGATATGGCCCGGTGCTAGAATCCGATCCGGTCGCACAGTAAACGATGGCACGTGGGCTGGCGGCCCTGGCAGAGGGGAAGAGATCTCACTCGTGGAGACAGCGCCTAACCGATGAAGAGACAACTCGCCGTCCTGACCATCCTGATCCTGTGTGCGGCTTGTGCGCGGCCGGCCCGACCGCCTGCGCGGACAACGCCAGGCCCGTCGCCCTCACGGACCCCCTCACCGACGCCTTCACCAACGCCTTCGCCGACACCAGAGCCAAGAAGACTGACGATCTGTCTATCCGATGAGCCCGACAGCCTTTACCTGTACGGAGCGGAGAGTGAGAGCGTGTACCACGTATGGCACGCTCTCTACGACGGGCCAATGGACAGCCGAGACTACGAGTACCAGGCCGTTATTCTGACCGACATCCCAAGACTCGGGGACAGCGCCACCGTGGAGAGAACCACCTTGAAAGCCGGAGACCGGGTCCTAGCAGCCAGCGGAAGCGTGATGAAGCTGGCTCCGGGCGTCAGCGTCAGAGACGCGGCGGGAGAACGAATCACCTTTCGCGACGAGCCGATCAGCATGAAGCGCATGGTAGTCACGTTCACGCTGCGCTCTGACATTCGGTGGTCGGACGGTGAGCCACTCACCGCCGATGACTCCGTCTACGCTTTTGAACTGGCCGCCGACTCAGCCACGCCGACCGACAAGCACATCGTCGAACGTACAGCTGACTATCGCGCCGCGGGTGAGCACCAGGTGGTCTGGCAAAGCGTGCCCGGCTTCCTCGATCGAGGCTACTACTTGAACTTCTGGCATCCCCTGCCACGCCACGCATGGGAGGGGCTCTCTGCCGCCGAGCTCCTAACCGCCGAGGCATCGACCAGAAAGCCTTTGGGCTGGGGGCCCTTCGAACTTCGCGAGTGGGTGGCGGGCGACTCTATCACCCTTGAGCGCAATCCCTTCTACTTCCGCGCAGCTGAAGGGCTGCCGCACGTGGACGAGGTCACATTCCGGTTCGTCGCCGATACGGAGACGTTGACACAGCAACTCCTGCTGGGAACATGCGACCTGGTGACGCACGAAGCGATCTCCAGCCTGGATCTGGATGCGACCGACGCTTCATCGGCGGTGAAGGCAGTCACGACGCACGACGGCTCCTGGGAGCTTTTGGCCTTTGGCATCAGCCCGGCAGGCGACTACCAGCGACCCGACTTCTTCGAAGATGTGCGCGTGCGACAGGCCATCGCCCAGTGCATAGACAGGAAAGCGGTGGCAAACGAGGCGTTTGCCACCGGCGAACCTACCTTACACAGTTACCTGCCGCCCGAGCATCCAGTGTATGGGCCAACCGTCCAACCGTTCGAGGGGCTGACCGTATGGCCGTACGACCCGGAAGCGGGTAAGCTCCTGCTAGCGCAGGCGGGCTGGTACGACGAGGATGGCGATGGGATACGCGAGGCGCACGGTGTTCCTGAGATAGCGGATGGCACGCCCCACCGGTTCAGCTACAAGACCACGGACGACCCACTCCGGCTCCGCACGGCGACGCTCCTACAGGCTCAGCTAGAGGCCTGTGGGATCGAGGTCACCCTGCAGACGCAGCCCGCCGACGCCCTCTTCGCCCCTGGACCGGAAGGGGAAATCTTCGGACGCCGGTTTGACCTGGCTCAGTTCTCCTGGCAAGCCACAGCCGATCCGCTGTGCGATGCCTTCCTGAGCAGTCAGATACCAGGCCCAGGCGACTGGGGCAAGCCCAACGTGGCTGGGTTCATTGATGGTGCGTACGATGATGCCTGCCGACAAGCCCTGGAGGTGCTGCCAGGCAGCAAGGAGTACGCCACGAGACAGGCCGTACCGCAGCGCATCTTCTCGGAGCGACTCCCGGTGCTGCCCCTCTTCCAGCGCCAGAAGACCACACTGGCAGGGGTCGCAGTCACCGGCCTGGCCCCCAACCCGAGCCAATGGTCGGAGCTCTGGAACATCGAGCAGATCGACGTCCAGCGGTAAGCGCGGCGTGGGTTCCACAGCAATCCGCTGGCACGAACCTCACTCGTTCTGCACAGCAACGATCTCGGCCAGGATCGCCAGCGCAATTTCGGCCGGTCGCCGCCCGCCCAAGTCCAGACCCACCGGGCCGTGGATTCGAGCCAGGTCCTCATCGCAGAAGCCTCTGTCCCTCAAGGCCGCACGCCGTTTCTCCTGAGTGGTGGTCGACCCCAGCAACCCGACGTAGCCCACAGGGCTCGACAGAGCAGCCTCAAGCGCCGGCACGTCGAACTTTGGATCGTGGGTCAGCACCACCACGGCGTCCTGGGGTCGTAGCGCCTGGGGTGTCAGGGCCTCCCGGGGCCAGGCGACAACCAACTCATCGACATCGGGGAAGCGACTCCGAGTGGCAAAAGCACGCCGCGCGTCCACCAACCGCACGTGGAAGTCTAGCTCCTGCGCCATCGTGACGAGCGGCACAGCGATATGAACTGCGCCGACGACGGTGAGCGTGGGCGGCCGAGCGAAGACCTCCAGGAAGACGTCGGCCTCCGGGTAGCTCCTTAACTCGGCCTGAGAACTTGGGAACAATCCAGCACTGAGAATGCTCATCAGCTCGGAAGCCAATGTCGGGGAGAGATCGCCGCGCCGTCGACCATCGGGCCAGGCAATCAGGTGCTCGCTGCCGTCAAGACGCGTCGCCAGGCCCACGGTCTCCTCGCGCTGCAAGGCATCGACAAGCAGATGGTGGACCTCTGCCAAGGGCTCAATGAAGACGTCAATCGTGCCACCACAGGCGAGCCCGACCTGCCAGCCTTCTTCGTCGACAGCAGTGTATTGGAGACGTCTCGCCTCCCCGCACTCAAGCACCTCCTGCGCTTCTCGAAAGACATCGCCCTCCAAGCAGCCACCGCTGACGGAGCCCACCATCTGACCGGATTCAGTTACCGCCATGCGAGCTCCCAGCGGCCGCGGCGAAGATCCCTCGGTGCGCACGACTGTCGCCAGAGCAATCGATTCGCCAGCAACCAGCCAGCCTCTTAGATCGTCTAGAATCTCTCTCATAGACCCTCCGGTACCCCCTATCGTCACTTGGCAAGCAGCCTCATCTTACCATAATCCCCCCCGTTTTGAAAAACAGTTTGCTTGACGCCGATCAAAAGCCATGGTACTATCGAGCTGCTTCGAGAAGTCGCCCGAACACCAAAGGAGGTGGCCCATGAAGAAGACCCGCTCCGTATTCCTAGCCATGCTAGGCCTCTCGGTCATCCTCGTCCTGGCAACCGGCTGTTTTAGACCAGCAGCCCCCGATGTAACGCCGACCTCATCCGGGGGGGCAGAGGCAGCTACACCAAGCGAGGCACAATTACAACAGACAGCTATGGCGAACTCAGCACGAGCGACGGAGGTAGCGGCGACAGAGGCAGCGGAAGCGGCAGAAGAGGGTGAGGAAGAGGAGCCGACTGAGACGAGCACGGAACCAGCGGCGACAGCCACGCCCGAGCCCGCGACAGCGACGCCGACGGTATACCCAACCACGCCAGCTCCCACGCCGGAGCCAACGCCGACCTCGGCTCCTACAGGAGAGACGACGTACGTGGTGCAACCAGGCGACAATCTTTTCCGCATCGCGCTCCGCCATGGTACCACCGTGGAGGCCATCGCGCAGGCTAACGGCATCGCTAACGTCAGCCAGATCTACGTGGGACAGGAGCTGACCATTCCGCCAGGTAGCCAGCCCGCACAACCCTCCCCAAGCGGAACCACCTACGTGGTCCAACCGGGAGACAATCTGTTCCGCATCGCGCTGCGCTACAACATGAGTCATCTGCGGTTGGCGGAATACAACGGCATCGCCAACCCATCCAACATTTACGTCGGTCAAGTGATCCAGATTCCGCCGCAGTAATGTTGAGAGGGCTTCTCGAGCCCGCTTCTTGAGTTGGAAGGCCTGACCGCGAGTTTGGAGGGGCTCTCCCACCTGTGGCACCGAACGTCAGTAAACTACGGCAGATCCCCAGCGTCGATCGGCTGCTCGGCCTCAAGGCCGTGCAAGCATTGATCGACGCTTTTGGTCGTCAGCAGGCCCTGGACGCGCTGCGCGAGGCCCTCGATGCCGTCCGCGATGAGGTGCGAGCGGGCGGTGACGTGCCAGATGCTGCTTCACTCGCTGCACGCGCCTCCCGCCGGCTGAAGGAACGGCTGGCGCCCACGCTGCGCCCCGTCATCAACGCGACGGGTGTGATCATCCACACCAATTTGGGCCGAGCCCCCCTTTCGACAACGGCCCGGGAGGCGATGGATGCGGTCAGCCGAGGGTACAGCACCCTCGAGTACGACCTAGAGGCAGGCCGGCGAGGACATCGGACAGTGCATGCAGAGCGCCTGCTGTGCCAACTGACAGGAGTGGAATCCGCCCTGGTGGTCAACAACAACGCTGGCGCGGTGCTGCTGGCCTTGACGGGGCTGGCAGACGGGCAGGGCGTGATCATATCGCGCGGGCAGTTGGTGGAGATCGGGGGCGGGTTCCGCGTGCCGGACGTGATGGCGCAGAGCGGCGCAGAGCTTATCGAGGTCGGCACGACCAACCGGACCCACCTGTATGACTATGAGAACGCGCTGAGCGCCCACGAAGACGCAGCGCTGATCCTCCGCGCTCATCACTCCAACTTTCGCGTCGTCGGCTTCACGTCCGAGCCCAGCCTGGAAGAGTTGGTGGCGTTGGGCAAGGAACACGGCTTGCCCGTGATGGACGACCTGGGAAGCGGCGCTCTGCTTGAGACCACCCAGTTCGGGCTGGCGCACGAGCCGATGGTCCAGGAGAGCGTCGATGGAGGCGCCGCGGTGGTCTGCTTCAGCGGTGACAAGCTGCTGGGCGGCCCCCAGGCGGGGATCATCGTGGGGAGAGCGGCCTACGTGAACCCCCTGAAGAGCCATCCCCTGACCCGAGCGCTGCGGCCCGACAAGCTCTGCCTGATTGGCCTTCAAGAGACGTTGCTGCACTACGTCCGGGAGGAGGCCATCGAGCAGATTCCAGTCTGGCGCATGATCGCTATGCCTCTAACTGCGATTGCGCGACGAGCGACATCCTGGCAGGAGACGCTGCAAGGGGCCGGGATCGCTTCCGAGATTGTCGAGGGGCATTCAACGGTGGGAGGCGGCAGCCTTCCCGGCGAGACGCTGCCCACCAAGCTCGTGGCGCTGTCCGTGGAGCATGTGGACCGGCTGGCGAGCGCGCTCCGCGAGGGCGATCCACCGATCATCAGCCGCATTGAGGACGATCACCTGGTGCTAGACCCTCGCACGGTCCGAACGGAAGAAGAGAAAGACCTGCTACGGAACGTGGCTGCCGCGGCAAAGAGGATGCAGGAACCGTAACGGCCTGTCTTATCATCCCCCACAGTGAGAGATCTTCGCATCGCTATGCTGGGCGTCCATACGTGCCCCCTGGCTATGCTGGGAGGGAAGGAAACGGGGGGCATGAACGTCTACGTGCGTGATCTGTCCCGCGAGCTCGGGCGTCGGGGGCACCAGGTGGACGTCTACACCCGCTCCCAGGATCCGAGCATCCCGCGCATCAGCAAAGACCTGGGCGCCGGCGGGCGGGTAATCCACCTCCCGGCCGGGCCCGAGCGACCCTACGACAAGCACCGGGTCTACGATCACCTACCCGAGTTCGTGGAGGGTGCGCTGGCCCAGGCGGCGGCCGACGACGTCCAGTACCAGATCCTGCACAGCCACTACTGGCTATCCGGTGAGGCGGCGAAGCGTCTGCGCCGAAAGTGGGGGGCGCCGATCGTGCACATGGCCCACACGCTGGGCAAAATGAAGAACCTGGTGGCAGAGAAACGTCCGAGGGAGCGAGAAACGGACCGGCGCGTGGCCGTGGAGACCGACATTGTAGATTTCGCAGACGCCCTGATCGCCTCCACCCCCGCCGAGGAGAACCAGCTTGCAGAGCTATACAGCGCCGAGCGGAGCAAGATCCACGTCATCTCACCCGGGGTGGACATAGACCGCTTCCATCCCATCCCCGCAGCGCACGCCAAGGAACACATCGGGATATGCCCCGGCCGTCCCATGATTCTCTTCGTGGGACGGATCGAGCCGCTGAAGGGCATCGACAACCTGCTCAGGGCGATCGCCCAGGTCGTCCAGCGCCGGCCAGAGCTGCGTGGGTCGACTGTTCGACCAAGCTCACCGGAGGGGCAGCCAGCCGACGGCCTGTGCGTGCCCATCATCGGCGGGGAGGCTAATCGCATCCACGAGGACGAGGAGATGGTGCGGCTGCAGCGCCTGCGGGAGAGGCTGGGGATTGAGGACGTGGTGACGTTTCTCGGCTCTAAGAACCAGGACACGCTGCAGTACTACTACTCGGCGGCCGAGATGGTCGTCATGCCCTCGGACTACGAAAGCTTCGGCATGGTGGCGCTGGAGGCGATGGCCTGCGGCACGCCCGTGATCGCCTCCGACGTGGGTGGGCTGGCCTTCCTGGTGAAGGATGGGCGCACCGGCTACCGGGTGCCGGCCGGCGACGTGGAGGCACTGGCAGATAGGATCACCCGCCTGCTGATGGACGAGCTGAGCCGGCGGCGGATCGGCCAACGGGCCAGCTGCTGGGCAGAGTCCTACGCCTGGCCCAACATCGCCGAGCAGATCGAGGGTGTGTATCAAGAGGTGCTATAGATCAGGCTTTCCGCCCTGAGTCTCAGGTCACTCGGCCGGCGTGCCCGGCGTGGGCGGGTAGCGGTCGAAGAAGTCACGGCTGCAATCATCCGTATCCTCCCGCGGCGGGCGGCGCTCCAGCGAGTGGCCCTGGTCGAGGCCCCCGGGATGCGGCACCACGCCGGGATATGCTCCCGCACCCCAGACCACCACGTCGACGGGCGCCCCACCGGCGTCCAACAGCAGCACCTCGTCCCCCGCGTTGCCCAGCGCCAATCCGAAGCCATCCCAGGAGCCAGCCGGCACCATATTGGGCACCGCGGGATCGTCGCGGTGGGGATCGACCAGGAACTCGTAGTCCGGCGTGAAGGCCACGTCGTCGGCCTGATGCGCCAGGACGATGACGCTCTCCGCCACCAACGTCGCTCCCGCTGGAAAGCGGTAGAGCCCGCTGCCGTATTCGCCGCCCGGAACGACGTCGCCCACGTACCAGCCCGATAGGTCGGCGTTCGCCCTGGT
The DNA here is from genome assembly GCA_964575455.1 of uncultured Anaerolineales bacterium. Taxonomy (GTDB): domain Bacteria; phylum Chloroflexota; class Anaerolineae; order B4-G1; family B4-G1; genus SKLM01. The sequence goes on along the minus strand of CAZNRX010000019.1, from coordinate 32,673 downwards.
AGGGTTATAGATCTCTACCCATTCCCGACCGGCGTCCAGGCCATCAGGATTGACCATCACCTCGCTGATGAGCAGGTGATCCTCTGGCAACTGATGGTTCCAGTCGTGCTCAAACATGGCATAGAGATAGTCGAAGAGAGCCAAGGAACGCACCTGTAGCGCCATCTCCCGATTAAGTTTGTTGGAGGTCTCGCTGCCGTTGATGCTGCCTACGTGGGCGATCTTTCCCTCCGCCGCCAAGTCGACCAGCACCATCTTGTTGTGAATGCCGTAATGGGTAGGATCGCCCAGGTGGGCGCTCAGATCGAGCCCCTCGCGCTGGGCGAGCTCGTTGACGTAAGCCGCCGTCTCCACGTTCTCGGTCAGAGGAAGGTAGTCGAGGTCGAACGTACCGCCGTTGAGCAGAATCTGCACACGGGCGCCACGCCGGGCGGCCTCGACGTAGGCCTGGAGGCGAAGGTTTGGACCGCCTGCGATGCCGTCCCAGGTCAGATGCTCGTACAGCTGCTCTACAAAGACCTCGTCGCCACGACCGGCCCGCGCGACGAGCCCCAACAGGGCATCGCTGGTGCGCAACGCGGCCTCCGGGGCCGTGACCAGCTCGAACTCCGTTCCCGCAGCCGTCATCGCGTTCGGGAACTGAACGGTGTACGTGACCCAATCGCGACCAGGATCGGGCGTGAAGCCGGGCGGAGGCAGCCCATACCCCAGAGCGTTATCGGGAGACCATGTGCTGACGTCGACGTGATGGGTCGGATCGCAGTCCGCTTCGAACACCTCCACGGCCCGCGCCACCACTTCTGGCGCGTCCGTCAGCAGCATGACGCCCCGCGATCCGCCGGTGCCATTGCTCTTGCCGTCGCCCGGGAGGCCACTTTGGGTGAGGTTCTGGGAGCCGAGCAGCAGCCGCTCCCGATCCACAACCATGAACTTAGCATGCAGGTAGTAGTAGCGGTCATGGATGGTGAAATCGTCGTCGTTGGCCATGAAGGCACACGTGCCCCGTCCAGTGGCGTGCAGCTGCTGACAGGCCCACAGCTCCTGATCCTCCATGCCGCCGACGGGCGTACCCTCGAGCAGCACGGTGACGCTGACGCCTCGGCCGGCTCGCTGCACCAACTCCGTCACGATCCCGACGTGCTCCAGCGTATAGGCCTCCAGCTCGATGGACTCGTCCGCCGAGCGAATGGTGTCCACCACCAGACGGTAGGCATTATCCGGGGCGATAGCGGCGGTTATGGTGCCGCTGGCGCCTACGGCGGGTTGGAAGAACGGCTCCAGGTCCCATCCCGGGTAACGGACGCGCCGGCCCTGCCAGGGGTCTCCGGCGTACTGAGCCCAATCGGCCGCGGTATCCGTGTCACTGGCCGGCAGACCCGTCTCCTGATTGGGGCGACGGTAGAGGATCTGCCCCTCCTCGGCGAAGCTGTGCCCTCTGTATGGCTGCAACGCCAGCCCCTCCCAGCCGCCGACATCGGTCAGGCCACCCTTGTAGACCAGGACATCCCGCAGCAGGCCGTCAGCGTCGCGGAGCGCCACCGCGTCGCCCTGATTTGCGAAGCGAGGGAAACCAGTCAGCACGTAGGGCGGGGCGAAGCCGAAGGAGCGGGAGAAGTAGGCCTCACTGCGCGCCAGCCAGAGCCTCTCCTGAGGGCCGATCTCCACCGATGGCAGGTCGGCGCACGTCCAATCTTGGATCCCCCACTTGCACAGCTCCCAACCGGTCAGACTCACCCCCCGGTACCCCCCGTTGATCAGAAGCACCGCCTCGTCTCTATCGTCGTTCTGCAGACCATCGTAGAGCAGGGCCTCAATGATGACCCCATAGGGAGGCGGCGAGTAGCCACGCAGGAGCAAGGGCAGGTAGATCGTCTCTTCAGGCTCCACACTGGTGGCACAGACAGCGACGTTGTCGTCCAGCTCCGTCTCGCTGGCGCTGGTGGCGGCGGTGACGCGGTTGGTGAGGAGACCAGAGGCGGCGTGGCTCACCCGCACGGTGGCAGTGATGAGATAGGTCGTGCCAGTGGGAACGTCGCCGAGCCGCCAGACCAGATGACGCTCAGAGACGGAGAAGGCAAAGGGGCTGGTCTGGGTAAGAAACGTCGCAGCGGTCGGGAGCGTGTCGGTCAGTACTGTTTCGGAGGCAATGGCGAGCCCCGTGTTGCTGAGGGTGATGCGGTAGGTGATGGAATCGCCAGGCCGCACGGAGGCGGGCGCGTGCTTGGCGACGGTCAGGTCGGCGGCCGGGGTAGCGGGCGGCCGGTAGCAGGAGTTTTGTGCTTTCGGCGTGCCGTTGATCGGACTGCCATCCGCGTCCACACCGTTGCGCGTGACGCCGTCGTTGGTGCACCAGTTCCCGTCGGTGTCGGGCTCAGTGGGGTCGATGCGCTCCATCGTATGCTTTGCACTGTTGTCACCTGCTGGCCAAGCTCCACTCTCAACGTTGGCCGTATCGACAGCTTGGCCCGAGCCATCCCGAAGTGTCAGAGTCTCCGCATCCGGATTGTTCTGCAACGCCCCGGTGTAGATCTGATCGGCAGGGATGTCACTGACCGAGGTGTCGTCTGTCCGTTCCAAGAGGAAGTACCCGTGCGCTGAAATGACGCCAGTCAGCGAGATGTGCGGCGTGCCATCAGCAGCGGCAATCGACCAATCGGCAAGATCGACGTCCAGCCCAGAGTTGTTGTACAGCTCGATCCACTCATCGCAGTAGCTGGCCTCGGTGCCCATCCAGGCCACCTCGTTGATGACCACGTCCCGCGCAGAGACACCGCCGCTGCTGCTGGGCTGCTTCGGCAAAGAGACAGCCCTGGCCGCCACCCGGAGCCTGCACACTGCGGCTGCCAAAGCCAGGACCCCAATCAGAAACGCCACCACCAGACGCTCTAAACGTCGCACTTTTCGCCTCCTGCATGCTCGTTCTTCATCGGCCCAATCTCCATCCGCTCCGCCTCCGACATGATCTCCTGCTGCCGCAGCGACTCCTTCGTGCCCGACCACCCGCGGCGCCGCCACGCATAGCTCCCGCCCAGCGCCACCACCGGCAGCGCCACTGCCAGCCCCAGGAACGCCCACCAGGGATCCAGCCGCGGCCGGTCCGAGAAGCGATCCAGGTTGAAGAGGATCACCACGATCCCCACCCAGACCGCGAGGAGGTTGGGCACCGCATCACCGGAGCGGAGCAGACCCAAACCGCGGGTCCGCCCCCGCGTGAAGGGAAAGACCAGATTGCTTCCCATAGAACCCAGCTGATCCTCCAGGACGTGTCCCAGGAGCCCCAGCCCGACCATCAGGCCGGCCCAGAGGGGCGTGGATGTGACGTCCCCGGTCAGGCTCTCGATCAGAGCGACGATTCCTGCTGTCCCCAGGCCCAGCGCTGCGGCCAACGTCAGGCTGTGAGACCAGCGGCGGTGCCAGCTCAAGAAACTGACATGCAGTCGGTCGTCCTGTCGCTCGAAAGTGAACGACGGCCCACTGAAGATATCGATCGGGATCTCTCGGTCGTAGGTATGCACCATGGGCACCCCGACAGGGACCCGTACCTCGTCAGCATCCGCCGGCTCGGAGCCAGGGAGTGGAACCTGCCCAGTGCTCACAACGGGGCCGATACGCACCCCCACCTCGCTTCGCTCTGTATCGAAGCGGAGGACGTACTGCCGCCATCGGTCAGCGCCCAGACGGATGGTGTGGAGCATGATGCTCTGCGGCTCACTGCCTTTGTAAGCCTGGCGCATCGCGTCAGCCACCTGTTCGGCGATCTGGCGCGGGTCCGGCTCTGGAGCGGGATCGATCTCGTGATCGTATCTCTCCAGGTAGCGCACGAACTTGAAGTCGAGCGTGTCCGGCAGGATACCCGCGACGCCGCCCAGCACGGGCAGGACGGAGCCGTCAGCGGCTCTCCGCACCACCTCGGGGAAGAAGGTGGCGAGGGCGATGCCAGTGACGAAATGGGCAATGGCCTTCACAAGACCCTAAACTCCAATTTGGCGTTTGTTTTCATATCAGTCTGAGCCAGGCTGCGACGGTGCTGCCGATTCCGGTCATGTTGAGGGCGATGGGGAGCAGCAGCACGCCCATGCAGTTGGTTCGACGGGAGCCCCAAAGCACCGGGATGAGGCCAATACCGGTGGCGACGGTGCAGATGAGCAGCCCGCCCCAGCCCGTCATGCCGATCACGATGACGAGCAACAGGGCCAGCGTGCCCAGGCTAATCCAGCGGTAGTCAATGGCACCGACCAGCCGAATCGCCACGCGCGTCATCAGTAGAAGGGAGAAGAACGAAAGGAGAGCGCTGAACACCACAGCGGCCACGGCTAGGTAGTAGGACTGAACTGTGTGCGCGCTCCAGCAGCTGCTCAACAGCCACGCCATGCCCCCGCGTGTGAGATGGAGCCGCGGCACGAAGAAGAGGAGAAATGCCCCGACGTAGTAAACCACCTTCGAGGCGCCCTGGGAAATGAGGAAAAGACGGTCATCGCGCTGCGCCGTGGCCTGACCGGCGAGGAGAGCTCCGATGCCGCCCGTCACCATGGGGAAGAACGCGGCGAAGAGACCACCCAACGCACCGGCCAACGTACCGCGAACGATCAACCCCGGCGTCGCGTCCAGCGTGCGGGCGACGTGCTGCTCCGGCAGCTCGACCTGCGAGAGGAGGTTCTGGAGGATCCACGGCACGGCGAAGAGGCCGATGAAAGCGGGCAGCAGATCCTGGTAAGCGACGCTGACCGGGACAAGGGCTCGATAGAGCAAGATGAACCCAAGCAGGCCCGAGAGAAGAAAGGTAACCAGACCAGCCGTCAAGCTCCTCCAACCGTCCCACCAGCGGCGCCAGCCAGCCGGGGCGCGGTGGGAGCCCTTGGGCCATTCGGAGAGGAGCAGGTAGGCGATGATGGCCCACAGTATCCAGTGCAGGTGAGGCTGGAGGATGGCCCGCAAGGTGGGAAAGAGCCGCGAAGCAACCGGCGTCAGCAGCGCTAGCACGGCGATGCCGCCCAGGCCACCGACGCCGGTCAGCACTACCGCCTCGTACCCCCTTCTCTGGCGAAGGTATGTCTGCCCCGGCAGCACGACGAACACCGTGGAGTCGTCGGGCACAGAGAGGAAGACGCTCGGAATAACATTCAGCATGGCGTAGCCCGTGATCATCCCCAAGAAGAGCATCGCCAGATGCTCCGGTGGCACGCGATTGTCCAGCGCGGTCGTAGCCAGGACGACGAGCCCGGCCACGTTGTAGACGTGGAGCGCGGGCACCAACGCAAGCAAGGTGGCAAGCAGCACGCCGGCTGCGGCGATCAAGAGTGAGGTGATCATCTCCCGTCCTCGCCTTGCTCCTTCGCCCCCTGAGCTAACGTATCTCCAGCACCGTCACGTCGCTCGGCAGCGCCGGCACGATCTCAAGATTACCCTGGTAGACCTGGAGCCGACCCACGACGCGCACGCGGCTGCCCGACACTGACAGCGCGGCGTTTTCGGCAATGCGATCAAGCACATTGTGCCAGATGAAGACCAGGATCCCATCCTGCGCCGCGGACTCGTCGTCGGCGAGGAAGACCTTGACAGCGCTAGACATGCTCTCAGCGCGCACCACCTCCCCCTCGACCATCACCCACTGACCCTCGTCGGCAGCGCTGATCGAGCCAATCTTCCGCCGCGCGGCCCGAACGTCCACAGCATCTTCGACCCTCACGTCGCCGCCGGAGCGTGGCTCGATCTGCAGTTGGCCCTCGTACTGACTGACCTCGCCAGTGGCCCACAGTGTCGCCCCAACGCCAATCTGAGACCTGTCCGAGCACGCATCGTAGGCGTCGTGCCACATCAGGAGCACGATCTTGCCATGGCCGTCGTCCAGCGTGAGCTTGAAACCATCGGAGAAGCTAACTGCGTCGACCACGGTGCCCCGCACGGTGACTATCTCGCCGACGCGGTCAGCTGCGACAGCCGGGATTGGCACCAGACCACCCCCAGGTGTCGACGCCGTCTCCGCCGGGGGAAGCACGGTCGTTGTGGGAGTGGGCGATGTTGCTGGGGACGGTGTCGACGTAGGAATCGTCGGCTCCGCCCCCTCGGTCGTCGGCCGGTCCAGTGAGGTGGTCGCAAGGACACGCATGTCGGCCGCCAGCTCCGGTATCACCTCCAACTCGCCCCGGTACTGGGCGAGTTCGCCCTGCACCTCGATCTCGGCGCCAGACGCCAACTCCTGGCCACGTGGCAGCCCGGTCAGCTCGTCCCGCAAGCCCTCATACACGTCCTGCCAGAGAAGCACGGTGATAGCCCCACTCCCATCATCCAGCATGAGCTTGACGCCCCTGGAGAACGGAGCAATATCAATGACGGTGCCACGCACGGCCACCCACGCCCCCACGTCTCCCGGGGACAGCTCCATCACGAAGCGTCGGGCGGCGATGGGCACCTCGTGATCCAATGGAACGACGTCAGCGGCGGAGGCGGGGACGAGCTGAGCGGCGCCCCCATACCGCGAGACCGCAGCCACGACCTCAACCGGCTGGCCGATCTCCAGGGCAGGCGTGATACCACAGAGCGCGATCAGATCGTGGCTCAGGGCCACGTCGATGGTGCCCGTCCCATCGCGCACGTTGATCAACGTAAGTCCATCATAAGGCTCGACGACCTGGCGCACCTGGCCCCGCACCCGCACGCGCCGATAGATCTGTTCCGGCGCGATAGCTCCGATGGAAGACGTCTCCGGCTCAGCGCGCGCGATGACCACCTCCTCCGGCGCGTTGACAGTCAGCGAGCGGAAGTCGTCGCGGATGCGCAGCGTGCCGGCCACCGCGACATGATCCCCCAGCGCGGGCACGCGCCCCTCCTCGATCAAAGCCTGAGTCTCAGCTCGGTAGGACGCGACGTGGAGCTCACCGGTCTCGTCTGAGATCCAGAAGCTCAGGTATCCCGTCCGAGGGTCGTAGGAAGGAACACGAGTGCAGCGACCCTCGACGCGGATGTAGGCCAGGTTCATGGTCGCACCGGCCCGACCGATGCCGACGGTGGGCACCTCGGTTCGGGTAGCGGCGAACCAGAGGACTGCCAGCCCCACTGTGGCGAGCACGATGGCGGCGAGCTTTACGACACGGATCGGCATCCGACCCGACATGCGGCTGCCGCAGTAGGGACAGGCATGTAGAGGGCCGACGTAGCGGCCGCAGCTAGGGCAATGGCTCATCGAGCGGCTCCTGCGAGCGCGTGCCTGGTACCAGTGTTTCCCGACGTCCGCGTCGGCGAGGCCAGCTGCAGATCTCTCCGCTCCTCAGGAAGACATCCAGGAGCAGAACGGGCAGCCGATGCTGGAGTGTACATCGGATTGGCCGGCTTGCCAAGCATGAGACCGACCTTTGGAGATGGGCGTGATCGCCCGGCCTGGTGGAGCACTCACGGTTGACGCACGGCAGGCCGATGATACAATAGCGTCGGGCGACATCGAAACCGCAAGTCAGAATCAAGCCGACCGTGTGACCGGACGGGACTTGGGGACGGGACTTGGGAAGGAGGGACTCCATGAACATACTGATAGCAGCCGACATGGAAGGCGTCTCTGGCGTGGTGGATTGGGACCACGTGAATCCAGAGCACAAAGAGCACACTCGCTTCCGCAAGGTGATGACGGACGAGGTGAACGCCGCGATCCGCGGTGCCTTCGACGGGGGCGCGGAGGCAGTGATGGTGGCGGACGGCCACGCCCATGGCCGCAACATCCTGATCGAAGATCTGGACCCCCGAGTGAGGCTCCACTCCGGCTCGCCGTCCCCGCTGGGGATGGTCACCGGCGTGGAGAGCGGCGTGGACGGCGCGATCTTCATCGGGTACCACGCGCGAGCAGGGACCGAGAGAGCTGTCTTGGATCACACCTGGTCGAGCCAGCGGGTGGCAAATCTGTGGCTCAACGGCGACCTGATCGGCGAGACAGGACTGAACGCCGCGCTCTGCGGGCAGTTCGACGCGCCGGTGCTGATGGTCTCCGGAGATCAAGCCGTGTGCGAAGAGGCCCGCGACGTGCTGGGCGAGATTGAGACTGTGGCGGTGAAACAGGCGACGGGACGGTCGGCGGCGCGCTGCCTGACGCCGGAGATCGCGGAGGAACAGATCTACGAGGCCGCACGCCGCGCCGTGACGCGGCTCAAGGAGGGCGACGGCCCGGAACCTCTCCGCGTCTCACCACCCATCATGCTGACAATCGAGTTCCCCAACTCCGACATGGCCGATCGGGCCGCCTTCCTACCAGGCGTGGAAAGAGATGAGCGAAGGATCAGCTACAAGGCTGGCGACGCGGTGACAGCGTTCAGGGCAATGCGCAGCGCGCTGGCGCTGGCGGGATAGAAACGATGAACGAGAAAAGCGTAGACTTCATCAGCTGCGAGAACTGCGGAGCGCCGATGAAACCGGTGCCGGACCGGGACTACTTCTACTGCGAGTATTGCAGCTCCTTCGCATTTCCTGAGCCGTCGCCCGATGGCGTCGTGATGCTGGGTGAGAGGAGCGATGTCGACTGCCCCATCTGCTCCACCACGCTGTCCACGGCCTCCGTCGCCGAGATGCGGGTGCTCCACTGCGTCGAGTGTCAGGGCGTCCTGGCAGAGCAGGAGGCGTTCTCGACCATCGTCCGATTCCTGCGAGCGCAGGCCACGGGAGAGCCCGATCCGGTGCGGCCTGTGAACCGGGAGGAGCTGGAGCGTGAGATCGCGTGTCCTTGCTGCGGGCGGACGATGGAGACGCACCCGTATTACGGGCCGGGAAACGTGGTGATCGACAACTGTGCACAGTGCGAGCTGATCTGGCTGGACTACGGTGAGCTGGCGGCCATCCGCGACGCTCCAGGGCGCGATCGCGGGCGAGCAGATGAAGCCAATTACAGCTTCATTGAGGATCTACTAGGATCCTGAGGGGCCCAGGCGAATAGCCGCCCATCAGATGTGGAAAGGAGCGCAGCGTGCGATTCTTGAACAAGATCACGTCTCTCCTCTTTGGGAGCGGCGAGGGCGACCATGACGTCTACAAGGTGACCATCTGCTGCTCCCGCTGCGGCGAGGAGATCCCGGTGCGAGTCAACCTGCTCCTTGAGCTGACGCCCCAGTACGGAGAGGGTGAAGGCGCCTACTACGTCCACAAGGGCGTCGTCGGCAACGGCGAGAACCGCTGCTTCCAGACCATCGACGTACGTCTCACCTTCGACGCTCAGAAGCGGCTCATCTCGCGCGAGATATCCGGCGGAGAGTTCGTCAGCCGCGAGACCTGAGCGGACACGGCATCGCTCTAGACCTCGTCCACGATGGCGCTGAACTCGTCGAAAGGTATAGCGGTCAGCGTCTCGGTAGTGCCCGCCCCGAAGGCCTGAGCCAGAAGAGCCACCTTAGCGGCAGCGTTGGCGTCGGGCGCCTCGAAGATGTGGAGGAAGTCATAGGGCCCCAGGAGGGCGTAGCTGGTCAAGCTCTCCACCTCCGGGTAGCGCTCCGCCAGCTTCTGCTCGAACTCGCGTACCCGCTCGCTGAGCGACCTAACCTCGCCAGAGGTACGCGACGGTACCTTTGATAGCAACACGTACGTCGTCATATCGTTCACCTCGGGGTAAGCTACTATGTGCGGCCAAACTCGCGGGCGAGCTGTTTCACGGTGAGATGAATCATCGTTGGCCGCCCGTGAGGACAGGTGCGGGGATTCTCGCATTGCTCCAGCGCGCGGATCAGCTCCTTCATCTCCGAGTGATCAAGCACATGACCAGCCTTGACCGCGGCTCGCTTGCAGACCTGGCGTGCGACAGCCTCCTCGACGGGCATCGTCAACGGCTCATCCCCGGCCAGCAGGGCCGCCGCTACGTCCCCCAGCACCCGACCTGGCTCGTCCTCGGCCACAATAGCGGGCAACGACCGCACCAGCATCGTCGAGCCGCCAAAGGGCTCCACCTCGAATCCGAGCCGGCCGAGCGTCTCCACGTGCTCGCCCAGCAGGTCTGCAGCCTCCGGCCCCAACTCCACCAACGCTGGCTCCAACAGTGCCTGTGAGGCGACCTCGCTTTGCTCTCGCTCGGTGAGGAGCCGTTCGAAGAGCACGCGCTCGTGCGCAGCGTGCTGATCGAGCAGGACCATGCCGCGTGGACCTTCAGCCACGATGTAGGTGGTGCCAAGCTGTCCAATCACCCGCAGTGGAGGGATCGAGCCCTCATCCGAGCGGGCGGAGAGCGCCCCCCCAAGCTGCAGCTGCCTCTCTCCCTCACCCTCACGCCGCCCCAGGCCAGCCAGCCGCCCACGACGGATCTGCCCATCGCGATCCACGGCCTCGGCGCCAGACCAAGCGTGAGCGGAGTCACCGTGACCGCTGGAGCGCCTCACCTGAGGTATGGGCGCCCGATCAAGCAACGTGCGCCGCACGGCCTTCTGCACAGCCCGGAAGACGACATCCGCATCGCGAAAGCGGACCTCGGCCTTGGTAGGATGGACGTTGACGTCGACATCCGAAGGGGGTACATCGACCATCACCACCGCCAGCGGATGGCGCCCATTGGGAAGGAGCCGATGATAGGCCTGGGTAACAGCGTAGGTCAGACTGGCATCCTTCACCCAACGTCCATTTACGAAGATCGTTATGTACATCCGATTGGCACGATGAAAAGAGGGAGAACCAACCAGCCCCGAGACGCGAATATCGCCTTGGGACTGGCCTTCAGGAACGATCTCCAGAGCCTTCTCGCCGACGTCGAGCCCGTAAACCCCAACCAGCACGTCCCGCAACTGACCGCTTCCCGGCGATTGCAGCACGCTCCGGCCGCTGTGACTCAGGCTGAAGCGGAGCTCGGGGTAGGCCATGGCATAGCGGGTCACCCAGCGATCAATGTGCCGACGCTCAGTCCGGTCCGTGCGGAGGAACTTGCGCCGAGCAGGGACGTTGAAAAAGAGGTTCTCAACAGTCACTGCGGTTCCAGACGGCCGTCCGACCTCGCGGGACGTGACCGTTTCACCACCCTCCAGGCGGAGGAGGGTTCCCACCGCTTCGCCGTCGGCCCGGGTGGCAAAGGTCATCCGGCTGACGGCCGCTATGGACGCCAGAGCCTCTCCACGGAAGCCCAAGGTGGTGATGCGCTCCAGGTCATCGGCGGTGGCCAGCTTGCTAGTGGCATGGCGGTGAAAGGCGAGCTCCACCTCGTCACGGGGCACGCCAGAGCCATCATCGACGACCTGAATGAAGCTCTTCCCCCCGTTTCGTGCCTCCACCTCAATGGCGCTGGCACCAGCATCGATGGCGTTCTCGATCAACTCCTTGACGACGGACGCAGGCCGTTCCACCACCTCCCCGGCGGCGATCTTCGAGACAACGTGGTCTGGCAATACGCGAATGGGCATCAGGTAACTCCGAGAGATATTGTATCACATAGTTCAACGCTGAACAAAAGCGCCTCGCACCAAAGGAAAGGGCAAGGCACCGGTGGAGGGCCATGCCTTCGCTCAGGTCGCCCGCCGGCCGATTTCCGTTTGCCAAATCCCCCCAATTGTACTATGATGAGTACACCCTTGACGACGGAATCTACAGAGACTACGAGGATGTTATGATGTTAGACAATTTCTTTCAACCAAATTCGGTCGCCGTCATCGGCGCCTCACGCGACCCCGAGAAACTGGGCTATGCCGTTCTGGACAATCTCCAGAAGGGAGGTTACGAGGGACGTCTTTATCCAATCAACCCCAAGGCCGACGAAATCCTGGGCGTGGAAGCTTTTGCTTCGGTACTGGATGTTCCTGATCCGGTCGACATGGCCGTGATCGTCGTCCCCTCGAAGATCGTACCGCACGTTCTGAAAGAGTGCGGTGAGAAGGGCACCTCCGCTGTCGTGATCATCACGGCTGGCTTCCGAGAGGCAGGGCGAGAGGGTCTGGAGCGAGAACGGGAGCTGATCGACATCGCTGAGGAATATGACCTGCGCCTGATCGGCCCCAACTGCCTGGGCGTGATCGACACCGAGACGCCGCTCAACGCCACGTTCGCCGCCGGGATGCCACCAGGAGGTCCTATTGCATTCATGTCCCAGTCGGGCGCGCTGGGCACAGCGGTGCTGGATCTGGCCATGGCGGGACGCATTGGCTTCTCGAAGTTCGCCAGCCTGGGCAACAAGGCCGACGTCAGCGAGACCGACCTGTTGAAGGCCTGGGGGGACGATCCGAACTCCCGCGTTATCCTGATCTACGTCGAGGGGCTGCCTGACGGACAGGCGTTCATGGACGTGGCACAGGACGTGACGCGAGAGAAGCCCGTTGTGGCGATCAAATCCGGCGTGACGAAGTCGGGCTCACGCGCCGTGTCCTCCCACACCGGGAGCCTGGCGGGATCCGAGGAAGCCTACAAGGCCGCCTTCAAGCAGATCGGAGTAACGCGAGCCAGCTCGATGGAGCAACTTTTCGACTTCGCGCTAGGCTTCGCGTATCAGCCGCTTCTACAGGGAAATCGCATCGGCATCGTCACCAACGCCGGCGGGCCGGGCATCCTGGCCACGGACGCGGTTGAGCATGCAGGTCTCGATATCCCGCGGTTGAGCCGGGAGACGGTCAGGGCCCTGAACGACTACCTGCCCGGGGCAGCCAGCGCGGCCAATCCAGTGGACGTGCTCGGAGACGCACTGGCCGATCGTTATGAACACGCCATCAAGTTGGTGTTGGATGACCCGAAGGTGGATGGCTTGATCGTGATCGTCACCCCACAGGCGATGACGGAGATCGAGAAGACAGCCCACGCCGTGGGACATATGTCACAGGAGGCTAACAAGCCGATCCTAGCCTGCTTCATGGGCGAAGCGCGGGTAGACGCCGGAGTGCGCGTGTTGCGCGAGTACGGTGTACCCAACTACCCCTTCCCCGAGCGCGTGGCAGCGACTCTGGCAGCAATGGACGCTTACCGGGTGGAAAAAGAACGCCCGATCTTCGAACCGGAGCCCTGTGAGGTCTGCAAGCCACCGGTGGAGGAGCTATTCGCACGCGTACGCGAGGAGGGTCGCGCCTCCATCGGCGATGCAGAGGCACGCGAAGTTCTAGAGGCCTACGGCTTCCCCGTGCCTCAGTCCCACTTGGCGGAGACGCCGGAGGAGGCCGTGGAAAAAGCGGAGGAGATAGGCTACCCAGTGGTACTCAAGGTAGCCTCACCAGACATTCTGCACAAGACAGATGTCGGCGGCGTCAAGCTCAGTCTAAACTCCCCAACCGACGTGAGAGACGCATTTGATCTGATCATCTATCGGGCCACCCGGTATATGCCCGATGCGCGGGTGTGGGGCTGCCTGGTCCAGGAGATGGTGACGAGCGGTCGCGAGATACTAGTGGGCATGAACCGGGATCCTCAGTTCGGCCCCCTGGTCGCCTTTGGCCTGGGCGGCATCTACGTGGAGGCTCTGGAGGATGTCGCCTTCCGCGTAGCTCCCTTCAGCCGCAAGGAGGCGGAGGAGATGATTCACGAGATTCGCTCCTATCCGCTGCTGGCCGGCGTGCGCGGTGAGGCACCGGCGGATCACGAGGCGATGATCGACGCCTTGATGCGGATCAGCCAGCTGGTCACAGATTTCCCCGAGATTGTGGAGCTTGATATCAACCCGCTGACGGTCTTTGAGGAAGGCCGTGGAGCCATGGCAATTGACATGCGCTTGGTATTGTCTTCGTAAACGAGTTAGGCCAAAGAGGCCATCATCTACCCGTATGATGGGAATAACGCTATCCTGGGGATGAACGCCACCCCTATGAAAGGAGCAAGTCATGAAGGCTTTGTACATCACATCGATCGAGCCCTTCTCCGGAAAGACGGCGGTCTGCCTGGCGCTTGGGCGACGTTTCAAGCGAGAAGGCTACGAGGTGGGCTATTTCAAGCCGCTATCGACTCAACCGTGGGAACCGGTGCCCGGTCGTGCCGTGGACGAGGACGCTGACTTCGTCAGACGGACGCTGGAGCTGCCGGAAACGACGAAGGATCTGATCGGTATACTGCTCACGCCATCGCTCGCCCGGGAGATGCGCTGCGGCTGCACCGACCGTGACCTGATGCGTGAGGTGAAGGCGAAGTACGAACAGATCAAGGGCAAGGACATCCTGTTGATCGAAGGTGGGGGCTCTCTGCGGGAGGGAGTCAGCCTGGGCCTGGATCCCAAGTCGGTCACGGAGGCCCTAGACCTACTGACGCTGGCGATCATCCGCTACCATAACCGGGTCAACCAGAGCGACGATTGCATCACGGCCTATCGACAGCTATACGACCAGTTGCTGGGCACGATGATCAACGCTGTACCAACGCGCGAGCGGAAGCTGTCCGAGAAGATCTGCACGCCCTGTCTCGAGAAGCAGGGCATTCGAGTTCTGGGTACGATTCCCTTCCAAGAGGAGCTCCAGGCGATCAGCGTGGATGAGCTGGCGGAGGTGCTCAATGCCCAATTCCTGGCCCTCCCCGAGAAGGGAAACGTGCTCATCGAGCGCCTCGTCGTCGGCGCCATGGGCGTGGATCAGGCCCTCCCGCGGATCCGCCGCGTCTCCGGGGCAAAGGCATTGATCACCGGCGGCGATCGCTCGGATATGCAACTCGTCGGGCTAGAAGCAGCAACCCGCTGCCTGATTCTGACCGGCAATCTGCGGCCGATGCCGGAGGTCCTCCGCCGGGCCGAGGAAATCGGCGTGCCAGTGTTGCTCGTCCGCCAGAACACATTGGAGACGGTAGAGGCTATCGAGGCCGTGTTCGGTAAGACTCGCCTAGGCCAGGAGTCGAAGCTGCAAAAGTTCGAAGCCCTGTTCGCAGAGCACTTCGACTTCGACCGGCTGTACGATCTAATGGGGCTCTCGTCGTGATGCGTGAAGCTTGAGAAGCGCAGGTTAGGTTTGTTGGCGGACATCGATGAATAGTGAGGAGGAGCAATGATTACGACCGAAATCAACCAGATCTTCGCGTGCGAGATTCTGGATTCCCGAGGAAATCCCACCGTAGAAGTAGAGGTGATTCTGGCTGATGGGACTTGGGCCCGAGCTGCTGTGCCCTCCGGAGCGTCGACCGGCGTCCACGAAGCCCTGGAGCTCCGGGATGGGGATGAGAGCCGCTATGGCGGCAAGGGTGTGCAACAGGCCGTGTCCAATGTCAACAGCGTCATTGCGCCGGAGTTGATCGGATGGCCGGCGACTGATCAAGCCGGGATCGACGCTTACATGCTGGATCTGGACGGCACGGCCCATAAGGAACATCTGGGGGCGAACGCCATTCTGGGCGTCTCGTTGGCTGTGGCCAAGGCGGCAGCCAACGCCCTGCAGTTGCCCGTGTATCGCTACATCGGAGGCGTACACGCCCACGTGCTCCCGACACCCATGATGAATATCCTCAACGGGGGCAAACACGCGATGGACGGCCCCGACCTCCAGGAGTTCATGATCATGCCGGTCGGTGCACCGACCTTTGCGGAAGCTCTGCGCTGGGGAAGCGAAGTGTACAGCGCGCTGAAGGCCGTCCTGAAGAAACGAGGTAAATCGACCGGCGTGGGCGACGAGGGCGGCTTTGCCCCAAGCCTCAAGGCGAACGAGGAAGCCATTGAGGTGATCCTTGAGGCTACCGAGAGAGCCGGCTACACGCCCAAAGAGGATATCTGCATCGCCCTCGATCCAGCCGCCAGCGAGTTCTTCGAGGACGGTAAGTACGTGCTGAAGAAAGAGGGCCGCGACCTGATGGGCGCTGAGATGGTCGATTTCTACGCTGATTGGGTGGAGAAGTATCCCATCATCAGCATCGAGGACGGCCTGGATGAGGACGATTGGGACAGCTGGGAGCTGATGATGGAGCGCCTGGGGGATGAGATCCAGATCGTGGGCGACGACCTGCTGGCGACGAACACGGAACGCGTTCAAAAGGCCATCGACCTCGAAGCCTGTAACTCGCTTCTGTGCAAGGTCAATCAGATCGGCTCGCTCAGCGAGGCGATCGAGGCCGTGCAGTTGGCCCAGCGGTCAGGCTGGACCGTCGTGGTGTCGCACCGCTCGGGTGAGACAGAGGACGCGACAATCGCCGATCTGGCCGTAGCGCTCAACACAGGTCAGATCAAGACTGGCGCACCGTGTCGCTCGGAACGCGTGGCCAAGTACAACCAGCTGCTACGCATTGAGCAAGAGCTGGGGGATGCAGCAGATTACGCTGGCAGAAAGGGCTTCACGAATCTGGGCTAGGCGAATCCAGCGTCGTTGAGCACCTTGTATGGAGCGACTATAGGGATCAGCTATGCCACGCACCAAGATCGTATGCACCATTGGACCAGCCACTGAGAGCCCCGAGAAGATACGGGACCTGATGCAGGCGGGGATGGATGTCGCACGCATCAACTTCTCCCATGGTGATCACGCCACGCACAGAGAGACCATCACCACGCTGCGGGCCGTGGCAAAGGAGGAGAGGCGTCTGATCGGCATCATCGCCGACCTTCAGGGGCCGAAACTACGCGTTGGGGACATCGAGAACGAGCCTATCGAACTGCACAAGGGTGAGGTGGTCACGCTCTCCACGGCACCGCATTCAGGCGCCGAGACGGAGATTCCGGTACCGCATCCGGAGCTGCTACGAGATCTGAGCGCCGGCCAGACCATCCTCTTGAACGATGGTAGCTTAGCCCTGACGGTCGAGAGGCATCGGAGTGGGGGACACCTGGAGGCACGCGTCGTGACCGGAGGATGCCTCAGCTCTCACAAGGGAATCAATGTGCCAGGAGCAAGGCTCAGTTTCTCCTCTCTGACCGACAAGGACAAGGAAGACGCCAGGTTCGCGCTGGAGCAAGGCGTGGATTACTTCGCTCTTTCGTTCGTCCGCCGCGCAGCTGACGTCCGCGAACTGCGCCACTACCTGAAAGCTCAGGGGGCTGAGGTGCCCTCCATCATCGCCAAGATCGAGAAACCAGAAGCCCTGTCGGACTTCGACGCCATCCTGGCCCATGCCGACGGTATCATGGTCGCTAGAGGTGACCTCGGCGTGGAGACCCCGGCTGAGGAGGTTCCGTTTCATCAGAAGCACCTCATTCACGCCTGCAATCAAGCTGGGAAACCGGTCATCACCGCGACCCAGATGCTCCAGTCGATGATGGAGCACCCTCGCCCGACGCGGGCGGAGGCCTCGGACATCGCCAACGCTATCCTCGATGGTACAGATGCCGTGATGCTATCGGGAGAGACCGCCGTGGGAGAGTATCCGGTCAGGTCGACGGAGACCATGGCAACAATTTGCACAAACGCAGAGGCTCATCTGCCACACAGTCGCTTGGTTGAATGCGCCGACGACTGCGGCGAGGTGATCACGGAAGCCATCAGCTCAAGCGCCGTTGCCATCGCCAGCGAAGTAGATGCCCGAGCTATCATCACCGCAACGATGTCCGGCACGACAGCCAGGATGGTCGCCCGCCATCGACCGGCGGTCCCCATCGTGGCTGTGACGCCCAACGAGCGGACGCTCTATCGACTTGGACTAGTATGGGGCGTGATGCCGGTGAAGGTCAGCGAGTTCAAGACCACGGACGAGATGGTGAAGATGATGATCAAAGCGGCGCACAGGGAAGGTCTGGTGGCCTGGGGCGACCGGGCTGTGCTTACCGCGGGCATCCCCTTCGGCCAGGGGAAGAAGACCAACATGCTCAAGGTCCACGTGATAGGCGAGAGCGAGGAGATCTAGCTTCCATCCAGAGTCAGCAGAAGGCGTCAGTGCCAGGTGAAGCGCTCGAGAATGGCCTGACACGTCCGCTGGCTCAGAGGGAAAGCAACTGACAGGAGTGCTGACTAGGTCTCGGCCGGCGTGACGTCCTCCGCAGCTGTCTCCTCGGCCGAGGAAGAGACGGACTCGAGAACCTGAGGGGTGACGCTCGCGCCGCAGTAAGGACAGAGCGACCAGTGGAGCCGAAGCGGCTCTGAGCACTCAGGGCAGGCCTTCTTGAGGCGCGTGTGACAATCGGGACAGTAGAGGAAACTGCTGCCCACTCGCTGCCCACACCCAGGGCACTCCTCCGGTTCCTCGATAGCCTGCAGTAGAGCCTCCTGCTCAAGGGAGTGCTCGTAGGCCTCCTCTAGAGTCTCGCGAGGGCGAAGCATCAGGTAGACGACCAGACCGATAATGGGCAGCACAAGCACCAGAAGCGTAGCCAGGATCTGGGCCAGAATATCGCGAGAGCGAGCCCGTATATCGCGAAACGTCCAGATCGCCATCCCGCCCAGCAGTGCCACGATGATCCCACCGCAGATCGTAGACAAGATGGTCAAATAGGTAGGAATGTTCTCCAGAAGGCTCTCCATCGATCAGCACACTCCTTATTGATCGGTATCAACTCAAGGGCGGTATTATACCATCGGCCAGTACAGCAGCAAGTGCCCACCGGTCTGGTACGCGGGGGAGGAACAAGGCCAACTGGAAGAGGTAAGGCCCAGTGGGGATGACGAGGCGCGGCATTGCCCCAAGGCAGAAAGCCGGAAGAATCGGGGAGCCTCTCGACGCGCTATACGTCCGGAGACGTGCCGACCCGTCGACGCTGGATGAAGCGCCTGGCAAAGAAGGCGACCACAATGAGAATGCCAATGACTAGCGCCGCTTTTTCGTAGCGACTCACCCATTTACTGACCAAGGCCCAGCTCTTGCCAAGGAGATAGCCAGCGAAGGCGAGGAGGAAACTCCAAAGCGCCGTGCCGACGGCTGTGTAGGCCCCGAAGTACCCCAGATTCATGCCAGCGATACCAGCCGGGATCGAGATCAAGCTACGGACGATGGGGACCATACGCCCGAAGAAGATCACCTTCTCGCCGTAACGGTCGAACCACGTCAGCGCTCTATCGAAATCCTCCTCAGACAGCATCAGCCACCGCCCGTAACGTCGCATCAGCACGCGAACGCGATTCTCGCCGAACAGGTAGCCAAGGCCATAGAAGACCAGAGCACCCGCCATGGAGCCGATGCTGCCCATGACCGTCACGCCCAGAAGGGTGAAGCGCCCCTCAAGAGCCAGGCTGCCGGCCAAGGGTAGGATGACCTCGGACGGGATGGGCGGAAAGACGTTCTCCAGAAACATCACTATAACGAGCCCGGGGTATCCCATCGTGCTCACAACGGATTGTGCCCAGACCACAACCGTGTTGATCAGTTCTCTTAGTCCCATTGACGTCGTATTCCCCCGTCCTGTTCTCTGATCTGACCCTCAAGGTTACCGCAGACGGTTCGAAGGAGGCAGCTACGCACCTGACTCTTCAAGCAGCGGGCGATTATACCATCACCTGGTAAGATCGTAAAGGCTTGACAACGACCATGAGCTGTGGTATCCTCCCAAGCCAACTAAGGTTGCGTTTAACAAGGAGCTCGTCGGCTGGGGATAGGATTGCTCAACTTGACTGAAATGCCTCATCGGCAGGTCAAGCTCGGTTTGCTTCCCTGTGGCGCAGGGATCTCGGTGGACGAAAGGGCCTTGACCGCTCTTCCAGAAGCGTGACGGACGAAAAGCAGAGAGGGAGTGAGCAACGTGCAGAGAATTGAACCGAGTGGGCTCTACTACACGAACATGATCGTGCGCTTCACCCTGGAAGCTATGGAGGAGATCATGGGCAAGAATGGCTTGAACGCCATTCTCAACCTGGCCGGTCTATCCCACCTTATCGATAATTATCCCCCGGCAAATCTGAAGAAGGAGTTCGACTTCGCCGACTTCTCCACCCTGATGGGGGCATTGGACGAGATGTACGGGCGGCGGGGAGGTCGCGGCCTCCAGTTGCGCGCCGGACGCGTGGGCTTCAATCGGGGTGGAAGGAAGATGGGCGCTCTGGTCGGCGTGGGAGATCTGGCGTTCAGGATCCTCCCACTGAGAGCCAAGCTCAAGGCGGGACTCCCAGCCATGGCGAAGGTGTTCAGCCAGTTCAGTGATCAGCAAAGCTGGGTTGAAGACCACGGTGACACTTACTTCTACTATATCGATCCATGCCCCGTCTGCTGGGGACGCACTGCCGACCGACCGATCTGCTTCGCTGCCAAGGGGCTCCTGGAGGAGGGTCTGCAGTGGGTCAGTGGAGGACGCAAATTCCGCGTCGATGAGATCGAATGTGTAGCTATGGGAGACGAGAGCTGCACCTTCGCCATCCATAAGGAGCCGATAGGATAGGCGAGCTGTGTCAAGCATCACTGAGGTTGACAGCACCAGCAGGACAAAGGTGCCCCACATCCTCGTCGTGGAGGACCAACCTGCTACAGCCGACATGCTTGAATCCTACTTCGAGTCCGAGGGCTACCGGGTTGACACCGTCCTCTGGGGAAGGGATGCCCTCGCTTTCGTCGAGGAGACGATTCCTGATCTGGTGATGCTCGATATCCACCTCCCCGACCTAGACGGCTACGAGGTCTGTCGGCATCTCCGGACCCACGAGCGAACGAAGCACGTCCCGATCATCTTCTTGACCAAGAAGCAGAGGCTGAATGCGAAGCTCAAGGGGCTGGAGATGGGTGCCGTGGACTACATCACCAAGCCATTCGACATCCAGGAGCTTCGGCTGCGGGTGCGCAACGCGCTACGATCCTCACATGGCGAGCATCCGCAAGACCCCATCACGGATCTTCCCGTATCCCCTCTAGTTGATGAGGAGCTGGCTCAACTCATAGGACGTTCCAACTGGGCCGTCCTTTCTGTAGGCCTGCAAGGTCTGAGGCAGTTCTCCGAGGCCTACGGCTTCGTCGCGCGAGACGACGTGATACGCTGCGTGGCAGCCATACTGACTCACGTCAGGGACGACCTGGCGCCCAGCGCATTCGTGGGTCATCTGGATGCCACCGACTTCCTGATCATCCTGAGCGAAGATCAGGTGAATGCCTTGGACCAGGCTCTGCTGACGAGACTGAACGAGGCGCTCTCTTTCTTCTATCCCTACGCCGATCGCCAAGCCGAAGAATCGGACCTGCCATTGAGCGTCTCAACCAAGGTAGTCAGACCCGCAGCAGAAGCTCTCGACAGCGTAGCTGATATAAGAGCATCGCTGAGGGACATCGACTGATCGCCAGGACAGCCAGCGGCCAAGCGACGCCTAGCAAGGCGCCCTACCCAGACGGCGATCCCATCCGCATCATCGTTCCGGTTCGACATCGTGATTGGACCTCTCTGTGAAGCCAACGATCGTCATCCCTACCTACAACGAGGCAGAGAACGTCAGGCCGATGACCGAGGCGCTTCTCGCGCTGGACCTGCCGGACGCAGACATCCTGATTATCGACGACGAATCCCCTGACGGCACAGGGCGTATCGCCGACCAGCTCGCAGGCGAGTGCGCCGGTCAGGTTCACGTCCTTCATCGCACGGGCCAGCGCGGGCTGGGGCGCGCTTACGTCGACGGGTTTCGTTGGGCCCTGGAGCATGGCGCGGAGGCGGTGGTCCAGATGGACTGTGACTTCTCCCATTCGCCCGACGACGTGCCTCGACTGCTCACGCATCTGGCGGACTACGACGTGGTCATCGGATCACGCTATGTGGAAGGCGGCCAAACTGACGAGGACTGGGAGCTAGGACGGGTCGTTCTCTCCTGGTGGGCCAACCTCTACACCAGGCTGATCCTACGGTCCTCGATTCGCGACATCACCGCCGGGTTCAAAGCGTGGCGTCGGAAGACGCTGCTAGGCATCGACCTAGACGAGATCCGATCACAAGGCTACGTCTTCCAGATCGAGATGGCCTACGTGACACATCGACTGGGCTACAGCACGCTTGAGATTCCGATCTACTTCGAGGAGCGACGAATCGGGGAATCCAAGATGACGATGCCGGTCAAGATCGAGGCCGCGCTGGGCGTTTGGCAAATCTGGTGGCGCCATCATCATCTGCGACCGAGCGACCGCCAGTCTCCATGATCCGCCGCGACGGTCCCGTCCAGTTGCCTGACCTGGGCAGTCTCCTTCTTCTGATCCTACTGCCGCTCTTACTATTCGGCTCGGTGGTCTGGGGATCCAAGACCCTGCTACCGGCGGATATCCTCTACTCATTCGAGCCCTATAAGGCAGCGGCGGCCGAGCTCGGTATCTCGTACCCCCACAACCACCTGCTGGGCGACCTGATCCTGGAGAACTACGCCTGGAAGCGCTTTCTCACCGAAGCGCTCCGCAACCGTCAACTCCCCCTGTGGGATCCCTACATCTTCTCCGGGCATCCATTCCTGGCAAATGGCCAGCACTCGGCACTCTACCCGCTCAACGTCATCTTCTACGTCCTCCCCCTGTGGCGCGCCTACGGCGTCTTCACCTGGCTGCAGCTGGGACTGGCGGGCGCCTTCACCTACCTCTTCGCCCGCATCTTGGGCATCCGGCGCCTGGGAGGGCTGATCGCTGGGATCACCTTCCAATTCAGTGGATTCATGGTGGTGTCGGTCGTGCACCCGATGATCATCGCCGGCGCTTCCTGGCTCCCTTTTATCATGGCGATGGTGGAACTCGTGATCCAGCAACGGCCGGCGCTTGGCGGGCGGCCATCGTCATTGCCCTGGGCACTCCTTGGAGCAACGGGGCTGGGCTGCCAAATACTGGCTGGCCACGCCGAGAATACCTATTTCGTCCTGCTGGGGACGGCCCTGTACGCGGCCTGGCGCCTCGGAGGCGTCGCCCTATCCCGCTCACCCTCCTCCGCGCCTCACGCCTCACGCACCACGTCTCATACATCACGATCCATCATCCAGCCCACCGTCTGGTTGATCCTGATGGTCACGTTAGGCCTGGCTCTAGGGGCTATTCAGCTCGTGCCGCTGTATGAGGTGGCCTCCACCAGTTTTCGAGGAGGGGCGGAAGCAGCCAGCCTCCAGCAGGTGCGGTCGTGGGCCTACCCACCTCGCCGACTGATCGCTTTCGCCATCCCTAACTTCTTCGGCAATCCAGCTCACCATGCCTATCTCGACCTCTTCTCCTGGCGCCAAGCAGCAGCACCACAACGCGGAGACGGCCGGTACATCTACTGGGGGGTCAAGAACTACGTCGAGGGCGGAGCGTATCTGGGCTTGCTTCCAATTCTTCTCTCTGTCCTGGCAGTCGTTTCATGGCTCCAGCCTCAGATTGCCCGCTTTGGATCACGGGCCTCAGGCCAGATCGCCGAGCATCTTCGGAGAAGAAGAGAAAGGCAAACCATCCCGTTCTTCGTTCTCCTCTCTCTGTTCTCGCTTGGCTGTATCTTCGGCACGCCACTGTATGCCGTAGTGTACGCGCTGCCATTTCTCAAGCAGTCCCACTCCCCTTTTCGCTGGGTCTTTCCCCTGACGATATCCGTGGCTGTGCTGGCCGGGTTCGGCGTCGAGGCGATCCAGAGGAAAGCTGAGCTACGCTCAGCTAGAGAGGTGCACGGGCGCGGAGGGGCGGAGGCGCAGAAGAGCAAAGGTGCAGGGGCGCGGCTGCACGCTGTGCTTCTGCTGGGCACATCCCCGTCGCTGGTCTCAGCGCTTGCCAGCCTCGCGTTCTGGGGTGGGCTGGGAACCCTGACCGGTCTGGTCCTCAGCCGGGCTCTCTTCACCCAGATTGAGCCCCTGGTCGAGCGGGCCTATCTATCGCTGGCAGGAGCGCCCGCGGCGTTCCCCGACCATCGAGCCTTCTACTCCTACGAGGCCCAATGGATCGCGCTCTTCGGCCTGCTGCTCACCGCCAGCGGGATCGTCTTGCGTGTGAGTCGCTGTCCCATCTTCCTCCGCAAGAGGCCTGTTTGGGAGATCGCAGCTGTGGGGCTCCTGGTGCTCGACGTCATCTCCTTCGGCAAGGGCTTCCACCCAGCCGTCGACCCAGCCCTGCTGGACTACACCCCTCCAGTGGTCGACTACCTGAAGAAGCAGGAGGATCCCTGGCGCTACGCCACCTTCAAACCGCCCGGTACCGGCGAGATCATGAAGGCGAACACGGGCATGCTCCACGACATGGAGTGCGTGACCGGCTACGACTCCCTATTCAGCGATCAATACCGCGACTACATGGCGCTGATCGAGGAACAGGATCAAGTGGCCTACAACCTCATCGCATCCTTCCGAAACTGGTCGAGCCTCGACAGCCCGCTCACCGACCTGCTCAACGTCAAGTACATCATCACCACAGTCGAGATCTCCAGTCCGAAATACAAGCAGGTCTACCAGGATGAAGCGGTGCGCGTCTACGAGAACCTGGGAGCCATGCCGCGGGCCTTCACGCTTCCCACGTCGGCTACCGCGGTGACCGACGACTTCGGCTCGGCGATCCAGACCTACGATCCACGTCACTACGTGGTTGTAGAGAAGCAAGACGCTCCGACCTTCAAACGTTCAAACGCTCAGATGCAACGGGCAGTCCGTGGCGCGGCCGTGGCACAGACGGTTGCCTCCTACACCATCAACGAGGTCTTCGTCGACGCGGACGTCATAGAGCCAAGCTGGCTCATCCTGGCCGACTCCTTCTTTCCAGGCTGGAAGGCGCATGTGCGTCCAAGAGGAGGGACCGAGGCCGATGAAGAGGAGCTTGACATCCACCGCGTGAACGGCAATTTCCGCGGCGTGCACCTGGAAAAGCCAGGAGCGTGGACGGTGCGCTTCAAGTACAGCCCGAACAGCGTGAAGGTGGGCGCCTTCACCAGCTTCATCGCTGGCATGACGCTGCTATTCCTTGTCGGCCTCTATCTCTGGCGCTTCTTCTACAGGGCATCGGATAGCGCAGACACGGTCCAGAAGGTAGCGAAGAACTCCGTGGCGCCCATCATCCTCAACTTCTTCAACCGCATCATCGACTTCGCCTTCGCCGCCTTGATGGCCCGCATCCTTGGCCCTACAGGCATGGGTCGCTACTTCACGGCAGCCAACATCTACCTGTGGTTCGACACCCTGGCCAACTTCGGGCTGGATATGTACCTCATACGCGAGGTGGCACGGGACCGAGATCGGACTCGCCGGGTCTTCGTCAACACCACCCTGCTGCGGCTGCAGCTCTTCGTAGCTGTGATACCGATCCTGGCCGGCTTCCTCGCCGGCAGGCAAGCGCTGGAGAATCCCCTGACCGGCGAGACGATGTGGGCAGTCGTCCTGCTCTACGCGGGGCTGCTTCCGGGCACCATGGCTAACAGTCTCACGGCGCTCTTTCGCGCGTTTGAGAAACACGAATACCCGGCCGCGATCCAGACGGTGACAACGATCATCAAGGTCACGCTGGGGACGCTCGCCCTGGTGGGCGGTCTGGGGATTGTCGGCCTGGCAGGGACCTCCATCCTGACCAACGTCGCCACGATGGCCATCCTGGCGGTGCTGGCTTGGCGCTTGATCTGGCACGCGCTTCCCCGGGTGGAGATTCACCCGACAACACGAATGCGACATCTGTGGACCAAGCAGCGTACCATGCTGGCCGCAAGCTGGCCGCTGATGGGCTCCCTGCTGCTGCAGTCGCTCTTCACAGGGACAAACGTAGTGTTGCTCCAGTACTTCCAAGGCGATGACGCCGTAGGCTGGTACAACGCCGCCAGCAAGTGGGTGATGAACATGCTCAACATCATCCCATCCCTCTTCACGTTCGCCGTCTTCCCGGTGCTCTCCCGGCAAGCCGCCGAGGACAAAGGCCGGCTGCGACGTTCGTACCAGCTTTCGGCCAAGCTGCTGACGATCGTGGCGCTGCCGATAGCTGTCACGATAACACTCATGGCCACCCCCTTGGTCTGGCTGCTGAGTGGACCGCAATACCTGCCTCACGGAGCAATCATCCTGCGCCTCCTGGTCTGGTCGATCATCTTTGGCTGGATCAACAGCCTGACGAACTACGTTCTCATCGCGCTCGAGCGCCAGCGATACGTTGTCTGGGCCTCAGCGGCGCGAGTGATCTTCGCTGTGGCGGCCAACCTGGTATTCGTGCCGAGATTCGGTCAAGGCAGTACGCCACCCGTTCCCTCGGCGTGGATTATCATTGGAGGAGAGCTCCTCTTGAACCTTCTCTTTGCCGTCGATCTACGTCGTCATTTGGGCACTGTGGCATGGGGTGAGATCATAGGACGCCCTGCCATGGCCGGCGTAGCAATGGGGGCGACGGCCTGGCTGACGAGCACCTACAGCCGGCCCCTGGCGTTGCTGTCAAGCCTAGTCATCTACGTCCTTTCGCTGATCCTCCTACGCGCCCTGAGCGCGGAGGAACGAGAGCGACTTGCGTCCCTGCTGCCCATGCCGCTTCGCCGCGCGATGGAGCGCCTGGCGGCCTAAACCTCGCGCTCCGATCAGCAAGTCGACAGGTTATGGCCAGAAGCTGCAAAAAGAGGCACCGAGACAGAGAGAAGCAACAGAGAGGGACACTATGTCGAACGCCGCCATCAAAGGCCTGAGGATTGTTTGGGATCGCCTCATCGAACAAGGGGGGCGGGTGACGGGCATGTGGGCCGTCGACCACATCGTGCGCATCGTCACCGGCGCACCGGTGCGGAGCGTGAGCAAGATCACGCCGCAGCTGCACGTCGGGGGACAGTACCGGGAGCGCGGCTGGGAACGCTTGGCGGAGAGAGGGATCACGGCGGTGGTCAACCTGCGCATTGAGTTCGACGACGAGGCAGCCGGCATTGCGCCGCAGCGCTACCTGTATCTTCCCACGGTTGACGACACCCCGCCGTCGCTAGAGGATCTGCACGCCGGGGTGGCCTTCATCACAGGGGAGATACGACGGGAAGGCGGCGTCTACGTGCACTGCGGATC
The DNA here is from genome assembly GCA_964575455.1 of uncultured Anaerolineales bacterium. Taxonomy (GTDB): domain Bacteria; phylum Chloroflexota; class Anaerolineae; order B4-G1; family B4-G1; genus SKLM01. The sequence goes on along the minus strand of CAZNRX010000019.1, from coordinate 6,028 downwards.
CGGCGTGGGACGGGCCCCGACGATGGTCGCCGCGTACCTGGTCTCCACCGGGCTGACGCCCAATGAAGCCTGGGCGAAGATCCGAGCGGCGCGTCCCTTCATTCGCCCCAGGCCGATACAGATCGCCCAGGTGGATAGGTTCGCCAAGGAGCTACCGTAACCGCCATCTCTGAGTCGCGAGAATGAGTTCAGCGGGGCAGACAGGCCCTAGGCCGGGCTAAAGCGGAACAGACAGACGTCACCGTCCTGAACTTGGTAGTCACGGCCCTTGATGCGGACGATGCCCCTCTCGCGGGCGGCTTGCCAACCGTCAGAAGCCCGCAGTTCCTCGAAGGGGATCACCTCGGCGCGGATGAAGCCGGCCTCCATCTGGCTGTGAACCTTACCGGCGGCCTGCGGCGCCTTGGTACCTCGCTCGATGGACCAGGCGCGTACCTCCTCGCCACCCGTAATGGTGAAGAAGGTGATCAAGTCAAGGACGCGATAACCCGCCTTAGCCAACTTGACCAGGCCTGAGCGCTCAAGGCCAACTTCGGCCCGGTAAGCCGCGGCCTCATGGGGAGGCCATTCACTCAGCTCCGCCTCAAGCTCGGCACAGAGGACGACGTGAGGCACGCTCTCCTCCTCGGCGAGACGCTTGACTTCCTCCGCTTGCAAGCTTCCGTCGGGCAGGTCCTCCTCCGCGACGTTGGCCACATAGATACGCTTCTTCGCCGTCAACAGCTGCAACTTGCGCGCCAGCCCCGCTCTCACCCCTCCGAACTTCGTCCAAGCACGCGCCCGCTCACCCGCTTCCAGGCGCTCACGCAGCTCCTGCAACGCCTTCAGCTCCTCACCATACTCGCGGGGGTTCGCCTTGGCAGCAGACCACACCCTCTCAATTCTCCGCTCTGTGACCTCCAGATCGGCCAGGATCAGCTCTAGATCAAGCACCTCCGCATCCCGCACCGGATCGATCTGGCCCTCGACGTGGGCTATGTCGGGATCGCTGAAACACCGACTGACCACAGCGATGGCATCGACCGTTCGGATGTGCCCCAGGAATTGATTGCCCAGGCCCTCGCCACGATGGGCCCCCTTCACGAGCCCGGCGATGTCCACGAACTCGACTGTGGCCGGCGTCACGCGATCAGGCCCCACCATCTTCGCCAGAGCCTCCAGCCGTGAGTCCGGCAATGGCACCACCCCACGATTCGGCTCGATGGTGGTAAAGGGGTAGGATGCTACGACAGCGCCCGCGTTGGTGAGCGCGTTGAAAAGGGTCGACTTACCCACGTTGGGTAGACCGACGATACCAATCTGCAATGACATAGAGCTTCTCCTTCTGGTCCAAGCGTGCTACTCGCGCTGGCGTTCGAGTAGGGGAAGGCTGATGGTGAAGGTGCTCCCCTGGTTCAACTCGCTTTCCACCCAGACCGTGCCCTCGTGACGTTCAACGATAGACTTGACGATAGACAGTCCCAGGCCCGTCCCCGGCACATCGGCCGCATCGCGACGCTTGACACGATAGAACTTCTCGAAGAGCCGGACGTGATCCTCCGGCGCGATACCGATGCCTGTATCCGAGACCTGAATGAGCGCCCGCCTACCCTCGCCCTCTGACCGCGCCCTCGATGCACGATCCGTCGACAGCGAGACGACGACGTCGCCTCCACTTAGCGTGTATTTGATCGCGTTATCCACCAGATTGGTGATGGCCTGACGGAGCAACGCTGCATCGCCAGAGACGATGGCGACATCGGGCCCGCCGCTCGCGGCACCCTCGTCCGACGCATCAGGAGCCGCGGGCTCCATGCGGAGCGTGATGTCCTTTGCGGCTGCACGGGTCCGTCTGCTATCCACGGCCTCGGCTAGAATCGCTCCCAGATGACATGGCTGGCGTTCGAGGCCGACGTTCGCCTCGATGCGCCCCAAGTCAAGCAGATCGTCGACCAGATTGCTCATCTGGGCGATACCACGCAAGACCTTCTCAACGTACTCCCGCTGACTCTGATTAAGCTCTCCCACCGTGGGGAGCATGGTGGTGTATCCCCGCATGAAGGTCAGCGGCGCGCGTAGATCATGGGATACCGTAGCCACGAAGTCGGACTTGAGCTCATCCAGCTCCTTGAGGTTCGTGATGTCCCGCATCACGGAAACGCGGCCCAGACGCTGCCCATCAGCGTTCAAGATCGCCGAAACGTTAGCGTAGAGCGTTCGACCATCCGCAAGGGCCAGCTCTCTGGTCAGCGCTTCGTCAAGATCGAGAGGCTCACCAAAGACGTCCACCAGGGCGCGCGGCAACTGGGTCTGATCAATGGCTCGACCGGAGACGCTCTCGCTTCTGACGTCGAAAACTCGCTCAGCGGCAGGATTCATCAACAGAATGCGGTTCTCTCGATCCGTCACCACGACGGCATCCGTCGTGCTGGCCAGTATGGCGGCCAGTCGCCTTCTTTCGCTCTCTGCCGTCTGGAAGAGACGAGCGTTTTCGACCAACACCGACGTCTGGCTTGCCAGGGTGGACAACAGATCGATATCGGAGCCGCTGAACTGACGCACTTTGCTGTATCCCACCCACATCACAGCCGCCATACGCTCTTTGGTGCGAATAGGCAACGCAACAACGGCCTTGACTGCGCTCTCCACTGCACCGGAGTCAAGGAGTGTCTTGGCCCGCCTCAGGTTCTCCATGACCAGAGGTCGATCCACGTCTCTGGCTGCCCGTGCCAACGCTTGGTCGAGATCCTGCAGCCCCTCCCGGAGCTCGCCGCGCGACATCACCACCTGAGGATCGCCGTCAGCAGAAAGAAGCACGATACGAGCGACCTGGGCTTCAGTTGCCCGCAGTGCGCCCTCAAGGATGAAAGGCACACCCTCAGGCAGCTCCAGCGTCGCAGACACGGATTGGCTGATTTCAAGCAGCAATGAAAGATCCTCCATGCGGTCCCTGAGGCGAAGCCGCATGTCCTCAAAGGCAACGCCTACACGCGCGACCTCGTCCTGACCCGTACGCTCGTCCAGGCCCTCAATCTCCACCGGATGCGACAGGTCGCCCTCGGCAATCCGATCAGCTGCAGCCGCCAGCTTCTGGAGAGGCTGGGTCACCCAGTTGGTGACGAGCGAGATGATCACCACCAGGCCGCCCCCCAGCAGGATCTGCAGGCCGAGGAGGGGGGTAGCGATCCGCCTAGCCTGCTCCAGGATCATCTCGTAGGGCACGCGGACAACAACCCCCCACGGGTACCCCTCTACCGGAAGATAGTAAACCAGTTGACGCGTGTTATCCTGGGGATCGCGGCTCTCGTAGGCCCAACCACGGAGGTCCGAATCGATACGCGACTGCCCCTCCTCTACCTCCCACGTCGTCATGAGCACGTCGGCATCGGGATGGGCCACAACACGCCCCTCCGAGTCGACGATGAAACCGGCCCCTCGCGCATTGGTCCACTGCAGGCCATCAAGGATGCGGTCGATGATCAGGTTGAAGTCAAGTCGAGTTCGTCCAAGTAGAACACGGGACACCGTTCCATCCTGCTCTGCCTGCGCAGGATCCGACATCGGAGCCAAGAAGGATAGGATGACCGCACCCTGCTTCGAGCGATGAACCGAGCTTATTTGTGGCGCTCCGCTCTCGATCCCTCGCTCCAGCAGAATCTGCTCCTCTGTCGTCAGGTGGGGAGTGCCCGCTGGCTGCGGAGGGTGCATGGCCAACGACTCTCCACCTGAATCGAGCAGGAGGAGCTGGTCAAAGAAGACGACCATGCGCATATCCTTGCGCAGTCGGCCCTCCAATGCGTCTTCGTCAGCGCGCCACAACCTCTCGTCATCGGCGAACTCCACCAGCAAGCCTTGTCCGGTCTGGATGAAATAGGGTACACCCTCAGCCGCGCTATTGGCGTCTCTCGCCATCTGATTCACCGCTTCTGAGGTGGCAAGACGAAGAGCCGTAGCCGTCACGGCATAGACCAGCACCACGGTTATCAGGCCGATCACGGGGACGAACAGGAACAACAAGCGCCGGTTCAAGGTGCGACTATAGGGAGGAGGACGACGAGCCACTCGCACAGGACGCCACTGAGGACGCAATAGGTAGAGAACCTGGACCGCAAGGGCTGCAATGAGGCTCTCAAGGAGCATAGGGACGAAGTAAGAGCTCGTGAGGGTCACCGCATAGTCAAGGCCGGACAGCCCTGACGCTGCAACCTGGGCAAAGGCCGACATCAGAAGCAGCAGAGCCGCGAAGGGGGTCATCAATGGAACCGCGACGATGGGTTGACGCGCGAAGAGAGACAAACGACCCCGATAGTCCTGACGCAGGAGAAACCCGACTAAGAAGCCAAAGAAGGCAAGATGGAAAGGAGCGCAGATGCCACCAGTCGCCACCCCAGCACGCAGGATCCCCTTGACTAATCCCACCAACAGAGCTGGCCCTGGCCCGAGCCAGGCAGCAGCGACCACGATGGGCAGCAGGCCAAGCAGAGGCGCAGAAGGCTGGGAAGGGGCAAATGGAACCTCAGGAGGGGGCAGGAGGTTGCGACCAGGAAAGCCAAGCACCAAGAAGCGCTCAGACAGGAGAGGAACGACCAGACACGCGCCGAAGAGAAGAAACCGGCGTCGATCCAGCTTGACGAAGTCCCGCCGGCAAACAACAAGGATAGTCAGGCTCAACAGCAACTCGAGCGCAAGAAGGACGTAGTCCCAAGCACTCGGCTCAAGAAAGACCAATCGAGCCCAGGATCTCCAGATCTCAAGATGCATAGCCGTTCGCACTCCATCATGGAAGATGGTCTCTTAAGATTATAGCACACAGATGGCTTTCCTCCAACCTTGCTCACACAACCAGGCGAATGTATAATGCCCTGAAGCAACCTGTGGGTCAACCGTGCGAACTCCGGGAGATAGTATGGAGATAGAAGTCGCTGTTGCCAAGATAGGCAAGTGGGCCACCAGCCAGAGCGGAGACACTCTGGAAATGGTCGAGCGTCCGCAGGGCGGATTCTCCTTTGTGCTCGTGGACGGTCAGCGATCGGGACGGGCGGCCAAGGCGATCAGCAACCTGGTGGCACGAAAGGTCATCTCCGAGCTGGCAGAGGGCGTACGCGACGGGGCAGCTGCTCGCGCCGCTCACGACTACCTATACACGTATAAGGGCGGCAAAGTCTCCGCCACCTTGAATATCCTCTCAGTAGACCTCATCACAGAGACACTGGTATTGTCTCGCAACAGTAGCTGCCCGATGGTCGTATTCACCGCCGACGAAGGTATGACCCTTCTTGACGAACCGGTGGAGCCTATCGGCATACACCGCGGCACCAAGCCCTCCATCACTGAGTTGCCCCTGAGGGCAGGCACGTTGGCCATCGTCTACACAGACGGCCTGGAGAGGGCGGGGGCCTATTCAAAGCCGGTCTTCGACATCCCAAACGCGGCGCAGGAACTCGTGAACCAGGGAGAGGCTACGGCGCGGCACGTGGCCGATGCCCTGCTGGGGCAAGCTCTAGCACTGGAAGACGGACGACCGCGCGATGACATCAGCGTGCTCGTGCTACACATCACGGAGCGACCGGTCGAGAATGAGGTGCGTCACCTGCTCCTCAGGGTCCCATTGTAGAGAACTGCAAGGCATCTACGGAGAGGAAGAGCGGCAAGCGGCGCTCTCCTGCGTGGCAGATACGCCGTTAAAGGCAAGCGAACTCTGAAACGCGTCTTGGGCTACACGTTGAGCGCCAAAGCGATTACAGAACAGAACCAAGAAGATCGCCCCTTGATCGCTGTGGTTGGGCCCTGTGCCTCGGGCAAGTCAATGCTCGTGGAGCATCTGCAGCAGCGAGGGTACAACGCTCGCGAGGTGAACCAGGAACACTCCTACGTTCCCACGATGTGGCAACGCTTCACCAAGCCGGACCTACTCATCTACCTGGACGTCTCTCAAGAGACCGCCAGTGAGCGACGGAGCTCGGAGGCGGATGCCACGTGGTGGGAAGCGTTAAATCGCATTAAGGTAAAAGTCGCACGTTAACAATTCAAGACAGCTTCATCCCAGGCA
>CAZNRX010000018.1:0-64340 GCA_964575455.1 uncultured Anaerolineales bacterium | reverse complement strand
TCAGTGGCCCAGTTCTGCCTTCCAGGAGCTTGTCCCCAGTGTGTAACGCTCCCGCACACATGCTTGTCGCGTCCCGGTTCACGGAGTATAATCCCAACAGGATGGCGGTTGCAGAGAGGAGGCAGAATGAGTCAAGGACTTTTATCAACCTTGTTGGATCTTCCCTTGGTCTCTCGCGTGCGACGCAATCACGCGCTTGAGCACGCGACCATGCAAGTTCTGGCGGAGCAGCATGGCACGATGCGCCTGGTGGGACGCTCGTCGTTCTGGGGCTTCACCATCTATGGCGACGTCGACACCGAGGATCTACTCGACGCCGCTCGCGAGGGTCTGCGGCGGTTGAAGGCCGGTCAGCGAGCTATGGCCATTCATCCCAACTGCGGCTCGAACTACGCTGTAGCCGGCACCATCGCGGGTCTGGGAGCGTTTCTCGCCATGGGCGGCCTTTCTCGCAACAAGGAGGAGCGCTTCACGGATCGCCTGGCTCGCCTGCCGCTGGCTTGTGCCGTGGGGACGCTGGGGGTCATTCTGTCCAGACCGCTGGGCACCGCCTTCCAGGCTCACGTCACGACCGAGGCCGACGTGGGCGGTCTATGCATCAGGGGCGTCACGAGGAGCGAGCGGGCTGGCACCACGGCTCACTTCGTGCAGACAGAGGCCCAATCTGCGACGAGCCAGGCAGAGTGACGCTTTCGCCCTCCGCTCTTTAGAGAGCCCGGCGGACCCGCCACGTTAGAGGTGAGATGACGAGGCCCAAACCAACGTTCTACGTCCTTCACGGCGAGGATGAGTTCACGCGCTCTGAGACCCTGGCCGATTTCAAGCGTCGGCTGGGCCCTCCCGACACTGTGGATCTGAACACGGTCGTATTGGACGGAAGAAGGCTGACGTTGAGCGAGCTACACCACGCTTGCGACGCTATACCCTTCCTAGCAGACAGGCGTCTCGTCATCGTCGAGGGGCTGCTATCGAGATTGACCCCTCGGAAGGGACAGTCTCTCTCCGATGCCAGGCAGAAGCTTCTCGACGATCTAGCCGATTACCTTCCCCACCTTCCGCCGACGACGCGTCTGGTCCTGGTCGAGGGCCGCTCTCTGCCATCCAAGCATCCGATTCTGAAGCTAGCCAAACAGGAGCAACGGGGATACGTCAAGCGGTTCCAGCGGCCGGACGCCAAGGCGCTACCCCGATGGATCAGGAAGCGAGTGCAGAAGCACGGGGGGAACATCGAACCGCGGGCTGCGCACCACTTGGCCGCTGTCGTCGGGACCGACTTGCGGCTGCTCGATCAAGAGATCATCAAGTTGGTCACGTACAGCGACGGCGAGAGGGCCATCTCCGTGTCCGACGTGGAGACGCTCGTGCCGTACTCTCAGGATGCGGTCATTTTCGACCTCGTTGACGCATTGGGGCATCGCGACGGAAGCACTGCTGCGGAGACCCTGCATCGACTGATCGACGAAGGCGAGCATCCGCTAGGGCTCCTGGGGATGATCATTCGGCAGTTTCGGCTCCTGATTCAGGTCAAGGTGCTAAAGGCCGAGGGTGCCTCGCCACGCGAGGTCGCCAAGCGGCTTGGAATCCACCCCTTTCCGGCTCGCAAGCTTCACAATCAAGTGACACATTTCACCCCCGCGCAGCTCGAAAAGGTGTATCGCTACCTATCGGAGACTGACCTGGACATCAAGACCGGGAGGATCGACGCGGAAGTGGCGCTCGACCTGCTCGTCGCTGGCCTGGCCGGGTCGGGATCCTAACGCTGGATTGAGGATGGTTTCGCCAATGGCTTTGCCACGCGGACGCGGCATGCTATAATCGGGGAGGGTAAGGCAAGGTCGCTTATCAGGAGGATCTATGGTTGAGAGAAGACAGGCGCTCCGTGATCGCATCATTGGCGTGCTGCTGCGCGACGCCCGACGGCAAGATGGACGGACGAAGGTCGAGTGCGCCGACGCCCTGGGCGTCTCTACCAGCACCATCGACGCCTATGAGGAGGGCCGCAAGTCCATCTCGTTGCCAGAGCTAGAGGTGCTTGGCTACGTATTAGACACACCCATCGCCCACTTCCTGGCCCGCGAGCCAGAGCTGAAGCCGAGGGCAGACGGTCCGGATTTTCGGGCCATACTGGGCCTGCGACATCGGATCATCGGGGCGCTTATACGCCAGGCACGCCTGGAGGGTGGCTGGAAACAGGAGGATCTGGCCGAATTGCTCGACTGTACGTCCGGTTGTATCACTGACTACGAGCAGGGTGAGCGATCGATCCCCGTTGCTGAGCTAGAGTTGCTAGCGCAACACCTGGACCTACCTTTGGAACACTTCTTGAATGGCGACCAGGGGACTGTGGGAACGTGGCATCGACAGGAGGAGGTCGATCGCCGCTTTCACAAGCTCCCAACGGACGTACAGGAGTTCGTCACCAAGCCAATCAACATAAAGTACCTTGAGGTGGCCATGAAGCTGTCTGAGATGCCCGCGAGCAGGCTGCGCAGCATCGCAGAGGGGCTTCTGGAGATCACCTATTAGTTGAGCAGCAGAACCCGACCCACTGTCGGGGGCGCAACGCACCAGGCGATGTACTCGCCCGTGAGGCGCGTCACACCTATGATTGGAGGCGTGAAGATGGACGAGGTGATGTCTGCCCAGGAGATGAAGGAAGAGGGCTTGCGATTGTTCCAGGAGGGACTGTATCCCGAAGCTGCCGAGAGGTTCGAGCAAGCTCGCCAGAGGTTCGAGGATGAGGGGGACGCGGTCGAGGCTGCGGAGATGCTGAACAACCTCGGTATCGTCTTCCGCATGCGGCGTGAGTGGGACAAGGCCATCGAGGCATTGGAACAGGCTCAGTCTGCGTTCTCCCAGATGAGCGAGCGCAGCCGGGAGGCCCAAGTGCTTGGCAACTTGGGGGGCCTCTATGCGAGTCAAGGACAGCGGGAGAGGGCAAGAGCGTCACTGCGCGAAGCAGCTGACGTCTTCGACGAGCTAGGCGACGAGCAGAGGCAGGGGGAGACACTGCTTGCCCTCGGTGTGCAGCAGTGGAAATCCGGCGATCGCCAGAGCGGCTTGGCGACCTATCAAGCTGGCCTAGAAACCCTGGAACGTCCCTCGGCCGGTCAGAAGGCCTTGCGCGGGCTGCTCAAGCTGCGCACCAGATTGCTCGGCCGTGGGTAGCCAGCAGCAGACCTAGTGCGCGACTGCCAAGCCGACATGATGGGCTGGATCCGCTCTGCTTCGCAGCCGCCAGATTGCGAATCTGGCGGCTGCGGGGATTGATCAGCTTCGCAGCGTCGCCCCGAGCTCCTGCCCCAGCTCCTGAATGATGGTGGCACGCACCTCGGCGACCTCCTCGTCGGTCAACGTGCGATCCTCGGCCTGATAGGTGAGACGGTAAGCCAGGCTCTTCTTGCCGGCTCCCACCTGAGCCCCTCGGTAGACGTCGAACAGCGCCACGGAGCGCAGGAGCGGCCCCCCGGCCTGCGTGATACAGTCCCGCACGCGGCCCGCTGGAACCTCTCTATCGACCACCACGGCCAGATCCTCGTACACAGGAGGATGGGTGGAGAGGGGCGCCATCTCCCGTGCCGCACCCCAAGGTGCCAGCAGCCCATCCAGGTCGCACGTGAGGGCGCAGACGGGCTGCTCCGGCAGTCCAAACGCCTCTCGGACAAGCGGATGAATCTCGCCCATCACGCCTATCCCGTCTCCTCCGACGAGCACAGAGGCGCATCGGCCCGGATGGAAGGCGTCGTGCTCAACTGGCTCGAACTCCCCATCCAGACCCAATCTGGACAGCAGTGCCTCCACGATACCCTTTAAGTCGAAGAGGTCCATCCAGGAGCGATCTTGGTGCTCCAGCCACGATCGCTCCTCCCGGGGGCCGGCGATCACGACGCCCAATCGCCGTGGCTCCTCGGGCAACACCCCTCCCTCCACCGGTATATAGACTCGACCAATCTCGAAGATCGCCACGCGCTCCACGAAGCGTAGATTCCTATGGGTCGTGTCCAGCAAGGAAGGGAGGAGGTTCTGTCGCAACGTAGCTTGCTCCGACGAAAGCGGATTACGTAGCTGAAGGTAGTCCTCGGGGTCCGGCATCGGCTCGCCCGGATGGAGCTTCCCCTCATCCTCAAGGCTCACCAACGAATACGTGATGACCTCGTCCAGACCACAACCGGTCAGCACATCGCGCACGCGCTCGGCGCCCACCAACCGCGCGTTTTCCCGCTGTGGGGGCAGTTCATCCCGCATCAGGGTGGTGGGGAAGCGATCATACCCCCAGACGCGGCCCACCTCCTCGACGAGATCGACAGGCCTTGTGACGTCCCGACGGTGTGACGGCACGGTCACTGTGAGAGCCCCCGGCCCTGCAAGATCAGACACGTCGAACGCCAGCGACTTGAGGATACGCGCGATCTCCTTCCTCGGGATCTCAACGCCCAGAAGGCGCTGCGCGTGCTCTGGATCGAAGGATATCTGTTGCTCTGGCTTGCGACCTGGATAGAGATCGCCGATGACGGGTACGACCGTGCCGCCCGCCAGATCGGCCATCAGATGGGCTGCCCTTGCCGCCGCCTTCACCGTCAACTTGGGATCTACCCGCCGTCCAAAGCGCTGGCTCGACTCCGACGCCAGCCCTAGCTCTCGGGACGTGCGACGAACGTTGAGGTAGTCGAAGTTGGCCGACTCCAGGAGGACCTCAGTCGTCCTCTCAGAGACCTCGCTCTCCTCTCCCCCCATCACGCCGGCCACAGCAACCGGGCCACCGCCGTCCGTGATCAGCAGCATATCCTCATCGAAGGTGCGTAGTTGGCCGTCCAGCGTTCTCATCTGTTCCCCGGGCTGGGCTCGGCGCACGATGATGGCCGGCCGCTCCTCGCCAGGGCGGGGCTGCAGGAGCGCGCAGTCGAAGGCGTGCAGCGGCTGGCCCAGCTCCAGCATGACATAGTTGGTCACGTCGACGATGTTGTTGATCGGACGCACACCGGCACGCCGCAGACGCATCTGCATCCAGAAAGGCGAGGGCTTCACGTCCACACCTGTGATGAAGGCCGCCGAATAGCGGGGGCAGAGATCGGGGTCGGCGATGTCTAGGAAGAGGAAATCAGGATCGGGTGTCAGCTCGGCAGGATGACGATCCAACACCTCAAGCGCATCCCGCTGGAGGGGCACGTCGAGCAGCGCCGCTGCCTCCCGAGCGACGCCGACGACCGAGTTCAGGTGGGCGAAGGGGCCCTTGATATCGAACTCAAGGACCGCATCACCCATATACTCGACCAGCGGGGTGGCGACCGGGGCATCATCGGGAAGGTAGAGAATGTCGACTTGCTCCTCGGAGAGGCCCAGCTCCTTCTCTGAGCAGACCATAGCGCGCGAGGGGACGCCCCGGATCTTAACCTGCCGCAGCGTCACAGCCCTTGCACCCTCGGCGTGACCGTCATAGAGCCGCGAGCCCTCCATCGCGAAGGCCACCTTCAAATGGAGGTCACTCTCTCCCTCAAGCTCCAACAGGCTGGGGGCACCGGTGACCACCTTTTCGTTCTCCGCCCCCCCGTAATCGACCTCGACAACGACCAGTCGGTCGGCGTTGGGATGCTGCTGCACGGCTCGGACCTCGCCCACCACGATCCTCTCCGGGTCCCAGGGCAGCTCGGCCTGCGGCAGGCCGATGTATTCGATGGTCTCGACCTCAAGGCCGGCCAGCGTCAGCCGCTGGGCCAACTCCTCGACCGGAACATCGACATCCACATACTCTTTGAGCCAACTCACAGGTACTTGCATTGTTCATCTCCTCACAGAACTCAGTTCTTGGATCAGGCGCTACACGGTCATTCAGAAGAGGGTCTCCGCGTGCAAACACACAGACTGCCTCGGTCCATCAGTGACGAACGTCGATGCTTTCGAGCAAGACAGCGTCGTCGGGCAGCCTCTTGCCACTAGACGTGACTACCGGCGCCCGGGCCTTGGTGGCGAAATCGTACATGCCGGTGTACAGGGCGTATTCCCCCTCCGGGAAGCCCCTCTCCAGAACCAACGAATGTTCATCCCGAATCACCTCCCCTTTCCACCAGCTCCAGGTTGGCAGCTCCCCCTCCATGGGAACACCGTCGTGCTGAGCTACCAGTTGCCCTTGCTCATTCACCAGATGTACAAACACATGATAGCTGGGGCGACAATCCCCCCTTGTAGATTCGCCATCGGATCGCCAGAACAGCGTCACGTTGACAGTGCCACCAGCGGAAAGGTCGTCAACGTCCAAGCGATAGCCCAGCAGCTCAATGTGGTCGCCTATCCGCACATCCAGGCGATGTCGATCGCCCAATGGTAGGTCATCGGCCTGAATGCGCGGTAAGGTACGATAGGCGACCACCCTGCTGTCCTCGTAGAAAGGCGTGGGAAAGCCACCCAGCCGGCCTCTCCAAGCCTCTCGCTCAGCATCATCAAGAACATCCTTGTGCAGCGTGATGTATCGAATGCCGTGAGCAGCCAGGCCGGTCAATTGCCTCCGAGTATCGACTGCCGGATCAGGGGCCCTCCCGGCCAGCAAAGGCCCCAACAGAGGATCTCCAGAGACAAAGGCGTAAGTGTCGTCTGGCGCACGGGAGACGAAACCACCGACGATCTTCTTCTCGTGGATCGTCTGATAGAACATGTAGCGCTTATCCACCTGACGCCCCATAGGAAAATCGGCGACGGCGAAATCCCCCTGTTCCTCGGCCAGCTGCCGAGCAAAGGCCGAATGGAGTGGCTCGATGGTCGGGAAGGGATGGATCAGATACTCGAACAGAAGGACGCCGCTCAGGAAGGCCAAGGTTCCGTTGGCCAGTGGACGGCTTCGTAGGCCAACGCCTGGCCCGGCAATCCAATCCCAGAGAGATTTCGTACCGTACCCGGCGAGCACGGCAAGCGACAAGAAGACGAGCGTGTTGAGCCGGTACGGATGCCTGAGCACCTTGATGATGGGGATGGCCCACGGCAATCGAAAGGGGAGGACAGACGCTCCAGCGACCTTGACCTGCAGCCCAAGCGAGAGCAGGGCGAAGAAGAGGCCGGACAGCAACCAGACGCGAGGTATCCTTCGCACGGCAGCAACGGCCCAGGCGGCCAGGCCGATGGCCACCCATCCCAGGTAGGCAGGACGCCTCTTGGCGTAGCCAAAGCTGTCGACTATGCCTGCCACCAAGGAGCTCAGGAGCGGATGGCGCCAATGAGGGACGACGAAGGACAGCAGGTCGTTCCCCAAACCCTCCTGGACCTCCATCGTCGCGAAGGTTGCGTCAGTCGTCAGATAGTCACGGAGGATGGGCCACATGAACGGACTCGTCGACACCGCGATGCACCCGACCATCAGGATCAAGCGACGCGAAGCCGTTGGCACCCAGTCGCCTCGATTGGCCAAGTATTCGTAAATCAGGTAGACCACCGCCCAGCCTGCCAGCAAGAGCATCAGGTGCCAGCCAGACAGCGCAGTCAGGAGAAACCAGAGCGCCCCGAGCAGCGGTGGCGGAAGCGGGCCCGCATCGGCGTCATATAGTATGCGATGCAGAGACAGGACGAACAGCGGCATCCACTGGACCGCCGCGAGATTAGGGTGACCACTTTCGTACATGTGGTAGGGGCAGAAGGCAAAGACAAGCCCGGCTACGAAACCAGCACGCCGCGAACCGGTCAGATGGTGGACCAGCAGGTACATCGAAAAGCCACTCAGAGCATAGACCAGCAGCATCGGGACGTTGTAGGCAGCAATGCGCCCGATCAGGGGAGCCAGCAGCAGCCAGAGCGCCGTATTGACGTGGCTGAAGCTGAAGAAGACGAGGCTCGCACCTCGCGGAAAGAGGATGTAGTCGGTGCGATAGAAATCCAGCCCCCTCTCCATCGCCTCTCGCGTCCACCAATTGGCCCACATGTTGATGTAGACATCATAGTCATCGCCGATGAGCATCTCGTCAATGCGCCCGACCACGGGCCAAGTTATAGCTACCGTCAGCAAGCCGAAGACGACGGCGATGATGAAGCTCATCGCCAATGCCGCCAGCGCAGGGTAGATCCTTCCACCAGCCAGGGCATGATCCTTAGACGTCATCTCCCGACCCATCGATCTGGACAGCCGACCCGGCAGCCCCCCTCATAAGACCTATCACTGCTCACTCGGTCTCAACGGTGATTGCCTCCAACGGCACAGCCCCGTTGGGATATCGCTCTCCCTCCGCGTCCCGCGCCACCAGACGCTCGCCTGTATCTGGTGAGTACATGCCCACGTAGAACCTGTACTCGCCGACCGGGGCATCGGCGGGGAGGGAAAGCGTGTGACGATCAACGATCACCTCACCGGAAACCCACTCCGAAGTTGGGACGGCGCCCGAACCGGGCACGCCGTCGTGCTGAGCCAGCAGCGTCCCCTGGGCACTGACCAGATGGGTAAAAACCTTGAGCCACTGCTCTCCGTCGGCCTTGGCCCGCCAATAGAGCGTCAGCGTGAGATCCTGACCAGGTCGCGCCGTCTGCAAAGAGAGGTCGTAGCCGAGGAGCGTGATGGCATCACCCAGGCTCACGGATAACGCGTGTTCCATCTTGGGGACACGATACACACGGCGCCTGTCGGAAATACGGACATCCTGCAGCGGGATCCGCCAACGCTCCTGCCCGTCGGTGACGACCGCAGCCAGCCGATGCTTCCATGTCGCCACACGAGTTGGCACTTGGAGAACGCAGGGCGTCCTCACCAGGGCGCCAGGGTAGGGAGTAACGATAGAGCAACTGTCGCTAACCGGGATTTGGCCCTCCCGGCCCTCAACCACAAAGAAGACCTGGTATGGTTCCTCGGGAACCTGCGCAACTTCCCAGTAGAATGACACCGGCACCTGATGGTGCCCGGCCAAGATCTCCCGTTGGACGAAACCGTAGCCGAGCAGCCGAAGGTCAGGATCCTCCGAGGGAATCAGCTCCCGTGGATGAACCTGGTTTTCGAGCACCAGCCTTTCGGCCGACAAGGGCGAGCCAGCGGCCACGGGAACCGACGCTATCGGCGCCCCTCCAAGGCACTCGCCGGCCGGTGAACGAAGCTCAACGTGCAGGGCATAGTCCCCTGGAGACAGCGTAGGAGGTGTGACCCAGTAGATGTTCGTCCGTGAATCCTCGCCGCCCAGCTCCGACCATGAAGCCTCATGATCCCACCAGGTTACCCCTGCGGCGTCCCTCAGATCCAGCCCCAAGCGTGCCTCAGGTGCCACCAGATCGATTTCATCCCATGTAAGCTGAAGTCGCACGAAGCTGTCGGAGCGCAGAGGCCAGCTAGAGAGGCCGAAGCTATGCAGGATCAGACCATTGTCAATCACGCGTCTTGCAAGCGTCTCGGTCTGTTTCAGAGGAGGGATATAGGGCAAGGCTCGGGCCAGGTTGCCAACAGCCATAGGGGCCCACGCGTAGTCCGACGTCTCCTGATCCAGGCCATACATAGCCTGGCGGAAGTAGACGGGTTTCCCAGCCTCGATCAGATCGATGGCCTGGTCGCGATGATGCCCCCCGCCCGGCTCCACAATCACCTGCACGTCAGGCCGCAGATTCTCGACAGTGTGATAGTAACGGAGCGGCCAGCCTAGAACCCAGCCCCCAAAGATCGTGGCCTCGCTTTCGACCGTCGCCAGTATCCTCCGCGAAACCCGGTCGGCATAGCCGTCGCGGTAGCGAGCGGTAGCCTCAACATTCCTTGGATACAGCCAGATCAGCGGCACACACGCGCTCACAGCCAGGACAGCCTGCGCAGCCCTGGGCAGCCAAACCCCGCGCAGCCGGCGGCGGAGCCACGTCCACGCCTCATCTAGGGCCAGCCCCCACCCGAGAGCTAGCACCAGGTCCAACTGGAGGAAGTAGCGGCGATTATCAGGCGCTATCCACGCAACTGAGAAGAAGCCGAGCGTGCACCCTCCCACCAACAAGAGCAAGAGGCCAGTGCGCCGTCTCAGGCTATCGGCACCTGTTCGAAGCGACACAAACCATCCGGCGATACCCGTCAGGGTGGGAACAAGGCCGGAGAACTCTATGAGCCACGGTAGGATCCTGTTCGTAAGACGTTGAGGCCACGACGCCACGTCCCCCACGTGCCCAACGTAGGTAGCACCCTCAAAGAACAGGTAGTGAAGAAGCTGCCCTAGAGGCCAGACGCCCAGCGCGGCGAGCCACGCGTAGGAGAGCAGTATGGGCACGATCAGCAGCACGCCGAGCTTCAGCCATTCATCCTGCAGCCGAGAGCGCGCGTGGCTGTCGAACAAGATGGCAAGTGCGAAGGCGGGCAGAAGAATGATGAACACACGGTGATGAGCCAGCCCCACGCCACACGCCAGCGCAAACCACACGCCTGAACCGCGTCCCGCTTGCCAGCGCATCAGAGACCACATGGCTAACGACACGAGCGCGGCGTGCATAGTGTACGTGCTGGCCAGAATGGAGTAGGTCCAGAACAGTCGGGAGCAGGCCAGCAACCCACACGCCCCCAGAACGGCCCAAGGGCGCACATCGATCTGCTGTAAGATGCAGCACAAGGTGACCAGGCAGACAACGGAGAAGAAAGCGGAGAGAAGGTTGACACGCCAGGCTATGGAGCTGAGGGGCAGCAGTGCAGTCCACAGCCTGCCCACCATCTGATAGAAGGGATATCCCGTGGCGTGGATAACGTCCAGGGTGTGCAGCTTCGTCTGGAACTCGGCGACGTCCTGCAGATAGACCGTCCCTGGAGCCAAGGTGCGCCAGTAGAGAAGACCCGCCGCCAGGGCCACGCTCAGCGGCAGCAGCCACCGCAGGAGCGACACCTGCGCTGCGCCTGACCGCTCGTTATCTACAGCAATCGTGGCTTCTGCCGGGTCACTTCTCATCAGCGATGGTGAAGGTCTGCAAAGCGAGGGAATCGCCGCCAGCGGGATCCGCCAGAGCCACTCGGCCCTCATCCCCCGTATACAGCCCCACTCGGACGGTGTAGGACTCCGTCATCGCGGGCTTCTGGAACCTCACCTGGTGGAAATCCACGACCGTCTCCCCGACTTGCCACTCGTCGGTGTTGTAGGTCCAAAGGACCGGAAGCCCATCGTGTTGAGCGACCAGTTGACCGTCACTGTCCATCAGGTGCACGAAAACCTTGAGCACTCGGGACACCGGCTGAGTGGGCCGCCAATGGAGATAGACGCCCAGACGGTAGCACTCCTCCTTCTTCGGCACATCTCTGCTTAGATATGTCTCACACCCTTTCAGCGCGATCCCGTTTTCCCACCTGGCGTCCAGCTCCCGATAGGCGTTGGTCTCGGCACCTGCCACCCGGTAGACCACGTGTCTTCCATCCTCGTCTATGTGCACGGGCGTCAATCCCTGCGGACGAGCTTCGGGCGAGAGAAGAAACGCTAGCTCAGGGTACAGGGTTCGCCCGGTGTCATCGTCGTAGATCAGGAACCGATAGTCATCGTCTTGAAGCAGATCCAGGAGCTCCTCGTACGACTCCAACCGCGGGGCGATAGAGGCTGCTTGCGGGAAACGCCTCTTCCAGGGATCGGCGACGTCTTGGTAGCCAGTATGCGTGCTGTAGACCTGGCTGACCGAGTCCATCCCGGCAGCGTGCAAGGTATTGCTCACCTCGATCACCCGTCGGTCCTGAAAGTTGACCCTCATGAACTCAAACGGATAGCGCGCGCTCCAGATTGTCAGCAGAATCATCACCGGGATGCGAACAGGGACCGAGCGATGGCGAATTCGAACGCCAGGAGGCACGATTCTCCACAAGAAGTGGACGGCGGCGAACACGAAGACAGGCATCAGCACAATGAGGAATCTCTTGTCTAATCGGATGAGCGACAGCAGCACCAGGTTGCCAATCGTGTACAGGCCAAGAAACGCTCGATCAGAGCGCGCGAGCTTGCCGGGAACCAGAAACGTGAGGAGCAACCCAGCGTGCATCAGAGGCGCGAAAGGTGCGTCCAGGGGCACGGCGCTCTGACTGACCCAGAAGCCGCGAAACTGATCGAGCCAATGGATGATGAACTCACGGGGATAGGTGAGCACGATCTTCAACACCGAGAGGTCCTCCGGCGGGGAGGTCCACTCAAAGATATAGTCACTGCCCCCGATGACGTGAAACCAGAGGTTGCGCGCCTGGATAGTGTAGAAAGGGTTACCCTCGACCAGTGTGCTGGCGATCAACTGAGGGGCAGCACCCACCCCCGCACCAAGCAGGTAGAGTAGTGGGACGACCCACCATTTACCAACCTTGGGATCCTGCTGCAGCTGAGCTCGTCGACTCCAAGCGTAACCCACCAGATAGAGCAGGCACAGCAGAATCGTGAGGGAAGCGGTGTAACGAATCAGGTAGCTGAGGCCAGCAAGCAAACCAGCCAGAGAAGCCACACGCCTTGGTCTACCATCGGCGAACAGCGTGGCTACCGAGAGAATCTGCAAGCCGCCGGCCAGCATGTCGGTGCTGTCCAGGCTGGCGAAGAAGAGGTAGTAGCTGGTGGAGGCCAGCACCGTTTCAGTGAGCAGCGCCAGAACCCAGCTCCCCGTCATGCGTCGGATAAGCAAGAACGCTCCCAGCAGCCCGAGGACCCCACCAAGAATGGAGAGGACGAACGCGGTGCTCAACACATCGAGCCCCAGCTCGACCCCCAGCCGCAGCAGCAGCCGGTAACCCATCGGATACAGCCCGTCCGCCCATCGCCACTCGGCCAGGTGGTGCAGATCGAAACGGGAGGCCCACTTGGCCGCGGGGAAGAAATCCGGATAGCGCACGGCAACTTGGCCCGCCACGCGGCATATCTCAACAGCCACAAAGACCAGAGCCACGGCCCACGGAGCCAGGTCGAGGTACCATCGCCGGTTCGTGAGCGGCGCGTTGCTACCGCTTGTCTCCTGATGTCCACTCATCACTGGGTCAGGCTCCCACGTCGCTGTTCAACGTGCACGTCGCACACAAAGCGTCAACCCGCCTCAAGCTAAGCCTCTGTCCAGCAAGAGCACCTGGCGCGACTCAGAACTGGCGCAGAAAGCGCAGGTCGTTGCTGTAGAAGAGACGGATGTCATCGATGCCGTGCTTCAGCATCGCTGGCCGCTCGACGCCCGGGCCAAAGGCGAATCCGCTCCACTCATCAGGGTCATAGCCCCCGTTTTCCAGCACGACCGGGTGCACCATTCCCGCACCCGCGATCTCCAGCCAGCCACTATATTTGCAGACACGGCAGCCCTCGCCCTCGCAGAGGATGCAGTCGATATCAACCTCGATGGAGGGCTCCGTGAAGGGGAAGTAGGAGCCGCGGATGCGGACCCGGCGCTCGCCACCATAGTACCGATGAGCGAACTCCGTCAGTGTGCCAATCAGATCGCTCATGGTGATACGACGACCAACCGCCAACCCCTCCACCTGATAGAATTGATGTTCGGAACGGGCCGTCACTTGTTCATAGCGATAGCACTTGCCCGGCAGGATCACGCGAATAGGGTCGGGATGGTACTCGCGCATGGCCCGAATCTGACCCGGCGATGTATGGGTGCGAAGCACGACCTCGTCGTCGACCCAGAAGGTATCCCACATGTCGCGCGCCGGGTGATGGGGCGGCATATTCAGCAGGCCGAAGTTCAGCTCGTCGGTCTCCACCTCCGGTGCCTCGTAGACCTGGAAGCCCATGTCCCCGAAGATGTCATAGATACGGCGCAGCGTCTGCGTCGTCAGGTGGAGGTGACCAGGCCCGATGGGCCGGCCAGGAAGGGTGACGTCGATGGCGCTCTCACCCAGCTCCCGCTCCATCTCTTCGCGCTCCAACCTCTCGGCCCGCGCCCTGTGGGCCTCCTGCAGGCTCACCTTGGCCTCGTTGGCCGCCCGTCCAAAGGCAGGGCGCTCCTTCTTGGGGAGACTCCCGACCGAACGGAGCATCTGCGTCAACGCCCCTCTCTTGCCCAGGTAGCGCTTATGCCAGGCCTCAAGCTCCTGACTGTCCTGCACCTCCTCCAGGGAGAAACGAGCCTCCTCCTCAACGCGACGCAACTCATCCAACATCGGACTCACTCCTTCTCTCGATCACTCCATCCTTGCGGCTGGTCACCGGGTGTCGCTACGTTTACGGCAATCACCGGGCCAGCGGCATCCCTTCCAGACAACTAAAAACGCCCCCGCCCCATAGGGACGAGAGCGCTATTCTCCCGCGGTACCACCCTGCTTGACCCTGATCTGGGTCCACTCCTCACCACCGACAGCGCCGCTAGGCGCGATCGGCTGTCCCTCTAACGCTGGACCTGCGGAGCGAGCTACTCACGCCTGGGCACAGCAAGAATCTGTGCCCGGCGATTCACCCGTCGGCTCGGGGGCGAACTTCGGGGAAGTTCCACCGAGCAGGGCTTGCAGTCTATGGCCCCGCCTCCCTGGAGGCTTCCCTCCACCTACTTTTCCCCGTCGCAGCCTTTGTTCACTGTTGGAGAGACGACCCTCCCGAAAGACAAACGGGACCTCTCGTGAAGGTTCGACTCACTGTTGGGCGCGATTATGCCCTAGAAGTCAGCTTTTGTCAAGCTGAACTCGACGCCGGCCAGCCCCTCTGACGCACGGCTTCGAAGAGGATGACGGCCGCCGCCACCGCTGCGTTGAGGGACTCGACAGCCGGTTGAATCGGGATCGAGATCTGACCTTGAGCCAGTGAACGGGCCTTCGGCCCGGCCCCGTGAGCCTCGCTCCCTACGATCAGCGCCGCGGGACGGGTCCAGTCCACCTCGGTGTAGCGGGTCGCGCCAGCAGCCGCGGCCAGCCAGACGTCGCAGCCGGCGACCGCCTCAGCGATGGTGTCCCAATCTGCATCCACGATCGGGAGCTGCAAGTGAGCTCCCATGGCTGATCGCACCACCTTCGGATTGCTGAAACCCACGGTGCCCGGCGCCAGCAGGACCTGCTCTATGCCAGCGGCGAGCGCCGTGCGCAGCAGCGTACCGAGGTTGCCCGGGTCGCGAAGACGGTCGACGATCAGCACGAAGGTGGAAGGCTGTGGCGGAGCGAGATCCGGGAAGGGGAGCACGACCAGGATGCCCTGGGGCGTCACGGTATCCGAGCAGTGCTCCATGACGGACTCGCTCACCATCGTGCAAGGGGCACCCAGACCGCGGAGCGTCGCCAGAAGGGCCTTCCCACGCCCCTCTTCGGCCAGCGCTTCAGTGTAGAACACCAGCTTCGGCACGAGGCTAGCCCGCAAGACCTCCTCAACCAACCGCACGCCCTCCAGCACGAAGCGCCGGTCGTCGTGACGCACGCTCTTCTGGTTCTGCAGCTTCCGCACGTATTTGACTTTATCGTTGGTTGAGCTGGTGATCATCCTGCTGAGAACCTCCCGTCGACAGCTGCGATCGCAAGCTCCGTAGTTTCTCGATGCCGTAGACAAGCCCGCCAACCAGACCCGCCCCAAGGGTGATGCCGTTGAGGGCCAGGCCCAGCGCGACAGCCACGTTCTCATCCACGTTTACAGGGGTGAAGAGCGCCGTGCTGACCGCCTCACGCACACCCCAGCCGCCGATCGAGGGGATCATGCCCGACACAGAGAGGATCGGCGTGGCAGCGAAGAAGTACCCCAAACCGGTTTCCACCCCGACCGCCCGACCGCAGAGCCAGTTAATGAGAATGTTGATCAGATTGAACACCACCGAGACCAGGAAGGCACGAGACACTGCCCACCAACCACAACCGGTCACTGCCGCATACGTCTTCGCTAGTGCACCCTGACCGGTCAGAGAGAGCGCCTGGGGGAGCCAGCTGGTCGCCCGCCGGAGCAGCCGCCCCTCCAATATCAACGCACCCAGAACCAGGCCTCCGCCCGCCACGCCGACGAGAAGCACCACCAACCACCCCTCCATCTGCGCGGCCAGAAAAGGCAGCGCGACGAGCCCCATAGCAAGCAGCACCAGCAGGCCCGTCATCCGATCGAGCAGCACAGTGCCAACGGCAGCCGATGCGTCGGTGTCCTCGGTCAGTTCCAGCGCCCGCATGACGTCGCCTCCGAACTGAGTGGGCAGGAAACTGCTGAAGAACTGTCCAACAAAGTAGAGGCGAACCAAGCGGCGAAAGGGTATCGTCGGATCCAGGCCGCGAAGAAGGACGATCCAACGGTAAGCTCGAATCACAAGGCTGAGAACGAAGAGCAAATAGGCGATCAACAGGTAGCGCAAGTCGGCCCGACGCAGCACCTCCAGCGTCTCACCGGGGCTGACCACCCTCCAGAAAAGAAAGAGAAGGGCGCCCACGCTGATCACGATGCGCAGAGCGTTCATGGGGATGGACGGCGTCCCGGGGATGGACGGCGTCCCTGAGCGCTTCGTCACTGCCCCTCCACGCTGATCTTGCTCAGCAGAACGCGGTATCCCTTGCGATGCTCCCCCTTTCCCATCACCGGCAACCGCCCCCCATTGGCTTCGTGCAAGCCAACCTCGATGTCATAGAATCCCGGAGGAGTATCCGTCGCGACCGAAAGGACGCGCTCTTCCTTCACAATCTGACCGAGCTCCCATCGGCTGGTAGGAACGGATCCGTGAAGGAGGAGACTGTCGCTGTTCGCCCGTACCCCATTGTCGCCATCCAGAACGTGAGCGAAGGCGCGATAGTCTCGCTCCATGCGAGACAGCGGACGCCAATAAAGCGTCAGGTGGATTGCTTCTCCAGGTTGCACCACCCGCCGATCAAGCGAATACCCAACCAGGGCGATTCGGTGGCCGAAGTCCACGTCCTGAGGATTGGGAAACCCATCGGCACGCTCCTGGATCTTGATGAGGGTCAATCGCACCGCGTCACGTCCGTCTGCAGTGAGCAGACGTGGCCCGTTGGCCAGGTAGAGCCCGACTTGAAGGTAGCCTGTGTCCGGGGCATAGGCGGTCTGGGGGACGTGCACCTCGTACGTATCGGCGAAGGCGACGCCCGGTTCCCAGACAGTGGTGGGGTACCGTCCAAGGCCAGGGTAGGTGTCACATTGGGCGATCATCGTTCCCACGTCACTCAACAGATGGACGAAAACCGTGTAGTCTTCGTCTGGCCGAGCCAGGGCCTGCCAGTAGAGAGTGACGTCCATTGTGTCACCCGGTTCCACCTGCGTTGGGTCGACCTGATATCCCAACAGTCGCCCAACGCTGCCAAACTGCACGCTCATAGGGTTGGGACGGGAAGCGATCTCCGACTGCGCCAGCCGCCGCGGGCGGCCAAAGGCCGGCCGCAGGATGCCGACCAGGGCGTAGATTGCCAGAGCCACCATTCCCGCCGTCACACTGAGGGCTGCAGCCCCAATTAGTTGCTCCGGAGAGAACTGGCTTAAACCGAAGATGACCAAGAGAGAAAAGGCCGGCAAGGCGGGGAATAGAAAGCGTCCCATCGCACCAGCCGGCTGAATGAGGATGTAGTAGCAGACGACGGCGAAGGTGACCAAGGGGGTAACGGCCAGCACCAAGAGGGAGAGGTGGCACGGACGGCCGGTTCGAGGCACAAGGTACCCCACCAACGCCAACACGCAGAAGGCCAGC
Source organism: uncultured Anaerolineales bacterium (assembly GCA_964575455.1). GTDB lineage: Bacteria > Chloroflexota > Anaerolineae > B4-G1 > B4-G1 > SKLM01. Next base: position 46,835 of record CAZNRX010000018.1, on the reverse strand, counting down.
AGACCCGCATACAGACTGCGATGGAGGGGAATCTGCCCGTAGCCGAAACGCCCCCAAAGGCTGCTCCAAAGGTACGGCAGCCCCTGGCGGAGTGCCCACCAATTGCCGGCCGGACTCCTCCCGGCCCAAAGCTCATTGACCTTGGCCATACCTGTGGGATCTCCGTACAACACGTAGTTGCGCCAGAACCACCAGCCCGAAACGAGCGCAGCTACGGACAAGATGACAGCACCACCCCGAAGAAGGTGCTCCCAACCACGAGATCGCCACGCGGCGAGGGCATAGGCCAGACCGATGGGCAACGCAAGAGCCAGCAGATGAAGCTTGGTCAGGAGAGCCAAGCCATAGAGGATACCCAGCGTGACGTCGCTCCGCAGGTCCGGCCCCCTGCGGATGACTCGCACACAAGCAAGAAGTATCGCCGCCCCCCAGAACGCCGCCGGTACGTCGTTGTTGATGGCCCCGCTCAAGTGAAGGAACTGAGGATTGAAGGCAACGATTGACGCCCCTCCCACAGCCAGGGCTGGTCGGCCCGGGAAGACCTCCCGCCCCAACTCGAAGGTCAGCCAGACGACGCCTGCGCCGATCAGCACGCTTAGCCAGCGAACGACATGGACAGCCAATGTAACACCGCGATAGGGGAATCTCTCCTCAGCCCGATGAATGTACTGGTTCTTGTTGTAGACGCTGACCTCATCGTAGCGGTTTGTCCAGTGGGGATTCCGAGGAGGCTCGTAGTAGACCTCCTGCCTGATGGGCACCCACCAGCTCGCCAAGGCGCCGAGAGCGTAGTACAGGGGGGGGTGATGGCTCTGAGCGCGCGGCCCGTCGGCGGATTGAACGGGGAGACGGCGGTAGACGGCGAGGTGCCGCACGTATCGGAAGTGCCGGATCTCGTCGGTGGGCTCGTAGATCGGCGTAACAGCGCTGTATCCAACGGCCAGCACGAGATAGGCGGCAAGCAGGACAACGAGCATCAACTTGGATCGGTCCAGCAAGAGACAAGAAGTGGGGATAAGGGTCGCTCCTGAGGGGCTGCGACCTGCAGAAGGGGCTACAGAAGCCTTACGTTCCATCCAGGCCGTCCCCCCTCTTGAGCAAACAGACAGAAGCAGCGGTTCCAGCACAGGAGACCGGATCCTCCACGAAGGCAGTGGTTTGAGGGTCAAAGGTGGGATCGTGGATGCGATGCAGGATGGCTGACCCGTCCATCACCTCAGGGCGCAGCGCGATCCACTCGCACAATCAAGTCCGATCCAACTGGCTGGCGATTCCGGGGTAGAGGCCTGCACCAAGCACTCATGCCCAGAGGACCCTGAGAATCACGTGCTCGGCCTTCACAAAGAGAATCGGAGCTCATCGACGAGGCCCCGATCCCCTTCGTTCACATTCAGGCGGCCTAGTAGTCGTCGCACCCTTCGTCCACAAAGAAGTAGTCGTAGCCAATCTGGGTCGGGGTGATCTCCCAGTCGCCGCCGATGAGCCCTACCTTCTTCAGGGATCCGATGCCAGCGGCAGAGAACTCGTGTGCCTCCTCGCCATTGATGTACAGCTTGACGTGGTTGCCATTCACCTCGGCCCTGAGCGTATTGGAATCAAACGCAGCTCGGGCCGGTGGACGCAACTGTCCCGTGTAGCTGATCTCGTACAGACGTTCCTCGTTCGTATAGGGCGCATTTGGGCCAGGGAAATCGTAACCCGTCCTCTTCACCACCGCCCAGTCGCCGAGGTTGTTGACCTCTAACGACCAGACGGTGCTCTTGTCATCACTGGCCGCGAACACGACGCCCCAGAATGACCACCAAGGATTCCACTCCTCGAACGTCGCCTTGGCCTCAATGCACGTACGCGTATCCGGGCGATCAGCGTCTGGCGGGAACACGACCGGGTAGATGTGACGCGTGTCACCGTGCTCGCCACCGGCGGCACGGCAGTCCAGGGGGATGTTGACGTGGTACTTGCCATCCCCGTAGAATAGACTGTACTTGTACTGAGGATGCTCCTGGTAGAGACCATTATCGCATCCACTGAGGCAGCATTGCGCATCGTGCGTCATCCAGCCGCTTTCGGGATCGCTGAAGTCGTCGTAGAAGTCGGCAGACACGGAGACAACCGACCTCACCGCACTCCACGGGCCATCGCCGTACTCGTTACGCCCCTTCACCCGGTAGTAGTAGGTCTTGCTGCTCTTGTCGGTGAATGCGCGGGACGTGGTGGCGCCGTCGATCGAGTAGTTGACGGCATCGGAGAAGCCCGGGGTCGTCGCCTCCTGCAGGATGAAGGTGTCCACTGAGGGGTAGGTATGTCCATATGACCACTCAACGGTATAGCTATCGTCCCCGTCGGCGTTGTCTATGGTCTGGAGCGCGGGTGCGTACGGAACCACACGCACCGTCGTGGATCTGACGGTGCTCCATTCGCCGGGGCCGTACGGGTTGTGTCCTCGCACGCGGTAGTAATACGTTCCTCCCTCTTTCTCCTTCTCCGGGTCGGTGATGGTGAGCTCAGTGGCGCTGGTGGAATAGATCGTTGGATCAGTGAAGGTCGGATCGGTCCCCTCTTGGATGGTGTAGCTGGTGGGGTCCGGGACCTCCGGCCTACCATCGCTGTAGGACCAATCGAGTGTGTAGCTGACTCTATGCTCGGGGTTGTCTATTGCCTCCAAGACGGGAGCGTAGGGTACGGGGGGCCATCGTTTGAAGATATAAGGGAGATAGACATAGTAGATTCGATTGTTGATGGTCACAGTGATGGCATCGGTGGGGCCTTCAGCCCCCTCAGCACTGGCCTTTGTGTGGATAGCGTGCTCCTGATACCTCTCCCCCTCCGGCAGGTTCCAGTCATAAGACCACTCCCAGCCCCCCCAGTCCGTCTCCGTCAGTGTCGCCGTATGCCAGCCCCCCGCATCGATCTGCACCCAGACCGTGATCGGCTCCCCAGCTGCGAGTTCGCCCGAGTCCGATGCCATGGAGCTGCTACCTGTTCCCACCGTGACGGACTCGACGTTGCTCCAGCGGCTTGCGCCATCCGCATTGTAGGCCTTGACGCGGTAGTAGCAGGTGCCCTCCGGCTGATCGGAGATGAAGTACTGCGTCTCCGAGCCGGCGTAGATCGACTCCTGCCCCTCGAAATAGGGGCTATCAGCCTCGTACAGGACGTAGTTGGTGGCAGAGACCGCCTCACTCCAGCTCACGACGTAGTTTTCGTCACCTTGATTCTCAATCGGCGCCAGGATGGGATCCCCCGGGAACGGAGGTCGGGCGTTCCCCAGCCAGGCGACGCCTTTCACGGGGAATATGCCCTCCCGCTCGATCAAGGCTCCCTTTTCAGGTGAGCGCGTCTGCGAGGTTGGGGTAAGGACTGATGGGGCGAGCACTGGGTCTGTGACGGTCGCCTCCTGCACCGGCCTCGCCTGCACCTGCAGGCTGGAAGACAGCAGAGATACTCCAGCAACAAGCACGACGGCCAGAGCACCCGCGGTCAGAACGTGTGAAAACGATCGTATCGACAGTCTGCTCTTCAAGGTGTCACACTCCTTTTCACTCTAATTCGCCCTTCCTCTTCTGCCGAACAAGCGTGCAGTCGCAAGTGTCAGGGTCAGTTCCTCTCTGCTCCTGCTGATTCCAGGGCGTCGAACCATCCGAGCGAGGAACTCGCCGACATGCAGCTTGACCCCTAGCCTCAGGGCTGACTCCCTCCGGGCCGTACGCCCGAGGCCAGGTATCGGGAGATTGAGAAGTAGCTTACCACGTTAGAAACCTATTGTCAACGCCTGCCCCGAGAAGCACATCGGGACACCGTCAAGCGCGTTCCGTGTGCAGCCTTCGACCGACCCGGTAGACGACGAGCACGAAGAGAAGACCCGCCAGCGCGCCGGGGAGCCGCAGCGTGCTCACGCTCCAACCGAACAGCCAAACGGCCAAAGCAGCCAACGTGGGATAGAGAGGCTCCTGCCCGAAGTTCTCGGCGTAGTAGATGGCCCATCGCCCCTCCAACACGCGCTCGCTGAGGCGAGCGTTTTGTAGTTCGTCGTAGGAAGGACCCGGCGGAGCCCTATCCAGCGCCGCCAATCGTAGAACGGCTGCCACCAGCAGGATGGCTACCAAGACGACCCGCCCAAGCGGGGGTGGCACACCTCCTTTGAGCTTGTTTACCTGCTCTGACCGTTTGAGCTTGTTCACCCGCTCTGTACGCCGGCCGCCTCCCCGACCCGTGCTCTCTCCAGTGACTGTCATAGGATAGTGAGACGCTACTTGAGAACAGCTTTCGCGAGATCCTCCCGCCGAATCAACACGCGGTCCGACACCGGTTCCCCATCGCCATCCAAAACGGCCCATCGGTCGCCCGTCATCGGATCGTACAGGCCAAGCTCAACCCGGTAAGATCTCGCAGCCGGGTCGTGCGGGATCAGGAAACGGTGAACCTGAATGAACTGATCGCCCGGTTCAAGGGTGAGCGGATCCACCCACAGGCCATCGTCCACAGCAAGCGGTGGGCGTTCCTGATGGCTACCCTCGAGCTGCGCATCTGAGGCCAAGAGATGAGCAAAGACGGCCAGCCGAGGACCAGCATAGACCCCAGGCGGCGGGGGATTGGCTATGATCGGCAGTGGTGGCAAGTCGATTAGCTCAGTCAGCACCCAGGTTGTGATCAACTCCGCTTCCTGTCCAGGTGTCAGATCGCTCTGATCGAGCCAATACGCACCGGTCAACGTGAGGCCATTGCTGAACCGGTGGAATCCCGAGCCATCAGCGCCTCCCTGGAGGTCACCTACTGGGGACAGGGTATGCAGCTTGAGGTCGGTAGAGAGAGACTCCGATACGGTGGTATGACGATCCAACGCCTCTTTGATGGTAGGACTTGCCGAGGGCCAAGCTGTCAATATGATGGGCGAGCGCTGCTGTCCCCCCGCCCACACCAGACTCCGCCCTGGGTCGAAGAGGCGTACATCAACGTCATCGTGTCTGGTGTCGACGTCAAGGGCCAGACGGTCCCAGGGTCCCAGCAGCGCGCTGGCGACGGCAACATCTTTGAGCTGAGGATGAGCATCCAGATAATGGGCGGCTTCCCTGTAGTCAGCTCGATACAGGACGCGGACCATCTCTCGCTCGGGCCAGACGAGGAAGTAGTCCCGGAGATCACGGATGGCATTGGTGACGACAAAGGAAGCCGCGAGCAGAAGACAGATGATGGTCAAGGCTGCACCGGGTGGACGGGCCTCTGCTGTTTCGTGCCCTTCGTGTTCTGTTTCGCGTCTTTCGTGTTTGCGGAGCCCCCCGCCCAGGCACGCTAGAGCCGGCAATATGTAGGCAACAGGCTGGGCGAGGATTGTGTGACCGAGACTGGCCGGCGGTGTGCTGATGAAAGCGGGGGATAATCCCACCCCCAGCCAAGAGAGCAAGAGAAAGCAGCGTGGCTGCCGCCAACGATAGAGACAGAGCGCGACCCCGACCCAGAGGATGATGCCCCCGAGAAGGTTGAACACCGGCCGACCAGAGATGTTGTACAGCCACTCGGGATCGCCGGTGGCGTGGAACATACCCAGCGTCCTCCGGGTACCCCTAAGGAACGGTCCAGGATTCCCGTCGCGTAGCTGGCGCAGGGGCTCTGCCAGCTCCGTCACACGCGCGTCGGCGCCGATGCCCTCGATAGCATGCCTCGTGCGCCCCCCTACAACAACGATGCCCAGGGGCGCCGCCAGCACGGCCATAACTACAAACGCCACGATCATCCCCCGCCAGTGGGCCCTAAAGGTGTCACGATGGAACAAGGCCAGATAGGCAATGAAGATGGCCAGCAGAATCGGGAGCAGGCGAGAGGCGGTGTAGGTGTAGAGCGCCGCCCCCAGTAGCAGGCCCGTCAGTCCCCATCCCCAAAGGTACGACACAGCACCTTGACCGCTAGCGTCGATCTGTCGCCAGAAGACGTAGAGGGTGCTAACGGCCAACGGCAGCAAGCTGATGTGGCGGATCGCCGTGCGGCTGTACATCAAGGACCAGAAGGAAGTCGCCATCGTGAGGGTGGCGACAGCGGCAATCGCCGGCCCGGCGGGAAAGAGGCGCCGGACAAGGGTATACGTCAGGGCGATGGAGAGCAAACCGAAGGCCACCGAGAGGATGTGCCCGCTCAGCACGTTGAACCCCAACACGGCATGGACACCAGCATGCAAATGATGGTACAGAGGCTCGTGACCCGATGCGCCCAGGTAGTAAAGGGGGAATCGCCCCTCCAGCAGCTGATTGGAGAGAGTGTGGATGTTGATGAGCTCGTCGTCCCGCCAGCCGGGCGGGACCTCCTCCAGGAAGCAGAGCCTCAGCCCCCAGGCAAGAAGGAGGAGCACGACGACGAGGGCCCACTCCCACCCCCGCACGCCTGATGTTGAACGCTCAGAGGAACAGGTGCGTCGCACGCACGGAACGTGCAACGCACCACCCCCCCGCACGCCTGATGACGGGCGTTCAGGGCTATTCAAGGGCCTGCAACCTCCAGCGGCCGCAGGAGAACCCGGTCATCGACGGCGGCATCGCCAACGATGACGGGCAGGCGCTTGGATGCCTCTCGGGTGTAGAACCCCACCTCGAGAGTGTAGTGCCCGGGCGCGAGGTCAGCCTCTAGCGGAAAGCGATGGAGCTGGACGAAGACGTCACCCGGTCGCCAGTGCCAGGACGGCACGTCCAGTCGATCCCTCTGTCCAACGACGCTGCCATCGGGGTCGAGGACGTGGGTGAACGCAACCAGCTCAGAGATACGGTGCCCGGCCCTTGCCACAGCGTGTGTGGCGCCAAGGCCCGGGCCAGCGTCCCGGACGCGCCATACCGTCAGCAGCACCACCTCACCTCCGGGCTCGAGCGTTGGCTCCAACACCTCATAGCCCACCAGGTCAACCACGCCCCCTACGTTGATGGGGAGGCTGAGCGGCTCGTACGTCGACTGTGGGTGGGCGACCGGGAACGCATCCGACGGACTCCAGAAGACGGGTTTCCCCGTCACCGCGGGCATGAGATCCGCCAGAGCATCGTCAGCGTCGAAGCGATAGACGTCAAAGTGGGTGACCAGATCATCTGGGCGAAAGCGCTCCGTGTGTACAAGGGTAGCCTGGGGCACGAACATGGGCAGGAGCACCTCGTCGAGCGGCGCGATGGTCGGGATGACGACGCGGCTCTGCCCCTCAGCCGGGAAGAGAAGGGAGTTGCGACCATCAAACCAGCGCATGGAGAGATCGTCCCGACGCAGGGTGACCTCCATCGTGTACGGGTCGTGGAAGCGCCCCGGATAGATCGACGAGAGAGCCACGGCGCCGCCCTCCGTTTGCGCGTCAAGGTAGTGCGCCTGCTCTACGAGGGCGTGATGATAGACCACGCGGACGTCCCGGTGCTGCGCCCAGACATCGAAATAGGCGTGGGCGGTTCGACCGCCGGTCACCACCAGAAGCGCCACCACAGCTGAGGCTGTCGCGACGCGGCCCCACCGCCCACAACGCCGATAGAGGAACCTAACCACGGTCGTCAGGCCCAGCGCGGCGATGATGAAGAGCACCGGCTGGGCGACGATGGACCGCAGCGCTGTGGCATCAGGGCCCGTCACCAGGGCCGGCCCCACGCCCGCAGCCAACCAAAGCAGCAAGAACCCGTAGCGGGGGTCACGCCAACGCCACAGGCAGACAAACAAGCCGGCGTAGAAAAAGGCGCCGCTGGGGACATCAAGCAGCGGGCGGCCAGGGATATTGTAGAGCCACAGTGGATCACCCCGGATGGTGAACATGGGCAGCGACTGGGAGACGTGATCCCATAACGTACCAGAGCGCCCGTGCAAAGCATCCCTGATCGGCCCGCTGAGCTGGTCGAGGCGCTGCTCAGCCTCTGGATGCGTCATTAAGTAGTGCATCAGCGGCGCCGCCAGGGCAGCCGCGATCAACAACAGGACTGCCACGCCCACGAGGAGGCGTCTCCAAGATAGGTGTGTCGACCCAACGCCGCGGAGCTCTGCTCCCCGGGCCATGTCGCCCTTTTGCCGTCGACCAAAGGCCTGAAGCGCTGCGAGGTAGACCAGGAACAGAACGTAGACCGCCGGCATCGCGCGGCTCGCCATGTAGGTGTAGATCGAGGCACCGAGGAAGACACCCGAGACGACCCACCATAGCCAGCTCAATCGCGACTCTGGCACCGCCTGTTCACGGCTGGTAACCCAGCCGCGATGCACCATCGCGCCGGGCAAAGGAACCGCCCGCCAGAAAGCATAGGCAGAAGCCGCGAACGTCGTCGCGGACGTGACGGCACGCAGGCCGACTCGGCTGGTCATCACACACCAGAAGGACAGCGCCATCCAAGCCCCGGCGATCAGCGCGGGCAGCGCGCCAAACAGCCTTCGGGAGAGAAGGTAGGTCAACAGAATCAGGCCTAAGCCCCACAAGACCGTGGTCAGGCGAAGGGTCAGATCAGTCGTCCCGAGAAGCGCCATCAAGAGAGCAACCGAATAGGGATAGAGAGGCTCGTGGCCGTAGCCTACGGTGAAATAGATAGGGCGAACGCCGCGCAGGATGGCCGCTGCATCATGGCCGTTGCTGGCCTCATCGTGGGTCAGACCAGGAGGCACGCTATTGAGACGCCAGGTCCGGAACGCGACCGCCACTACCAAGATGGCGATCAAGGCGACTACGCCGATTCGCTTACCTATTCCCATCCCCGGATCTGACTCTGAGAGCCACCCATCAACCCTAGCCCATAGACAAATCGAGGAGGCTGGCCACCGTGGAATCGACGTGAGCCAAACCTCCTGCAAGCGACTCAATGATACCGCGACGTCCTAGGGTTGACAAGTAGGATTGAACGGCGGATTGTGTTATAATCCATCTACTATGAGTAGACATAGAGATAGATCACGACCGCATGTGTCGGTCGGCACGGCACGGTTACGACAGTTCATCGTCTGTTTAGCAGCCATCGCCGCTGTGCTGCCCACAGCCCTCGGCCTGGTGGCCTGCGATGGTCCGGCGCTGACGGGGATTCCCGTCGTGCCGACGAACACGCCGACCGAGCCCACGCCCAGCCCCACGCCAACACCCACACCCAAACCAACCCCGATGATCAACACGCTGGAACTTTGGCTGCCGGAGGAGCTCGATCCGTACGGCGGAGGAGGAGGCTCAGACGTCCTTGCACAGCAGCTATCCGATTTCAGCGACAACTACCCTAATCTGCAGGTCGACGTCGTGGTGAAGAAGGCTCACGGACGCGGGGGCTTGATCGACTTCATGCGCACAGCCCGGGACGCCGTTCCCGCCGTCCTGCCGGATCTGGTGGTCTTGGACGCCTCCGACCTGGACACCGTCGCCGGATCGGGTCTTATTCAGCCGCTCGACGACTTCCTGGCGCCTTCGGCCGCCGACGATCGCTTCCCCTTCGCCACGACGATGGGGAAGGTAGAGGGTAACACCGTGGGGACTGTTCTGGGGGCCGATATGCAGCATCTGGCGTACCGACTGGCTCTTTTCAAGGCTCCCCCCCTCTCTTGGTCGCAGGTCGTCACGGCTCCCGCGCCCTTCCTCTTCCCAGCCGGTGGTTACGACGGCCCAGCCGGGGCCGTCAACGACGCTACACTGATTCAATATCTGGGGGCGGGGGGCAAGCTGACCGACGCCGAGGGTGACCCCACACTCGACGAGGAGGCGCTGGTCGACGTTCTCGATTTCTATACCCGCTGTGTCTCGAACACGGTCATCGCCCCGACGCAGGTGCTGACGGCCACGCACGTGGATCAGGTCTGGGAGAGTTTCAAGGGAGGCGAAGGGGGGATGACGGTGGTGCGAGCCGGTCGCTACTGGCTGGAGGCCGACGAGACGATGGCCGCGGCGCCGATCCCCACGAAGGGCGGACAGCCCATCAGCGTCGCGCGGGGCTGGGCGGTAGCGATCGTCACCGACGATCCGGATCGCCAACTCATGGCTATGCGGTTGGTCGATTGGCTGACAGCCGCGCGCCGGAACGCATCGTGGACCCAGGCCGCCGGCTACCTACCGGCGACGCGCAGCGCCCTTCGATTATGGAGGGTGTCGGAGGAGGAACGAACGGTGCTGAGGGATCTGCTTGAGGCCGCCATGCCACCGCCGCGCCCAGTCGTGACGGAGGCGATCGCCCCCCTCATGCAGCAGGCACTGACGGCTGTGCTGCGCGGGCACGCCTCGCCAAGAGAAGCCGCCAGCGACGCCGTCGAGGCCCTCCAGAGGTAACGAGCGCTACGAGCTTTGGACGCTACTCCGTCCGGCTGCGTAGCGCACTAAGAGACACTCGTGCCCCCCTTGAGGGGTCCGGGGGGAGAGCTGGCTCAACGCAGTTTCGGCAGGTGTGGAAACCCACCCTACATAAGTTTGAGAAAAAGGCTTCTGGCGCTCAGGTATTGGTGGCGTTCCTGTACGTGATCTCCTCCTGCTCGCCCCCTTTGATCTCCACCAGCTTGCCGCTGACGGTGAAGATGACTCGTTCGCAGATGTTGGTCACACGATCGGCAGCGCGCTCCAGGTTATGGGCCACCCAGAGAAGGTAGGTGGCCTGGTCGATGGTGCGGGGGTTGGAGATGATGTACGTCAGCAGCTCCCGGTAAACCTGATTGTACAGCCCGTCCACCTCGTCATCCTCCTGAGGGATCGCTCGGGCCAGGGCCATATCCCGCTCCGAAAACGCCCGCAGCGCGCGGTTGAGCATATCGCGAGTCTTGTTGGCCATGCGGGGCACGTCGATCAGCGGCTTGAGCAAGGGCTGATCACCCACCATCAGGGTGATGCGGGCGATGCCCTTGGCGTAGTCGCCGATCCGCTCCAACTCGGACGCGAGGCTCAGGACGGCAGCAATGGTGCGCAGATCGCCGGCCGCGGGCTGCTGAGTGGCGATCAACGTCAGGGCCTTGGCCTCAAGCGCGTATCGCTTCTCATTCAGCTCGCGATCCTGCTCAATCAACCGTCTCGCTTCTTCGCGATCCTGGCCCTTGAGGCTCGCCACCGAGTCCGTAATCGCCTGCTCGACCATGCTGCCCAACGTCAGCAGCTCATCCTCCAGCTCCTGTAAGGCCCGGTCAAACGTCTCTCTTGGCATGAATTCCCCCATGATTAACACTCATCCAGCCCCCGAACGAGCTTGGGGGCGTCGCGGATTGCGAGTCGGCCGGGAGCGATGAAGAGCCAGCCCCCAAACGAGCCTGGGGGCACCAGTACAACGTTATTGTAGCACAAAGGCGATGAAGCGACAAAGCGACAAAGCGATAAAGCGATGAGGCGACAACGAGGCTTGACAGTTCACGTTGTAGTAGTAGAATGGCTGTCTGTATGCTTTTCAATCCATCTGCCGAGGTCAATTCGCCAAGGGCGATCCGCTAAGGGCAAAGTGCCCCTACTATCATGCGAGGAGGAGAGACATGAGCAAAGCCTATGACGTCACCATCATCGGCGCGGGTCCAGGCGGCTATGTGGCCGCCATCCGTGCCGCTCAATTGGGACTAGCAGTCGCCGTGGTTGAGCAAGAGCATTTGGGCGGCGTCTGCCTAAACTGGGGCTGCATCCCAACGAAGGCCCTATTGCGCAACGCCGAGGTCGTCTCGTTGCTCGATCGCGGTCGAGAGTTCGGGTTCTCCGTCTCCGACGTAGAGCTGGACTTCGCGGCCGCGGTCGACCGCAGCCGCCAGGTCTCCGAGCGATTGGTCAAGGGCGTTGGCCTTCTGATGCGCAAGAACGATATCGACGTGATCGAAGGCCGCGGTGTGCTGACGTCCACCAAGGCAGCCCACAGATCGATGCAGGGCCTCTCCGTCGAGGTCGAGCTGAACGAGGGCGGCACGCGCACGATTGAGACCGACAACGTGATCATCGCCACCGGCGCACACGCCCGGACCATACCGGGCATCACCCCTGACGGGGAACGGGTGATGACTTCGCGAAGCGCCATCGTGCTGCGGGATCTGCCCAAGTCAGCCGTCATCGTCGGGGCCGGGCCGATCGGCATGGAGTTCGCCCAAGTGTGGAGCTCGTACGGCACGGAGGTCACCGTGGTGGAGATGCTGCCGCATGCGGTGCCGCTGGAGGACGAGGAGGTCAGCAAGATCGTCGAGCGCGCGTTCAGGAGGCGACGACGGGTGGAGATCATGACCTCCACTCGCGTTCAGGGCATTGAGGCCTCCGACGAGGAGGTACGCGTGACTGTGACGACCAAGAATCAGGCGGGAGCCGCCGAGGAGGAAGACGTCCTGGAAGCGGAGCGAGCGCTTATCGCGATCGGCGTGGTGCCGAACAGTGAGAACATCGGCCTGGAAGAGGTCGGCGTAGAGACGGAGCGAGGTAACATCCTGGTGGACAATCAGATGCGGACCAACGTGCCCGGAGTCTATGCCGTTGGCGACGTCACCGGGAAGATGGCGCTGGCTCACGTCGCCTCAGCACAGGGTATCATCGCGGCGGAGACCATCGCCAGCGTGGAGACGAGACTATTGGACTACGACGCGGTGCCCCGATGCACGTACTGCCACCCCCAGGTAGCGAGCTTCGGCATCTCTGAGGCGGAGGCCGCCGAGCAGGGCCACGAGGTCAAGGTGGGGACATTCCCCTTCCGCCCCAATGGCAAGGCCCTCGCCTTGGGCGAGCGGGCGGGCTTCGTCAAGATCGTCGCCGAGGCGACGACGGGCGAGATCCTGGGCGCGCACCTAGTCGGCCCCGAGGTGACGGAGCTGCTGCCTGAGCTCGTATCGGCGCGCACCTGGGAGCTGACCCCGGAGGAGATTGCGCGCACCGTGCACGCCCATCCCACTTTGAGCGAAGCGCTGATGGAAGCCGCTCACGGCGTATTTGGCGAGCCGATTCACATCTGAATCACGAATGACACGAAGGACTATCGATGGCCCTGGTAAGCCACGAGAGGCCATACCTGGGTTTGCCAGGGCTGAAGACCCTCGCCCGCTGGGGACGTGCGTTGAGGACGCGAACAGAGGCACAAAGGTCGGAGGGCTGGATGTGCGCGGGTGACCAGGTCGATCCATAGCCTTGCCACAGGCGCACTGGGCGTTGCCGCCAGGCCGCTTTCACAGTATAATCTGTATCGATATGGACGTAGAAATCAGCTGGTACGGACAGACCTGTTTTCGACTTGCCGGACGCGAATCGATCGCCATCGTGACGGATCCCTACTCTCCAGAGCTAGGCATCGCGCTGCCCCATCTGCAGGCTGACGTCGTCACGGTGAGCCATCACAATGCGTCCTGTCACTATCTGGACGTGGTGCAGGGACCCTTCAAGCTCCTCGATGGGCCCGGCGAGTACGAGATAAGCGGCATCTTCATCACCGGCGTCTCTACGTTCGCCGATGACCAACAAGGCAGCGTGCGTGGATTGAACACCATCTTCGCCTTCGATTTCGACGGCGCGACGATATGCCATCTCGGAAGGCTGGGCCACGTCCCTCTGCAGTCCCAGGTCAAGAATCTAGGCTCGGTGAGTGTGCTGTTGGTGCCCGTAGGAGGAGGCGGGAGCCTCACCTCCACCCAGGCTTCCGAGGTCATCGGGCTCTTCGAGCCAGATATCGTGGTCCCTATGCGGTACCAGGTGCCTGGACTGGAGGAGGAGCTTGACGGGGTCGACACCTTCCTCAAGGAGATGGGGGTGGAGGAAGTTGACAAGCAGAAGAAGTTGCAGGTTGGCGAGTCCAGCATGTCGGACGAGACGGACATCGTCGTCATGGAGACCAGCCTTTAGTCGGTAACCTGGAGGAAGGATATGTCCAAGAGCTATCTTCTCATCGCCCTAAGCCTCCTGGTGGCCCTCGTTGGCTGTCAGGGGGGGACCGAGACTGAGGATATTGAAGCGCTTCTCGATTCAGGTCGCGCTTATCTTGAGTCCGGGAACTACAGCGAAGCCATCAGCGTCTTGGAGGCCGCGGCCGAGCAGGCATCGGGCAACAGTGACGTCCACTTCCTGTTGGGGCAGGCCTACAACCAGAACGGAGAGCTTTCGAAAGCGGCCGATGAGTACCTTGCAGTGTTGCAGCTCGAGCCAGAGAATGCAGCCGCCCACCACAACCTGGGCGTCACCTATTATCAGCTGCAGGATCTCCAATCGGCCATCGACCAGTTCGAGAAGGCTCTAGAGATTGACCCTGACGACCCTGATACCCACTACCAACTGGGAGCGGCCTATCTGACGTTGGCGCTCTCGGGGGTCGAGCCGACATCCCTGGCCGATCCAGAGCTCCTTGAGCAAGCGACAGAGGAGTTCAACGCCGCGCTTGAGCTGAGAGAGAACATGCCCGAAGCATTGATCGGCCTGGGAAACGTGTATCTCCAGCAAGGGAATTACAGCGCGGCCATCAATACGCTGCAGCAGGCTATCGAGTCAGTGCCAGATTCGCGCGAGGCACACTATGCGCTCGCCGGCGCCTTCGCGCAGAGCGGGAATATCGACATGGCGTGTGAGACGTACAGCGAGTTTCTATCGCTCGATCCGCCGACAAACTGGAAGACTCAAGCTGAACAAGCCATGGCGTCGCTAGGATGCGAGCAGTGACCCGGCTGATTCTCAGGTGATTGTGCGACGAAGCGATAGAGCAACGAAGCGACAGAGCGACAGGGCGGAAGGGCGGAAGGGCGGAAGGGCGGCAGACTTTTGACACTAGGGCTTGTATGGTTAAATTGTTGATGACTTGGAACATTCGATCTGGACTCGAGGATGAGTATTTTGAGTTCGTGATGCAGGAATTCGCGCCCGGGCTATTGGAGCTGGGCATTCAACCCACCGACGCATGGTACACGGCCTATGGGAACCACCCTCAGATTCTGACAGGTGGCGTGGCAGAGGACCTGGGAAGCCTGCGTGAGGCCTTGGCCTCCCGAAGGTGGCGCGAGCTGAAGCTGGAGCTATTGACCTACGTGACCGACTACAGTCAGAAGACGATCCGTGCCAGCGGGGGATTCCAACTCTAGATCACAACGACCTAATCGCCGGACGACGATGTCGATCCGGAAGCCGTGCCGCCGCTATCCTCAGACCCATCCGCGGACTCTTTGACACTCCCAGGCATCGCGGTCGATGACTTGGCTCGATTGTCGGTCACGTAGAATCCCGACCCCTTGAAGATAATGCCGACCGGTTGAATCAGACGGTGCACGTGCCCACCACACTCGGGGCACACTTCTACAGGCTCATCCTCCATGTGCTGCCGGCGCTCGAAGCGCACGCCGCAGCTCTCACACTCATACTCGTATAGTGGCATTCCTAAGAACCTCCCCTGAACTCGACGACGTTACATTATAGTCCAAACTCACCGATCGTGCAAGCAGGAGCGAGCACCTGCGAATGCCCGTCGTGCCGAGCTAGGGGCGGTTCGGTGCGAAGATGTCGGCCCGCAGCTTGTAGCCAGAGGCCTCCAGGCGAGACGCGAACTTGGGTCGGATCCCCGTCGGCTCCAGGTCTCCCACCACGCGCTCATCCTCTATCCCCCTCTCCTTGAAACTGAAGATGTCCGAGAGCACCACGACGTCGGCCTCCATGCCCTGGACCTCCGTGATCTTGACCACCTTGCGCGAGCCGTCGTGCAGTCGTCTCACCTGCACGATCAAGTTCACGGCGGAGGCGATCTGACCGCGGATGGCCTTCACCGGCAGATCCATGCCCGCCATCATGACCAACGTCTCCAGCCGGGCGATGCTATCCCGCGGCGAGTTGGCGTGGACCGTCGTCAGGCTGCCGTCGTGCCCGGTGTTCATGGCCTGGAGCATATCCAACGCCTCCGCTCCCCGCACCTCACCGACGACGATGCGGTCTGGGCGCATGCGGAGCGAATTCTTCACCAGGTCCCGGATCGTCATCTCGCCAGTGCCATCGGGATCAGCAGGCTGAGATTCCAATCGCACGACGTGCACCTGATGAAGCTGCAGCTCAGCGGAGTCCTCAATGGTGACAATGCGCTCGCGGCCAGAGATGAAGGAAGAGAGGATGTTCAGCAGCGTGGTCTTCCCCGAGCCAGTGCCTCCGGAGATGATGATGTTGAGCCGTGCCCCCACGCATGCCTCCAGAAACTCCGCCATCTGCGATGTGATGGAGCCGAAGTCGATGAGATCCTGCACAGTCAGCTTGTCTTCGCCAAACTTGCGGATGGTGATGCTCGGGCCATCGATCGCGCATGGGGGAATGATGGCGTTGACTCGGGAGCCGTCGGGGAGCCTGGCGTCGACGGCGGGAGACTTGCGGTTGACCCGGCGGCCCAAGGGGCGAATGATGCGATTGATGATGCGCAGAATATGGTCGTCATCCTCGAATCTGATGCCGGTCGGAACCAGCTTGCCATCTCGTTCCGCGTAGACCTGATCCGGGCCGTTGACCATCACCTCTGTCACACTGGGATCGATCAGCAGAGGCTCGATGGGCCCATAGCCCACGATCTCATTGATGATGGCGCGGAAGAGCCTCTCACGCAATGGGTTCAGAAGATCGAGCTCCGAAGCCTGGTAGAGATCTGCCAGGCGCTGGCCCAGCATATGCCTCACCTCCGGCGTCTTGTCCAAGTCCGTGCGCCCCTCCAGCGTGGCCGTAAGCTTCGACAGGAGCTGGTGCTTGAAGCTATGCAAGGATTCCGGATCTACGCCTGCCTCGGCCGCTGCCTCGGTCAAGGGGGTCAGAGTGGTCGGTGTTCCCTGCGCCTCGCCGAAGGCAGCACCGGAGCTAGGGAGGAGATCGGAGCTGAAGCGAGCATCCTCATCCAGCAACCTCTGAAGGTCCCGGGTCGCAGCCTCTAGCTTCCTCTTCCGCTCGTCGGCCAACCCCCTGAGCTTATCGTTGCTCGCCTCCAGGGCATCGTGCAGGGCCTTCATGCGCACCAAGGACTTGACCCGGGCCAGCAGCTCGTGCCGGTTCGGCGGCTTAGAGATGAAGTCATCAGCTCCCGCCTTCACCCCCTTCACGCGATCCTCCGTCTCTTTGAGGGCCGTAACCAGGATGACGGGTAGGAAGACGGTATCGGGGTCGCTCTTGATCTTCCGGCAGGCCTCGAAGCCGTCCATGCCGGGCATCATCACATCCAAGAGCACCAGATCCAGGTCGCCCTCCTCGACCCTCTCCAAAGCCTCAGCACCCTCTTGTGCGACGGCGACCTGATAACCCTCCGTCTCCAGGAAACCAGCCAGCGCTTTGGCCGTTCTGGGCCGATCATCCACAACCAGGATCCTGGTCTCATCGGGTGAAGGAACGATGGATTCGTACGGTGACTTCGTTGACTCCATAATCTACCTCTAAAGTTCGGCGAAATAGGCGGAGCACGCACGGTCGATCATGTCGGGCGTGGCCACGGTATCGAGTTGCTTGTACTTGGCGATGTCCCTCAGTTGATCCAGGATGTCCCTGGGATGGCAATTCTTGAACTGGCGCTCTGGCTTCGCATACCACTGACGGATCAGGTGGACAAACCCCTCTCGCGTGTAGTCGACGCCGCGCCTCCTGCACTCATCGCGAAACACCTGGTGAAACTGCTGGGCTGTTGGGTCGCCCACGTGGATCTTGTGTCGAATGCGGCGCAGGAAAGCCTGATCCACCAGATCGGTGGGGTCGAGGTTGGTGGAGAAGACGACCAACTGTTCGAAGGGAATCTCGATCTTCTTGCCGGTGTGCAGGCTCAGGAAATCGACCCGCGTTTCCAGGGGGACGATCCAACGATTGAGAAGATCCTGCGGGTCCATCTGCTGCCGGCCGAAGTCGTCGACGAGGAACATGCCGCCATTGGCCTTCATCTGGAAAGGCGCTTCGTAGTACTTAGCGATCGGATCCCAGATCAGATCCAGGCTTCCCAGGGTCAGCTCTCCACCCACCACCACCGTGGGACGCTCGATCAGCACCCAGCGACTGTCGAAGAGAGCTCCATCACCGGCTATGCCCTGACGCTCCTCAGCCTGGGATGGCGCCGCAGCTTGCGTGTGATTGAAGTCGTCGAAGATCTTGATGATATGACTGTCCACAGAGGCGGCGTAGGGAATGTAGATCGGGTCACGGCCCAACAGCTTTGCCATCCTAAGGGCCATGGTCGTCTTCCCGTTGCCCGGCGGGCCGTAGAGGAAGACCGACTGACCGGAGTTGATGGCCGGGCCGACCCGGTCAATCATGTCCTGATTGATGACCAATCCCTCAAAGGCCGCCTTCACGGCAGCTTCGTCGAGCATCACTTCGCCGATGGCCTGCGCCCGCATCATCGCATTGTACCGTTCAAGGGGCACTGGCGCGGGGCCGACGTACTGATTGTGCTCCATCGCCTGGCGCGCTCGAGCGATCCCCTTGTTAGAGATGGTGTAGCGGTACGCCTGCGGGCCGAAGCCCTCCGCGCCCACGATGTTGACTAACTCCTCGCGGTCGAGCAGCTCAAGCACCCGTTCAATGACACCCATGAAGGGCAGTCTCAGCTCGTCGCAGATCTCCGTGGTACCGATTTCACCAGCGTCGTAGATCAACTTGATGGCTAGCTCGCTCAGAAGGCCCAGCGTCAGCCCTGTCTCCTGGATAGAGCCCGGGAGCGTTAGCAGTTCCAGCGCCTCCTGTTCTCCCTCTACCTCAAACATAGTATCGTGGCATTCACTTGGTATTCACTCCCTCCCCGGCCAGGGGCAGTCGGATCACGAAGGTGCTCCCCTCACCAGGCGTGCTCTCCACCGTGATCTCCCCGTCGTGCATCTCGATCAGTCGCTGCGCGATGGTCAGTCCCAGGCCCAGCCCCTGCTGCTCCATCTCCTCCCGCCCGATCTGATGAAAACGCTCGAACAGGTGATCGATCTCCTCCAATGGGATGCCCACGCCCTCATCGACCACGGCCACCTCCACTGCAGCCCCCGCCCGTCGTCCCCGGACGATAACGCGCTTGCCCTCACCGTCAGAGAACTTGATGGCGTTATTCACCAGGCGGCTCAGAGCGTCCACAAAGAAAGGCACGTGGAGACGCACCGCCGGAAGGTCCTGGCTCACCTCTGCTCTCAGCGCGATCCCCTGCTCCTCAGCCAGCTTCTCATGCTGGCGAACGACGATGTCCAGCATGTCACCGAGATCACGACAGACCACCATCTTCGTACGCAGGTTCTCCAGCGCCTGATCCGTGCCCAATTGCGCCAGCAGCGCGACATCCTCCGCCAGACGCGCCAGCCGGTCGGCACCCTGCTGGACCCCGCTCCAGTACACCTCGGCATCCTCGCCCTGAGAGGAGGTGCTCTCCAAGGCCAGGTCAGTGTAGCAGCGGATATACGTGAGCGGCGTGCGGAGCTCGTGGCCGAGCACCGTGACCAGCTCCTCCTTCAGCTCCTCGAACTCGGTCGCCACAGCCGCGTGAACGGCATCGGCACGACCCAGCTGCGCCTCAATCGTCACCAGCAGCTCCTCGGGATCGAGCGGCTTGATCAGATAGTCGTCCGCTCCGAGGGCCTTTCCTTTGAGAACGTCGTCGTGGCTCGCCTTGACCGTCAGAAAGATGAAGGGAATGGAGACCCACTCCTGCCGAGCGCGAACGGCACGATAGAAATCGTATCCGTCCATCTTCGGCATCAGGACGTCGGACACGATCAGATCCGGCTGCTGGTCCCCCATGCTCTCCAGTGCCTCGCTTCCATTGGAAACAGGGTGAACCCGGTAGCCCTCCGCCTCTAGAACAGCCCGAAGCGCCGTGCGAAGCGGCTTATGATCCTCCACGATCAGAATGGTCTGTCTATCCACGTGTCTCCTCCTCTGTTCGCTCCGTATCCAGCGCGCGCCGCACCGCCCCCCCCAATCGAGTAGCTGTCCCAAGTCCTCCTTGTGGCCCTACCTCGTCCATATTCAGGGGCTTGGTGATGTACGCCGTGGCGCCCTCATTCAGCGCCCGTATGGCCGTCTCCGACGAAGCGTACCCGGTGACCATGATCAGCTCCATATCCGGATGTCGCTCCTGGAGCGGCTTGAGAAGCTCGACGTCCTTCCTGTCCGGAAGCCTGATGTCCAGAAGGCCAACGTTGAAGCGCCCGTCGTTCGCGGCCTCCAGCGCTTTCCGGGCCGTGCTTGCCGTCACCACGTCGTACCTCTTTCGCTCAAGAATTAGGGGCAGGGTTCTGCAGGCACCCTCATCCTCGTCGACGACCAGGATCCTGGGCTTGTTCATTAGGCTCATCGTGTTCACCTCCTCCAAGCGATGAAGCGATCACGTCAGCGGCAGGCGCACCGTGAAGGTGCTCCCGGCTCCCTCCCCGCTCTCCACCTCAATGGTACCCCCGTGACCCTTGACGATCCGTTTCGTGATCACCAAGCCCAGGCCCGTGCTCTTCTCGCCGGCGGTGGCCTGCACGCTGGTCGTCCTGAAGGGCTGGAACAGCGCATCTTGCTCGTCCTCCGGTATCCCCTGGCCGCGGTCCTGCACCGAAAGGACAGCCCAGTCGCCGTCGCGGCGGAGTCGAACGTCGACGATGGTGTCCGGCGGCGAATACTTGATGGCGTTGCTGATCAAGTTGTTCAGCACCTGCTCGATCTTCGCCGGATCTACGGTCATCGTGGGCAGCTCCTGGACCGACCGTCTCAGCTTAATCTCCTTGTTCCGGGCCAATGGCTCGTTCAGGGCCACGTTCTCCTCCACCAATGCGGCCAGGTCCGTGGGCTCCAGGCTCAGCTGGAGCTTGCCCGATTCGATCTTGGCCACGTCCAGCAGGTCATTCACCAGCGTGGCCATGAACTCCGTCGACGACTGGATGATGGAAAGGAACTCCAGCTGTTCCTCACCGAGCACCTCGGACGTGTCCTCAAGGAGGAAGTCGCTGTAGGCGAGAATGGCGTGCAGGGGGTTGCGCAGGTCGTGGGCCGCCATGCCCAGGAACTCGTTCTTCTGCTCGTTCAACCGCTCCAGCTCAGCGTTCTTCCTGGCCAGCTCGCGCTGCATGGCCACGAGCTCATTGTTCAGGCGCGTGATCTCGTCGTAAAGCTCGCTGCCGCGCTCCTCCCGAGCGCGAGCGCGCTCCGAGCGCTCCTTGACCGCGCGACGCAGGGCGTTCGCCTGCTCGTTGCTGATGCGCATCATCTCCTCGTAGAGCGCCATCACGCCGTTGCTGCTCTTGGCGCCAACGATCAACAGGTAGTCTTCGAGCTCGACCCCCACGACGTGCAGCGTGATGACTCGATCCTCATGGGGCACGTTCATCTCCCAGTCGAAGACCGCCCCCCGTTCGCGAAGCTCGACCAGGAAGTTGAGAGCCTTCTTGAGGCTTCCCCGATCCACCAACGCGCTCCACGGCTGTCCAGGGGAGATCCGGTCGCCGATCCCCAACTCATCTCGGAGCACCTTCAACACCATCCCCTGACTGTCACACAGCAAGGCAATCCCCATCGTGCCCTGGTTAGCTGGCATCATTGTGCCCCCCCTCACGTCCTCATGCCGCGCTCATCCATCGACGCGCTATCGCCGTCGCCTCCTGCGCGTCGGGGGCGTAGCCATCGGCTCCCACGCGACGCCACAGGTCGGGCGCCGTGTTAAAAGGGTAGCCCCCCACCAGAACCTTGACCCCGTCCCCCACGCCGGAAGCTCGCACCTGCTCGATGAGGGCTTTCACGTCGCTGACGTGCATCGTAATCGTGGCCGACACCCCGAGGATATCCGGCTCACGCTCCGCGATGGTGCTTAACACGCTCTCCGCCGGCGTGTTCGCTCCCAGGTAATAGGTGTCCCACCCCTCCATCTCGAAGAAATCGGCCACCATGCGCACGCCGATCTCGTGGAGCTCGCCCCCCACACACGTCGCCACCAGGCGATGGCCGGTCCGCTCCGTGGTAAAGATACGTGGATAGAGCTGGGACATGATCAGCTGCGTGGCCGCGGTACAGTAGTGCTCCTGCGCCACGCTGATCCGATTTGTCTGCCACAGGCGACCGATCTCGCGCTGCACCGGCTGGAAGACGTGAAGGTAGATCTCACGCACCGGCGTTCCTCCGTCAACGGCGTCCAGGATCATCTGGCTGGCGGCCTTCCGATCCCCCGCCAGAAGCGCATCCAGATACCTTCGGGCGAGTCGGCCCAGGGTGGCGTCCTCCTCGACGTAGCTGGGCGGCGCGGCGGGTGTCTGGTTCAATGCCCTCACGCCCGCGCCGAGGTATCGGTCTAGGATCGCCTGATGCTGCGCCCCCAGGCGAGCCTCCAGCACCTCTCGCATACAGGCCAGCGTGATCGACAGCACGTCCTCAGGGAAGCCGAGGCCGGCGAAGAGCACCTTGACCCAGCCGACGTACTCAGCGAAGAGCGAGGGATCCGAGGCAGCCAGCGCCTCGACCAGGTACGAGAGATGGTAGCCTGCGTCGCGCACGCTCTTCTCCCGGCCTGGGTCCCCGAAAGGCCTCCATACCCCGGGCTGCTCGTCGTACTGGCGAGCCACGATCTGCTGCGCCAGCGTCTCTCGCTCCGCCCGGATGATGTGACCGATCTCGTTCAGCTTATCCATTGCAGTCTCCTGGATTCTGTCACCCTCTTACCCCCTCACACGCTTCAACGGGCAGCCTGACAGTGAAGGTGGTCCCCTCTCCGACCTGGCTCTCCACCGTGACTCTCCCATCGTGTCCCTCGACGAGGGTCTTCACAATCGCCAGACCCAGCCCAATGCCCTGCGTCTTGGTGGTGAAGAGGGGCTCGAAGATCCGCTCTCGTTGATGCTCCGGAATGCCCATGCCAGTATCCGATATCGAGACCTCGACCGCGTCCGCGGATGGGGCCCTGGGTCTGATCATTAGCTCTCCGCCATCCGGCATGGCCTGGATGCCATTCTGCCCAATGTTACGGAATACCTGCATCAGCTGGTTGGGATCGCCGCGGATGATGGACACCTGATCGTCCAGGCAGGCGACCACCTTCACCTCTGGGGGGACCTCCAGGCTGGGTCCTCGATCCTCAAAGACGACCTTGATGCCGGATGACTGCCCTGAGTTGAGCTCGCGCCACCTCACCCTCACCCCCCCTGAGCCAGCATAGAGGTAGATGTTTCGCGTCAGCTCGGAGGCGGCGGTGACGATGCGGGTCAGGTCAGTCACCCCGAAGCCAATCTCCTTGGCCGCGTCGCGAATGGCCCTCCGCACGGTCACGATGTCCCCCTCGGATTCGACGCGCACGCGTCCAGTGTATTGATCAGACATCGCTCTGCCCCCCCACCTCACAGGCCACCCAGCAGATCCAGCGCGCGCTCGATATCGAGCGCGGTCTTCGCCTTCCCCAGCGTCAAACCGAGCTGGGTGGCGGTGATGGCCACGTTGGGCCGCATGCCGGCGATGACGGTCTCCCCTCCCATCAGGCCCACCATCTGGGCGGTCTCGGCGGCGGTGCGGGCGAAGAAGGAATCGAGGATCTCAACGGCCGAGATGTCGAGCGCGCGCTGATCACCTGGGCGGCCTTCTCCTCCATCTGCCAGAACTCGACGGCCTCGCGGCTCAGCACCTCCTCCTCGTCCTGGTAGCCCCAGACATCGAGGAAAGGCGGGGTTGACGTAGGTCAGGTTCCCTTCCAGGTTGGAGATGGCGATAAGGTTGCTTTCACTCCGTGCCTTCACCGATCAGATGCTCCAAGACATCGGCGATTCGTTCGAACTCGGTGGACTTGTCGAAGAAGTATTCCGCGCCGGCCTCCAAACACTTTCTTCGATACTGCGGGTAGGCATACGCCGTCAGCATGATCACGGTCGGGCAGGGAGCCTTCGCCTTCACCGTTTTCAGCGCGTCGATGCCGTTGCCTCCCGGCATGCGGATGTCGAGGATCAGGACGTCGGGTACCAACTCCTCCACGGCCTCCAGGGTCTTGGACCCGTTGGCGGCCTCACCGACGACCTCCGTGCCAGCTATATCGGAGATGAGATCCTTGAGGCGATCCCGAACCAGGTCCGAATCGTCGGCAATCAGAACTCTTAGCATACTTGGCGGCCTCCCGGTGCTCTACTGCACGATGGACGTGCACGTGTTTTCACACGATGGCAGTATATCACAGAGGGACGTCGCTGTCTGTAGGGGAAATCGGACGTTCTTGTAGGACAAATCCTACAAGAGGGGGATGATCGAGCTGGAGGGACTACGGCGAATTGAGAAAGGAACGAGTTTTCGGCCCTCTCACTCCACCAGGTCGTGATCGAGGGCGTAGCGGATGATGCTGGCCGTGGAGTCCAGATGGAGCTTCCCCAGGATGCGAGCGCGGTACGTGCTGATGGTCTTTGTGCTGAGCTTGAGATCCTCAGCGATGTCGGTGACCGAGCGCCCCTGGGCCAGCATGCGGAGCACCTGAAACTCGCGGTCGGAGAGCTCCTCGTGGAGAGGTGCCCTCCCCGCATGGAGCCGCTCGGCCAGCAAGGAGGCCACCACGGGGGTGATGTACCTCCTGCCCTGCGCCACGCGGCGAATCGCAGCGACGAGCTCCTCGGGGATGCTGTCTTTCGTCAGATAGCCCGCAGCCCCAGCCTTCAGCACGCGCACTGCATACTGTTTCTCGGCGTATACGCTGAGGATCAGCACCGGGAGATCAGGGAGGAGATCTTGAAGCTGCCGCAAGACCTCCAGGCCGCCGCCGCCTGGCATGGCGATGTCGAGCACCAGCACGTCGATGCCGTCTTCCCGTATCGCCTGCAGCACCTCACCCGCGGTGCGAGCCTCAGCGACCATCACGAGATCGGCTTCATCCTCCAGTATCTGGGCCAATCCGCGGCGCACGACGGCGTGGTCGTCGGCGATGAGTACGCGGATCATTTTCACAGCACCTCCAGCCCAAGCTTGTGCTATTCCCCTGTTCGTGCCACTCGTGCCATTCGTCCAATTCGTGTCATTCGTGATGCGGGATGGATGCCGTCACCGTTGTGCCCTGGCCCGGCACACCCTCCACGGTCACCTTGCCACCGAGGGCGCGGGCGCGCTCCCGCATGCCCATCAACCCGAGAGATGCGGAACCGGAGAGGTCCTCCGGCGTAATGCCCCGTCCATCGTCCGTCACGATCAGCACCACCTCATCAGGCTCAGCCTGCAGATCGATGCGCACCTCGGCGGCATCGGCGTGGCGCGCGACGTTGGTCAACGCCTCCTGGAAGATACGGAAGAGGACCGTCGACAGCTCGCGATTGAGCCTCCCCGCCGCCTCGTCCAGGTGGAGCCGACAGACGATGTCGCTCCGCTCACAGAACGTCTCGGCCTGCCACTCGACGGCCGCTGCCAGCCCCAGATCATCCAGAATGCCGGGACGGAGCTCGCTGGAGATGCGGCGCACGACCTGAAACGAGCAGTCGACGACGTCCGACATCGCGTCGGCCTTCTGTGCCAACTGGGGTCTGTCGCTAGGCAGCCGCTTCGACAACCAGGACAGATCCATCTTCAACGCCGTTATCATCTGGCCGAACTCATCGTGGATCTCCCGGGCGATGCGCGTTCGCTCATCCTCACGAGCCTCCTGCAGGTAACCAGTCAGTTTGCGCAGCTGCTCGCGCGCCTCGCGCTCAGCCTCGTAGAGCCGAGCGTTCTTCATCGCCACAGCGATCTGATCGGCCACGGTCTCTATCACCAGTAGATCGTTCTCGCCAAACGCGTCGTGATACTCGCTCTGTACGTCAAGCACGCCTACGACCTCACCACCCAGGCGGATTGGCACGCTCAGCTCCGACCGGGTGCGGATCTGGTCCGGATAGCGATTGAGATAGCGTGGGTCGTTCTCGACGTCGCTCACCAGCACCGATTCACCCTGGCTGGCTACCCACCCCATGACCCCCTCGTCCAGGCTCTGGCGATAGCCGTCTGGGATAAGCCCAGCAAACCCGCCCATCTTGGCCTTGACCATCAAGTCACGCTGCTCCTGATCCACCGTCATGACAACCACCTGATAGTAGCCGAAGGTCTCCTGCACCAGACGCGTGGCGTTCTCGAGCACCGCGTCCAGATCGAGCTCGCCCACGATCTGCTGGCCTACCTCATTGAGCAATAACAACTCCGTCACGTGTCGCTTCAGCGCCTCCTCCGCCCGCCTGCGCTCGGTGATGTCCTCGTGATTGCCAATCATCCTCACTGCTTCACCATCATCATCTCGTTCAACCACCCGGGCCGTGACGCGAATCCACCTGTAATCGCCAGCCTTGGTCCTCAAGCGAAACTCGTTATGGTAGAAGTCCGGCTTGGTGGCAAGAAAGGTCTGCGCCGTCGACAACGCCGCATCTCGATCGTTCGGGTGAATCAGGTCAACCCAGCTTTCGAAGGTAGCGGGGAACTCGCCCGGTTCGTAGCCAAGCATCTTGTAGTATCGGGGGCTGAAGAAGAGCTCGTCGGTCTTGAAATTCCACTTCCATATCCCGTCGGTGGTGGCATCAAGCGTCAACCGCAGCTCCCGCTCGCTCCTCTTGAGCTCTTCCTCCGCACGGTTGCGCTCGGTGATGTCGGCGTAGGCGATGGTGACGCCGTAGCCCTCCAGCGGGATGGGTGCGGCGGAGACGCTGATCCAGGTGATCTCGTCCTGCGCCCGGACGATGCCCATCTCCACGTTCCGGACGATGCACTGATCCTCCAGGGCCCGAACGCTGGCGTACTCCTCCGACGGCATCGGCGTCCCGTCGGGGCGGATGATATCCCATTCCTGGCCGTCGTACCGACGCTCCTTATGTTCGCTTGCAGAGATGCCCAGCAGCTCCTCCGACATCCGGTTGGCGTCAACGATCTGCCCTTGCTCATCGGTGATACTGATGCCCACCGGCAAGAGATCGAGCAGTACGCGGCGCTCCTCCGCGGCTCGATGTAGTTCCCGCTCGGCCTGCTTGCGCTGGGTGATATCGCGCAAGGTGCAGTGGGTCTGCCTGAAGCTTCCCTGCTCATCATACCCGATCGTCCCGTCGAATGAGGCGATAACCTGTGCCTCATCTTGCCGCACCAACGCAAGCTCTACATCATGAATCTCACCAGCAGCCTTGAAGTGACCAAAACACTCCCTGAAATGCTCCTGCTGCTCCGGCGCAACGAACGCCCCAAACCACCGCCCAACTACATCCTGCCTCGAATGCCCCATTAGGTCGAGCCACGCCTGGTTCACGTCCAGGAGACAGCCGTCCTCGTCCAGCGACTGATAAGCGATAGGGGCCTCCTCGAAGAGCAGCCGGAACTTCCTCTCGCTATCCCGCAGCGCTTCCTCCGTCTGCTTGCGCTTGGTGATATCCTGCACAAAGGCGAAGCCCAACCTCGGTTCTCCAGCTCTGTCTCGCACGAGGGAGGCAGCGACATCGACCCAGACTGTACGTCCGTCCTTGTGGATGTACCGCTTGGTCATCCGGTACTCGTCACTCTTACCAGACCACAGCTCATCGATCAAGGGCCATTCCGCCTCCAGGTCCTCCGGGTGGGTGAAATCCTCGAAGTTGAGGGTCAGAAGCTCCTCACGAGTGAAGCCCAGAAGGTGCGCTATAGCCTCGTTACAATCCACCAGTTGGCCGCCTGAGTCAACGATGGCGATCCCAATCGGCGAGCGTCGCACGACCTCTTCAAAGCGCTCCTCGCTGGCCCGAAGCGCCGCCTCCGCCTCTTCCCGCTGGAAGATCTCTGCCTCCGCTTGTTTGTAGAGGCGGGCGTTCTGGATGGCGACGGCCGCCGAGGCCGCCAGGGCCTCCAACAGCCTCCTGTCCCGGCCGTCGAAGCGTCCTGCCTCCGTGTCCACGGCCTGGAGCGCGCCGATGACGCTCCCTTTCACCTGGAGAGGCACGCTGAGGATGGAGCGTATCGGCAGCCCAGTCTCCGCATCCACGCCTTTGAAGTGACGCTCGTCCCTCTGGGCATCGGGCACGATCAAGCTCTCACCCCGGTCCACCACCCAGCCGACGATACCGGCCCCGGACTCCAGACGCCAGCCGCGAGCTATACCGCTACGAGGCCCTGTCACCTGGCGACAGACCAGTTCATCCTTCTCGAAATCCCGCAGCCAAGCGGAACAGCCGACGACGCCCAGCAGCCCCCGCACCTCCTCCAGCACCGCGCCCAGGACTTCCTCAAGCTCCAGGCTGGAGTTGAGCGTTCGCCCCGCCTGGTTGAGGAGGCTCAACTCCCGGTTGCGTCGACGCAGAGCCTGCTCCGTCCGCTTCCGCTCGGTGATCTCCTCCAGGACGTAGACAAACCCAATCAGATAGCCCTCATCGTCCAGCATGGGGTCGACCACGGCCCTGAACCAGCGGCCCCCTCGCTGCCAGACCTCGGCTTCTCTCCGCTGTGAGTCCAGCGCTCGCTGATAGGGGCAGTCGTCGATGGGGCCGGAGGCGCCGTGCACGATCTCGCAACACGAGCGGCCGACGAGGGGGATAGACGCCATCCCATCGCTGAGCCGCTCACCCGCGAACTCCTCGGCCGCCTGGTTGCAGCGGGCGATCCGCCCCCCAGCGTCGAGCAAGAAGACCGGCGCGCTGATGGCGTCGAAGGTGGCCTGCCACTGGCGGGCGGAGACCCGTGCCTCTCGCTCCGCTGCCCGGCGCTCGCCGCGGAGACGCCGGGCCTCCAAGGCCTGCTCGACGGCCGGGCCCAGCCGTGCCAGACGGTCCTTGATCAGGTAGTCGTCAGCTCCCTGCCTCAAGCAGGCCACAGCGGCCTCCTCTTCAATGGTGCCGGTGACAACGATGAAGGGAACGTCAAGCTTGCGCTTGCGCAGGAGGCGCAGTGCCTCCACAGCGTCGAACCGCGGCAGCGTGTAGTCGGCGAGGATCACATCGAGATCCGGCCTCAGGTGCGCGAGGTACTGCTCCCCGGTCTCCACACGCTCCCAATCGGGGTCGAAGCCACTCTGGCGCAGCTCGTGGATCATCAGCTCGGCGTCGGCTGATACGTCTTCGAGGATTAGAACGCGCAAGGATCTGGCCACGGCGCCACCTCCATCACTTCAGGTTATCTCAGTCCGCCCGTGCTACCGCGTGTGTCTCGTCTGCTGTGAAGGGCTGCCGTCGCGGAGCACGACGGGCGCTGTGAGGGCGTCTGTCCGATTAGTATACCTGTCTCTCCGCTTTTTCACAACTGGGGACGCCTGGGCAGAAGACCACGCACCTTCCTACGTGTCCAGCCATTCCTCCCTCGCGGCCTCCCACTCCTCGGGGGTGTTGAGGTTGCGGAAGGACTTGAGCTGGGGATCGAGAAAAGCGACCTCCCCCGGCGTGACGGTGCGCACGCGCACCTGGGGGAAGAAGGCGACGATGCGCCGCTTGCCGGCGCGGATGGCGGCCTCAATCGGCGCCAGGCAGGTGCGGCGGTAGGCGCCGTGGAGGGGCTCGACGTAGCCGTCGTGGCGCAGCAAGGCCACGTCGTAGCCCTCGGCCCAGGCAGCGAAAGCCCGCAGGAGCCGCGGCTTGAGAAACGGCATGTCGCAGCCCACGGCCAGCGTCAGCTCATGAGAGGCTGCTGCAAGCCCAGCGTGCAGTCCGCCCAGCACGCCCACGTCCTGGAAACGATCCTCTATAACATCAACACCAAAGCCCGCATAGGACGGTACATCGGCGGCGACGATCAGAACCTCGCCGCAGACCTGCCTCATGCGCTCGACGACGATCTGGATCAGGGGCTGACCACCGAGCTCAAGGAGGGCCTTGTCACGTCCCATGCGCCGGCTGGCGCCGCCCGCCAGCACGAGCCCGGTCAGGTCATCGAGACAGGGGCTTGCATACGTTCTCGACGGCGAGCCTTGCGCACTGTTCGGGCTCTCGGCCAGGTAAAGGACACGGCGACCTCGCTCGCAAGCGGTCTCACAGGACCCTAGGTTTTGCGGTCTGCCGCGCCCCTGCTCTCCATATTCTACCATGGGACGAAGATACAAGGTTGCAAGATGATCCTCCACAGGGAGGGCCTCAGCCAACGGACCTTCCTCTGGCCCTGGGACTCTCCAAGGAACCTTGGCAAGGCTGGGGTAGGAAAATCACGAAGGGGATGCCTCTTCGTGGAAGAGCCGCTTCTCCACCTCTTTGAGGCGATCGACGCCCTTGACCTCAAACGGCATGAGCGGCACCTTGACCAGATTTACCTTGTCGCCGTAGTCGTGCTCCAGCATCTCGATGTACGGCCGCTGCATCTCCTGACGCCGTCGAAGGAAATCACAGGAGGCATTAACGATCACGTGGTTGATCACCAGATGCTGGACGTCGATCCCGTGCTCCTCCAGGTTCCTCTTGACCCGGCGGGTCTGATAGACGCCGAGCGCCTCCGGGATGGTGACCAAGATGAAGGCTACGTTCTCAGGGTCGCTGAAAAACTGCGTGACCTCCTTCGCCAGCGCCTTCCAGCTCTCGATCAGGTCGAGGAAAGGCGTCCTGGAGAGGTTGAAGGCGTCGCGAACCCCCATATAGACCTTGGGAGCGGTGCGCAGATGTTGAATGAAGCGCCGGGGCAGGTCGAGCAGGCGCAAGGTGTCGCCAGCCGGGGCGGTGTCCCAGACGATCACATCGTAATGTTCCCCCCGGATGCGCTCCAGGATGTAGTCGAGCATAAACTCCTCTTGAATACCGGGCGCCATGGCCACGTAGTCCACCAAGTCGTCGTAGGGCATGTCGACCAGGGCTGAGGCGGCCTCGTAGACCTCTGGCCCGAACTTCTTCTTCCAGCGGCGCATCACCTCATCGGGATCGATCTCCAGGGCGAAGAGATGGTCGACCCCAGGCACAGCCCGCTCCTGGGGGCCGATCTGCACCTCGAAGATGTCGGAGAGGGAGGGGGTGTAGTCGCTGGTGATGATCAGGGTCCGTCGTCCGTTCAGCGCGTAATGAAGGGCCGTCGCGGCCGAGGAGGTCGTCTTCCCCACGCCGCCTTTGCCCCCGAACATCAGAACCTGCTTGTCCATTTGATCCAGTGTCGCAAGTGTCATAGTGTACCCTATTGTCACACAGAACGTCCCGGCCTGCAAGACTCAGGCCGGGACGTGATGCTCCGTCATGCCGCTGCTGGGCTGGGGCCCGTTCTAGCCTCCCCAGGGCATCTCGGCATAGGCCTCGAACGCGCTATCGTGAAGCTGCTTGAAGAACCTCTCGTGGCCGCGCTCCCACGTAGCCAGCATCTCCAGGACCTCGCGAGCCTCGCCCTCAGCCTGCTCGGCCGCCGAGCGGTAAAACTCGACGAAATCGCGCTCGATCAAATAGGCCATGCGCAGCACCGAGAGATCGGGCACCATCGACTCCGCCACCGTCTGGTCGAGCATCTCCGACGCGGCCCGCTCGGAGAAGAAGCCCTCCTCCAGCTCGACATCGATGGCCTTGGGCTCAGGCGTCTCGCCCCCATCCAGGGCCGCGAGCAGCTCTTCGATAAACGTGATGTGCTTCTGCTCCTCGCGCGCCAGGCGCTGGAAGGCGCCCACCACGCCCGCATGCTGCAGGCGCTCGGCATTCTGCTGGAAGAAGCGCTTCCCCTCGTGCTCGCGCTGCAGCGCGTATTCGTAGATCTTGCGGATGTCCATCATCCCCCCTCTCTATCCATCGTCGTGACCGTTCCCGGCACCCCGGCGGCACTCCGGCTCTTCGAGCCTGTCGCTCTGAGCCGCACTAAACTGCCTCGACCTTCACAGCGCAGACCTTGTACTCCGGGATCTTGGCTGTAGGATCGAGGGCCGGGTTGGTAAGGAAGTTGACGGCCGAATCGGGGTAGTGGAACGTGGCGAAGATCAACCCGGGCGGCACGCGATCGGTCACCTGAGCCTTGGCGACGATCTCGCCACGCCGCGAGGCGACCTTCATCATCTTGCCGTCGTCGATACCTTTCTCCTGAGCATCGGCAGGGCTGATCTGGATCTCAGCCTCGGGGTACATGGCCTTCAGTCCGCGTGCACGGCGCGTCATCTCGCCACCGTGCCAGTGGTAGAGAACCCGACCGTTAGTCAGCATCAACGGGTACTCCTCGTCGGGCAGCTCGTCCGGCGGCGCGTGCTCGACCGCCTCGAAGTGGCCGACCCCGCGGCTGAACTTACCGACGTGAAGGATCGGCGTGCCCGGATGCTCCTCGGTAGGAACAGGCCATTGGAGCTGCTCGCCGTCGTTCAATCGCTTGTAGGTGATGCCGCCGTAGATGGGGGTGAGGGCGTTGATCTCGGCCATCACGTCGGCCGCGGACTCATAGTCCCACCCGGCGTAGCGCGCTCCCGCCAGGGGATTGACCACGCCCAGGTTGAGGAGGCGTTGGGCCAGCTGGGAGACGATCCAGATATCGTCATTCGACTCGCCGATCGGCTCGATAGCCTTCCGCACCCGCTGCACACGACGCTCCGAGTTGGTGAAGGTGCCGTCCTTCTCGGCGAAGCTGCAAGCGGGGAGAATCACGTCGGCCAGTTGCCCCGTCTCGGTGAGGAAGAGGTCCTGAAGCACCAGGAACTCGGTGTTCTCCAAGGCGTGCCGGACGTGGTTGAGGTCCGGGTCGCTGGTCATCGGGTTCTCCCCGATGACGTAGAGACAGCGCACCTGTCCCTCGTCGGCGGCGTCGAGCATCTCCGTGACGGTTAGCCCGACCTCGTTGGCGAGGGGAACGCCCCAGGCTTGCTCAAACTTGTCCTGGATGGCGGCATCGGTGACGGCCTGGTAGCCGGGATAGACGTTAGGCAAGCTGCCCAGGTCGCAGGCCCCCTGTACGTTGTTCTGACCGCGGAGCGGGTTGACGCCGCCGCCCGGCAGGCCCATGTTGCCGAGTATCATCTGGAGGTTGGCACAGCTCATCACATTGCCGACGCCGACGGTGTGCTGGGTGATGCCCATAGCGTAGAGGAGGGCGCCCGGCCGATTCTCGGCCATCATGCGGGCCGCCTTCTCGATATCCCCGACGGGCACGCCTGTGATCTCGCTCGTCCTTTCCGGCGTGTACGTGGAGACCGTGTCCTTGACAGCCTCGAACCCCTCCGTCCGTTCGGCGATGAAGTCCTCATCGTGCCAGCCCTCGCGGATGATGATGTGCATCAGGCCGTTGAGCAGAGCGATGTCGGTGCCGGGCTCTTGCTGGAGATAAAGATCAGCGTAGTCGGCGATGTCGATGCGCCTTGGATCAGCCACGATCAGCTTGGCTCCGCGCCGGCGCTTCGCAGCCCGGATCCGGACCCCGATGACGGGATGCTGCTCGGTGGTGTTGCTGCCGATAATGAAGATGCAGTTGCTCTCCTCGGTGATGTCCCGAATGGAGTTCGTCATCGCGCCACTGCCAAAACTCGTCACCAGACCGGCGACGGTAGCGCTGTGTCATAGGCGAGCGCAGTGGTCGATGGTGTTGGTCATCATCAACTGCCGCGTGAACTTGCTGAAGAGGTAGTTCTCCTCATTGGTACACTTGGCGGAGGCCAACATGGCGAAGGCGTCACCACCGCTCTCCGCCTTGACGTCGGTGAACTTTTGAGCGGTGAGATTAAGGGCTGTGTCCCAGTCCGTCTCGATGAAGGAATCGGAGGTAAGCGTCATCTCGCCCTCGGCGCCAGCCTCTCCTTCGTCGTAGATGGCCCATGCGCCACTCTTGATCTTCTCCTCGACGTCCTCAAGCCATCTGGCGCGCACGAGGGGGCGCTCCAGTCGATCTGGGTGATGAACGTAGTCGTAGCCGTAGCGGCCCTTCACACAGAGGGACATGCCGTTGACCGGCGCGTCCTCGGCCGCCGTCACGCGAACGATCTCCCCCTGGCGCACGTTGAGGTCGAAGGTGCAGCCGACGCCACAGTAGGCACAGGTGGTGCGGACCTTGTTCACCTCGCCAGCCCAGCTCTTTCCTATGCTCATCTTGTCGAAGAGAGCCCCGGTCGGACAATAGGCGACGCAGTGCCCACAACTCTCGCAATCAGCGTCCAGCATCAGTTGATCAGCCCCAGCAATCAGCTTCGTCTCGAAGCCACGATTGGCGAAGCTCCACACATCACGATTCTGGATCTCCTGGCATGCTCGAATGCACCGACCGCAGAGGATACATTTGTTCCGATCGACAAGGATGAACGGATTCGGATCGGAATCGATCTCGTAGCGCTGGACCTTGCCCTGCGAGGTGGGCTCCTCCAAGCCGTACTCCGCGGCCAAGCGCTGCAACTCGCAAGCGCCCTCAACCTGACACGCACAGCCCAGACAACGCGCAGCCTCCGCCAGAGCGGCCTCCTCGGTGAAGCCGCACTCGACCTGCTCGAAGGTGCAAAGCCGCTGGGACGTCTCGAGCTCGATCTGCTCCTGGCGCTCCGTCTTCTCTACACCCTCAAAGAAGGACTCCGGCGTCTCGTCGCCTCGCGTCACACCCCAACGCTCCGGTAGTCCAACAACCTCCTCACCCCGAAGGTACTGATCAATGCTGGCAGCTGCACGGCGTCCAGCCGCGACGGCCCGCACAGCAATGTCCGCGCCGGTCACGTTGTCCCCGCCCGCGAAGACCCAGGGCATCGAGGATTGGAGCGTCTGCTCGTCGACCTCAATAGTACGCCAGCGCGTCAGCTCCAGGTCACAACTCTGAATGCAGGAAGGGTCGACAACCTGTCCGATGGCCATCACCACAGTGTCGCAGTCGATGGTGAACTCGGAATCCTCGATGGGGACCGGCCGGCGCCTGCCGCTCTCGTCGGGCGGCCCGAGCTCCATGCGGATGCTTGTCACCTCGACGTGGTCACCCGCCTCCTCGAAGCCGACCGGTGAAGCCAGGAAGTGGAACTCGACCCCCTCCTCAGCAGCGGCTTCAACCTCCACATCAAGGGCAGGCATCTGCTCGCGAGAGCGTCGGTAGAGGATGACCACCTCATCGGCACCAAGGCGGACCGCTGTACGTGCTGCATCAATGGCGGTGTTTCCACCTCCAACAACGATGACACGGTCGCCCACTTCGACATCTTCCCCGCAAGCGACAGAATTGAGGAATTCCACACCGCCCTGAACCCGGTCGATGTCCTCCCCGGGAATACCTACCATTCGCGACTGCTGGGCGCCAATGGCCAGGAAGACAGCGTCGTACCCCTCCTCCAGCTGGTCCATGGTGATGTCGCATCCCAATGCTGTATTGCACTGTATGTCGGCCCCCATGTCAACGATGGTCTGTATCTCTGCATCCAGGTCCTCATGGGGGAGGCGGTACGAGGGAATGCCATAGCGAAGCATGCCGCCGGGTTTCTCATGGGCCTCATAGATGGTCACCTGGTGACCCTGTTGACGGAGGTAGTACGCAGCCGAAAGGCCAGCAGGGCCCGCTCCCACGATGGCTACTTCGTAACCAGTATCCGGCGCCACTTCTGGCAAGTACCGCTTCTCGCTCAGCAGGTCTTGCTCGGCAGCGAAGCGTTTCAGTGCACAGATCGACGTAGCCTCATCAAACTCGCCACGACGGCACTCATCCTCACACGGTGCGGGACAGACCGTCCCCAGTGCGAGGGGAAGCGGAATGGTCTCTTTGATGATGCGGATCGCTCCCTCGTAGTCCTTCTCGGCGATGGAGCTGATGAACCCAGGAATATCGCACCCGGCCGGGCAGGCGACCTCACAAGGACCGAAACAGTCGCCACAGTGCTCAGAGAGCAACATCTCGAGCGTGAACTTTCGAGTCTCTCGCACAACGTCGGTATCGGTACGTACCACCATGTTATCCGCAACAGGGGTGGTACAAGCCGTTTGGAGACCTTTCAGGCCCTCGACCTCAACGATGCACATTCGACATGCCCCAACATTGGTGAGATCGGGGTGATGACAGAGCGTGGGAATCTCTATGTCCACGGAACGTGCAGCCTCAAGGACGGTGCTCCCATCCGGAGCTGTGACTTGTCTGTCGTTTATGGTCAGCGTTACACTCATTATTTGACTCCTGCTACTCGGCAGTTACCGCGTCGAACTTGCAGACTTCGTAGCACGTACCGCAATGGATACAGAGATCTTGATCGATCATATGGGGCTCCCGTCGCTCGCCAGTTATGGCTTCAACCGGGCATTCACGGGCGCACATGCCACAGCCAGTGCATGCTTCCGCGTCGATTCCGTAGGTCAATAGGTTCATACACGTCTTGGCCGGACAGGTCTTATCGACGATGTGGGCCCGGTACTCATCCTCGAAGTGCATCAACGTCGACATCACCGGATCTGGAGCAAGCTGGCCCAGTGCGCAGAGGGCGCCCTGCTTCATACCTTTGGCAATGCGCTTCATCTCATCCAGGTCTTCGAGCTTACCATTCCCCTCTGTAATTCGTTCCAGTATCTCCAACATGCGGGTGCTGCCGATGCGGCACGGCGGGCATTTGCCGCAGCTCTCGTCACAGACGAACTGCGTGAAGTAGCGGGCGAACTCTACCATGCACGTGCTCTCATCGGCAACGATCATGCCTCCAGAGCCCATGACGGATCCCGCTTCTGTCAGTGAATCGAAATCGACCGGCGTGTCTAGATACTCTGAGGGCAGGCAGCCTCCGAGCGGGCCGCCAGTCTGGACAGCCTTGAACGTGCCGCCCCCTTGTATCCCGCCTCCGACGTCGTAGACGATCTCCCGGAGGGTGATGCCCATAGGGACCTCGATGAGACCGGTGTGGTTGACCATACCGGTCAGCGCGAATACGGCGGTGCCAGGGCTACCCTCCGTCCCCACGCTGCTGAACCAGTCCGCGCCCATGCGAATGATCCTTGGTACGTAGGCGTAGCTCTTGACGTTGTTGATATTGCTCGGCTGACCCCACAGGCCGGAGACGGCTGGGTAGGGCGGTCGGGGCCACGGTTGTCCGCGCTCGCCCTGAATGGAGGCCATCAACGCGGTCTCCTCTCCGCAGACGAAGGCGCCAGCTCCCTCCTTCACCATAATGTCGAAGTCGAAACCGGTCCCCAGAATATCTTCACCCAGCAAGCCGAGTTCCCGGGCATCCTTCAAAGCAATGTCCAGACGGCGGATGGCCAGCGGATACTCAGCTCGACAGTAGATGTAGCCCTGCTGAGCGCCAATCGCATAGGCGGCAATAATCATCCCCTCGATGACCGAATGGGGATCCCCCTCCAGAACCGAGCGATCCATGAATGCCCCTGGATCCCCCTCGTCGGCATTGCAGATGACGTACTTGGGCCAGCTCTCGGTCTGACAGGCGAACTTCCATTTAAGCCCAGTCGGGAATCCGGCGCCGCCGCGGCCGCGGAGCTTGGAATTGAGCACTTCCTGGATGACGTCCTCGGGCGTCATCTCCTCAAGGATCATCTGCAGCGCCTGGTAACCGTCGAGGGCCAAGTAGTCATCGATGGACTCGGGGTTGATGAGGCCACAGTTACTGAGCACGATGCGGAGCTGCTTCTCGTGGAACGAGGTCCTCTCCCCATCCTCCGGGTTGACGAAGCTGAGCGAGCGGAGCATGTGCCCATTTCTCCGTTGAGTCGTCGGTTCGACCTGGCCGACGATCTGGCTGTTCTCCAGGAGAGCGCCGTCGAGATAGGCCGCGAAGATCTCGGGGACGTGCTTCGCTATGGCGTCGCCGTAGTTTAATCGCGGGCGTCCTGGGGCCTGAAGCTCAATCATCGGCTCGTATGAACACATGCCGACACAGCCGACCGGGGAGATCACAGCGTCCAGGCCACGCTTCTCCACCTCCTCCTCGATGGTGGCCATAGTCTCCTCGGCGCCAGCAGCCAGGCCACAGGTGGCCATACCGACGGTGACGAAGAGGTCGGCCTGCTGTTTCTCCTGCCAACGCTGCTCTGCTTGCGCTATTCGGGTATCTAGCTTGGTCTTCTCACGTGACGCCATTCGATACTCCTCTCTTAAGCATAGCTAGGCTCCCGCCTCGGCGACGGTGTCGATCTGAGGCTCCTCTCGGGCCGCCAGTTTCTTCTTCACCCGGCGCACCAGCTTGTCCGGCTCCATGCGCCCCATGACCTCTCCGTCCATGACGGCAACGGGCGCCAAGGCACAGGAGCCGACGCAGTAGACGAGCTCCAAGGTCAGCTGGCCGTCCTCGGTGGTATCGCCAGGGTCGATGCCAAACTCATCCTTGATAGCCTTAACCAGTCGAGATGTGCCCTTGACGTGGCAGGCGGTCCCGTCACAGAGATAGAGCTCGTGTTCTCCTCGCGGCTCCAGGTAGAACTGGGAGTAGAAGGTGGCCACACCGTAGACCTTGCTCAAGGCCGTGTTGAGCCGGTGGGCGATCTCCTGCAGGGCCTCGCCTGGGAGCCAGCCGTACGTCGCCTGGGTCTTCTGCAGAATGGGGATCAGTTTCCCAGGTTGGTCCTGATAGTTCTCAAAGATGGGGTCCAACAAGGAGAGCTCAACCTTGTGACCCGCTGAGCTGTTATTTGTCATTCGTGCGCTTCTCCTATCTTGGATGCTGCATGACCTAGTACTTTGCCCATAGTAGCGACCTCAACGGACAGCAAGAAGGGCCAGCGAGGTCGTCACGACAGACCGAATGTTCTTGCAAGAACATAGCATATTGGGCCGCTCACCGGCTCGGGCGATCGATCCGCTGCGCCGCTTCCTCAAGGACGGCATCGACCAGGACCGGGAGCCGGGCCTCGACCTTGGGGCTCAAGCCCTCGCCCCAGCCGACGTCCGCAGGCTGTACGCCGAAGACGACTATGGGGGGAAGCCTGCGAGCCAGCGCGCAAGCCAGCGCCAAGACCTCCGCCAGCCCGGCGTGATGGAGGGAAAACTCATGCGGCGACTCGTGCAACTGGACTTGATCCGGGGTGAAGCGGACAAACTCTCCAGGGACGAGCCGCTCTCGACCTGCGTCGACATTAGCGGCGTCCACGATCACGACGTGGCCCCAGCCTTCAATGATCCGGAGGATGTCGAGGCCCCCTGCCCCCCCATCCAGGGCCGTGACACCCGCCGGCAGCTCCCGGGCCTCCAGCTCCTGGATGACCCGCGGGCCGATGCCGTCGTCGCCGCGCAGGGGGTTGCCCAAGCCCAAGATGAGAACGGTGAATTGCGAGGCCTCTGCCTCGCAATTCACGTCTCGTCGCACGACTGACCCGACCTGGTTGTCGGCGTCGACCGGTGTGGCTGGGGCGACCCGTTGGCTCATACGAACTCCACCGTCAGGATGTGGGCGGAGCAGGAGATGCAGGGGTCATAAGCCCGCACCAGCATCTCCAGCGTGAGGCGAACCTCGTCCTGCGGCTTGTCGATGATCTGCGGGAGGAGCTCCTGCATGTCGTGGTTCAGGTTGGCCAGGTTCTGGTTGGTGGGGATGATGCAGTTGGCATCCTGGCAGTAGCCCTCCTCATCGTAGGCGTAGTGGTGGAAGAGGATACCGCGCGGCACGTCACAGGAGCCGACACCCTCGCCATCCTTCACGTCGGCAGCCACCGGGTCCTCCGGCTCGACGCCTCGCTCCAGAAGCTCATCGATGATCTCGATGCTGTCCTCGACGCAGTGCACCATCTCCACCACCTGAGCAGCCGAATTCAGGAAGGGGTTGGTGACCATCGGCTCCATGCCGAACGTGGCCGCAGCGTCCTTGGCCTTGGGATGGAGCTGGTCGAAGTTGTTGTTGAAGCGAGCCAGCGCGCCAACCATGTAGGACTCGCGGTTGTGACGGGTCCACTTGGCCGTGGAGAAGGGGACCATCTCCTCGTTGGTGACCGACTTGTACTCCTCGACGGGGTACTCGAAGCCATCGCTGGTCTTGATCCGGCCGCCGACGAAGGCATACTCATCGTCCTTCGTCAGGGAGACGTACTCGGTCTCCCGCTCGAACTGCGGCCAATCCAGCGAGGCGAAGAGCTCAACGGAGGCATCCATATCCTCGCGCGAGGCCACCAACCGCTCGCGCATGGCGCGCAGCTCGTCCTCGGTGGGCGTGTGGCTGAAGCCACCGACCACCAGGGCACAGGGATGGGTGTGTCGCCCGCCGATCATGGCGCAGAGATCGCCGGAGAGCTTCTTGATGCGCAGGGCGCGCTCCACGACCGGACGGTTGACGTCGATCAGCGGGATGACGGAGCCAGCCCTGAAGAAGTCGGGCGCTACCAGGTAGTAGGTGTGGAGGACGTGGCTGTCGATGATCTCCCCGTGGAAGTTGAGCTTGCGGAGCAGCTGCGCCTGCTCCGTGAGCTCCACGCCCAGGGCCTTCTCGGTTGCCATAGCGCTAGCGGTCGAATGACCGACAGCGCAGATGCCACAGATGCGCGAGGTGATGTGGTTGAGCTCGGTGTAGGGACGATCGCGCACAAAGGCCTCAAAGAAACGAGGGGCCTCGACAACCTCGAAGCGACACTCCTTGATATCGCCATTCTCGGCGTCAACGACGATGTTGCCGTGTCCCTCGACTCGTGTCACGTGATGAACGTTAACATTCAAAGTACTCATAGTGCCTCCTATTCGGCCATGGGTGACTGCACCGACCCTGGCTCTTCCTGGTAGTACGCGTTGAACATGGTTATGCGGGACATGATCTCCTTCACCGTGAGACCAGCCTCGTCCAACACGTCCTTCATCGCGTTCTCATTCGGCTCGGGAATGAGGCCACGGCAGCCCTCGCAGCCGTCACCGTAGGTGGGGCAGATGGCATCACATCCAGCCCGCGTGATGGGCCCGAGACACGGTTTTCCCGCGAGCAGCAAGCACCCGTTCTCCTTCAGCTTGCACTCAACGCAGACAGGATAGTCGGGAATGCCCGGGCGCTTGCCCAGCAGCATGTTTTTGACGACCTTGACGAACTCCTCGCGGTCGATGGGGCAGCCCGGGATGAAGGCATCGATGTCGATGACAGCGCTAATGGGACGGGCGGGATAGGTCTCATACCAGTCCGCCTTGTCGCCGTAAACGTACTGACGGACGTCATCCAGCGACGGTTGGATGTTCTTGAGGGCGTTAACGCAGCCGGTGTGGGCACAGGCCCCCAGGGCGACGACAACGTCGGCCTGATCGCGAATCTTGAACAGGCGCTTCTCATCGGACTCACGGGTGCAGGAACCCTCGACGAAGGCGATCTGATAGTCCTGCCCCTTCTCGGTCATAGCCTCCCGGAACTGAACGATCTCGACAGCGTCCAGGAGGTCCAGGTGGGTCTGGAGGGAATCGACGACGGTCAACTGACACCCCTCACAGCTGGCAAAATCGAAGAAAGCTACTTTGGGCTTTCCATTTGTGTCACTCATTACAGTGCCTCCTCAAAGCCCTTGATGTTGGCGTAGTTGAAGACTGGGCCATCCTGACAGCAGTACAGGCTGTTGATCTGGCAGTGGCCGCACTTACCCACGCCACACTTCATCCGGCGCTCCAGCGATAAGTAGATGTTCGACTCCGGAATACCCTTGTCCAGCATCTCCATCAGGACGAAGCGGTACATGATGGGCGGGCCGCAGGTGATAGCGATGGTGTTCTGCGGGTCGACCTCTATGTGGGGGAAGAGCGTGGTGATGACGCCGATGTTGCACTCCAGACGCTGCTGCGGCTGCCATTCGTCACCCTCATCCTCGCAGTCGACGGTCAACAGGCACTCGACATCGTCCCGCTTGACCCACTCGTCCAGCTCATCCCGGAAGAGGAGCTCGCTGCGGCGCTTGGCGCCGTAGAGGATGATGACGCGCCCAAAGTCGTCGCGCTCGTCGAGCACCTGGTTGATGAGCGAACGGAGGGGCGCCAGCCCGAGGCCACCGGGAGCGAAGAGGACATCCTTGCCGCGCATCTCGTCAATGGGGAACCCAGTGCCGAAGGGCCCACGAATACCGACCTTGCCGCCCGGCTT
Organism: uncultured Anaerolineales bacterium; assembly: GCA_964575455.1. Lineage (GTDB taxonomy): Bacteria > Chloroflexota > Anaerolineae > B4-G1 > B4-G1 > SKLM01. The sequence goes on along the minus strand of CAZNRX010000018.1, from coordinate 5,244 downwards.
CATGGCGTGAAGGGCACCGGTGACGTTGCCTACTTCACGCACACAGAGCTGAAAGTCTCCGTTGGAGCGGCTGGGGGACGAGGTGATGGAGATTGGGGCCTCGCCCACGCCCAGGATAGAGAGCATCACGAACTGTCCTGGATCATGGCCCAGGTCTTGGCCCCCGGGTAGTTCGATGTGGAAAAGCTTCTCCAGCTGGGTCATCTGTTCCACGTCGGCCAGACGAGCCATCTCTGGTCTGTAAATGGATGTCGCCATTATCCGTTACCTCCTACCGCAGTGATGCGTGAATCGTGTTGAATCCCTTGAGAATGCTGATGCTGGCGGGGCAGGTGCGAATGCAGCGACCGCACCCCACACAACCTAGCGCACCAAACCTCTCATAGAGATACTTACCTTTTCGCATGAACCGATGTCGCTGGCGGGCGCCGCGATCCTCACGGAAGTTCTCACCACCGGCCACCCGGGCAAACTCATCCAGCTGGCAGGAGTCCCAGTGTCGAATGCGCTCGCCCTCTGTCAGCGCGAAGTTGACCTCGTCGACGACGTTGAAGCAGTAGCACGTGGGGCAGACGTTGGTGCACGAGCCACAGGCGAAGCAGCGCTCCTGCAGCTCCTCCCAATAATCGTGATCGTAGGCGTCGCCCAGCAGCGACGGAAGCTCGTCGGACTCGAAGTTGAGCCGATCAGCGAAGTGCTTGATCTTGGAGGCCTGGAGGTCGTCCTTCTGATTCGCCTGGGCCTCTGTGGCGTCCTGCACGTCAGCGTACTTGACCAGAAGCTGCTCGCCAGCCTCGGTGCCGATCTGAACGGCAAACGCATCACCCAAATCGGTCAGGTGAAGGTCGAACCCGTCGTCCGCCGTCAGGGTTCCCATACTCCTGCAGAACGACTCATCGTCGCAGGGCTCCGAGCATTCCATACTGACGATGAGGGTCTGCTCCCTGCGCGAAAGATAGTGAGCATCGGGGTAGTCCTCGGTGAAGGCCTCGTCCAGGAGGTTGAGGGCGTGCTGGTCGCAGGTGTGCATACCCAGCAGCACCGTCGGCTCTACCTCGATGACCGTCTCCACCTCCGGGTTCTCCCCCATGGTGAAGGTCGCCAACCGTTCGTGCTGGGGCTGGAACACCTTCTTGGGCGGGAGAATGGTGGTATCGTAATCGAGCTGCAGGTCAGCCGGGTCGGTCAGCGTATCGAATACGAATTTGGCGCCCTTCGCCTGGGGCCCGACGACTCTATAATCGGCCATCAGCGCCTCGACCAGCGGGGCCACTGCTTCCTTGTCCAGAATCTTCAGACTCATATCGGTCTCCTCACAATAGTTCTTCTACTGTTCTTCCTTTGTCCCACTTTGCCAGAGCCTTCGTGCCTCCGACTGCATCACGGAACCAAAACCGTTATGCTTCCCTTGCCAAGACCGGCATGCGGCCGCTGCCCCTGAAAGTTGGGGCTACGCTACTCGCTAGCTTCCAGAACCTCGTCAATCGTGGCAAGCAGCTTCTCGGGCTTGACGGGTTTGTCGATGAAGGCTTCGACGGGCATGAAGTCGTCGTCAGGGGTAACGTCATAGCCCAACCCCAAGACCTTCTTGACGCCCGAGAGCATTACGACCGGCGTATCCTGCAGCACGTCGTCCTTCTTGATGCGCCTTGAGATCTCAAAGCCATCAGGCCCCGGGGGACCGGCGAACATGACGTCCAGCAGGATGAGGTCTGGCTGCTTCTCCTTGGCCAGGTCGAACCCTTTCTCAGCACGATACGCCGAGAAGACCTCATACCCCACGCTCTCCAACAGCGTCGTCACGGATTCTACGAGCTGGACGTCATCATCAACGACCACAATCCTCCCCTTCTTTTCAGGCATTGCTTAACCTCCTTGATTAGGCAACGTAAAACCAAATCTGACCCACTCTCCTTCTTCCGAGTGAGCCCATATCTCGCCACCATGCTCCTCGACGATCTCTCGACAGATGTAGAGGCCCAAACCGGTCCCCTTCTCCTTCGAGTATTCTGGGCTGTCTAAGCGGCTGAACTTCTTGAAAAGGCGGGGCATCTGGTCCGCCGGAATACCCGGACCTTCGTTGAACACGCTAAGGGTTATCGCCTTTTCTTGGTTCTTCTGGGTGTCCTTCTGGGCATCTAACTCGATCTTTCCGCCCTCCCGGCCGTACTTGACGGCGTTGGAGAGCAGGTTGTCATAGACAACTCTGAGTAAGTTGGGATCGGCATAGACTACGAGATCCTCCGGCACCTCGTTCACGACGCGCATGCCCCTGGCCTCCAGGCCCTGGCTCAGGCTCTCCAGGACGGGTTGGATGACCTGGGGCTGGAGGATGACATCCTGGGCGTGGACCTCAAGCTCGCCCTTCTCCAAACGAGAGAGGTCCAGGTAGTTCTTGATCATCTCCTGGAAGTACTCCAGGCTCCGAGCCACAGATCCCAAGCTCTTTTTCTGCGCCTCAGTGAGCTCCCCAAGGTGGCCGTCCTTCACCGTATGGAGGCTCATCATAGCAGACGACAACGGATTCTTCAACTCGTGGGAGACGAAGCCAAGCATCTCCATATAGTTCCGATTGGTGGTCCTGAGCTCCTGGTTGAGCTCCTGAAGTCGATGCTGGCTCTGCTCAATCTCACGCCGCTGCTTCTCCAGCCGTTCCGCCATCGCGTTGAACGATGTGACCAGGTCGCCGAGCTCATCCTCCCGGTCGATGTCGACGCGGTAGGTCAGCGCGCCGCTGGAGAGCTGTTGGGTCGCGTGAGAGAGCTCCGTCACCGGTTTGACGACCCCGCGGATGAGGAAGTAGAAGGTCAAGAACGCCACGAGCATACCGGCGAGAACAACCGCGAGGAACATGGTCACGGCGCGCCGACGAAGATCGAGGTATTTCTCCTCCAGCTCGCCGACGTAGAGCATCCCGATGATCTTGTCGTTAGGATTCCGGATGGGATCATATTGTGAGAGATACCAGGTATCCACCACATAGGCCCGCCCGGTCCAGGGCTCCCCCTCTTCGAGAACCTGCTCGGCAACCTCCCTCGAAACCCGGGTGCCGACGGCGCGACGTCCCTGATTATCGAGTACATTGGTGGAGATTCGGAGGTCGCCCATGAAGATGGTGGCCGTGCCCATGGGCTTCCCCTCATAGGTCTCGTTCTCGAAGACGGCATCTCGGATGCGGTCAACATCCTCTACCGCGCCGTTCAGCAAGGTCCCCATCTCGAGAATGCCGATCATCTGACCGTCCCGTATCACCGGCACTGCGGCGCCAGCGAACATCCCTCGCGGCTCTTGCCCGACAGCCAGGGTGCGCTGGACAAGGCCCTCACCCGCTCTATCCAGACGCTCCTGCGAGAAGATGATGTTGCCAGAGCTGGCCTGCTCCTCCGCTATGACCTGCTGAACGATGGGGTCGCTGACCAGATTGTCCCCCGTATTGTAGGGGTAGCGCGTTCTGAGAATCACCGTTCCATCGTGAGCGAGGAGATTGAGGACGTCCATCTCCTGCTCCTGACGGATGCGCTCGAGCTCCTCCCGCGCCGCCCTGAGCTGCTGCTCTTCTTCTTGAACGTCCAGTTGATGATCCAGAAGCCCTTCCACGATCTGCGTCCGCGCCAACACCTCAAGGGCGGCCTGGATGCGGGCGATCTTGCTGTTGTGGATCTCCCAAGCGGCCCGGGTGTAGATACTGACGCGGTTCTTGGCCTCTCGGATCGTGTTGGCGTTCACATAGCGAATGCTGAGGATCCCGATGCTGACCGTGAGCACCAAGAAGACGACGATGATGCCAAGGTTGAACTTTGTCTGTAGCCTCATAGATCCGTCAAGCGTCCCAAGAGGGCCTCGGTGCCAAGGACCCCTTTACCGTAGATGGTGTGACACAGCCGTCTTGGCAGCAATCTGCCAGAGGCAGTATAGCATCGAGAAAAGCGAAGATCAACGGAGGGTCATCCCAACATGACCCCGAGATTCGTCACCCTGTTTTGCGCACAGGGGGCCACGCTGCCGCCGGGCAGTCCGAGAGGGTCGCTCTCTCGTCACTAGGCGGGCCTCAACTCCTCGTCCAGGATTCCGCTCTCCACCAACAGATCCAAGGTCTCTTGAGCCTCCGCCTCGTCGACCTGGCTGATGGCGAAGCCAGCATGGACGATGACGAAGTCACCAACGTCGGCTTCAGGGACATAGGCCAAAGAGACCTCTCTGACGATGCCTCCGAAGTCGACCTTCCCCATGCGCGTCAGCTCGCCTCCTTGCGTCTCGACGATCCGTCCAGGGATACCCAAGCACATATTAGGCCGTCTCCTCTCGTAGCCAGTCCAGCCAGGCATCGAGACCCTCGCCGGTCTTGCAGGAGAGGGGAAGGAAGGTCAAACCAGGATTAAGGGCTTCGACTCCACGATGGAAATAGTCGACGTCAAACTCGAAGGCGTCCAGGACGTCGATCTTGTTCAGGAGGACCACGTCGACGCCGCGATACATCACCGGATACTTGTAGGGCTTGTCATCGCCCTCGGGCACGCTGGCGATGAGCACGTTCCGGTGGACCCCGAGGTCGAAACTAGCTGGACAGACCAGGTTGCCTACGTTCTCGATGATCAACAGATCTAGCTCCTCCAGGGGGAGCTGGGGCAGGGCCTCCCGGAGCATAACGGCATCCAGGTGACACGCGCCGCCGGTGTTGATCTGCACCGCAGGGATGCCCGATTCGGCAATACGGTCGGCATCCAAACTCGTTGCAATGTCACCGTCTACCGCTCCGATGGAGACATCATCCCACAGCGCCTCCACCGTCCGGGTGATCAGGCTGGTCTTGCCAGCACCAGGAGAAGCCATCAAGTTGATGGCGAACACACCGGCTGCATCCAGCCGTTCCCGATTGCTCGCCGCCAATCGGTCGTTGGCACTGAGGATGTTCTCAACGACAGACACTCGCTTGGGCACGATGTGTATTTACCTTTCTATTTATTGTGTTTTATTGAGGGCCCGTTGAGGGCGTATCCGTCTGCAACCTCGTAGGCATCCCCAGAGCATGTGGGTCGGAGCAGTTCGGAGGACGGAGATGCTAGACTTTCCCGACAGGGCCACGATCGGTGACCGCCACCAGTGGTGGCAGCCCGCCTTATGTACTTCAGATATACTTGTGATATTTTACCATAGTTGCCACAGATCGTCCAATGAAGCGCAGTTGGGGGCAGGAGCACTTGTTTTAGGAATTGAGCGGATTGAGGTATCATACACGTAAGAGTG
>CAZNRX010000017.1:0-65157 GCA_964575455.1 uncultured Anaerolineales bacterium | reverse complement strand
TCCCTGGAGAGTCAAAAAGTGTCAATCTAACTTCCCGGAGTTCTGAACCATGCCGGAAACTGAATTCACTGGCATAGCATCGGGTATAGCTTTCCTGGATCGCTGGGTTGAGTATAATGAGCATACCATACAAACGTTCCGAGACCGTTCCCTGAGGCGCCATGACCGACACGCTAACGTTCCGACTTCTGGGTGGGCTGACGATCAGCCGGGCGGGCCACCCGGTGTCCGGCTTCCACTCCCGCAAGGAACGGGCGCTGCTCTGCTACCTCGCCGTCACTGCCCGCCGTCACCACCGGCCTTTTCTGGCCGGTCTCTTCTGGGGCGATCTGTCCGATAGTCGTGCGCTGGCTAACCTCCGCCGTGCCCTCAGTCACTTACGCGGCGTGGCCGGCGATCACCTGCTCATCACTCGCCGCACGGTGGTCTTCGATCACGACAGCGATTATTGGCTGGACGTGGAGGCGTTTGAGGAGCAGATCGGACCGTACACAAGCGGGCAAGCGGACGAGGACGCGCCTAGGCAGGTCGCGCTGCGCGAAGCGGTTGATCTCTACCGGGGTGATTTTCTGGCCGGCTTCCACGTCAAGGGGTGCCCCACCTTCGAGGAGTGGGTGCTCGGTGAACAGGAACGACTGCGGAGCCTGGCGGTCCAGGCATTGCGCACGCTAGTGGGGCTGCACAGGGCTCGCGGAGAGTACCCCCCGGCGATAGAGTACGTGCGGCGGCTGCTCGCGCTGGATCCCTGGCGCGAGGAGGCGCATCGCGAGCTGATGCGCCTCCTGGCGTTGAGCGGTCAACGGAGTGCGGCGCTGGCCCAGTACGAGGTGTGCCGCCAGGTGCTGGAGACGGAACTGGGCCTGGAGCCCCTGGAGGAGACTACGGCGCTGTACGAATGGCTGGTAGACTGGAAGACTGATCGACTGGTAGCCTGGGAAACTGGTATAGCGGTGGGTGGAGCTACCAATCTCCCCTTCACCGGGAGGGGAGAAGAGCACGCCGCCCTGGTAGACTGGTGGAACGTCTCGCGGTGTGGCGGGGGGAAGCTGGTGCTGGTCGAGGGGGAGGCTGGGGTGGGTAAGACCCGCCTGGTGGAGGAAGTGGCCCGCTGTGCCGAGGCAGAGGGGGCGACGGTGCTGCGCGGTCGTTGCTACGAGTTCGGCGGCGCCGTCCCCTACCAGCCCATCGTGGAAGCGCTACGGGGGGCGCTTCGTGACAGGGAGAGGGGGAGAAGACAAGGGGACAGGGAGATAAGGAGACAGGAAGAAAAAGAGATAAGGGGACAAGGAGATAAGGAGACACGGAGACAGGGAAGTATCTCCCCTTCACCCCCTTCCATCCTCTCTATGTCCTTGTCCCCGATCTGGCTCTCCGAGCTCTCTCGTCTGCTGCCAGAGCTTCAGCAGCGGTACCCCGATCTGCCGGAGCCGGCGCAGACCACTGGTGAGGCCGCTCGGCAGCGTCTTTTCGAGGCTGTGGCCCGCTTCCTGAAGGAAGGGGTTGGTCACGGGTCTCGTCCCTCGTCTCCTGCCTCTTGCTTCTTGTTCCTCGATGACCTCCATTGGGCCGACCAATCCACGCTAGATCTGTTGCATTACTTGGTGCGTCAGTTGAGTGATGCACCGGTGTGGATGGTGGGTACCTACCGGCCGGAGGAAGTGGACTTGAGCCATCGGCTGACCCGGCTGCGGCAGGGATTGAGACGGGACCGACTGGTGGACTGCCTGGATCTGAGGCCACTTCATGCTGAGGCAGTGGAGGAGATTGCCCGCTCGCTGGTCGGTGAAGACGAGGGTACATCTTTCGGTGACTTCCTTTATCGCGAGAGCGAGGGCAACCCGTTCATCTTGAGTGAGGTGGTGAATGACCTGCAGGAGGAGGGCGTGCTGCATCGGACCGATGATGCAGAGGGCCGTTGGCGGTGGACCGGTCCGCCAATGGTGGAAATACTCCCGGTTGGTGTGCAGGACGTGGTTATGCAGCGGGTGGGGCGGTTGAGCCAGGCGGCGCAGCGGCTGCTCTCGCTGGCGGCCGTCGTCGGGAGGCAGTTCGATGTCTCTCTTCTCAGGGCGGCGGCGCGGCGGGCAAGGGGCGGGGTGGAGGATAGTCTTCACGAGTGGCTGTCCCGCCGCCTGGTGCAACCGCGCTCATCCTCCATCCTACAATACGACTTCTCTCACGACAAGATTCGGGCCGCAATCTACGACGCGACCGAGCATACGCGGAGACGGTCGCTGCATCAGCAGGTGGCGGAGGCGCTGGAGCGACGTCCTGACGAGGAGATCAGTGACCAGGTCGGGCTGCTGGCCCACCATTGGGAGGAGGCCGGGGCGCCGGAGAAAGCGGTGCCGTATCACCTGCGCGCCGGTGATCAAGCTCGGCTGGTCTACGCTCACCAGGAGGCCGTCGACCACTACGAACAGGCGCTGACGACCTTGAGGGAGCAGGGAGCGTACCAGCGAGCGGCGCGCACGTTGATGAAGCTTGGCCTAACTCATCACCATGCCTTTGACTTCCGGCAGGCGCACCGGGCCTACGATCAGGCCTTTTCCCTATGGCAGCGGGCGAGAGATGCGCATCTGATGAATCCACCGCCGGCCGCGCCTCACGCGCTGCGGGCGCGCTGGCTCGAGCCGACCACGCTGGATCCGGCGATGTCACCGGACAGCCACACCGACTTCCTGTTGACCAACCTCTTCAGCGGCCTGGTGGCGTTGAGCCCGGAGCTGGACGTGGTGCCCGACGTGGCCCGGGCCTGGGAGGTCTCTGAGGGCGGGCGTCGTTTCGTCTTCCGCCTGCGGGAGGGCGTCGAATGGAGCGATGGGAGGGCGGTGACGGCCGGCGATTTCGAGTATGCCTGGAAGCGAGCCCTGGATCCGGATAGCGAGTCGCCATCGGCGGGCTTTCTCCACGATCTGAAGGGGGCGCGAGCTTTTCATGGGGGGGAGGGCGGGAGAGAGGACGTTGGAGTACGCGCCACCGACGGGGTGACGCTGGTGGTGGAACTGGAGAGGCCGGTCGGCTATTTCCCCCAGCTATTGACCAACGTCGCTACCTTCCCCGTGCCGCGGCACGTCGTGGAGGTACACGGTCAGGACTGGACGGAGGAGAGGACGTTCGTCTCGAATGGACCTTTTCGGTTGGAGGCCTGGAGGTGGGGTGAGTTGGTGGTCCTGTCGCGGAATCCTGCCTACCACGGCCGCTTCGGGGGCAACGTGGAGCGGGTGCAGCTCTTCCCGCTGACGGACTGGCGAGACAGGCTGGCGATGTATGAAGCCGATGACCTGGATGTCCTGGGCATAGCCTTCTTCCCCATGGCGGAGCGGGATGGCGCCCGGCAGCGGCATGCCGGGGAGTACGTCTCCGGACCGGGGCTGAAGACCTACTACGTGGCCTTCGACGTGAGCCGCCCCCCCTTCGATGACGCGCGAGTCCGTCGGGCGTTCGCCCTGGCGACGGATCGAGAGGCACTGGCGGGTGTGGCGTTACGAGGCTACGTCTCGCCGGCCACGGGCGGGTTCCTGCCCCCGGGTATGCCCGGTCATTCCCCGGAGATCGGCTTGCCCTACGACCCTGAGCGGGCGCGCCGACTGCTGGCCGAGGCTGGCTATGTGGGGGGGGAGGGTTTCCCTCCTGTAAGCACGCTGGCGTTCGGCGCCGCTCGCTCTCGGGCCGAGTATCTGAAGTCTCAGTGGCGCGAGATTCTGGGGGTGGAGACCGGCTGGGAGGTTCTGCCGTGGGCGGCGTTCCTGGCCAAGTTGGAGAGGAATCCGCCGCAGATCCTGAATCTGATGTGGAAGGCCGATTACCCCGATCCCGACAACTTCCTCCGGGTCTGTCGCGCCCGGACGTGGGGTGATTGGCAGAACCAGACCTACGACCACCTGGTGGAGAAGGCGCGGCGGGTGATGGACCAAGAGGAAAGAATGAGGCTCTACCGGCAGGCGGACCGGCTCCTCATTGAGGAGGCGCCCGTTCTGCCCCTGACGTACGAGCGCCGGCACCTGCTGGTCAAGCCCTGGGTCAGCCACTATCCCACGTCGGCGATCCAGTCGGCGTTCTGGAAGGACGCCGTCATCGAGCCGCACTAGCAGCTTATCATCCTGGTGCGGGCCGAATGCAGGGGCCGGCCCGACGCCGGCCCGACGCCGGGCCGGCCCCTCGACGTTGTTAGCTACGGTTCCTATTCGCGCAGGATCAGCGGCAGGTAGATGTCGGTGCACCCGACGCAGACGCGTACGCTGTGGCTGCTCGTCAGGCCCTCGCCGTCGGTGCCCGTCAGCGTGATAGTGTGCCATCCGCGGCTGAGCGACTCTAGTGCCACCTCGGAGCCTGTCCCCAGCGGCCCGTCCAGGTCGGAGGTCCAGGCCATGTCGTCCTCCGCTAGATCGTCGTCGTCCTGGTCGTAGGCCAGGGCGGTGAGCAGCACCCACTCGTCGATGGCGTAGGTCTGTCCCTCCTCCGGATCCATGATGAAGACCGTAGGGTCCTTGCGCGGCACGCTGAACGGATGGTCAGAGTGGTCGTAGGCGGTGTCGCTGGCCGCACCTGTATCGCGAGGCAGCCCCGCTGTGTCGTAGCTTCCAATCGGGTCAGGGTCCGTGGCGTCCGACACGTCTACGGTATACACCCAGCCATCGGTCCCGCCGACATCCGCGGCCACGTAGGCGTACGAACCGGCGGCCGCCACTGCGCGCCCCGTCCCGGGCAGGTCGGTCTCTCCCGCCAGGGTGGGGTCTATGGGCTTCGAGAGGTCCACCACCTTGAGCGCTCCGCTCTTCAGCACGTAGGCAGTTTCATCCAAAATGGCCACGTCGTTGACGTCCGAGCCTTCCAGGGGGAGACCGGCAACCTGGCGCGGCTGGCTGGGGTTGGACGTGTCGAGCGCAGTGAGCCCACTGCTCTCGCCCAGGTAGACGTAGTCGCCGCCGGTGGGGGATACAGCGACGGAGAACAACAGGCCGCCGAAGTGGCCCAGCGGCTCGATGGTGACCTCATCCTGGGGGGCCGCGACCGTGGATGAGGCCGCATCGCTGCCCACCAGGAGTACCGCTCCTATCAGGGCGAATGGGCCCACCGTGACGAGAGGCTTCACGTACCGTCCGAGAGCGTTTCTGAACATGGAGACCTTTTTGGATCGCCCGATTGGATCGCCCGATCCGTCGTCCGCTGATCCTCTCTTGCTAGGGACCGCCCTGGTTGCGGACCACCAGCGGCAGATACACGTACTCGCGTCTCTCCACTTCTATGGTGAGCGTGACTGTCTGGCTCTTGGCCTGCCCCGCTGTGAAATCTCCCAGGTCGAAGGCCAGCGCCCCCTCCACGTACGCGGCGGCCGACGTGACGTCATCCAGTTCCCCCGCCAGGGCGTGCTGCCACACGTCCTCCCCGGGGTAGGGGCCGTCATTCCAACTCCCTACCTCGGCCGCGTCGAGGCCATCCCCTTCCAGCGCCATCTCCATAGGCATTTGCGTGTCCGTGACCCGGATGCCGTCGGGCGTCACCTCTCCCTGATCGTGGAGCGGGGCGTTCAGGTCGAAGGCGGCGTAGACGATCAGTCGCACGTCGTCGACGGCGGAGGTGGCGGTGACGGTGAAGGTCTGCACCACGACATCCGCGCTGACGATCGTGACCAGGGTTTCCAAGGTGACCAGGTCGGCGTCGTCTTTGACGGCGGCCCGGTAGCTGGTCGGGGCTGCCACCCAGCCCGAGGAGACGACGGTGGGGTCGCCGGGCTCCTGGAGGATGCTCTGGTGGAGGGGCCAGACGTGGTGCTCCTGACCTCCGTGCGAGAAGTGGATCGACGGCGACACCGCGTTGGCCTTCCCCTCACCATACCAGGAGAGAGCGGGATGGAGCGCCCATCCGTCTGGCTCGGCGGTGTCGTCAACGTAGTCGACCAGGGAAACGGCCTCATCCACGAAGAGGAGCTGGAGCGGCCCCTGGGTGAGGGTGAGGCCGGTATGCGTTTTTGCGTAGGCCAGGCCCGCCAGAGCGGCGGTGAGAGCCACAATCATCCCGGCTTTGATGTATAGATGTCGCTTGTTCATCGTTGCGCTCCTTTCGGGCGCGATGCACCGGCAGGGTGCGTCGCGCCGTGCTCGCTATCAGAACCAGGACTTGAGGCCCTGCCACCAGTACGAAGCGTAGGTCTTGACGTACCCACCGACCCCGCCTCCGTTCTTCTCGGCGTCTTCCATGAACTGGTAGACCCCTTCGCCGTAGGTATCGGCCGACCACTGGTCTATCGCCTCGCCCAGGTTGCGACCATCGCCCACGGGGATGGCCCGGAGGAAACCGCCGATCTCCTGGCCGAGGTCCCAGGCAGCGATCATCTGGCCCAGCACGGGGATGAACTTGGTACCAAGCTTTCCAGCCAGCTTCTTGATGATCTTCTTGGCCAGCTTCTGGGTAGCCTTCCCAAAGGTCTTGTTGACCGCTTTTTCCAGCGCCTTGTCGACCCCCTTGTTGTTGACCAGGCTCTCGGCCACGCCTTTCGCCAGATCGCCTATTTTCCCGTTGATGTAATTCTGCGCGCTGCTGAGAGCGAGATCCGTCAAGGCGCTCTGGGGCGCACACGGGTTGTTCGCAATGGCACGGTCGAGGAGATCCCGCAGGTGGTCGCCCAGGGCGCCACGGACGGCCTTGGCGGCAGCATCCTTGATGCTATCCTCCATCGCATCGGTCATCAGGCTGCCGCTCACGAACTCGCTCACAGCATCGTTGAGGCCGCTCTCGCCCATAGCCATATCGACCAGCTCTCTGATCATATCCTTGCTGGCCTTTCCCGCGCCCGCGCCCGCCACGCGACCGACGATCTTCTCCATCACCTTGGCCGTCAGGCCGTTCATCGCCTCCTCGACGAAGCTGCCGATGGATGCTTCGACGATGCCATCGACGAGCCCGTCCAGAATCCCGTTGATGATGCTGTCCAGATTGGATCGGTGACACTGGGGTGGGGGTGGGTCCTCTGGCGGTAGGGGTGGCGGATCGCCTATCTCCGGGGGGGGATCCATAATTATCTTCTGTGCGGGCTCCTCCGGGTCGCCGGATACTGTTCTGCCCCAATCATCCTCGTACATCCTCGGGCCCTCGTCCAGGCCGAGGAAGGGCTCGAGCAGGTCGTTGAAGAGGATGGTCGTGTTGAACCACAGCGTGAAGAACGGCTGGATGATGTTCTCGGCAGTGTCCAGCAGGGTCGAGGGGGAGGGCCAGACCCCGATCTCAGTGGCACTGCTGCTCGCCTGCGCGGTCAGGTAAGGACCACCCATGTTGCCGGACTTAGTCATAAGAAGCGATGTCGAGCCCCGACCATCGTCGTGCGTGACGTAGGGGTCGAAGTACTTGTAGTACCCGCTCGGGACTTTCCCGCCGCTGATGCCCGGGTTCTCGAAGCTCTGTGGATCTCCCTGCTCGTCCGTCCCCTCCAGAGGGGCCACGCCGCTGTGGAAGCGGTAGGTGATCACCGGGCCCTCGAAGTCCACGCCCAGGGCGTACTCCCTCCACCCCCGGTAGACCGCCAGCTGCTGGTAGCGATAGGCGGTGAAGTATCCCCATCGGGCGTTCTGCCCGGCCTCGTAGAGGTATCTGGCCCAGCCCAGCTCCTGGCCCCACGTGCCCTGGCTGTGGAGGAACCATCCCGTGTTGGCGGTGAGTTGGTGGACGTGGTGCCACCACGTGTACTCTGGAAAACGGCCGCCCCTCACCCGCCACTCGGCCAGCTTGTGGCCCTCGGGCGAGTAGCGGGCTCGGAAGACATCCTCCGCGCCGGTGGAGGCCTGGAGGTCGGCCTGGGCAGGGCTGCTATGCGCGATGGCGATGATGCGGTTCTCGTAGTCGTGGCTGAGGGTGGTGTGGTCCGTGCCCTCCAGGATGTCGGTGAGGTTGCCGTTGAGGTCCCGGGTGAAGAACCTGGTGCGGGTCGTCGCGCCGTTGTCCACGACCGTCGCCGTCCGGTAGTGGTCGGGATCATCGTACGTGTACGTCGCGGTGACGGTCCCCCCATTCTCGTGATGGAGCGTCATCTCGGGCTTGCCCACCGCGTTGTAGGTCATGGTGGTGGTATAGTTGACGGGATTCTCCCATCCGGTGACTTCCACGGTCCGGCAGCGCCTGAGGGTAGCTTGGTCGGCGTCGTCGTAGGCGAAGTCCAGGACGCGCTCGTAAGAGGACTCTCCAACCTCGTCCTTTTTCACCCAGGTCTGCTCCTCGACGGCCAGGTTGCCAGCTCCGTCGTACGCGTAGGTGGAGGTCAGCGTCCTGGTCGGGTTGTACTTGGTCCTGGGGTGGACGGTCGTGGCGGCCAGGACGACCTGGCCGGCCTCATCATGGTCATAGGCGCTCCACCAGCCCTCGTCGTAGTCCACCCGTATCCTGCGGCCCGCGGCGTCGTAGCTGTAGACGACGACGTCCTCCTCGGCGTTGTTCTCCGCCAGGGGGGCGGTGACGGTGATGAGACGGCCCGCGGCGTCGTATGCGTAGCGGTTCTCGCCCCAGTCGGGGTTGGTGACCTTGACCAGGTTGCCCACCTGGTCGTACTCGTAGTCGATGGTCTTGGCGAAGCCGCCGTAGTCGACGGTGTGGGCCAGCACCCGGTTGAGGCCGTCGTAGGCGTAGGTCGTGACGTCGCCCAGGCCGCCCAGGGTGGCGGGTTTGTTGGTCACGGTGAGGATGTGTCCCTCGGCATCGTACGTGTACGTGGCCCCACCGCCGTCGGGGTAGGTCACCTCGACGCGGCGTCCCCGCGCGTCGTAGTCAAACTCGGCTACCTGGCCCTTGGGGTCGGTGCGGCGCGACAGGTTGCCCAGCGCGTCGTACTCATAGACCGTCTGTCGCCCCGCTTCGCTGGTGATGGTCAGGATGCGCCCGCCGTAGTCGTACGTGAACTCCTTGGAGGACGAGAGGGCATCGGTGGCGCGCACCAGGTTGTCGGCGGCGTCGTATGTGTACGTGGTGACGTGGCCGAGGGGATTGGTCGTGGTGGTGAGCCTGCCCAGGGCGTCGCGGTCGTGGCTGGTCGTATGGCCGTTGCCGTCGGTGACACCCACGAGGTTCCCGGCGGCGTCATAGTCGTAGCTGGTGGTGTTGCCCAGCGGGTCGCTGGTGGCGATGAGCCGGTCGAGGGCGTCGTAGGTATGCTCGGTGCGGTTGCCCAGGGCGTCGCTCTCCGCGATGCGGTTGCCTACCTCGTCGTACCCGTACTCAAAGGCCCGCATCCCCAGGGCATTGTCGACGGCGGTCAGCTGGTTCAGGGGATCGTGGTGGTAGGTGGTGACGTTCCCCAGGGGATCGGTGATGGTCACGATGTTCCCCATGCCATCGTAGGCGTAGTGGGTGGCGTTTCCCTCGGGGTCGATGCGCACGATCATCTGGCTCAGGGCGTCATAGATGTGCTCGGCGGTGTACCCCCGGCGGTCGGTCCAGGTGCGGCGGTTGTTGGCCTCGTCGTAGGTGAAGTGGGTGACGTTGCCCAGCGCGTCGGTCACGACCGTCTGGTTGCCCAGGGCGTCGTAGCCGTAGCGGGTGACGTTCCCCAGGGCGTCGATGACGGCAGTCTGGTTGCCGACGGCATCGTAGGTGTATTCGGTGGTGCCGCCGGCATCGGTCTCCCGGATGAGTCGGTCCAGAGCGTCGTACGCGTAGGCGATGGCGAAGCCGCGCGAGTCGGTGACCACGGTGCGGTTGCCGACGGCGTCGTGGGCGTAGTGGGTGGTGTTCCCCAGGGCGTCGGTCTCCTGCTCCAGCCGACCCAGAGCGTCGTACACATAGCGGGTGGCGAATCCACGCTTGTCGGTGACGACGCTACGGTTCCCCAGGGCGTCATAGGCGTACTCGGTGACGCCGCCCAGGGCGTTGACCTCCCGTACCAGGCGGTCGAGTTCGTCGTAGACGTAGGTGGTGGCGAAGCCCCGGGCGTTGGTCATGGCGACGGTGTTGCCCACCTCGTCGTAGGCCCACTCCGTGGCGTTGCCCAGCGGGTTTACCTCCCTGATCTCCCGATCCAGCGGGTCATACACGTGGCTGGTGGCGAAGCCGCGGGCGTCGGTCATGACCAGGGTGTTCCCCATGGCGTCGTAGGTCCACTGGGTAGTGTAGCCCAGCGCGTCGATCTGGCGCACCATCTGGCCCAGGGCGTCGTACGCGTACTGCGTGGCAAAGCCGCGCGTATCGGTGACCAAGGTTCGGTTACCGACGGTGTTGTAGGCATGGCGTTCCACGTTTCCCAGAGCATCTGTGAAGGCCACAAGACGTCCCAAGGCGTCGTAGGCGTATCGTTCCACGTGTCCCAAGGCATCGCTGATGGTCACCGTGCGACCCAGGGCGTCGTAGGCGTACCGTTCCACGTTTCCCAGAGCGTCGGTGACGGCCACCGTCCGGCCCAGGGCGTCGTGGGCATAGTGGGTGGTGTGCCCGTTCTCGTCGGTGTGGGCGACCAGGTTGCTGTCGGCGTCGTAGGAGAGGCGCTGGCTGTTCCCCAGGGCATCGGTGATGACCACCGGTCTCTCCAGGGCATCGTACGCGAAGCCGGTTCGGTTTCCGGCCGGGTCCGTCTCCCGGGTGCGGTTGCCACTCCGGTCTGTGCGGAAGGTGCTCACGCTGGAGACGGCATCGGTCATCACGTTCGGCTGTCCCAGAGGGTTGTAACCCCATTGGTTGGTCGCGCGCGGGGTGACCTCCTCGATGAGCGAGCCCGCGGCGTCGTAGATGTAGCGGGTCTCGTTGCCCATGGCGTCGGTCATGTGGGTGCGGCGGTCGTTGGCGTCGTACTGGTAGGTGGTGGCGAAGTCCCGCGTGTTGGTCATCACAACCACCCGCCCCACGGCGTCGTAGGCGTACTCGGTGAGGCCTCCCAGGGCGTCCCTGACGCGCACGCCGTTGCCGTGGGTGTCGTACGCATACCGGGTTGCGTTACCACCGTAGTCTATCTCTTCGATCACGTAGCCCCAACCGTTGTAGGCGTTCACGGCTAGGTCGCTGAGCGGGTTGGTGGTCGTGATCAGGTTGCCCCGGGCGTTGTAGTCATACGAGGTCGTCTCTCCCAGGGCGTCAGTCACACTGCGGAGCAGGGAGAGGTACTGGCCCGGCGTGTCGATGGTCTGCCAGACGTAGGAGGTGGTGTTGGAGAGGGCGTCGGTGCGCCGGACGCGGTTCCCAGCAGCGTCGTAGGCGTAGCGGGTCTCGTTTCCCCGGAAGTCGGTGAGGCTGATGCGGTTGAGATCCGCGTCCCAGGCCCGCAGCGAGGTATCACCCGTGGGGTTCACGAACCGCACCGGTTCGCCGTGGGGGCCGAACGCGATGGTGGTGGCGTGCCCTCGGGCGTTGGTCACAACCGTCTCCCGGCCCTGATAGCGGAGGTTGAAGAGGCGGAAGGGGCTCAGATGACTCCTGTCCTGCCCCTCGGCGTACCAGATGTCCGTCGCGCGCGCTGCCCCATCGTAGAAGAAGAAGAGGGTCTGGCCCAGTGGATTGGCGTACCAGGCCAGGGAGTGGTCGGCGTTGTAACCGTATGAGGTGACGTATCCTGTTGCATCTGTGACCTGGGTCATGTTCCCGGCACTGTCGTAGGCGTAGTCTATGTGTCGCCCCAGGGGATCCTCCACGCGGCTGACGTGGGCGCCGTCGTACGCCAGCGTCAACGCCAGCCCGGAATCGTCCCTCACCTGGGTCAGCTTGTCGCCGCTGTAGGTGAAGGTCAGTTGATTGCCATTGGTGTCGGTGACGGCGAGCAGCCTCCCGTTGGCGTCGAAGCTGGAGCGGGTGTTGTCCTGGGTCCAGAGGGCCCAGCGCGGTCCCGCGCCCCCCGTGCCTTCGGAGGTGAGGCGCTGATGGACGCCGATGGGCGGGACGTAGGCGTCGAGGGTGGCCGAGTAGGTGTAGGTGTGGGCCGAGCCGTCGTCGCCGTGGACGGTTACCTGGTTGCCTCCGTCGTCGAAGGTGAGGCAGAGGCCATAGTTGAGGCTCCAGCCGTGGCCGAAGGGGCCGTCCTGACCACGACGAAGGGTGTTGAAAGCGCGGATCAGCTCCAGATCGAAGGCGCGTGCCGAGACGGAGATGTCCTGGGCCGCGAAGTAGAGGTTCCCGTTGGCCCCGTTGACCACATCGCCCACCAGCCGATACCAGGGCTCGACGCCCGCGCCCGGGTAGTGCTGAGCCGTCTGCGCGCCAGTCCGTTGCCCCGTCCCCAGGCCGATCCAACCGCGGTCGGGGGAGTAGGCTGGATGCTGGCCGTTGGCGGCGCTGGCTGTGGGCGGATGGGACACCTGGGGCGGGATGTAGAGGCTCAGCATAGCTGCGATCACCAGGGCCGTCAACGCTCGATAGGCGCGGTCACCGGGTGCTCGGCGGCGTACGGCCGACCGCTGTGGGGGGAGCGACACGCGACGGTCTGTGGTTGGTGGAACGACCGAGGTTGTCGCTGTGACGACTGGCGCGTGATGCAAGCCACGCCACTCGTCTCCGCGCTCCCGCCGGCGAGCTGTGGTTAGCACCGGGGCTGACAGCCCGGCTATCATGGCGGCTACAATAGCGAGGCCAATCGCGATCTGATGCACTGCTCCTCGCGACACGCCCCCAGCCAGCACGAGCAATCCGATGGAGAGCCCGAACGGGATGATCAATCTGCTTTGTCGAGAATGCATCTCACTCCTCCTCAGTTGACTCTGATGACGTATCAACTATCTCGGCACGCAGGAAATCCACCAAGGCCTCCAGGCTCCCGAAACCGTGCCGTCGGTCAATGTGGGACTCCTCCAGGCTGAAGCGCCACACGGCGGGGCGCCCAGGCGATGCCGGACGCTCCTGCCAACCTGTGAGCACGTAGATAAACCGCTTAGCTGGGTTGTGCATGGATTTCACTTCTCTTCGTGACGCTGCTGTGCTATACTAAGATACTACCCTTCCGTTGATTCAGCGTTGATTCTTGGGCGTGAGAGATGATGATGGCCGGAGGACCGAAAAAGGAAGCGTCAACATCCCAGGGACGTGCTCCGGGTCTGGATGCTCAGGAAGAGGCCGCAGTCTCAACGCTGACCGTGAACGTGCTGGGTCGGCTGGAGATCCGTTGGGATGGACGCGCGCTGGAGGGAACGAGCCTGCGCAAGACCGAGGCCCTGTTGATCTACCTGGCCCTCAATTCCGGTCAGCAGAGCCGCAGCCGCCTGGCCGGGCTGCTGTGGGGCGACTCGCCAGAGGATCGCGCCCGAGCCAACCTACGTCACGCCCTATGGGATCTGCGCCGCAGGCTGGACGCAGCAGCGTTGGAGAGCGACCGTCTTTCCGTCGGCCTGAGTACCGATATCCTTTGTCAGGTCGACGCACTTGAGTTTGAGGCTGAGATTGAGCGTGCCGCAGGCTGTCGTCGACGTGGCGAGGTTGCGGCGATGCTCGATCATCTGGAAGCAGCCCTGGCCCTGTATGAACGGGACTTCTTGGAGCGCTTTGACCTGCCGGACTGCCCCGAGTTTGACGAATGGGTGATGCGACGACGGGTGTGGCTGCGGGAGCGCGCTCTGGAAGCGCTGACGTGCTTCGTGACCCATTACACGCGGCAGGGGGCGTACGAGAAGGCCCTCCGATACGCCCGACGGCAGTTGTCACTGGATCCGTGGCGGGAGGAGGCGCATCGGGAGGTGATGCGCCTCCTAGCGCTCACCGGGCAGCGTAGCGCCGCTCTGGCCCAGTACGAGACCTGCCGCAGGCTGCTTGATGCGGAGCTAGGCCTGGAGCCTCTGGAGGAGACAATCGCTCTCTATGAACGGATTCGCGATTCATATGATCGTGCATTCGGCGATTCAAGACGTGCACCGTCAGATTTGTCACTCCATGGAGCTGTGAACCTACCGTTTGCTGGGCGCGGTGATGAACACGCCCGCCTGGTCGAGTGGTGGAGAAGAGCGCAGCAGGGCCGAGCACGTCTCGCGCTGGTGGAGGGGGAGGCTGGCGTGGGGAAGACCCGCTTGGTGGAGGAAGTAGTGCGGTACGCTGAGGCGGAAGGCGTGGTGGTGCTGCGCGGGCGTTGCTACGAGTTCGCCGCCGCTGTCCCGTACCAGCCGATCGCCGAGGCGCTGCGTAGCTGCTTGAGCGAGGGGAGGGGCAAGGGAGCCAAGGTGCAAGAGGGGAAGGGGGCCCGGAAGACGCCTTCACGCGCCATCTCCTTCGCTCCTCCGCCCCTCCGCACCCTTGCCCCGGTCTGGCTCTCCGAGCTCTCTCGCTTGCTTCCGGAGCTGCGTCAGATGTGCCCCGACCTTCCAGAGCCGGTGCAGGTCTCCGGCGAGGCGGCTCGCCAGCGCCTGTTCGAGGCCGTGGCCCGCTTTCTGAAGCCCATGGCGGATCCTGTTTCTTGCGCTCTGCCCACTGCATCGTGCCTCTTGTTTCTCGACGACCTTCATTGGGCCGACCCGTCCACTCTCGATCTGCTCCACTATCTGGTGCGTCAGTTGACCGACGCGCCTCTGTGGATCGTCGGCACCTCCCGACCGGAGGAGGTGAGTCTCAGCCATCCGCTGACGCGGCTGCGGCAGGGGTTGGGACGCGATCACATGGTGAATCACCTGGGGCTGAAGCCACTCGGCCCCAAGGCTGTGGCGGAGGTGGCCCGCTCGCTGGTCGGCGAGGAGGAGGGGGCGCGCTTCGGCGACTTCCTCTATCGCGAGAGTGAGGGCAACCCCTTCATCCTCACGGAGGTGGTGAGCAGCTTGCGTGAGCAGGGTGTGCTGGGTCGGACCGGTGACGGGGAGGGGTATTGGCAGTGGACCGGCTCATCAGCGATGGAGGTGCTGCCGCTCGGTGTGCGAGACGTGGTCCTGCAGCGGGTGGGCCGGTTGGACGAAGCAGCGCAGAAGCTGCTGTCGCTGGCAGCGGTCGTCGGATGGCCATTCGACAGCTTGCTCCTTCAGGCTGCTTCCAGGCGGGATGCGAGCACGGTAGGCGAGGCCATGGACGCGTGGCTGGCCCGCCGCCTCATCCAATCGCGGCCGATCTCCGATCTCCGTTCCTTGCACTCACCTTCCCAGTACGATTTCTCCCACAGCAAGGTCCGGGCTGCGGTCTACGACGCGATCGAACCCGCGCGGCGGACGACGCTGCACCGGTGGGTGGCGGAGGCTCTGGAGCGGTCTCATAGTTTCAGCGCCACGGGCGGTCAGATCGACGAGCGCGTCGGGCTGTTGGCCCATCATTGGGAGTATGCCGAGGACTGGGGGAGAGCGGCGAAGTATCATGTGCGTGCTGGCGATCAGGCCCGGCTGGTCTATGCTCATCAAGAAGCCGTCGACCACTACCGGCGGGCGCTGGCGATTCTGAGAGAGCAGGGGCAGCTTGAGCAAGCGGCGCGGACGCTGATGAAGCTGGGCCAGACCTATCACAACGCATTTGACTTTACGCGAGCACGCTCCGCCTATGACGAGAGCTTTGCCTTGTGGAAGCGGGTGAGGTCGGAACGTTCGACGGCTTCACTGACGTCCGAGCTTCGCCCCTCCCGGGCTCTCCGCGTGCGTTGGTTCGAGCCGACGACGTTGGACCCAGCGCTCGTCCCAGACGGTGATACGCGCTGTCTGATCTCCCACCTTTTCAGCGGGCTGGTGGCCATGAGCCCGACGTTGGATGTGCTGCCGGATGTGGCCCGCGCCTGGGAGATGTCTGATGGTGGCCGCCGGTTTGTCTTCCACCTCCGAGATGACGTCGTGTGGAGCGATGGGACGCCGGTGACAGCCGGGGATTTCGAGTACGCCTGGAAGCGAGTCCTGGATCCAACGACGGGGTCGCCGACCGCCTCTTTCTTGCACGATCTGAAGGGAGCGCGAGCCTTTCATCGAGGGGAGGGCAGCAGAGAGCAGGTGGCGGTGTGGGCCCGCGACGAGGTAACGCTGGTGGTGGAGCTGGAGAGGCCGGTTGGCTATTTCCTCCAGCTGTTGAGCCACGTTGCCTGCTTGCCGGTGCCGCGACATGTGGTAGAGAGTCACGGCGAGGGCTGGACGGACGAGGACACGTTTGTCGCCAACGGGCCTTTCCAATTGAAGGCCTGGAAGCGGGCCCAGTCGCTGGTCCTATCCCGCAACCCGATCTATCATGGTCGAGTCAGGGGAAATCTGGAGCGGGTGGAGATCTTCCCCGTGGAGGACTGGTCCGCCAGGTTGGAGATGTACGAAGCTGGTGACTTGGACGTCCTGGGCGTCACCTACTTCCCGGCGGCGCAGCGGAAGGAGGCCCGGCAGCGGCATGCTGGGGAATATGTCTCAGGGCCGAGATTGGAGACCAGCTACGTGGTCTTCGACGTCAGTCGCCCTCCCTTCGACGACGTGCGGGTGCGGCGGGCGTTCGCCATGGCCACGGACCGGGAGGCGCTGGCGGACGTGGTGCTGCAGGGCTACGCCTCCCCGGCCACGGGAGGGTTCGTGCCGCCGGGGATGCCGGGCCACTCACCGGTGATCGGCCGGCCGTACGATCCCGACCGAGCGCGCCGACTGCTGGAGGAGGCTGGTTATCCGGATGGTAGGAGCTTCCCACCGCTGGGCGCCCTCGTGTTCCGCGCTGCCAAGTCTCGGAGCGACTATCTCGCGCGTCAGTGGCACGAGATTTTGGGCGTGGATGTCCGGTGGGATGTCCTGCCGTGGGCGGAGTTCCTCCACAGGTTGGGCGAGGAACCGCCGCGGATTCGCGTGCTGATGTGGGTGGCCGACTATCCCGATCCCGACAACTTCCTGCGGGTCTGTCGTGACCGAACCTGGACCGATTGGCACAACGAAGCCTATGACCAGCTGGTGGAAGAGGCGCGGCGGGTCATGGGGCAGGAGGAGAGGATGAGGCTTTACGGGGAGGCGGATCGGATCCTGATTGAGGAAGCGCCGATTCTGCCTCTGACGTATGAGCGAGATCATCTGCTGATCAAGCCGTGGGTGAGCCATTATCCCACATCGGCGCTGCGGGCTTCGTTCTGGAAGGACACGGTCGTCAGGGCGCAGCGACAGGATCTCCCCGCGTCCGCCGTCGCTGCGCCTCCCCTTTCCAATTCTTAGGAGCTACTCAGGCAGATCGGGATAGAAGTCGATGACGCGTGTGCCGTCGGCCAAGTAGGTCTCCCCTGCTGCTCGCCCCTTCGCGGCCTCGGCTGATACTGGAGCAGCGCCAGCCTGGGCGATGACCTCCTCAAGGGCCTCCAGGGAAAGGGCCAAGCCGACGACCGTGCGAGATTCGCCGAAGGTGTAGCGGACCTCCGGACCATCCACCCATATCTCGTCTTCCGTGTCCCACACAAGAGCGTATGGCTCGTAGGCTTCAGTGTTCGCGTTGTAGCTGACGCCGATAGCTACCTCGTCGCCCAGGTCGGGGTTGATGCGCCTGCTGCCGACCGTTCGTCCAGTTTCGGTGTTGCCATCCGTGTCGATGACGAAGAGCCAGTTCATGTAGCTCAACGGAGGATCCGGTACGGCGTCGTAGAGCTGCATCCAGAAGAAGGCCTCTCCTTCCTCGCTCCAGCCGGCCAGCTTCGCTGGCGGATCCCCAGCGGGTTGGAGCGATATTCCTAGGTCTGGGCTGATACTGGCAGCGAGGAGATCCACGCCGGTGGGCGGTGATTCGATGGGAGCTCCCGTTTCGTAAGCGCCTACATCTCCTTGAGGGTCGGGGTTGGCGGATGAGGTCGCTGCGGGCTCTGTCGGCTCTGACGTGGCCGTCGGTGCCGAGGTGGCGGTGGGAGGAAGGGTGGGCAGGGGCGTCGTGGTGGGCGTCGGCGTGCAGGCGATGACGTGGACGATGGCGCCGGCTGCCTTCCTGGACTCCTCGCGCGTGGCGCTGACGGTGTAGTCGCCCGGGCTGTCTCCGGCGGTGAAGGTCCCGTTTTCATTGATGGTGCCGCCGCTGGCCTCCCACGTCACGTCAACGTCACCCGTGACAGCGAACTTCTGTTGTTCACCTGGACACAGGCTGATCTCGGATGGCGTGATCGTGAGCGACGGTTCACTGCGGGTGGGCAGCCCGCCACAGGCCCGCAGGATGGTGACGCCCGCCAGGACAGCGACGGCGAGCATCAGAGCGATGGTGAACCAGAATAGGATGATGCGTGCTCTATCGTTCAATGGCATATACCCTCCTCAATGAGAACAAGAACGTGTGAACCAAAACCTTACCACCTGCTGCGTTCCCGGCTTCACCCTGGCATTCTCTGCAATGCGGTGTCCGCACACCCAGAGGATCCTCCTACCCGCCACGAGGAGTGGCACGCA
Source organism: uncultured Anaerolineales bacterium (assembly GCA_964575455.1). Classification (GTDB taxonomy): domain Bacteria; phylum Chloroflexota; class Anaerolineae; order B4-G1; family B4-G1; genus SKLM01. Next base: position 46,939 of record CAZNRX010000017.1, on the reverse strand, counting down.
GTCACGCCACGGCTCCGGGATCTTGAGATTGATCATCAACTCGCTCACCTTGACGCTGTGTCCTTCCATGCCCAACGGGCGGAATCGGTCACCCTTGCGGCGAGAACGGAGCACGATCGGGCTGGTAAGGGCCCGCGCGTCGAAGAAGCCTGTCCAGGGATGGTCTGGTGAGGTGATCTCCGTCATCGTCCACCGCTCCAAGACCTTGGCCTCCAACACCCAATCGGATTCCGGCAGCGGTGTCGTCCCGGGCACGGTCACAGGCAGCGGCTCGTCGCTCCATAGGAGGGGCTCGTCGGGGGGCCGGCCCGGTTCATTGGGCTCGCCCACGGTGAGGGTCTCATACCCGACGGTGAGCGCCAGCCCCATCGGCAGCGTGGACGATTTGCCGGTCTCCCCTTCCAGTGCTACCTCGCGGGCGTTCTCCACGTGGACGAACGTGACGTCGCGCAGGCTCCGGCGTAGTCGAAACGTGGCCTGGCGCAGTGTAGCTCGCTGCAGAGAGACGGGGAGCGCTTGCCAGGCCGCCTGATCAAAGACGATGGCGTCCTCGCGCTGCTCGCGCACGACGTTGTCCCAGGCTTCCTGCCGCACGTTGATCAGCACGTCGTAGTCAGCGGCAACGACGGACGCCATGTGGCACAGCCCCTGGCGGATGTTGGGGTTGTAGGTCTCCAGCTCTGGCAGCAGTTTGTGGCGCATACGATTCCGGAAATAGGTCGTATCCAGGTTGGAGCGGTCGAAGCGTGGTCTAAGGTCATGGTCGGCGCAGTAACGTTCGATATCCGCCCGCCTCACCTTCAGTAGAGGTCTGATGATGCAGCATGCCGGGTGCAGGGCGCGAGCTTTCTTCCTCTTGCTCCCTGCCTCTTCCTTCGCCAGAGGGGTGAGGAGCCGGTAGTCTGTTATCGGTGTGCGAGGCAGCATACCACGCAGCCCCGCCAAACCGGATCCTCGTATCACGTGCATCAAGACGGTCTCCGCCTGGTCGTCAGCGTTATGGCCGACGGCGATCTTCTCGGCGTCGACGCTCGACGCCACGTGGGCCAAGAACGCATAGCGGACGCGCCGTGCCGCTTCCTCGAAGGCTAGCCCGTGTTCATCGGCCAGTTCGGGCACGTCGCGCTTCTCAACGGTCGCCGGTAGATCCCACGCTGCTGCCGTCGCCCTCACGAACGCGGCGTCCGCGTCGGATGCCTTTCCTCGCGTGCTGTGGTTGAGATGGGCGACGTGGATCCGCAGGTCGTAGGCCTTGCATAGCCGTCTCAGGACGTGCAGAAGGCAGAGTGAATCTGGGCCGCCGGATAGACCAACGACCACGGGATCACCCGGCTCCAGGAGATCGTGTTCTTCAATGGTGTCCTGGACGTGCTGCACCACGTCATCCGGAGTGTGACCGGAAGAGATGTCGCTCAAGAGCTAGGTCGCCTTGTACACGCTGTCGCCGGGACGAGCTCGTGACGTCAGCTTGATGCCAATCTCATCCCCGGCGCCAGCCTCGCTCACGTCCTCGTTATCCAGCTGCATCGAGGTGACCTCTTGCTCCAGATCGGTCGTGTGACCGACGACGTGGATGCGCTCGCCTACGGCCAGATCCCCACTGAGCTTGATGCCTGCAACGTTGATGTTGCCGAACCAATGGCTGACTTCCCCGATCAGTTTCTCTGGCATATATACCTCCGTGTACTTGCCCGCCCCCGCATGGTGAGTGAAGCGGGTTCTACATCTAGAGCCGAATGACGGTCCCGCAGTACTCGCACGTAATCTCCCGCATGCCCCGGACGATATCGACGTCGAGGGTAGCACCGCACGTGCCGCACTTGGTCGGCACGTCTTGGACATCCTCCAAGGCGTCCACCTCCTTGGGCTGTGAGCGTTCCTTGGCGATTTCCCCGCTCTTCACCCGACCGATGAGGCCAGCCCATGTCTCATTGTCTGCGCCTCGCAGACGGAGAAGTACGCCGTCCCAGTCCGCCTCCGGGGTGAAGCGTAGCTTCATCATCTGCTTTCGCCCCAGGAAGCCTTTCTGACCTGTCTCAATTCTCTCGATCTGACCAATGGGGACCGCGAAGATCAGCTCTTGCAGCGTCTCCTTTTCGGTCGCGATAAAGAGCACCTTCTTGGTGGCCTTCTTCTCCTTCTGCTCAAAGATGAGGCGCTCGTCGGTGAGATAGAGCACGCCTTTGGGCCCGTCCTTCCTGTTCTCCATGAACTGTGCCTTGCAGGCGGCCACTGGATCCTCGGCCGGACGGAGCTCGAAGCTGGCTTGGTCCACTTGATCCAGCAGCCAGGTGATCCGCTCTGCCTGCGACTTGGTCTGATTCACGTTCTGCTGGAGCGTCTCATACATAGCTCTGACGGCCGACTCGGCTCCGTCAACTCTGTGCTCCAGTGCCTCGATGGCGGAGTCAGCGCGGGAGATCTTGACGGTGCCACCCGCCATCGCCTGGTGAAGCGCCCTTTCCGCCTCATCGGCCTCCCGCTGTAGCTCTCGGGTAAGGCGGGGTACATCACGGGAGACCTGACGTGAGGCGTCTTCCCACTGGCTGGTCAGCACCTCCACCTTTCTTTCCAGATAACTGCGGAAGGCATAGCCGCGGTTCCGCAGATTGTCGATGTCGGTTGGGAGCAGGGTAAGTGTTGTGCGGATCTCCTCCATATCGTCCTGAACCGCTGCCAATGATAGCGATTCCTGAAGCTCCCCCAGTTGGTCCTGGAGCTCTCGTAGCTTGGCCTGACTCTCCTCGCTTACCGAGCGACCCGGCACCGCGTCTCTGGGGTGGTGTCCCTTCGATCTCATGGCTGCCTCCTGTCTATGTCCCTATGCCCGGCACGTGTCGAAGACGTCGCTGGGCACCTCCCGGCATATCTTGATGGCACCGGGTCAGGATTGAGCCCGGTCACGGTCTACGACCGTCGGCGGTCATCCTTGGGAACAGACCGCGATGATCGCGAGAGTGATCTAGGTAGAGCCCATCTGAGAGCGGAGGTAGGCCTCTATGAACGGATTCAGTTGACCGTCGAGCACTGCCTCCGTGTTCCCGGACTCGTGACCAGTCCGATGATCCTTGACCATATGGTAGGGATGCAGCACGTAGGAACGGATCTGGTTGCCCCAGCGAGCCTCGATGTGCTCTCCCTTCAACTCGTCGATCTCCTCCTGCTGTTTCTCCTCCTCAAGCTGGATGAGACGAGCGCGAAGGACGCGCATAGCCGTCTCCTTGTTCTGCGCCTGGGAGCGCTCGTTCTGGCAGGATACGGTGATGCCCGTGGGGGCGTGCGTGATGCGCACAGCGGTCTCGTTCTTCTGCATATGCTGACCGCCAGCCGACGACGCTCGGAACGTCTCGACCTCCAGATCGCTTTGGTCGATGCTCACGGAGATGTCCTCTGCAATGTCGGGCCAGACCTCAATCAACGTGAAGGACGTGTGGCGTCGGTGCGCCGCGTCGAAAGGCGAGAGACGGACGAGACGGTGGACGCCGCGCTCAGACCGCAGGTTCCCGTACGCGTAGGGGCCGGAGACGGTCAGCGTCACGCGCTTGATGCCTGCCTCATCGCCGTAGAGCCGATCGATGATCTCGGTCCGATACCCGTTGCTCTCGGCCCACCGGAGGTACATGCGCAGGACCATCTCGGTCCAATCCTGGGCGTCGGTTCCCCCAGCGCCGGCGTGGAGCGAGAGAATCGCGTCCTCGCGATCGCGAGTGCCAGAGAAGAGCAACAGGAACTCGAGTCGGTCTATCTCACGCTCCAGGGCCTCCGTCTCAGCTTCCAGCTCGGCGCTCAGGCTCTCATCGCCCAGCGAAGCGAGCTCCAGCGTGTCCTGCACTTGCTTCGAAAGACCATTCCAGCGATCTACCTCATCCTTCAAGCTTGAAAGGCGCTGCATCACCTTCTGTGCTTGCTCAGGGATATCCCAAAAGTCCGGAGCGCTGGCGCGTTTCTCCAGTTCGGCTATCTCTTGCCCTTTTCCATCCAGGTCAAAGATGCCCCCGGATGGTCTCTAGTTTTGTTCTCAAAGTGGTCAGGCGATCTAGTAGCTCTTCCATAAGGTATCCTCGGTCGTTGGTGAATTGGTAGCCTGTTGTTGCATTCAACTGATGGCAAGGGGGCTGTACGTTCGTCGCTGTGTCCCTACTCGAACAATCCTTCCACAAATGCGTGAGGATCGAAGGGAGCCAGGTCCTCCAACGTCTCGCCCGTGCCCACGAAGCGTATGGGTAGCTGTAGCTCACGGGCAATGGCAAAGACCATTCCCCCCTTGGCTGTGCTGTCGAGCTTGGCAAGCACCACGCCGGTCACGTCCACGGCCTCCTGGAAGTGTCGGGCCTGCGATAGGGCATTCTGACCCGTCGTGGCGTCGATCACGAGGAGAGTTTCGTGAGGGGCGCCCTCCACGTTCTTCTGCGCCACCTTGTGCACTTTCTCAAGCTCAGACATCAAGTTGTACTGGGTATGCAGTCGACCGGCGGTATCGACGATCACCAGGTCTTTGCCTCGGGATTGAGCGGCCTGTAAGGCGTCGAAGACGACGGCCCCCGGATCGCCCCCCTGTGGCCCCTTGACGATGTCCACGCCGATCCGCTTTGCCCAGATGTCCAGCTGCTCTACTGCTGCGGCTCGGTAGGTGTCGGCCGCTGCCAGCAGCGGCGTGTGTCCGCGGCGCCGCCAGCGATGGGCCAGCTTGGCGATACTCGTGGTCTTGCCCGAGCCATTCACGCCGACAACGAGCACCACGTCTTGCTCGTGGCCTCCCATGTTGAGGGGTGATGGATCGGGGAGCAAGGCGCGAAGCTCTTCGCGCAGCGCGCTCTGCAGTTCATCGGCCTGCAGGATCGCCTCGTCACGCGCACGCTGGCGCAGCCTGTCAACGAGATACATGGTCGTGCTGACGCCGACGTCCGCGCGTACGAGCAGTTCCTCCAGCTTGTCCCAGGTCTCATTGGTGACTTCGCTGGCGCCAAGCAGCCCCGCGACTCGGCTGAAGACCGCGTTGCGCGTCCGTGTCAAACTGTCTCTAATTGATTTGGCGAACCCTATAGCCACATAGTCCTCCGAAACTGATTCTAGCTCGTCTCGATTATACCGTAAAGGCATGACTTGAGCAATGTGCATATAACGGAGCGCTTCATCTGTGGTTGACAGAGCCTGTTTTCTCGGATACCATTAGGGCCTGCTTCAGCAGCACGAGTTGACTCCCTCCCGGTCAGCGGAGCGCATTGAGGGGCCAGGAGGGCGGTCTCCTACCTTTGATGTTTCAATGGGAGGTATCTAAGCAATGGCGAAACAGGACAAAGTGCGTGTGGCGATCGTCGGAGTTGGAAACTGCGCTTCGGCGCTGGTGCAGGGTGTCCAGTTCTATCGAGATGCCCCGGACGATGCCTTCGTACCGGGCTTGATGCACGTCAACCTGGGCGGCTATCACGTGCGCGACGTTGAGTTCACGGCGGCCTTCGATGTGGATCAAGATAAGGTCGGGCTCGATCTATCGAAGGCCATATGGCAGGAGCCCAACAACACGGTGAAGTTCGCCGAGGTACCGCATCTCGATGTGCCTGTGAGCCGCGGCATGACCCACGATGGCCTGGGCAAGTACCTGCGCAAGGTGATCACCAAAGCGCCAGGTCCTACAGATGACATTGTGCACATTCTCAAGCAGACGGACACCGACGTGGTGGTGAGTTTCCTTCCCGTGGGCAGCGAGATGGCTACCAAGTGGTACGTGGAGCAGATTCTGGACGCGGGATGTGGATTTGTGAACTGTGTGCCGGTCTTCATCGCCCAGGAGGCGTACTGGCAGGGTCGCTTCGAGGAGCGCGGCCTGCCCATGATTGGGGATGACATCAAGAGCCAGGTGGGGGCTACCATCGTCCATCGCGTGCTCACCCGCCTGTTCCAGGATCGTGGGGTGAGGCTGGATCGTACCTATCAGCTCAACTTCGGTGGGAACATGGACTTCTACAATATGTTGGAACAGGATCGACTGGTGTCGAAGAAGGTCTCCAAGACAGGAGCTGTCACCAGCCAGCTTGACTATGCTCTGGGGGAGGGCGATATCCACATCAGCCCGTCTGATCACGTGCCGTGGCTGACGGACCGCAAGTGGGCACACATCCGGCTGGAAGGCACGACCTTTGGGGAGGTCCCCCTCAGTGTGGAGCTGAAGCTGGAGGTCTGGGACAGCCCTAACTCCGCCGGCGTGGTGATCGACGCCGTGCGCTGCTGCAAACTGGCCCTGGATCGTGGGCTGAGCGGTTCGATTATCGGGCCATCGGCTTACTTCATGAAGTCCCCGCCAGTGCAGTTCACCGACGAAGAGGCACGCCGGAGGACGGAGGCCTTCATCCAGGGCACGCCGGACTGACATCCCCCCGAAAGCACGTGTTCAGGAGGCGCTCCAGAGGGGCTTCGTCGTCTCTGTGGGTGCTTCGCTGGCAGAACAAGACCTCGGTGGTTATCGCCATTGGGGTCTTGTTCGTTCTCGTGAGGAGCCCTGGTCCCTATTTTCGTAGCACCGTCGGCAGGTAGGGTGGCGTAGTGAGCCAAGCGTTGCCGGTCAACGGCTGTGGATCTGACGTGGTGCGCGGTCTGCTATGCCTCTCTGACCCGCTGCGCTGCCTCGTATCCCGCCGCCAGCGCCTTAAGGTTGATCTCCTCCGTGCCCTTCGGCGCCCGGCCTCTCACTGCCTGCTCCAGCGATTTTCGGGACACGATGTCCGTTAGGCCGGCCAACAGGCCAAGCCCGACGACATTGGCCGTGATTGCTCGATCATTGACGTCTCGCGCCAAGGAGGTGAGGGGGATACGCACAGCGCGCGTCGTCGGCGCCCGGTTGACGTGATCGGTATCCAGGATGAGCAGGCCGTCCTTCCGCATCTGACCGCTATAGCGGTCACAGGCCTCCTGGCTCATACAGAGGGTGATGTCCGGCTCGAGCACCTTTGGGTAATCGATCTCTCCTGGGGAGATCACCACCTCGGAGCGGCTGGCGCCGCCACGGGCCTCTGGCCCATAGGATTGCGTCTGCACTGCGTTCTTGTCGTCGCGGATAGCTGCATCGGCTAGGATAATGCCCGCCAGGATTGCCCCCTGCCCCCCCGTGCCAGCAAGCCGAATTTCATACCGTCTCGCTTCGGGAGTTGCCATCAGGCTCCCTCCTTGGGATAGTGTTCATTCCCTTGGGCTGCTGCGATGATCTGGTCATACCGCTTTGTGTATTCGAGATCGTCGCGCTCGGCGAAGATGCCGCGTACGATCTTCCCCTGTTTCTCCTCTCTACTCATCGACTCAGCTTGTTTCAACGTCACGCTCTGCTCCTTGAGACGTCGCATCATGTCGGAGGCGCTGCCCCAGCGGTTGATACGGCCCAGTGTCGTGTGGCAGTAGCTGACGGCCTCCACCAAGGCAAAGCCCTCCTTGGAGACGGCCTGCGCCACGTACGACTCCAGCTCCCGAACGTGATAGACTGTGCTACGGGCGACGAAGGAGGCCCCCGCCGTGGCTGCCAGCTCGGCGACCGGGAACTCCTGCTCGATGTGGCCGTACGGCGTGGTCGCGGTCTTGACATCCTGGGGGGTGGTTGGCGAATGCTGACCACCCGTCATCCCGTACGCGTCGTTGTTGACGACGATAGCGGCCAATCCGATGTTGCGACGGGCGGCGTGGATGAAGTGATTGCCGCCGATCGCCAGCGCGTCGCCATCTCCCATCACCACGATCACCTTCATCTCTGGCTTGACCATCTTCAAGCCGGTGGCGAAGGCCAGCGCGCGCCCGTGGGTGGTATGCATGGTGTTGAAGTCGACGTAGACGGGCATGCGACCTGTACACCCGATGCCCGAGATCATCGCCACGTCGTTCTTGTCCAGCTCCAGGTCGTCCACCGCTCGGATGATGGTTCCCAGGACGATGCCAATGCCGCAGCCAGCGCACCAGACGTTGGGGAACTTCTTGCTGTGACGCAGATAGCGCTGGTGGACGCGTGATTCACTCTGTTGCTTCATACGGGTCTCTCCAGGTCTTCTATAGCGGCGACAATCTCCGCTGGCTGTATCATCTCGCCATCTGCGCGAGTGACGCGCCGCACCTTGTGACGTCCGACCACGCGTTCAATCTCGAGCACCAATTGCCCTCGGTTGAGCTCCGGCACCACCACGTGATGGAGTCGGGAGGTGGCGTCCTCGACGACCTCCTCCGGGAATGGCCAGATGGTCTTGAGGCGGAGGAAGCCGACGCGCCGCCCGCGTTCTCGCGCCATTCTGACGGCGTGACGGGCTGCGCGCGCCGCACCGCCGTAGGCGATGACCAGCGTTTCGGCATCCTCGACGTCCTCTATCTCATATAGCAGGATATCGGAGAGGGAGCGGTCGATCTTGCGGAAGATGCGCTCCAGCCAGGGCTGGATCTCATCTGGTTGGTTGGTGGGATAGCCGCGCTCATCGTGATGGAGCCCGGTGAGATGGTAGCGGTATCCTTCGCCAAAGGGGACCAGCGGCGGCACATTCACGTTGGGCCCCTCGGGGAGGTTCTCGAACGGCTTGTACCACTCGGGTGGTACGCGCGTGTTGGACCGTTTCTCCAGTTCTAATCCGGCGAGGTCTGGTAGCTCGATCCGTTCGCGCATGTGCCCGATCAGCTCGTCCATGAGCAGGATCACGGGGGTGCGGTACCGCTCGGCCAGGTTGAACGCCTTCACGGTCAGGTCGAAGGCCTCGCGGACGCTGGAAGGAGAGAGGGCTATGATCGGGTGATCGCCATGCGTTCCCCAGCGGGCCTGCATCACGTCACCCTGCGAGGGGCTAGTGGGACGGCCTGTCGAGGGGCCGAGCCGCTGGACGTCTACGATGACGCAGGGGATCTCGGTCATGGCCGCGTAGCCGATGCTCTCCTGCATCAGGCTGAAGCCAGGGCCGGAGGTGGCGGTCATCGCCTTGGCGCCACCGACGGAAGCCCCGATGATAGCGGCGATAGAGGCCAGCTCGTCCTCCATCTGGATGAACTTCCCGCCCACCTGGGGTAGTCGACGGGAGAGGACCTCGGCGATTTCGGTGGCAGGCGTTATGGGGTAGCCAGCGAAGAAGCGGCAGCCAGCGGCGATGGCGCCCTCGGCACACGCTTCGTCACCCTGCATCAGTCTCGCTGTCATGAGACCTCCTGTTTCGATGCCCGGGGATTTACACCGTCCTCGGGATGGCGTTGATCTCCGTCTTCCTCTGTCCGTTCGATGTCGGACACGAAGATAGCAAAATCTGGGCAGTGGAGCTCACACCAGCGGCAGGCGGTGCATTTCTCCGGATGGGCGACGATGACGCGTCCATCCTCACCCTGTTCGAGCACGTCCATTGGACAGAACTCGACGCATAGTTTGCAGCCTTTGCACCAGTTGGGGAAGACGGTGACCCGCCCGCGTGGCAAGCGTTTCCGCTTCGTGTGATCGCGCCGCCCTGCTTGCTCTGTCTCATTTGCTTTGTTCTCTTCGGTCATCACATCACCTTCTGTTCGGTGTCTTGCAGCCCTTCGGTCAGTCTCTGGAAAGCCCGTTCGCAATGGATTGTAAATGATTATCACATGAAAGGCTCCGTTGTGCCAGTGAGAAGGGGGTGCCAAGGGACGAATGCTGAGTTGACAAACCAGCGCGGGCCTGGTAGAATACGGCTCGCTTGGCCCCATCGTCTAGTGGACTAGGACACCGGCCTCTCAAGCCGGCGACAGGGGTTCGACTCCCCTTGGGGCTACTGCACGTTGGTTGTGTGGGTGAGGCCAGCTTGGGCTGATCCCGTTTGGTCTATTGCGTTGCCCCACTTGTCGGTCTTAGCCTTTCCTCAAGATAGCTCGATCTATCATGCCGCTTGCGGTCGTTCTGTTGTTATGCGTCGCTAACCGGGAACGGCTGTGATACTGCTTGCTTGCCGTGAGCGACATAGGAGGTCTGATGTTCCCCCGAAAAAGTGGACATGAGATTAAGGGTTGCAGCACACTATACTTGCTATCCTGCTCGCGCCCGATAGCCATATCCGGCGCTCTGGACGGGGTCTGCCGATCCCTCGCGAGCGAAAACGAGCCAACAACACGCAATAGGGGGGACCACCCGGTTCTGTGAGGGGCATCAAATCGAAAAGGAGATTACGATGTCTACTCGACCCTGGTCCTGGTCGGTGCGGCTAAGGGCAGGATGAAGCTTAAGCGTCTGATGCTGGGCGAGGTAACGGAACAGGTTGTGCAGCGGTCGCCGCGGTCTGTCCTCGTGGTCAGGAAGCCCCTGAGGGAGGGGCATTAATCCCACTCCCCCTGGTAGGGTTTCACGCGCCGGATATCCGGTGCGGAGGTCACGAAGCCCAGCAGGTCCGACGATGTCTCACTGTGGACGTTCATAGATGGGAGGCATCGCTCGCTTATGGGCCGAGCTGGCGATCATCCTTTCAACCTTCTCCAGTGTAGCGGCTGCAATGTCGCGGGTCTCTCCGGACGCTATTGCGGCCAAGACGCGATCGAGCTTGTGGTACGTGATGCCCAATTCCCCCTCGTCCGTCTGACCGGGCCAGAGGCCCGCGGATGGTGCGCGCTCGACGACCTCCCTGGGGACACCGAGCTCGCGGGCGAGCTTCCACACCTCGGTCTTGTAGACATCGCCCAACGGCAGCAGATCTACGCCCCCGTCACCGTACTTGGTGAAATAGCCGACCATCAGCTCGGTCTTGTTCCCCGAGCCGAGCACCAGGTAGTTGTTTGTCTGGGCCAGGTAGTAGAGCGCGGTCATGCGCAGGCGTGGTTTGATGTTGGCCGCTGCCAGACGATGCTCGCTCGGCGGGACGCTCTCCATCAGCACATCAAAGGCGTCGTCGAGGTTGACAGCCACGGTCGGCATGTCGAACGCGTCGGCCACGCGTTGGGCGAGACGAGCGTCTACCGGTGCCGAATGACAGGGAAGGATAGCGGCCAGGACGGATGCCGGCCCGACGGCGCGTACCGCGAGCGCCGCCGCCGTGGCCGAGTCGACCCCCCCGCTCAGACCGAAGACAAAGCCATCGGCGCCAGCCATGGCTAGTCGGTTGGCAAGCCAGTCAGTGATCTGATGTTGAAGGCTCATGTCGCTCGCTCTCCTCAAGGACTGAAGTCCTTTCTACTGCGTACAGCTATATCCCGCGCTCTCACGTGCGACGGATCGCTGTAAACCCGAAGGTCGCGAATCATGTAAGGCTGGCGACGACTTCGATATCGTTCAACGCCATCTGGTAGAGGAACAGGCGGTGAAGGAGATCCCCATCGTGGGGCATCGCGCCGATCTCCTTTGCCACGTCGACGGGTGTGTCAAAGGTCTGTACACAGTTGGCCGGGACGATGATACGAGCGTCCTCTTCTCCCTGGACGTTGGCACGTACGCGGAAATAGATTGCCGCATGATAGATACAGATGTCGGTGCAGACGCCGATGATGATGAAGGTCGTGACCTGGGGGTGGTTGTCCAGCCAGGGCTCTAGGTCGGTGCCAACGTTGGAGCTGATCGAGTTCTTGGGAAGGATGGTGAAGAGATCGGAGAAGGTGAGCTCTTGCAGTTCATCAATCGTCTCGCTCTCTTCCGTTCCCTCAACGCAGTGAGGGGGATAGGCGGAGAACTCGACGGCCTCTGGGTCGTGGGTGTCCTGGAGCAGGAGGAAATGGCGCACGCCCAGATCGTGGGCGCGCTCAAAGACGTCTACTGCGGCAGGTACAATGCTGGCTGCACGCTCGCTCGCCAGAGGGCCTATGTCGCAGAACCCCTTGAGAAGATCCTGCGAGACCACCGCCACCCGTGCTGGATCGGCGATGGCTTCCTCCAGGTCTAGGGAGGGAAGCGTCTTCTTCCACGCGTACAGCCAGTCCAGAAACGCTTCGCTTTCCGCATATTCCTTCGCCATGCTGTCTGTCTCCTTTCGGTTCCTTCATTCCTCCGTTGTTAGCCCTCCTTGGCAAGGATCGAAGTCCCTGCCACGGTGGATGGAGCCAAGTCTATTATCATTGATTCCCGCTGTTTGGTCAAGCGCCTGTAGTCGCTGCAAGAGCACCACGGTCAAGGTGTCACTCTCACCTGTGTCAGCGTGACGTGGTTGGTCTGCATGCGCCCATCGGGCGGCGTCACGGGAAGGTGTCTGATCTCATCTTCCCGGTGCACGTACACGGCGATTTGCACGCCGTAAGGGCCTGCGGCAGCGTCAGGGAAGGCCGCCAGCGGGACGACATCCCTCACGGTGTCTCCTGGCTGCCAGGCCGCTGTTGGTGCGGCGCCGTCGAGGGGCCAGCTATCGTGCTGCGCCGCCTTGCGCTGAGAGGCGTCGATCAGCTGGGCCGACACCGTGTAGTTGCTCTCCATTGCCTGGAGCGCCTCCCAGTGGAGTGTCAGCGTGATCGTCTCGCCGGGCTGAACCGCGCGTTGTGTCAGGTCATACCCCGTCAGAAGCATGCGATCTCCGAAGTTGACTGCGATCGGGTTGGGGGCATTCCCAGGTCGTGCCCGGATGGTCACCTGGCCGAAGCGTACGTTGTTGTCTTTTCGTCCCTCTTTTCGTATCATCGGCTCTTCGCTTCTGTCGACAGCGGTCAGTCGTTCGCCCGTCCTGGTGTTGAAGAGCCCCACCTCTATCTGGGCTTGATTCGGTGCGTAAGCGGTGGTCGGGACCGGTATGACGTATCGATCCGCCCAGCGGTAGCCAGTATCCAGCCAGGTGGTGGAGAGCAGGCCCAGGCCAGGGAACGTGTCCCGCTGGGCAACCACCAGCTCGTGCTCGTCTAGGAGATGCACAAACACCGTGTGATCCTCTTCGGTGGGCGCGATAGCTTCCCAGTATAGCGTCACCGCGACTTGACCTCCGGGCCTTGTCGTCTCGGTCTCCAGATCGTAGCCCAGAAGACGCATGGCTTTGTTGAAGTCCACGCTCGCCCGTCGCGGAATGCTCTGAATCCTCGCATCATCGAGCGGGTTGGGGATCTCGTAGGCGGGCTGGATCCAGACGAACGGCGCAGCCACGGAGAGCCCCAAGAGGAAGAGCGTCAGGAGGGTGACCAGCGGCGGCAGCTTGACGGGTGATGCAAGATGGAGCCGCTGTGGCACCCAGGCGCTCACTCCCAGGGTTAGGAGCAATGACCAGACCGGCAAGGCCGCAAAGATCAGCCGTCCCTGGGAGGACCACGTCACCCGCGCCCATTGTGCCCACGGGATCAGGACGCCGAGTCCCCAAAGTAGACAGAGGACGAACCTCAGATTGCAGATTGCGACGCTTGGGGCGTGTGCCGGACGGTGCGCGGCCTCCGTGTCGGTCTCCGACGTGTCTGCGCCTTGGACTTGCACTGTCCGCACCAGGGCCCTCGCAAGGGTCACCACCAGTCCGAGCCCCGCCGCTATCAGAGAGGTGTTTAGAATGCGGTAGACCCAGGGCGACATCGGAACGTTGAGCCCCCCGAAATTGCCCCAGTAGCCGGCCAGGAAGCTGTAGCGTTCGCGCCAGAGCTGAGCCAGGTCGGCCGGAACCTCGCGCTTGCCCAGGATCTGGATGAAGGCGTTCAAACCGGTGAGGTCCCCATAAAGGCGGAGATTGCGCAGGTACCACCATCCAGCGATGGCGAGCAGCGGCACCAGCGTGGCGAAGCCCCCGGTGAGGAACTCCTTCCATCCCACGAAGGGGCCCTCCGAGCGCCGCCGCAGAGCCCGCACCGTGACCACCAAGGCGGTTAGTACGGTGAGGGCCAGGGAACTGGCCTTGGTCAACGCGGTCAGGCCCAGGACGATGCCCAGCAGGAGATAGCGAAGGAGGGTCCGACGCGGCGTTGCCTCCGACCGTGTCCCCTCTGGTCGCACCAGTCGCAGAAGCATCAGCAGGGCCAGGCTGCTCAGGGGCACCACCAGGTTGTCGTTGTTGACGGAGCCGGCGATGAAGATCGCCATGGGCGTGAAGGCGTGTATGGCCGTCGCCCCCAATGCCAGGGCGGGCCGATCTGGAAAGACCTCCTGAACGATGAAATAGGTGAGGGCGACGCCCAGTGCGGCCATGGCGGTGGAGAGAAAGCGAACCACGTGGACCGCAAGAACGGTACCCTGCCAGGGGAAAGCCTCCTGCTCTGGCCGATGGACGACGAGGTTGATGTTGCCATCGGGCGTAGCGATGCCGTTATCGACGTGGGGGTTGAGGTGGCGGACGTCGAACATGTCCGACGTGTCGATCCAGCAGGTTGTCAGGGCGCCGAGGACGTAGTAGAGCGGGGGCTGACTTCCCTCCTGACGCCAAGGTCCGACGTTCGCAGGATCCTGCACCGGTAGAGACCAGTTGTCGGCGATATACTTGACCATCGGGTAGTGCCAAAGCTCATCCGAGGCCTCGAATGGCGGTACCACGACGCTGTAGGTCGTGCTCAAGAGCACGAACAGGAGGAGGATTGCGATCAGTGTCGCTCGCTCTGCCTGTTCGCTCATCGGTTATCTGAGGTAAGTCTGGCGAAGAGCTCCGCTGTCCGCCGGGCAATCCGGTCCCACGTGAAGCGTGCTGCAAGCCTCTCCGCACTGGCCTCCAATCGTGCCTGCAGCGTTGGATTGACCGCCAGTTGTGTCACTGCCCGGACCAGGGCCTGTGGGCTCCCTGGTTCCACCAGCAACATGGTCTCTTTGTCCTGGAGTTCTGACAGCGGCACCGCTGGTCGTGTACTGACGATCGCCCGCCCATGGGCCAGGCAGGCGAGCAGACTGCCTCGGCGGAACGAGACGCCATCCCGATAGGGCAGCATGCAGACGTCTGTGGCGCACAGAGACGCTGAGACCTCCTCAGGGCATACGTAGCCGGTCCAGTGGACGCGCTCCTTGAGACCAAGGTCGGATATGAGTTCATCGATCCTGTCGGCGTACGCGCGGTTCGTAGGGTCGGACGTCCCCACTCGACCCCCGATCTTCAGCAGGTGAGCGGGCACATCCTGCTCCACCAGCAGCCCCAGAGCCTTGATCAGCTCCTCGCCGCCCTTGCTCTCGTTGAGGAAGCCGAAATAGCCCAGCAGAAGGTCGTCGGGCTCGATGCCCCATCTGGCCCGCTCAGCCCCTCGGTCGTAACCACGCGGGAGGGCAAGGGGTATGTTGCTGCCGATGGGGATGCGTGTCAGGTTGGAGATCCCAGGTTGGAGATCTGAGAGTCTCCACTCGTCGTCGCGGTTAGTGACAATCACTCCATCGGCGCGACGAGCCAACATGTGCACCACGAACTGGCGCAGTGGCCCGGCTTTTGGGAACAGGTAGGGGACCTTCAGATCATGGAACGTCACCACCACGGGGGGGCGTCGCTGCCCTCGAGGTGCGAGGTTGATCGCCGGGTGCATATCGTAGGCGGCAGCCTGGTACTGGACGTTCAAGATGTCCAGTCTCAGATCCTGGGATAGGTTCAAGATCTGCCTCCAGCAGCCAAAGCCCCAGGTCTGAATGACCCGGTGTACCGTTGGCTGAACGGGTCCAGAGCGGTGATGATGGGCGGTATCCCCTGGCTCTGGGGTCCGAGATGTGGTCGTCATGATGTGCACCGCATGTCCCAGGTCGGCCAGGGCGCGCGCCAACCGGTCCGTGAAGTCCCCCACACCGCCGCGATCCGGGGGGTACTCGCCCGTGATCAATCCAATACGCATCGTCAGACTCGTGGTCGGAAGCCGAGCCCCGAAGCGAGCACCTGCCGATACGCAGCGATGCGCTGGGCGCGGAGCGGGCGCTTGTGGCCCAACAGCCATTTAGCGCCTTCCATGCCGAGCTGCCAGACGTAGCCCGCCAGCAGGTACCAGCGCAGTACCCCGGCAACGAGAGCCCCGTGATACTTGTGGAAGTAGCGAACCTTGCTCGTCTGGAAGTGGATATGACGGGCGGCGACGACCTGTTCACTGCTCTTGCCTACGTGATGGACGATCTGCGCCGTGGGCAGGTAAACCACGCGCCAACCGGCCTCTCGGAACCGCCGACACCAGTCGAGCTCCTCTGAGTACATGAAGAAGTCCTCATCCATCAGGCCTACCTCGTCGATGGCCTCGTGTCGCGCCAACATGGCAGCTCCGGTGATCCAGTCCACGTCCTGTATCGCGTCGTCGGGACGGTCGGAGACGTAGTAGCGTTCCAGTGCGCGGCGGAGTGGCGCGGTCAGCAGGCTAAGCAAGGTGCTTGGTTGCAGATCCTCGATGGCCGGCTGGAGCCACGTCGATTCGAGGAAGGCCGTCGTCAGGGTCGGGAGGCGGCGGCGGGAGGACTGAACGCTCCCATCGGGATTGAGCAGTTGCGGGCCGATCATCCCCACGTCTCGGTGCCTATCGGCGAAGTCGACCAGCTCCGTCAGCGCGTGGCCCACAATCTCGGTGTCCGGGTTGAGCAGCATGACGTATCGGCCGTCAGCCACTGCGATGCCCTGGTTGTTAGCGGCGGGAAAGCCGCGATTGGTCTGGTTGATCACGAGCTGCACGTCGGGGAAGTCATCCCGGACCATCTGGGCGCTGTCGTCGTTGGAGGCGTTGTCCACGACGATGACCTGGAGGGCCAAGCCGGCATCTGACCGGCCGCCGGTGTCTGAGCCGCGGTGTGCGCGCACGAGGACCTTGCCCCCGGAGTCGCTCTCAGCGCGGTGGACGGACTCCAGGCACCGTTGTAGGAGATCACGCACGTTCCAATTGACGATCACAATGGAGAGATCAATCATTCCTTTGCCCTTCGACTTCTCTCAGAGTGAGTTGTGCTCAACAAGGCCGGGTTGGGCTGGTGCTGAGGAGGAGTACCTAGAAGCGACGGGCTACAGTGAAATCAGCCAGGTCCAGCAGCGCTGTTCGGTAGGGTGTGCTCGGGAAGATGTCCAGGGCTGTCTTGGCACTCTCCGCGCGCTGGTGTGCTATCGTCAGCGCTTTCTCGATCGCTGGCGATGCGAGCACGCTTTCCACGGCCTCTCGTACGATGTCGTCCGACCGATTGCCGTCAAGCACCTCGCGTACCGCCGACGAGCCTGAGTCGTCCTCCAGGTGTAGAAGCACGGGCAACGTCGCCAGCCCCTGCCGCAGGTCGCTGCCCACGGGCTTTCCCAGTGTCTCCTCGTCGGCGACGAAGTCCAGCACATCATCCGCGATCTGGAAGGCTGTGCCGATCTGCTCTCCGTAGGTTCGCAGCGCCTTCTCCTTGGCGTGTTGAGCGTCGGCCAGGATAGCTCCCGCTTCGGCGGAAAGGGCAATGAGGGAAGCGGTCTTCGCGTAGATGCGTCTCTCGTACTCCTCAATGGGCGTGCGATGCCGTCTTCCGTTGAATATCTGGCGAATCTCGCCATTGCAGATCACCATCAACGTCTCGGCGAAGCGCTGCGTCAGTCGAACGTTCTTCGTCCGGGCGACCAGATGGGCTGCACGAGCGAAAACATAGTCTCCGGTGAGGATCGTAGCAGCGGGCGTCCAACTGGCGTTCAGCGTCTCCACCCCGCGGCGAATCAGCGAGCTGTCGATGAGGTCGTCGTGAACGAGCGTCGCAGTATGAAGCATCTCGGCAGCGGCGGCTGCAAAGATCGCCTGATCGATTGGCGCGTTGCAGAGGTGGGCCGACAGCAGCACCAATGTCGGTCGAAGCCTCTTACCACCTCCGCCGATCAGATGATCTAGTGCGAGGCTGATAGCTTCATGTTGTTCAGGGGGGTGTTCTTTGAGTAGTGTCTCCACCCTCCCTAGGTTATCTTCAACCGGGTCAAGGAAGGATAGGTCAGTCAATGGTATGCCTCTTCATACGCACAATCTAGCGACAATCAGTTCGGCAATCAGCATCAGTTTGGGAGTCCGAACAGACGGCGGGCGTTCTCCGTTGTTGCATCTGCAATCTGCTCTATCGAATCCCCTCGAGCCTGGGCGACCGCTTCGGCGACAAAGGTGACGTACGCTGGCTCGTTTCGTTCGCCGCGGTGCGGCTCAGGTGTCAGGTACGGACAATCGGTCTCGACCAACAAGCGATCCAGGGGTGCTGCTCTCACCACGCTTCGCAGTTGATCCGCCTTAGCGTAGGTAACTGGACCTGAGATGCCGATGAAGAAGCCCATAGCGATGACCTGATCCAGTCGCTCTAGCCCCGCTGCATAGGTATGCATCACCCCGGTCCCTTCCCAGTCGTCCAGTATCCTCAACACGTCGTCATGAGCGTCACGGCTGTGAATCACCACTGGGAGATCTACCTCTGAAGCCAGGGTCAGCTGATCTCGGAGCGCCCGTCGCTGTGCCGATCGTGGTGAGTAGTCTCGGTAGTAGTCAAGGCCGATCTCGCCGATGGCCACCACCTTTGGTTGCTGTGCCAGCGCACGCAGCTGGTCGAGGGCCTCCGGGCTGGCCGTCTCGGCGTCGTGCGGATGAATACCCACCGTGGCGTGGATGAGGTCGTACCTCTCCGCCAATCTCACCGATGCTCGACTGGTGCTTACGTTCGTTCCAATGTTCACCACTGTGACCAGACCTGCCTCTCGCGCCCGCTCGATGACTGCGTTGCGGTCTTCGTGGAACTGAGGGAAGTCTACGTGGGCGTGCGAATCGATGAGGTGCATAAGCTGTTCCAGCCTGGCTACTCTGGCCCGGCTCTCAGTCTGGCTACTTCAGGCCAGCCAGTTCCAAACCTTCGTTCAAGAGCGAATCTATCTTATCCTCGTCGGTCGTCTCACAGTAAACGCGAATGACGGGCTCGGTGCCGGAGAAGCGAATCAGGAGCCAGCCACCGTCCTCCAGTTCATACTTGTAGCCGTCGATGGTGACGATGTCCGTGACCTTGAGGCCGGCAAGCCTCTCGGGCGCCGCGGCGTCGAGCCGGGCTCTTGCCTCGGGACGTTTCTCGTCGGGGAAACGGGTATCCACACGGTCGTAGTAGTAGGAGGCGCCCAGCTTCTCATAAAGATGTTCGATGAGCTCGGAGGGCGACTTGCCGGTCTGCACCATCAAATCCAGGAAGTAGAGGTTGCCCAGGATGCCGTCTCGTTCGGGGATGCTCTCACCAAAGGCATAACCTCCGCTTTCCTCGCCCCCTATCATAGCTCCGGTCTCCATCATTTTTGGGCCCACGTATTTGAAGCCGACCCCGGTACGATAGACCGGCACGTCGTAGATCTCTCCGAGCCTCTCTAGCATTGAGGTAGTGGACACGGTCTTCACGATGGGTTCTCGTTTCCCCTGTACCTCGAGCAGATAGTAGGCGACCAGGGCATAGACCTGCAGCTGGTTGACGAAAACGCCGTGCTCGTCGCCGATGCCCATGCGATCGGCGTCCCCGTCCATGATCAGGCAGACGTCGGCTCCGAGCTCGACGGTCTTTTCTAGCGCCTGGTCCACGTTCGGGGGGATAGGCTCCGGGCGCTCCATACCCGGATAGAGGGGATTCCGCTTGTTGTGAATCTCGGATACGACCGTCTTCCCGCCATCTAGGATGCGCGGGAACCATCCCATGCCGTTGCCCCACATCGGCTCGACCAAGATGGTCAGGCCGGCTCGTTGGATGCGCTCAAGGTCCACCAGCCGACGGATGTGTTCGATGTAGGCCGGAGCGGCGTCCCAGACCTCGATGAGATCCTGGCCTTTCGCCTCTTCGAGGTCCATTCGCTGGACGCCTTCCGCTGATGGAATGGCATCTTCAATCGCCCGCAGCCCATTTGGTGCGACAGCGGCCCCATGCTCGTCTCGCACCTTGAAGCCGCAATCCCAAGGGGGGTTGTGGCTGGCGGTGATGTTGATACCTCCTGAAGCGCCTCGTTCGACGATGGCATAGGAGATGACCGGGGTTGGCGTGGCGGTGTCGGTCAGCCAGACGTGGAAGCCGTTGGCCGCCATCACCTCGGCAGCTGCGGCCGCGAAGTGCTCAGCTGCGAAACGCTGGTCGTAGCCGACGATCACGTTGCTGTCTTTGTGGCCCTGGTCTGCCAGGTAGTTCGCGAAGCCCTGTGCAGCGCGGCGCACGTTCTCAAAGGTGTAGTCGTCCGCAATGCGCGCTCGCCAGCCGTCGGTGCCAAAGTGGATCTCTGTTGTCATCATGAAGTCTCCTCGGGCATTCTGCCCCGGTCGGCTTGCCCCGTGGTTCAGGTCAGTCCGTTTTCTTGCTTCAATAGCTTGATGTCGCTGTCCACCATCATATGCACCAACTCCTCGAAGGAGACCGAGGGTTCCCAGCCGAGCTTTCGCCTCGCTTTGTCGGCGCTTCCGATGAGGATGTCAACCTCCGCCGGTCGCATGAACCTCGGATCCTGCACGACGTAGTCCTGCCAGCCTAGGCCTTTGTAGCCAAAGGCAGCTTCACACATCTCTCGAATCGAGTGCGTCTCCTCTGTGGCGATGACGTAGTTGTCTGGCTCTGGCTGCTGAAGCATCAACCACATGGCTCGGACGTAGTCCCCTGCGAAACCGATGTCTCGCTTAGACTCCAGATTCCCCAGAGCGAGTTCGTCGGCCAGCCCCAGAACGATCTTCGCCACGCCGTAAGTGATCTTGCGCAGCACGAACTCCAGCCCGCGCTGGGGGCTGGTGTGGTTGAACAGAATGCCGGAGGTGGCATGTAGGTCGTAGGACTCGCGGAAGTTGATGGTGATCCAATGCCCATAGACCTTGGCGACGCCGTAGGGGCTGCGTGGATAGAAAGGAGTGTTCTCACTTTGGGGCACTTCGCGCACCTTGCCGAACATCTCCGAGGAGCTGGCCTGGTAGAAGCGAATGGTGTCGTCCACGATGCGGATCGCCTCCAGCATGCGCGTCACACCTAGGGCGGTGACGTCACCGGTGAAAACCGGCTGCTTCCACGATGTCGGCACGAAGGACTGGGCTGCCAGGTTGTAGACTTCGTCGGGCTGTTGTTCCCGAAGGATCGTAATCAGTGACACCTGATCCAGGAGATCTCCGGAGACCAAGGTGAGCCTATGCTGGATGTGCTGGATGCGGGAGAAATTGAGCGTGCTGGTGCGCCGCACCATCCCGATGACGTCATATCCTTTGTCCAGTAAGAACTCGGCTAGGTAAGAACCGTCTTGACCGGTGACTCCTGTGATGAGTGCCTTTGGCATACAATGACTCCTTTGTTGTGTCTGTTACTGAGTTGAAACCTGCTCGCGCCAGTAAGAGAGCGTGTCCTGCAAGGTCTGCTCGAAAGAGATTCTTGGCTCCCAACCTGTTTGCTCATAGAACTTCTTCGCGCTGCCATAGACGATCGGCACGTCTACGGGGCGGTATCGGTCTGGGTCTCTCTCCACTTTGATCTCCACGTCTGAGTAGCTCAGAAGCGTCTCCAACAAGGTCTTGATCGATCGTGGCTCGCCCGATGCCAGGTTGTAGACTTCTCCTGGCTTCCCCTCGGTGACCGCCATGTAGTAGGCACGCACGATATCCCGCACGTCGGTGAAATCACGCGATGTCGACAGGTTGCCGACCCTCATCACCGGCTCCTGGAGCCCCGCCTCAATGCGGGCAACTTGGCTGGCAAAGGCGGGAGCGACGAATCGAGGCGACTGACCGGGCCCCGTGTGATTGAACGGCCGTACGCGCACCACGGGGATGCCATAGGCTAGGTGATACTGGAGCCCCAGGAAGTCCTGGCCTACCTTGCTGACGGCATACGGGTTGTTGGGACGGAGAGGGCTCAGCTCTTTCTGGGGCAATTCCTCTGGCCTTGGGGCACCATATTCTTCATTTGAACCGATCACCAAGAACGCAACCTTCCGTCCTGATTGGCGCACGGCCTCCAGCAGATTCAATTCGGATCGTATGTTGTTCTCCAACGTGTCCCAGGGATCGGAGAAGGAGGTCGCCACGGATGATTGAGCCGCGAGGTGGAAGATGACGTCCGGTTGGGTTCTCTCTATGAGGGAGGTGACACTGTCCCTTTCTCGTAGATCGACAGGGTAGAGCTGTAACCGGGGCTGCTGTGCTTCGTTCTTGATTCTCGGGTCAAAGATGGTCCCTTTCAAGTCCCAGTCTGTATGCGATAAGAGATAGTCACAAAGGTGCCCCCCAACAAACCCACCCGCTCCAGTGATCAGTGCTTGCAATGTCTTCCTCCTCGGAGGAAGATTATACCGTACTTTCGGGGACCTGCCAACCATCGGTTGTCAGGGGGCCTGGACGAGGCCTCATCTCTT
This sequence comes from uncultured Anaerolineales bacterium, assembly GCA_964575455.1. Classification (GTDB taxonomy): domain Bacteria; phylum Chloroflexota; class Anaerolineae; order B4-G1; family B4-G1; genus SKLM01. The sequence goes on along the minus strand of CAZNRX010000017.1, from coordinate 24,839 downwards.
TGCGTGGGTGGTCGTCGGTTGTCCCAGGCAGACGGAGGTGGCGGGGCATGGGAACCGGGCTGGAAGGGGTGAGGATGCTGCCAAGAGCGCCGTCGATGCACAGCGGCTCGCCGTGGTGGGATACGACGGTCAGCTCGGGACAGGCGGTTGAAAGATCCGCCTCATCGTGACGTTCGAGGTCAGCGCAGGCCAGGCTTGCTACAGGGCTTGGGCGGTCTCTTGGTCAGCGCTGATGGCGGGTGTCTGTCGACAAGGTGCTCTGGGCGGAACCATTGGCCGGGGGGAGCAGGATCGTGAAGGTGCTGCCCTTCCCAGGGGTGCTCTTGACCACGATCTTTCCCCCGTGGAGACGGATCAACTCTTGAGCGATAGCGAGCCCCAGTCCCGTCCCCTGCTGCTCTTGCTGCTCCCGGTTGATCTGTCGGAATCGCTCGAAGAGGTGCTCTTGTTGATCAGGCGGAATGCCTACGCCGTCATCGGCCACTGCCACCATGACCCATCTCTCCTCGACAGCTCTGGCTCCTATCCTCACCTTTTTGCCTTCATTGCGGGAGAACTTGATTCCATTTTCTATGAGACGCCCCAGCGCGTTGACGAAGTAGGGTTCACATAGACGGACCGGGGGCAGATCGGTGTCTGCGTAGACGTCTAGCGACACGGAGTGCTCCCTGGCTTGGGACGCGAACTGATTTGCCGTCCGTTTCACGATCTTGTCCAGGTTTCCATAGCGAGCAACGAGCGCCTCAAACTCCTCTCGCGCTCGGCCCGAGTCGATCTGCACGAGCAGCAGCAAGTCCTCTACCAGTCGATTCAGACGGTCCGCCCCGGCCTTGATCCCGTTCAAGAACTCCTCAACCTCTGTAGGCTTGAGGGAGGAGATGTCCTCCAAAGCCAGATCTGTGTAGCCGGTCACGTATGTGAGCGGCGTGCGCAACTCGTGGCCGAGGATGGTGACGATCTGCTGCTTGAGTCGCTCGAACTCAGCCTCACTGGCTCTCTCAATGGCGTGGGCGCGTCCCAGCCGAGATCGAACGCTGACAATTAGCTCTTCGGCATCGAACGGTTTTGTGATATAGTCCTCGGCCCCCAGCTTCTTTCCCTTCAGCTTATCCTCTCGTTCCGACTTGGCGGTGAGGAAGACAAAGGGGATCGGAACCCATTCAAGGCGGGCACGGATCCTCTTGTAGAGGGTGTACCCATCCATCCTGGGCATCATGATGTCGGCCAGGATGAGGTCGGGCAGGGTCTCTTCCATGACTTCGAGAGCCTCAACACCGTCCGTGGCTGTTGAGACACTGTATCCTTCGGACTCCAAAATGCCCTTGATGGCTCGGGACATAGGCTTGTGGTCCTCTACGACCAGGATGTGTTGCCCGTTCATACTCCCTCCTACTTACTCCGCCGAAGCCCCCAGGTTCGCGGGCAGCGCTAGCGAGAACGTGCTGCCCTTCCCGATGCCAGGGCTCTCTACGTGTGTCCATCCGCTGTGAACTTCGGCGACGTAGCAGACGAACGCCCAGCCAATGCCCAGCCCCTCCTGGCCTCGCCGCAGGGTGTTGGCGTCCTGCTCAAACGGGAGTCCCAACGTAGCCAAGCGCTCCTCTGACAGACCAATGCCCGTGTCTGAAACATCAATGACAAGCATCTCATCGGATCGGAAAGCCTGGATTCTGGCCTCGCCGCCGGGCTTGTTGAACTTGACCGCGTTGTGGGCCATTTGGAAGACGGCCTCGCTGACCAGTTCCGCGTCCATCTCGATCTTGGGAAGGTCGTCGGAGAGAAACAGTTGAAAGTCTACCTCGCGCGCCTGTGCAATCACGGCCACGGGTTGGACAGCCCACGGGATCACGTCGCCCAGGGCATGGCGCCCTAGTTGCGGTTCACGTTGCTTGTTGACCAGTTCGGCAAACTTGACGACGCCCTCTATGTGGCGGTGGAGCCCGGCGATTCCCGTCGACAGGTCGTCCAACGTCTCCTTGAGATCGGGACTCTGGTCTTGGCTCTGCTTCTGGAGGACTTCCAACGTCGTGCCGATAGACGCGAAAGGGGTGAGGAGTTCGTGGGTCACTGTGCTGACGAAAGCCGCTTTCAGGTGGTCTAGTTCGACCAGCCGCTCGCGAGCCCTCTCCAAAGCCTTTCGCTCCTCCCGCTCCCGCTGCCACAATTCCTTCAGATCTCGCGCATAGACAGTGAGCTGATCCAGTGGCATCGTTCTGATGCTGGGCTTCTGGGTTCTGGGCTTGATGGATGCTCCCGTGAGGGTCTCCTTGACCAAGTCGATAAGCTGCACCGGGCTGAACGGCTTTGTCACGTAGGCGTCCGCACCGGCGGCCAGGCCTATGGCCTGGTCCTCCTTCTCTGACTTAGCCGTGACGAGGATCACGGGGATTTCTGAGCTTCCTGGTGCTGTCTTGAGGGCGGCACATACCTCAATACCCGAGCGTCCAGGCATCATCACGTCGAGAAGAACGAGATCGGGGAGCAGCTTGCGAGCCAGCGACAACGCCTCCCTACCGTTATGCGTCACGACAGTCTCCAGACCCTCCAGATCTAGCGTAGCGGCGATGGCTTCCGCGAGCAAAGGGTCGTCCTCGGCAATCAAGACGGTCTGTTTGCCGCTGTCCTCAACTTCGAATCCGATGTCAAAGGTATCTGCTTCGTTCATTGTCAGGTAGACTTGTTGGCACGCTCGCTGAGAGAGCCGGCCTTGCTTCCACGGCGAGGGCGAGGCCCTCTTGGCGGGGAGGAAGCCTTCGCTCTAGCGCCCGAGGGGTGTGCCGTCACTGCGGGTTGCGCGGCAGCCATACGGTGAAGGAGCTCCCTTTGTCTACTTCGCTCTCGACCGTCACCCGTCCTCCGTGCAGTTCGACGATTTCCTTGAGTATGGCCAGGCCCAGTCCGGTTCCCGAGATCTGCATCGTCCGGGGTCTATCGCCTCGGAAGAAACGATCGAAGATGTACGGCAATTCCTCCTCTGGGATACCTATTCCGGTATCTGCTACAGTGATCGTGGCCCAAGAGCGTGTGTCAGCGGCTTCGATGTCCGTGGTCACCTTGATCGTGCCTCCTTCTGGCGTATATCGAAGGGCGTTTGACAACAGGTTGTTTAGCACCTGCATCATCCACTGTGAGTCTGCCAAGGCTATGGGATCAGGGCTTCTCAGATGGCACGTCAGGGTGAGCTCCTGGTCTCGGGCTTGGTTCTCGTACTTCTCCACGGCTATCCCTACCAGGTCGTTGAGGTTTGTCGGCTTCGTACGGATCTCCAGCCGTCCGGCATCTACCCGGGACATCTCGAGAATATCACGCACCAGGTTGGCTTGATGCTCCGCTTCTTGTGTCAGCGGCTCCAGGTACTCCTTCCATCTCTCCGGCTGTTGCTGCATCAAATGCGCGAGCAGCTTGATCGTGGCGATCGGTGTCCGCAGCTCGTGAGAGACGTTGGAGACGAAGCGGGATTTCATGCGGTTCAGTGCCTTGAGATGACTGACGTCGTGGATGGCTACCACGGCCCTCGCATCTTCCATAGCTCCAGCCGTTGGCTTGTGGACTGGACCGGCTGTGAGCTGTAGATCCAGCCCGGTCAGCTCCAGCACCAGCTCCGGCTTTCCCTCAGCTCTCGCTGCCAGGGCTCTCACTGCCTCCCGCAGTTGATCTGATTCCTCTGGTGAGAGGGCTTGCTGGAGCCAGTTTCGAGCGACGGGATTGGCCAGAACCAGCTCTCCATCGGAGCCAGCCAGGATGATGCCATCCGTCGTGCTATCCAGGATGGCCTCCAGTTGGGCGTACTGAGCTCGGAGCTGGGACGTTCGCTCCTCTACGCGCTCCTCCAGGCCGTCGGCATAACGATGCAGCTCTTCGTACAGCTGGGCGTTCTCAATGGCGGTGGCCGCATGATTGGCAAATGCTTGGAGATGTTCAGCATCCTGGTGGCTGAACGTGCCCGGATGGGTGCTGTTCACATTCAGAAACCCCACGACTACTCCACCGACTTTGATTGGAGCTCCAACGTAGGATCGCCAGAGCTCTTGCCCCTTCTCTTGAATCCATTGGGGCTCGGTGGCCGTGTTGGGCACCGTGATGGGCTTCCCCGTCTTGATCATCTCTAGCAAAAGCGGATAGTCATTGATAGAGAGCGATCGAACACCCCACTCCTCACTCTCATAGCCGCGCCGGCGGACGACCCGAGTGCTGTTGTCCTTCTCAATCAGCGCGACGTTGAACGCATCGCCAGTGACGACCTTCTCCACTTGCTCCAGGATTCGGTCCAGCACTTGGTCGAGGTCGAGCGTGCCGCTGACAACTGCGGCAGCTTCCTCCAGTGCTTCGGTCTGCTGGCGCTGCCTCCGCTCAGCTTGGAACAGACGGGCGTTTTCCAGGGCTACACTCAGCTGGTTCGCGATGGTAGTGTAGAAGCTTAGGTCTTTCTCGTTGAAGGCGTTGAGCTCCGAGCTCTCCACGTTGAGCACGCCCGCGACCTGTTCATGGACGCCGACGGGGACCGCCAGTTCGGAGCGCGTTTCCGGGACGCCCTCGTAGTAGCAGGAGATCTCTTGGACGTCATGGATCACCATAGGCTCACCGGTGAGGAAGACGCGGCCACAGACGGAACGCTCCAGCTCTAAGGCCACCTCCTCTGCTCCAATCGGGAACCCAATCTGAGAGGGATGGAGTCGAAGGGATTCTTGATCGTGGTCGGGTATCGCGAAGCCGATGGACTCCACTCCCATCTCGGAGTGGATCGCTTCCAGCGTTCGTTCCAGGACGAGATCAAAGTCCAATGTGGAGGAGGCAGCCAGCATGAGCTCTCGCAGGACCTGACTTTGCGCGAGACGTTGGGATGTCTCTTCGTACAGCCGTATGCTTTCTATGCCGACAGCGACTTGCTCGGCAATTGTGGTCAGCAACTGCCGCTCTTTTTCGCCGTAGGCATCCGGGCGGTAGGCCTGGACACAGATGACGCCTACTGTGCGATCGGCGACCTGCATCGGGACGCCGAGCCACGAGGTTGGTATCTCCATTGTGCCCCACAGCTCGGCTGGCGGCAGATGTTCTCGCTCCTCCTCAAAATCGCGGATGAGCAGCGGTTCTTGTTCCCTGATCACGGAAGCGGTAAGCCCTGTCCCGAGAGGCTTACGCTCTGGGGGGGACATTGTGCCGCCATCTATCTGGAGCCGGTAGTTCAGTTCTTGGGTCTCTTCATCGTAGAGGGCGAGAAAGAAAGCGTCCAGCTCGAACGTGGCCTCTATCTCGCGGTACACGACCTTCGTCAAGCCCTCCAGCTCGAGCGTCTTGCCCACAGCATCGGCGATGCGGTTGATGATGGCAAGGTGTTCTGCACGCAGAGTAGCTTCTTCGTAGCGTCGAGCATTCTGAATGGCAATCCCTGCTTGATGGGCCAGCCGGCTCAACAGGTCCATGTCATCCCCAGAGAGCGCGCCGGGAGAGTGGGCCACGACCTCCAAGACGCCAAGGAGACGGTCATCCTCGCGAAGGGGGAGGGCGGCTATGGTGGCCGAAGCGTCGTATCCATTCCCATTTTGGGCGTCCTCCACGACGAGGGGGCCCTGGCTATCCTTAGCCTTTTCGGCCATCTCTATGCTTCTCTCAGCGAAACGGTGGACTGAGAGGGATTCCGCCCCGATGGTCAGGACGGATTCCAGGTGGTCTTGCTCTGGGTGGTAGACGTAGAGACGCCCAGCGTCGCTTCCGGTAAGGTCGATTGCGTGGGAAACTAAGGCCTGAAACACTTTGTCTGACTTCAACTCGGCGGTGAGATCGAAATTGGCCGCCAGCAGCGCCTCAAGTTGGGCCGTCTGCTGGCGACTTGTTGCTGATACTCTGTCTGATTCCTTATGCTGAAGCATCAGGTGGAACTCCACGATGAGCGGCTCCACCACCGAGGCGGTGACGATAGTCAGGATATCGCATAGGAAAGATCGAATGTGACGTGAATCATACTCCTGTGGTCTGTCCTACTTACACCTCCAGTATAACATATCAGAGTAGGGCTGGCAATAGGGGTGGGGTAGTAGTTTCCTCCTACTCTCCTGCCGCCGGCCGGGAAATGGTCCCCGGTGTGGCGCTGCCGTGGCTGCTTGTCGGCGATGGGCAACGGTTGTATAATCTTCTCAGCGAACCAGTTTCATCCGACATAGCCTCACCCAACGATATCATGGTCTTGCTCGAAGAGCATATGCTGGAGTTCATGAGCCGTAGCGCTGAGCAGACACAGCGCCTGGGTGCCCGCCTGGGTACGTTACTGGAAGGGGGAGACGTGATCTGCCTGCAGGGCCCCTTGGGTTCCGGTAAGACCTGTCTGACCCAGGGCATTGGTCGTGGTTGGGGGACGCAGAAACGGTTGGTCAGCCCCTCTTTTGTGCTGGTGCGTGAGTATACGCGGCCTGAGAATGAACAGAGGCTCTTTCACGTCGACCTGTATCGCGTCTCCACTGCGGAGGAGGCATGGCATCTGGGCGTAGATGAGTTCTTGGGCAGTGAGTACGCTGTCAGTGTGATTGAATGGGCGGAGCGGGCCGAGTCGCTGATCCCTGCCGAGCATCTCTGGATCAAGCTTGGGTTTGTTGAACCGGGCGACCTGACCCGACGGCATCTCTGGTTTTCCGCCCATGGGCAGCGTCACCAGGATCTGCTGCGTGAGTTTCGCCATCTGGCGTTTGGAGCGTAGGTGCGATGTTGATAGCGATAGACACGGCGACGGACCAAGCCAGCCTGGCGTTGCACGATGGTTTCCGGGTGCGCGCAGAGCAGACGTGGGAGGCCCGGCGCCGGCAGACCAGAGAGCTGTCCCCTCGGCTGGCCCAGGCGATGGAGCAGGTGGATCTACGTCCCAAGCAGCTGAGCGGCGTGGCGATCACGATAGGCCCAGGTTCCTTTACTGGCCTTCGCATTGGCATGTCGGTGGCAAAGGGATTGGCCGTGGCCCAGAACCTGCCTCTGGTCGGGGTGCCGACGCTAGACGTTGTCGCCGCTGCCCAGGGACGTGACCGGCGCCGCTTAGGGGCAGTGCTTCAGGCGGGGCGCAGGCGCATCGCTATCGCTTTCTACCGCTGGCGGTTCGGTGGCTGGCAGATACAGGAGGAGCCCCGCCTTGCGACGTGGGCGAGTCTGGCGGAGGAGATTGACGAACCGACGCTTTTGTGCGGCGAGGTCGATCAGGCGGGCGCGGAGGTCTTGGCGCGGCTCGACGATCGAGCTGTGCTCCTGTCGGGGGCGCGGTGCCTGCGTCGGGCCGGCTTCCTGGCCGAGCTTGGCTGGCAGCGCATGAATCGGGGCGAGGTCGACGATCCATCCACGTTGACACCAGTCTATCTCAAACATCCCGTTTGATGCCCTTCGCGCTTCGCCCGATGGAGACCCGCGACGTGCCCGTGGTAGCCGCGATCGATCGGCTTTCCTTTCCCACCCCCTGGCCTGCGGCTGCTTTCCGCCGTGAGCTGGAGCAGGAGCGATCTACCTATTCCGTGCTCCTCAGGCCGGAGGAGGGCACCTCCCGTGCTCATGCTCGCGAGAAGGGCGGATTGCTGCGGCGTCTGTTCAGTCCGATGGACTCCAGCCGCGTGATCGGTTACGTGGGCTTCCGCCTGCAGGACGGGGACGGCCACATCACGACCATCGCCCTACATCCCGACTGGCGCGGGCGAGGGCTTGGAGACCTCCTTCTGCTGGTGGCGTTGGAGAGAATGATGAAATTGGGTGTCGGCGCGGTGACACTGGAGATGCGTCCCTCCAACCACGTGGCTCATCGACTCTATCGGAAGTATGGTTTCCGGGTTGTGCAGTTTCGGCGTGAGTACTATCGAGACGGTGAGGACGCGTGGGTGATGGCGGTCAGCCTGGATGATCAGAGCTACCAGCAGCGCCTGACTTATCACTGGGAGGCGCTGGATGAGCGTTTTGATCGCCAGGACGTAGACATTGGACAAATCACTGGCGACGCACTATAATCCTCGCACGCATTGACACGGAGGGGATGACAGCAACTGAACACCAGTTCGTAGAATGACTTCATCACCCGTGCCGTTGCCAGGTCGAGTCTCAGGAGGGAAGGGTGTCAGATTTGGAAAGACTGGCGGCAGAGGTCGCTGAGTGCACGAAGTGCTTGCTACATCGCGGTAGGACGCACGCTGTGCCCGGTGAGGGGCCGGCGGATGCCGAGGTCATGTTTGTCGGTGAGGCACCGGGCTTCCACGAGGATCAGCAAGGGCGACCCTTCGTCGGGGCGGCGGGCCAGTTCCTGGAGGAGTTGTTGGAGAGCATCGGTCTGACACGGGGGGATGTCTTCATCACTAACGTGATCAAATGCCGTCCCCCAGGCAATCGCGATCCACTACCCCGAGAGGTTGGAGCGTGTGAGCCGTACCTGGACCGCCAGATCGAGTTAATTCAGCCAACCGTGGTGGTTACTCTAGGGCGCTTCTCAATGGCCAGGGCCTTTCCTAAGGCTCGCATCTCTCGCGTCCACGGACAGCCGCGGAAGATCGACGGCGTCGTCTACTATCCGATGTACCATCCAGCGGCGGCGCTGCACCGCCCCAGCTTGCGCACCACCGTCGAGGCGGACATGCGGCGCATCCTGGACGTGGTCGAGCGCGCGCCGCAGATGGCGGAATCCGAGCCACCTCCGCAGGCGGAGCAGCTGCAGTTGTTCTAGGTCGGTTTCTCTCGTTGGTCTTCGTGGTGGCTTGGGGGTGGAGTCGTAAGCGCTCCGGGGGGAGCTGAGTGATTGCTCTTATATCCATCATCGTCCTTACGTTCGCCACGGCCTTGATCGCGCTGGGTGCGATCACCATGTGGCTGGAGCGAGGGCGAGGGCGCTTGCAGGGCGTGGCGTTGACCGTCGTTGGCCTTCTGACCGGCGCTGGTTACAGTTTCTTGGGAAGTCGTTTCTCGCTGCGGCTGTTCGGCCGGCTGATTATCCGAGTTGACCTGCCGGCGCTGATGGCGACCGCCTTCACCTACACGGCGGGTGTCTTGATCGGCCTGGCGTTGAGCCTGGGGCTCTTTCTATGGGCCACGGATCGCTTTCGTGATCAGGTCGAGCGGACTGTCGTGGCCTCCGTTGTCAGTGGTCTTCTGGTGGCACTCGTTGTCACGTTCCTCGCCATTGTCCTTAGTTCCCCCTGACCGGCGATGACGTCGCCCAGCACAGCTGGGTAGCTGTTGGCTAAAAGGCGCTCAATCCTGGAGCAGACGCAGTGCTGCCTCGGCTAGGACGGCGGTGCCAATAGGAAGACACCTCTCATCCACGTCGAAGGCTGGGTTGTGGTGCTTGCGCTCGTCCCCTTCGATTCTGCAGCCCAGCTTGAACATCGCCCCTGGGGCCAGTGAGCTGAAGAAACCGAAATCCTCGGCCCCCATCTGCTGTCGTCCCGTCTGCACGTGCTCGGTCCCCAGAAGATCCGCCGCTGCTTCCTTCAGGGTGTTAACGATGTCTGGGTCGTTGATCATCGGCGGGTAGCCCTTCGTGATCTCCAGCGCGTAGTCTCCCCCCATCGTTTGAGCCATCTGCAGCGCCCGTTCAATCTCGCGGTGAACGTCGTCTTGAACCTTGTTCTCCAGGTAGCGAATGGTGCCCGACATCTTGACCTGCTGAGGGATCACGTTGTTGGCCTCTCCGCTGTGGATGGAGCCAATGCTGACCACAGCCGGGTCGCAGGGGTGGATCTTGCGGGAGACGATGCCGTGGAGTGCAAGAATGACGTGGCCCGCGATGTGAATAGGGTCGACGACTTCATGGGGGTAGGCACCGTGTCCACCCTGGCCAACGACGCTGGCGTAGAAGGAATCAACGCCCGCTGTGGCCGTGCCAGCCCGGACTGCGATGTCGCCGACCGGTTTGCTGCTGTCCACGTGCAGGGCGATGACGGCATCAATGCCTTCCATCGCGCCATCCTCAATCATGCGCGCCGCGCCGCTCTTCCCTTCCTCGTCCCCTATCTCCTCGGCAGGTTGGATAAGAAGGCGAATCGTGCCGGGAAGCGATTCTGAGCTCATCAGTTTCGCCACACCGAGGGCGATCGCGACGTGACAGTCGTGCCCGCAGGCGTGCATCACGCCGGGGGTCTGCGAAGCGTACGGGACGTCGTTGGCCTCCTGGATGGGCAGGGCGTCCATGTCAGCCCGCACGGCCACGATCGGCTCGCCTTCGCCTCGTTCGGCCATGACGCCGGTGCGCCCAATCCCGGTCAGAACGCGGTAGTTCATGGCCTCCAATTCTTCCGCAACGCGACCAGCGGTGCGAACCTCCTGGAAGCCTAGCTCGGGGTGTTCGTGGATGTCTCGCCGCCAGGCGATCAGCTGCTCTTCGATCTGGTGAGCTCTTTCTAGCATAGTCCTCCGTGGGCAACTATCGGACTCAGCCCCGCAGCGAATCACGGGCTGGGGGTCAAGCATGCCAGCCCGTGATCCACTGCGGGTTGTCCGGTGGTTTCACTGACCCTCTTGGGGAGACGTTCAGTGCATCAACAGGTAATGATAGGCGGAGAGCGCGGCTTTGACGCCTTCGCCGATGTGCACCAACACCTGTTCCGATACCAGGGTCACGTCGCCGGCGGCAAAGACCCCCGGCCAGCTGGTGGCGTTGTACTGGTCGACGATGATGTGACCACGGCTGTCGCAGTCGACCCATCCGTTCACCAAATCGGAGTTTGGCAGGCGGGTCAGCTTGACGAACAGGCCTTTGACCGCTATCTCGCGCTCCGCTCCGTCCGGCATCAGGGCGACGACGCCATTGACGAACGACTCCCCCCTGATCTCCTTGACAACGGTTTCCTCTATCACTTCGAGGTTATCCATATCCTGCAGCTTGTCGACGAGCGGCGTCGTCAACAGCGGCTCTGGGGCCAGGAGGTAGACCCGATGGGCCTTTCGTGCACAGCTGGCAGCAGCCCATTGGGCACGACGTCCGTTGCCGACCACCGCAATATCCTTGCCCAGGAAGAGGCCGGCGTGCGTCGTGGCCGAATAGCTCAGCCCACGACCTGCCAGCCGCTCCGCTCCTGGGACGTCTAGACGCTCCGGTTTCGCTCCGGTGGTGATGATCAGCGTCCTTGCTTCGAAGCGATCCCCATCAGCGGTCTCCGCGACGAAGTGCTCGTCCTCCGGTCTCACGCTGGTCACCCTGTCGAAGTGACGAACGAAGTCCAAGTAGTCCAGTTGACGGCGGAAGGCCTCTAGCAGCGTCTCCCCGCTAATGCTCCCTCGACCCTCCTTGTCCTCAAGCTGCATCTCGTACGTCGTCTGGCCGCCCCATCGCTCAGCAACGATCAGCGTCTCGACGCGCTGATTGAGGGCCATCGCGGCGGCGCTGATCCCGGCTGGGCCGCCACCGATGATAATCATTTCATACATTGGCTTTGCCTCCTCGGGACCATTCCTCTGGCGCAGGCGGGATGATCTCCTTCTCCATCAGGAATCGCGTCATGTCCTGTGCCTGTTGGATGGTTTGCCTCGCCTGATTCAATAGTTTGTTGTGAGAGAGCTCGCGCCTGGCCATGCCCTGTTCCTGCGCCCTTACGCCTACGGCGGCTGCCTCCCGGGGGAAGACCTCCCAATCGCTCATGGCGGGCAGAAGATGCTCCTCATCAAACACTCGCTCTCTCTGAAAGCCTGCCAGGGCCTGGGCCGCGGCGATGGCCATTTCGTCGGTGATGGTGGTGGCGCGCACGTCTAGGACGCCGCGGAAGATGGCCGGGAAGCCCAGCGAGTTGTTGATCTGATTGGCGAAGTCGCTGCGCCCAGTGCCGACGATCCGCGCTCCGGCTGCCTTTGCTTCCCAGGGCCATATCTCGGGGATTGGATTTGCGCACGCGAAGAGGATCGCGTCCTCGGCCATGTGCTTGACCCACTCGGGCTGAATAGTGCCCGGGCCAGGCTTGCTGGCTGCTATGCAGACGTCAGCCCCTCGCAGGGCCTCGGGGATGCCTCCGCGCCGGCCTTCAGCGTTACTCTGCTGGCAGATGCGCCACTTATCCACAAACTCCGTCTTGCGGGCTTCGATGTCTGCGCGGTCGGGATGGAGAATACCCGAGCTGTCGCAGGCGATCACGTTGCCAAACGCCACGCCGCTGGCGAGAAGCAGGCGCAGCGTGGCCACGTTGGCCGCACCAACGCCGATCACAGTTACCTGGATGTCCTTCATCTCCTTGCCCACAATCCTCAGTGCGTTGATCAGGCCGGCCAGGATGACCGTGGCTGTCCCCTGCTGGTCGTCATGCCAGACCGGGATGTTCACATCAGGGTCAGTGCGCAGCATATCGAGCACCCGGAAGCACTTGGGCTGCTCAATGTCCTCGAGATTGACGCCTCCGAAGGAGGGCTGCAGCCACTTGGCGGCGAGGATGATACGGTAGGGATCCGTTGTGTCGAGGCAGATCGGCACCGCGTCCACACCGCCCAGGTACTTGAAGAGCAACGCCTTTCCCTCCATGACGGGCAGACCGGCGGCAGGACCGATGTTCCCCAGTCCCAGCACGCGTGTGCCGTCGGAGATGATGGCCACGGTGTTCGCCTTGTTGGTGTACTCGTAGGCAAGATCCTCGTCTTCACTGATCGCCCGGCAGGGCTCCGCCACGCCGGGCGTGTACCAGATGGCGAAGTCGTCCAACCCGCGGACGACGCACTTCGGAGCGACCTGCACCTTTCCTCGGTAATGAGGGTGCAGTCGCATGGCGTCTTCGGCTGGCTTCTTCGCTTGGGCCAGCAGTTCCTCCGTCGTAAGTCTTTCTTCTTCGGTCTCCATGATTGATCCTCGTCACTATATGGGTATGTTCCTCTGTTGCTTCAGCCCGCTCCAGCTCCTGGCGGGTCTACCCCGTCCGAGGGCTTCGAACCATCTATCGACCGCTGTCGTTGGCCTCAGCGACCTGCGCGACCGAGACGATCGAGCCGTACGCCGCCTTCAGCGTTTTCAGACCCTCGCGCTGTTCGGCGTAGATCTCGAAGAGCCGGGGAGGCACGTTCTCGTCTTCTCTGTACGCCTCTTCTTGGAGTTCAATCCGGGCCAGGATGTTGTCCACGTAAAGGGAGAACTGCTTGTCGTATAGCTTCTTTGGATACACCTTGTCGATCTCAGCGAACAGAGCTCTCAGATCCTCGTATCTCGGGATGTAACCGATGGGTGTCTGGATCGGGTCGACCTCTCCGTGAGCCATTCGTTCCAACCAGCCGAGCCACACGGTCACATCGCGCTTCTCGCCCAGCAGCTCCTTGCCCTTTCCGCCGCGGGCGCCGTGGGTGAGGAAGTAGTTCAACCCCGCTATGACAGGCTTGTAGGCCAGCTTGTCGGAGTTGAAGAACGTGAACTGCGCCTCCATGTAGTCGGCCAGAGGGCCCGGTATAAACGGCTCGTTGGCCCACGGCTGGCGTCGTACGCCCTTTGCTCCAACCTCCGTAGCCGTGGCGGCTGAGAGGATAGAGGCCCCGATGACGACGCCGTGATCGGGGTCCTTAGCGACTCGGACCGGGGGCATGGTATCGCTGTCGCGACCACTGTAGGTTATCACGCGAACCTTGACCCCGCGCGGGTCCTCCGCTGCCTCCTCGTTGTAGTTGGCGATCTCCCGGCAGTCCACGGTACAGCGTGCATTGGGGTGGGAGAGCGGCACGGGATGACCTTGGTCGTCTGTCTTATCCTCCCACCATTCACCCTGGAAGTTAACGCCCCTGCTTGGTAGGTCCTCTCCATTGCCCACCCAGTAGGGCACCCCATGGACGTCGATCAGGACGTTCGTCCAGATCACCTCGGCGCCCTCTTCCCGCAGCGCCTTTATCAGGTATGTGTCGCTCTCGCAGTTGACGTCTCTAACGATGCCGAAAATGCCCTTCTCCGGGTTGATGGCTCGAAGCGTGCCGTCACTGGCGATCCAGAGCTGTGCCAGGTCGTCGCCGACGAAGTCTGTGCCCGTCATCGCCGTCGTGGTCTTCCCGCATCCTGACGGCGCCGCCCCGGCGAAGTACGTTGTGCGTCCGTTCCGCGTCATGCCGGTGATGAACATGTGCTCGGACAGTTCCTCCTCCCGGCGGTAGTAGGTGGCCAGGTCGACGGCGAAGCGGTGATTCCCCTTCTTCAACAGAAGCGTATTGCCGGCGTAGGTGCAGAAGAGCGAGTAGGTGGTCAGCCAACTTCTGTCCATGAACACGCGGGCCTTAGGAAGGTCCTCGGGTCTGTTCGGTCCCTCACTGTGGACGTTGGTGAAGAACAACCCAGCCCGCTCTACCTCCTCGTCGAAGTGCTGGTAGACGTGCCGGTACAGGATGTCGGCTGAGTGCATAACGTAGGTTGACGTGGTGATCTCCAGCGCTGGGATGGCGGCCTTGGCGCCGGTGGGGCCGCGGCTGAAGAAGCCGATCAGCAGCGTCTTTTCGTGACCGATGCCGCTCATGTGGGTCTCGAGATAGTCCAGCGCCTTGTCGCGGAGGAGGCTCTTGGCCAGGACGCTGGTCTCCTCCCCCTCGTTCACGATGTAGTAGGTCCTGTCGATGATCCGCGCCTGTTCCTGGGGGAGGTCGAAGTGGATGCTGTGGTCTTTCATGGCCACAGGGCGTTCTTCGCCCTTGGCCAAGCTCATGATGCGAACCCTTCGCCGATCGGCGTCGGATCCGGTGTTGACGAACACGGCATCTGGGTCCGTCATAGAGATCGCGTTCGCGATTCTCAGCAGCGCGTCTTCGTTGCTGATGGTGCTCAGCTTGCCAATCGTCTCCCGGTCACATCGGGCCTCGAAGAGCGCTTCCGCTTCATCCCTTGTGTTGATCCCCCCAATCTCGGTGAGGATATCAACACCTGCTTCTAGATCTAACATTGACTATCTCCTTAGTACATGACTGCTTTGGACATTCACAATCATCGTTTCTGGTTCCTATCGGCAGGCTGCAGGTGATCTTGCTTCACGTCCAAGCGCGCTCGTGATGCGTGCTATGTCGATGCAGAAAAAGAAAGACGTGGCGCGAATCTCGCGCCACGTCTTGTGTGCTCACCCTCCAGGCAAGACCTTGCCTGGATTCATGATCCCTCGTGGATCTAGTGCCGTTTTGATGCGTCGCTGTACGTCCAAGGAGAGCGGACCCAGCGCCTGCTCCATATAGGGTCGCTTCAGCGTTCCCACGCCGTGCTCGCCGGAGAGGGTGCCTTCGAGCTCCAGCGCCACCTGGAAGATATCGCCCACGATCTGCTCCACCTTCTTCCACTGCTCTTCATCGTGCTTGTCGAACAGGATGTTGGGATGCAGATTCCCGTCTCCAGCGTGTCCGAAAATGACGATAGGCATTCCGTAGTCGGCGCTGATGGCCTTGATGCGACGAATTGCCTCAGGAATGGCACCGCGAGGCACGGTGATATCCTCGCCCAACTTGTTGGGTGCCTTGCGGGCCAGCGAGGGCGAGACGGAGCGCCGAGCTCGCCAGAGCTGCTCTCGCTCCTCCTCCGTCTTGGCGACCACGACCTCGCGAGCGCCGTTGTCCCGGCAGACGCGGGCCGCCGTCTCTATCTCACGTAACACCGCTTCCTCGTCAGAGCCGTCGGTCTCGACGATCAGTATCGCCTCGACGTCCAAGGGCAGTCCGAGCTCCATGGCTTCCTCGATGCAGGAGATGGCCGTCTCATCCATCATCTCCAGCGTCGCCGGGACGACGCCGGCATCAAGGATTGCGTTGACCGTGCGTGATGCATCCTCCAGCGCTGGGAACTCCGCTCGGGCCGTGTGTACCACCTTCGGCTTTCTGGTCAGTCGCAGGAGCGCCTCAGTGATCACGCCCAATGTGCCTTCGGAACCGACGAACAGCGAGGTCAGGTCGTAGCCCACAACGTTCTTGATCGCCTTGCCGCCGGTCTCAAGCACCTGCCCGTCGGGCATGACGACCTTGAGTCCCATCACGTAGTCGCCAGTGACGCCGTACTTGAGGCAGCGAGGGCCACCGCCGTTACAGGCGATGTTCCCTCCAATGGTGGATTGCTCGTTGCTGGCGGGGTCGGGTGGGTAGAATAAACCAAGCTCTCCCACGGCTGCTTCCAGGTTGGCCGTGATGATGCCTGCTTCAACCCGCACGGTGTAGTTCTCCTGATCGATCTCCAGGATGCGGTTCATACGCGTCAGCGAGAGGGCGATGCCTCCGCCAAACGGTACGGAGCCCGCCGCGAGTCCGGACGCCATACCCCGGGGGATGAGCGGGACGCCGTGCTCGGCAGCGATCTGCACGATCGCAACCACATCGTCGGTCGATTCTGGCAGCACGGCCAGGTTTGGCAGCTCCTGCTCGAATGTGCCGTCATAAGAGTAGGCAATGCGATCCTCCAGAGAGGCGAGGACCTTCTCCGCGCCTATGGCGTCTTGGAGATGCTGAATAAGGGCGTCATCTGGCATAGTATCGTCTCCGTGATGGGGTTGTCGCGGGGGGGGGTACCCTACGCTGCTGCCTCCAGGACGAGCTCCACGATGTCCTTCGAGCGAACGCGGATGCGCTCAGAACGAGCTGCACTGAAGAGTGTGCGCTCGCACTGCTGACAAGCGGAGAGCACTGTCTTGGCGCCGGTCTCCGCCACTTGATGTATGCGCTGGGCCGCGATAGCTGCGCTCAACTCCGGGTCGAAGCTCTCCAGGTTGCCGCCGCCGCCGCAGCAGTGGGATCCCTCTCGGTTCTCGGGCATCTCTATCAGGCTCAGCCCCGGGATCTGGGCCATAATGCGGCGCGGCGCGGCGAAGACACCACTCTTGCGGCCCAGGTCGCACGGATCGTGGTAGGTGACGACCTGCTCACGCAGATCCTCGCGCAGCGGCAGGCGATCTGCCTCCAGCAAGTCCGCCACGAGCTCGGTGGCGTGAAGCACCTCAATCTCGATATCCTCTCCGAGCGCCACCGGATAGGTGTGTTTCCAGAAGTGGTAGCAGGACGGACAGGTGGTGACCACAGTAAGCGCCTTCATCGCCCGCACGGCCTCTAAGTTGTGCCGCATCGTCTCGCGCGCCCGATCTGGTTCACCGCTGATAGCCTGGGGATAGCCGCAGCACCACTCCTCCTCTCCCAGCAGGCCGTAGTCGACGTCGGCCTTCTCCAGGAGCTCGACGAAGGACTGAGCCACGGAGTAGCTGCGTGGGAACATAGCGCTGACGCAACCCACGAAGTAGACCACCTCTGCCTGCTCCTTGCCGATGCCTGTCGGTGGATTCGGGAGGTTGTCGGTCCACATCAGGCGGTTCTCGTTCGGCTCACCGGAGATGTTATGTCCCTCAGCAATGCGCTCGCCCAGCGCGACCAGTGGCTCGGGCATGAGGCCCAGATTGCTCATCTCGCCGCGGGTCAGCTCCAGGACGCGATCCACCGTCACGCCGCTGGGACAGGCGAAGGTGCAGGCGCCGCAGAGCAGGCAGCGGAAGAAGCGAGCTGCAGTTTCGTCGCTGGGCTCCTCAATCAGATCCTCGCGCACGGCGCGCAGCAGGGCCACGCGGGCACGGGGTGAGTCTGTCTCGTTGAGTGTGAGGCGATAATGCGGGCAGACTGACAGACAGAGCCCGCAGCGGATACAATGGAGATAGTCTTCTTCAACTGCTTCTGCAGCAGGGGGGCGGTTTGGCGGGTCAATCGGTTGGGACATAAGGTCTTTCTCGCTGTTTGTGCTGTTCGCTCATCGTTTGGCTCATGGCCTAGACCGTACCTTCTCTGAACTGATTATAGCACGGAGGCACTGAAGGGGAAAGAGCAGGTCGCCACCGCTCCTGGGTGATTATCTTCTACGCCCATAGGTGGCGGTCATCTCGTGCAGGCGACGGGCGATGTCGTTGGTCAGCGCACCGCTGCGGAATCGCCAGCTCCAGTTAGGTGGGCCGACGGTGCCCGGCAGGTTCATCCGCGCTTCGTGTCCCAGCTTAAGCAGATCCTGGGCAGTGGTCATCGCCGTGTCGGCGACGGAGGCCCATGCCAGGCGGATCATGTCCCACGCGATGTCCAACTCGTCGCTGTCCATGTATCTGCAGGCGTAGGCCCGCTCTTCTGCGGTGGAGCTGACCTGGTACCAGCCGGTTACCGTGTCGTTGTCGTGCGTACCCGTGTACACCACGCACTCAGGCGCGTAGTTGTGGGGGAGGAAGGGATCGGACGGGCCGGCCCCGAAGGCGAACTGGAGGACCTTCATGCCGGGATAGCCGAACGTATCCTGCAGGGCGTCGAGAGCGGCGCGAGATTCCTCATCGAAGTCGCCCAGGTCCTCGGCGATGATGTCCACGTCGCCCAGTTCCGAGGTGACGACGTGGAAGAGGTCGGCGCCTGGCCCATACCGCCAGCGCCCCTTGATGGCCGTCTTCGCTCCTGCCGGCACCTCCCAGTAGTTGTGGAACCCCCGGAAGTGATCGACGCGCACCACGTCGGCCTGCGTGAACGCCATCCGGAAGCGGGAGATCCACCAGGCGTAGCTCCTCTCCGCCATCAGGTCCCACCGGTAGAGTGGATGCCCCCAAAGCTGGCCTGTCTCGCTGAAGTAGTCGGGCGGTACGCCGGAGACGACTGTTGGTTGGAGATTCTCGTCGAACCGGAAAAGGTCGGCGTTGGCCCAAACGTCGGCGCTGTCCAACGCGACGAAAATGGGGATGTCGCCGATGATCGCGATACCCCTATGGTTGGCGTACTCCTTGACGCCCAGCCATTGCTGGAAGAACTGCCATTGCAGGTACTTCTGGTTCTCAATCTCGTCGGCCAACGCTTCGCGCGAGCGCGCCAAGGCGCTGGGCTCCCTGGCGGCAAGCTCTGGCTCCCACTCCTGCCAGGGTCGGAGATCGTGGGTTTGCTTCAGGGCCATGAACAGGGCGAAGTCGTCTAGCCAGTAGGCGTGGTTCGCGCAGAAGCCCTCGAAGGTGGCCCGTTGGTCGGCGGGTCCTGTGGCCCGGAACGTCTTGAAGGCCCGGTCCAGAAGCTGCGATTTGTAGTGGATGACCGGCCCGAAATCTACCCGGTCCTCGGGAAAGGCTGGGCTATCCTCAACGTCTGCCTCCGAGAGATGCCCCAACTCGACCAGCTTCTCCAGGTTGATGAGCATCGGGTTGCCGGCGAAGGCGGACAGGGCCTGGTAGGGGGAGTCCCCATAGCCGGTAGGGCTGAGAGGGAGTATCTGCCAGTACGACTGACCGGCAGTGACCAGGAAGTCGACAAAGCAGTAGGCGTGATGACTCAGGTCACCAATGCCGAATCGACCCGGGAGAGACGTGGGATGAAGCAAAACGCCGCTGCGGCGGGGGAATGCCATCTATGAAGACCTCCCTGATATCAAGTATGAAGTCCTGAGACCTTGTCACATTATAGCAGAATTCCCCGTTTGCGCACCAATCTGGACCGTCGCGGTGCGGAGCTGGTTGTGCAACAGGGGGCATCGGTCTATAATCTGGTACAACGCTACAGATAGGGTTCGGTGAGTGGAGTAGTTCTCGAGGGGGTAGGGTGGCAGAGGAATCGATCGCGGAACGCGTGGCTGAGGAGCTCGTCGAGCGGGAGTTGAAGCTGGGAACCGTGGAGTGCGGCGAGGGAGGCGTTGTCAGTCGACGCCTTTTCGATACCGAGCACGGCGTCAACGCGCTGGGCAACAGCTTGATTGTGGATGATGTGGATGAGGCGATCGGCCTGATGGCGCTTCCACGCCCTCAGTTCAAGAAGGCGGGCGACTTTTCTGCCAAGGCGGCCCGCGCAGCAGCGCGGGAGGGACGCGCCTTTCTGGGCGTGAACCTCTGCCTGGCGGTCTGGGCGAAAGGGCCGATCAGCGAGGAGGAGCAGACCATCTACGTGGCCCTCAACACGGCGCGCCAGGTGGTCGACGCTGCCTACGAGGTGGGGGGAGCCACGGGAAAGGATGGCGTTTGGCTGGCCGACCAAGTGCTGGATATGGTGTGGCAGGCGCTTTCCTAGCGCCGTTTTCGTCGCTTGACAATTCTTGCCAGTTGGGCTAGAATAGCAGCCGTGATGCCGAGGTAGCTCAGCCTGGTAGAGCACTTGACTGAAAATCAGGGTGTCCCCAGTTCGAATCTGGGCCTCGGCATCTCCCTAAGGCCCCGCCATGTCCAAGCGGGCCTTTTTTTGTGAGGCCTGCGGCCCCGCACGTGGGTTCACTAAGACGAGGTAAGCGTTTGGTCAGGGCCTCTCGGTCGCGCGTCTATCTCCAGTCGTGCCTCTCTCACACAAATCGGTCGAGCATCTCTGCAAGCATCCCGGCCAGAGGTGGTACGATGAACGTGACCCCGTAGCGAATCAGGGCTGGCCGTGGATCGACCAGCGCCATCTCGACGGGCAAGCGTGAGACGGACCAGAGCGCCCAGGCGGAGACGAACCCCACCACTGCGCCCAGGCTGGCCCCGGCCTGGTAGAGCGATGCCACCAGCAGGAAGGTGGCGTAAGGCGCGCCGGGCACCAGCCCGGCCAGCACGAAGCCGAGGATCAGCAAGACGAGATTGCGCCGGAGCGTCTGCCATGCGGCCAAGAGGCCATCCACGGCAACGTCGGGGCCTCTCCGGAGGGCAAAAAGCAACAAGGCGACGGCTGCAACGGCCAGAACCAGCGTTGTGGTGTCCACGGACCTACTCCTTTTCTCTCCGGATGTCATCTCAATCACTCTCCATAGTGACCATAAGCGAAAGCGATGAAGCTTGCAGAGCCACCGCGCGTGGAACAGGATCGAGCCAGGCAGGCTTTCGATGTCTGCTGACGTCATTGTAGGTTCAAGCTGCGAATCGCGCCAGGGCGCGTGCCTGTTGATCAGCCTGGGAACCATCAGCTGACGAGGGGCTTGACAAGTGCTCGATTCACGATACATTAACGTGAGTCGATTCTGGCGCGGTGCTCAGTCAAGCTGCGACCAAAGCGCAAAGCGGATGATCTGAAGAGGCATAGAGGGACTATGGATTGGCAAGCGTTATTCTCGGTGTTTGGTTTCGTCTTTCTGGCCGAGTTGGGGGACAAGACCCAGCTGGCCGTGGTCACGCAGACCTGCAAGTATCGTAAGCCGTGGCCCGTTTTCGTGGGTGCCAGCGGCGCCCTGGTGCTGGTCACCGCGCTGGGCGCTCTGGGTGGGCAGATACTGGGGCGGGTTGTCCCCGAGGATGTCCTCACGACAGTGGCCGCGCTGATGTTCGCGGTAATGGGTATCCTCGTGGCCGCTCAGGCCTCAAGAGCGGGAGGTGACGGTTTGCAGGGCGAGCAGTGTGAATGTCTTGGGGAGGCTTGCGATCAGTGCTCGATGGGTTCTGCCTGGGATTGGGCTGCTTTCGTGGGGACCTTTGGACTGCTGTTCCTGGCCGAGCTGGGGGACAAGACTCAGCTGGCCGTACTCAGTCTCTCCGGCGGGCAAGGGAATCCCTGGGCAGTATTTGTCGGCGGGGCGTTGGCCCTGGTCGCTGTCACTGCGATTGGTATCCTCGGCGGGCGGGTGCTATGCCGGCTCACCTCCCGGCGGGTTCTACTCTGGATCTCCGCGGTGGCCTTTGTCGCCATGGGCGTGCTGCTGGGAGCTGGTGTGCTCTGAGTATGTCGGCTTGAGCGCTGGAGGTCTGTGCCGATGGTTCGACATCGCGTCTGGTCGGTTGATTGGGCGGATCACGGTGAGCATTGGTCCGCTGCTTCTCGCCTCAAGGCCACACTGACCCTCCATCGCTGTGTCTTCACGCTGGACTTCCAGCCGGCTGGCTGATCGTCTCAGGCCGGGATTTTGCCTCTTTCTCCCTCATGTAGTCCGGTCGGATATCGACGCGCCGCAGCGTGTTGGCGTTGGTGACGACGGTTACAGACGACGTCGCCATAGCGATCTCCGAGAGGACCGGGTGCATCCAGCCGATGACGGCCAGCGGCACCATGATCACGTTGTAGAAGAAGGCCCAGAACAAGTTCTGTTTGATCTTGCGGAACGTGGCTCGACTCAGGTTGGCCGCCTCGACCACACCGGTCAGCTCGCCGCGAACCAAGGTAACGTCGCTGGCCTCGATGGCGATGTCGGTGCCGGTGCCAATGGCGATGCCCACGTTGGCCTGGGTGAGCGCCGGCGCGTCGTTGATCCCGTCGCCCACGAAGGCAACCGAGCCAAAGCACTCCTGCAGTTTCTTAACCTCAGCAACCTTGCCGTCGGGCAGCACCTCGGCCAGCACGTGGTCGATGCCCACACGTTCGGCGATCGCCTTGGCCGTGCGCTGGTTGTCGCCCGTGATCATCGCCGTCTCCAGTCCCATGCGGTGCAGCGCTCCAACAGCGTTCGCCGAGTCCTCCTTGAGTGTGTCGGCCACAGCGATCACGCCCACCAGTTGGCCGTCTACGGCCACCAGCATCGCTGTCTTCGCCTCGTTCTCAAGCCTTCGGAGCGTCTGCTCAAGCGGGGTGGGGTCAAGGCTCTTCTCCTCCATCAGCCGACGTGAACCGACCAGCACGCGGCGGCCGTCTAGCAGCGCCGTGATGCCGCGGCCGCGTATGGCCTGGAACTTTTGTGGCTCATCCAGCGGGACCCCATCCAGCTCTGCGCGCTCGACGACGGCGCGCCCCAGAGGATGTTCGCTGCCTCGTTCCGCCGAGGCGGCCCAGCGCAGCACCTGGTCGTGGGTCATCTGTTCATTGGTCACTGCGACGATGTCCGTTACCTCCGGCTTCCCTTTGGTGAGGGTCCCCGTCTTGTCGAAGATGACGACGGCCACGTCCTTCAGGGTCTGGATCGCCTCTCCGGAGCGGATGAGAATGCCGTGCTCGGCTCCCATGCCACTGCCGACCATTAGAGCCGTGGGTGTAGCCAGACCCAGGGCGCATGGACAGGCGATGACCAGCACGGCCACCATCGAGACGATGGCCAGCGTGACGGGGCTCAGGCTGGGATTGACCCAGGGCAGGAACGATCCCAGCTCCACCAGCGAGCTCATCACGCCAGGGAAGAGCAGGTTAATCAGGAGGGTTAGCGCCGCGATTGTCATCACGGCGGGGACGAAAACACCGGTCACCCGGTCCGCCAGCGCCTGGATCGGTACCTTGGAGCCTTGCGCTTCCTCGACCAACTTGACCACCTGGGCCAGGAACGTATCCTTGCCCACCTTGGTGGCCCGCACCTTGAGCAGCCCCTCTTGATTGACGGTGGCGCCGATGACCTCATCGCCCTCCCGCTTGTTGACCGGCATCGACTCGCCGGTGGCCATCGACTCGTCGACGGCGCTCTCCCCTGATAGGACGACCCCATCCGTGGGGATCTTCTCGCCAGGGCGGACGACCATCACGTCGCCCACCTGGACCTCATCGATGGGGACTTCTACCTCTCCCCCATCTCGGATTACGCGGGCCGTCTTAGCCCCCAGCTCCAACAGCTTGCGGATCGCCTGGGAGGCGCGTCCCTTGGCGGACTCCTCAACGTAACGTCCGGTCAGGTGGAACGCCATGATCATCGCCGAGACGCCCGCGTAGTTAGCCACGGGGAAGAAGAACGAGGCCGGTCCGGTGAGCAGCGATGCGCCGGTGCCCAGCGTGATCAGTGTGTCCATGTTGGCGTAGCCATGCATTACCGCCGTCAGGCCGCTCTTGTACGTGCGGCGGCCGACCCAGAACAGCACCGGCAGCGCCAGTACGATCATGCCTAGGTTGAAAACGGTCTCGTTCGGCCAGATGATGCCGAAGAACATCTCAGCCACCATCCAGATCACGATGGGTATGGTGAATAGCCACGCCAGGCGCATGCGGAACCGGGCTTCGCGCATCTTCCGCACTACCTCGTCCTCGTGTTCCTCCGCATCCACACTGGTGCCCTTCTGTGGTCCCTCCACCACCTCGTAGCCCGCTTCCCGCACGGCTTTCTTAAAGTCGGAAGGGCCGGTGCTCTCGGCCACGTACGTGATGGAGGCTCTCTCCGTGGCCAGATTGACGCTGGCCTCGATGACGCCCGGCACCTTGTTCAAGGCCTGTTCCACGTGGTTGACGCAGGAGGCGCACGTCATACCTTCGATATCGAGCGTCGTCGTTTCGGTCGGAATCTCGTAACCGGTCTCCTCCACTGCGTTTACCAGGTCGCCCATCTTGACCGCGTCCGTTCTGAAATCGAGGCTCGCTTTCTCGGTGGCCAGGTTGACGTTTACCTCGCCCACGCCCTCGACACCCTTCAGCGCCTTCTCGACGTGTGCCACGCACGATGCGCACGTCATACCACGCACGGGCAGGGACACGTTCTTATCTCTCGGTGCAGCTTCAATCGTTTTTCCCTCGTTCATCTTACCTCCTAACGCTCAGGTCATCTCGCCTAACGTCATCAGCATATCGGACATCAGCCCAACCTCTCGGCCTCGCTTCGCAGGTCCTGCAGGGTGTATGCATCCAGCAATTCCCTCATAGCTGTCGATAGTCGTTCCCATACGCCGCGTGTCGCGCAGTGGTCAGCCCGGGGGCAACCTGTGTCCTGATGCTCATCCACGCACGGGGCCAGCGCTATCAGACCCTCCAAAGCCTCCACCACCTCGCGCACGCGGATCTCGCTGGGCGCTCGGGTCAGGCGATAGCCGCCACCCGGTCCCTTGACCCCCTCCACCAACCCTGCCTCCTGAAGCGGTCGGAAGAGCTGCGCCACGTAGTCCGCCGAGATAGCCTGTCGCTTGGCGATGTCATGACGTGCCACCGGCCCGTTGTCGCTGTGCAAGGCAAGATCGACCATAGCCTTTAACGCGTACCGCCCTTTCGTCGAAACCCTTATCATCGTTGGTCCTGTCGCTTAATATTCTGCTTAGCTTACCGTGAATCTATTATACAACAGTTAAGTATAATTGTCAACTATATGAGCGGATGACCAGCGATAACGAGCAGCGGAAGGTCGAAAGCTCTGGGGCAGAAGTCAGTCGAGT
>CAZNRX010000016.1:0-68994 GCA_964575455.1 uncultured Anaerolineales bacterium | reverse complement strand
CCACGCTCCAGCTCATTCCCCCCACGCTCCAGCTCATTCCCCCCACGCTCCAGCTGGATTCGCAATCCAGCGATCTTATGCTCAACATCGCGTAGCTCGTCTCGAGCTATCACTGGCCCGTCCCAAGCCACCCGCCAGGAGCAGGAGATGGACAGTTACCCTCCACGCAACTCGCAAGCCCAGAACAGGAACCGCGATCAGAAGCCGTGAAGGGTCTCCAATCGAACCACGCGCACAAGCCAAGGCAGACCAACGAAGTTGAGGATCAAGATCGCAAAGCCAACCAGGACCAACACGGCCAACCGTCGACCACGCCAACGCTTCAGGGGCACCAGGTGCAGGATGAGCAGGTACCACTTCTCAACCTCCGTCACCACGTCGTTGAACAGCCGCCCGAAATCCTACACCCGACGGTCAGCGTGGCCGGCCAGACACAGCGGCCCCTGGGCTCGATCCGCGCGCGGATGCAGCAGTGAGGAAAATAGAAGATGACCTCTTCGCGCCACCCACATACCCCGCTCACCATCGCACCCAGCGCGAGAAGCAGCACCGCGCTGTGGGACGATCTCCCAGACGTCAGTGCGCCACCCTCTGCACACGATAGAGGCGCGTACCATGCTTGTCGTAGAACGTAAACGCCGCCGTCGCTGGCGTGCCCCCATCCGCTGGATAGACGGTCAGCTCAAGGAACCCCCCGCCAGGCTCCTCCTGCTGGTAGGGCTGCGACACGACCCCGTCGGGATCGGTGGAACCCTCATCGCCGGGTCGGGGCCCCAGGCGCGAGCTGCCGTCGACCAGGGCACCGGCGCTGAACTCCTCAAATCCGTCGGGATGGATGGAGTGATACTGCCAGTGCCGATCCCCGCAGACGAAGGTGACGTTCTCCTTGTCGAGGTCATGCTCCACAAGCCAGTCGAAGAACGCCTCCGCCTCATCGTCAAAGCCATACGGGTTGGTGTGGTTGTCCCGCTTCCTCTTGTCCCCTGCCTGCCCCAGTGGGTTGCCCCCAAACAGAGGCGCCAAGATCCCGCCCTGTACGCCGGTCCACGCATCATCGGGGCCGACCATCGGCGTGGACGAGATGATGACCTTGAACGTGGCGTCGCTGCTCAGCAACGTCCGCTTCAACCACGCCTTCTGCTCATCCCCCCACATGGTCTTGTCGGGACCCGGGGGCTTGTTGTTTGGATCGCGATGGTCCCGTGCTTCCAACAGCCATATCTGCAGCAGGTCGTTGATTCGGTGGGTGCGATACGTAAGCGGATCCTCCGCCTGCAGGTCGACCACTGGCACCTGCTCCAGGAACGTCTCGGCGCCAAGCTCGGGCAGCGGCTCGACCGAGCCGTAGGGGTCCGCGTCATCGTAGCGATAGTCGTGGTCGTCCTTCATCCAGTAGGTCGGCACGTTCCGGAACAGGGCTTTGAAGCGCGGCGTGGCGAACTGCTTGTGCCACTTGGCGCGCATCGTTCTGCGCGTCTTCGCCCGACCGAGGTAGGGGCAGTCATAGTAGACGTTATCGCCCGTGCCCACGAAGAAGTCCGGGCTGCGTGAGACGATCGCTTCCAGCGAGGGGAAGCCGAGCGCCCTCTGGCGAAAGGCCAGGTCCCGCAGAGCCGTGGCTCGGAAGCTGTAGCGATGCATGCTGGTGACGATCACCAGACTGGTCTCCCGAGCGACCCCCTTCTCGTCCAACATCCGGAACGTGCCCACCGGCCCAGCCTCCACCTTCGTGCCCTTCGTGTTTGAAAGCAGCTTATAGTAGTAGCGCGTGCCCGCTTCCAGATCCGTCACCTTGGCCTGGATGATGTAGTCATCCGCGGCTGAGGCCTCCATCCAGCCGGTGCGAAAGGCACGCTGGAAATCCTCATCCTTCGATAGCGCGAAGGCCGCCACACCGGAGCGCCCTCGGATGTCGCCGAAGAGAGCCGTCTCCTTGACCGCCAGTCGGGCTCGCAGGATAACCGAGTGCTGGCTTACCTCGCCCACCATCTCGCCCTGCCAGTACATCGTGGTCTCGGGCACGCTGACCGCCGTGCTGTCATCAGCATCGTCGAAGGAGCCCTTCGCGCCTTTCGTGTTCCACGTTGATTCTGTGTTCGCGCCTTCGCATCCAGGCGCGAAGCATGTCGTGAGAAGCACGGCGAGGGCGGTTAGCACCTTCCTCGTCCGCTTCTTGATTAGCATAGCTATTGTCCTCTCGACTGTGCAACGATCGGAAAGCTGACCCCACCATGGTGGAAGACCGCCACCTCCGGGGCACGCGCACGGGTCGACGCAGCTCCTCTCACAAGTCGGCTGACGTCCTCGAAAAGCTGCGTCTGGTCGTCATACAGCACCGGAGGGAAACGGTCCCCGTAGGCTTGTTTCAGATGAGGGGAGAAGATAAGCACGTGATAGTCCTTCAGGAGCTGCAGACCGAAGTTGATCATGAAGCGATCCTCGGGCGCCACCCCGGGAATGCGCCGCGCCACGAAAGCTATCCCGCGACTGCCCAGCGCACTGACCAGGCTCCGAGCCAGCGAGAGCGGAAAGGAGAAGCGGGGTAACGTCACCTCGCCCAAGCCCTTCTCACATCTCATGAACCCAACGATCACGCCCCCGGGTCGACAGGCCCCGGCGACGTTGAGGATGCCCTTCCCGGCCTGACGCAAGTCCTGGCCCATCGGATAGGCACTGCTGATCACGACGTCGACCTGATGGTGCACGTTCACCCCGTAGATCTCGCGAGAGATAGCCACTCCGGCCCGGTGGGCCGCAACAGCGTCCCCACAGACGATGGCCACCGGCTCCAGCTGCAGGTCCAGCACAACGTTGAAGATGAACGTCGGGCCATCGATCATGCGGCCCGCCTCTTCCAGGTCCAGTCGCATCGGGTTCTCATCGGGCAGGGTGCCGATCATGTTGTAGCGCTCCGCCGAGGGCATCAGCAGATGATTGTGACCGATGGTCGCCGCGCCGGCCAGACCGGGGAGCAGATTCTTGAACCCGCCGCCAAAGCCTGCCTGGGGGTGCGGCTCGATGGTCCCCACCAGAATGCGCAGATCAGCCTCTGCCGCGATGCTGTTCAGGTGGACCGGGGTGCCTCGCCGCGTGCGCCCAAGGTCCACAAAGGCGCTCTCATCGTGACAGTCGAAGCTGGTGCACGCGATCTGCGACGTCACGGAGACACCCGCTCGCGCCTCCATCTCCTCGTCGTCCATCGTCCTGTGAGCGCCAACGGCGAACAGCCCGGTGATGTTCTCTGGACGCGCTCCAGCCTCAATGAGCGCGTCCAGGATCACCGCCGTCAAGTGGCTGACCGGCGTGGGCCGCCCAGGATCATCCATCACCAAGGCGATGGTCGTGTCCGGATCGACCAAATCGTGCAGTGGGGAGCATCCAACAGGCTCGTCCAGCCCTCTGCGAATGGCAGCCGGGAGATCCTGAATGGGCTCAGGTGGCCGGACGTCGCTCTCAGTAACCACCCGCCACTCAACAGGCATCCCCAGATGCAGCAGCTTCTGTCTCCCCCACCGCAGTGTGACTGGTCTCATGGCCTCCGTCTCAAGTAAATGTAGCACGCCCCACGGGCCTTGATAGGGCTCAGTAGCCCGCAGTCCAACCTTCGCGCTCTTCGTGCTCTTCGTGTCCTTCGTGTTTGTGGATGGGCAATTCTACACATCCTTTCGGACATGTCAAGCGGAAGCGACAGAAAGCCTGCCCGTGCATTTGTCAGCTCATCCCTCTCAGAGTATACTTTCCCACATGCTAGATACTGCCGAACATCTCGTGCCGTTCGTGCTATTCATGCTATTCGTGTTTCCGTGCTTTTCGTGCCTTTCGTGTTACGTCGTGCTCTTCGTGTCATTTCGCGCTCTTTGTGTTTAGGGAGGTAGTCCATTGATGGAGCTTTACTACGACCGGGACGCAGATCTGAGCATACTCGAAGGTCAAACCATCGCCGTGATAGGCTACGGCAACCAGGGACGTGCTCAGGCGCTGAACCTTCGCGACAGCGGCCTCGACGTCATCATCGGCAATCGAGAGGACCGCTACGCCGAGCAGGCTCGCGAGGATGGCTTCTCGGTGGCGTCCATCCGCGATGCCGCCGCTGAGGCCAGCCTGGCGCTGCTCCTGATACCGGACGAGGTGATGCCCGCGGTGTTTGAGGCGCAGATCGCACCTCAGCTGGAGCCGGGTGACGCACTCGTCTTTGCCTCAGGCTACAACATCGCCTTCGATCTCCTTCATCCACCTGACGACGTGGACGTAGTGCTGGTCGCTCCCCGCATGATCGGGGCCGGCGTGCGGGACCTGTACGTGGCCGGCCGTGGATTCCCATCGTTCATTGGCGTGGCGCAGGATCACACAGGCCAGGCCCTGGCCATTGCCCTGGCGATTGCCAAGGGCATCGGCTCGACGCGGGCCGGCGTGGTGGAGGTTACCTTTGCACAGGAGGCCGAGCTCGACCTGTTCACCGAGCAGTGCTTCGGCCCGGCCTTCGGCAAGGTACTGACCACGGCCGTAGAGCTGATGCTGGAGGAAGGGTATCCCCCGGCAGCGGTCTTGCTGGAGCTGTACATGTCCGGTGAGTTTTCCTACACGCTGGGGAAGATTGCCGAGTTGGGCATGGTGGAACAGAGCCAGCTTCACAGCCGCACCAGCCAGTATGGCTCCATGTCGCGCGGCATGCGCTTCCAGCTCCCTGGACTGCGCGATAGAATGCGGGATGGCCTGGATGAGATCCGGAGCGGACAGTTCGCAGAGGAGTGGACGGCCGAGCAGGAGGAGGGGTACCCCACCTTGGAGATGCTCAAGGAGTCAGCTCGCTCCATTCCGCTCTACGAGTTGGAGACGGAGCTTCGTGAGGCCCTCCACGATGTCGGGGGACCGCATCCAACCTCCCCCCCTCTGGGGGGGACGAGAGGGGGGGCCTCCCCCACCCCGGTGGGGACAAGAGCGGGGGCCTCCCCCCCTCTGGGGGGGACGAGAGGGGGGGCCTCCCCCACCCCGGTGGGGACAAGAGCGGGGGACGCGACGCGTCAGGGGCTTGTCAGGCGGGTCTTGGCCGCACTGCGTGGTCTGGGAAGCGGTCGCAGCTCGACTGGGCGTGAAGAGCGGCAACAAGACGTCTCAACCCCACTCCAGCCACTGAGCGAGGGAGAGATGAAGCGCGTCTTAGACGCCTTCGTCGAGCTCGCCGCAGACGACCCGGCCTTAAAAGAGTTTGCCAAGGGACGCCAGTTGACCACGCACTACGTGCTGCAAGATCCAAGCCTGGAGGTCTACCTGGGCTTCCAGGACGGCACGGTCATTGGCGGTCTGGGCCAGCCACCAGCTCCGGCGGAGGTCCGGCTGGAGATGGACGCCGATGTGATGGATGCGATGTTCACCGGCCGAATCAACCCCGCTCGGGCGGCCATGTCGGGGAAGATCTCGTTCGACGGCGACGCCCGTCGAGCTATGACCGTGCAGCGGGTCCAGAACGACCTGACCGCGCTCTACCAGGAAGCACGCAAGCGCGTGACCGAACAAGAGGAGGTGCCCTCATGACTCGACGTATCCTAGGCACGTTGCTCATCCTACTTGGCGCCCTGGGGATCGCGCTCAGCGCCCTGGGCGTGATCTACGTCTGGCGCGCGGCCGAGGATGTCGCAGTCGCGGCCGACGATAGCCTGCTCCTGCTCTCAGACACACTGAAGGATGTCGACCGCTCGCTGGACGTAGCGTCTACCACGCTGGACGGCGCCGCCATCGCCATCAATGGCCTCTACACCACAACGCTCGACGTGAGTCAAACGTTGAGCAGCACCCGGGTGACGGTCGACGAGATAGCTGGACTGGCCGAAGATGATCTGCCACAGAGCATTGAGGCCTCGCTGCTGGCCCTGGATGCGCTGGAGGAGACAGCTGCGGTGATCGATCAGCTGCTCCGCAGCCTTCAGCAGCTCGGCGTTGGAGGCTACGATCCGAATATCCCGCTCGATCAAGCCGTGGCGGAGGCCGGGGCGGGCCTGGCGCCGGTGCCCGAGAGCTTGCGCGCTATGGGAGCCGGACTGCTTGAGACCAGCGCCAGCCTCGACGACGTCCAAAGCGGCATCGCGCTCATGGGAGACCATATGTTGGGCATCCGCCAGAACGTGGTCGACGCCGACGCGGCGCTCAGCAGTCACCGCAGCAATCTGGAGCAGCTCCAGACGCGCGTGGGAACCGCCCGCCAAAACGTGGGCCGCCCGATTCAGACAGTCGCCTGGGGAGCTACCCTGCTCCTGATCTGGATCGGCCTCTCCCAGCTGGCCATCGTGCGCTGGGGCGTCGGGCTCTGGCAGCGGCGCGCTCCGCGGGCCGATAGACGCGAATAGGCAGCTCCGACAGAGACAGGCTGGGGGACCTGAGCAGAGCCACGACCCGCTTGGGCCAATTCCCCATTCCTGTCAAGCTGCGCGCCTCTCACGATCAAGTGCGGCTTTGCCGTCGGACTGCCAGGGCCAGCGGCCCTGAATCTCGACCTCCAGCGCAAAGCTCAGGAACGTCCGTATGGCCACGATGGCACCTAGAATGCTAACGTTGCGAAACGTTGGGTCGACCGCCACGGTGCCGATGATATCGGCGGCCACTAGAAACTCCAGGCCCAGAAGGATCGCCTGTCCCAACCGCTCGCGGTAGCGTCGGTACGCCTCGGGGAAAGCTTGCCCCCGGCTCCACTCCCAGAGGAAGGCAGCGCTCGCCAGGGCGGCCCCCACCACGATGATGCAGATCCCTACGATCTCGATGCCCTTGGCCACGGCGTGCGCAATCGGGCTGAAGAACGTCAGGGGCTCCAGCCCGGAGTCGGCCTCTGGTCCTTCCCCGGCTGGAGGGGAGCATCCCACGGCGACGAGTAGTAGAAACAAGGCTGCCCAGCGGCTGATGCTTCGAACGCTCATAGGTGCCTCCTGGCCCGGTAGTCGATCTGGATGGCGTCCCCACCCTGGTTGGAAGGAGAGCGATAGGTTCATCACGACGGAAAGACAGTCCCACGCCCCCTACTTTACCATAACCTCCCAGGAATTCAACGCAAGACAGGCATAAGGACCTGATACGATCCATCTGCCGGTCTCATGCCCCCATACTCCCAATTCACATCACGCTCTCCGATTGACAATCGCGTCGTTTGCCCCTAAAATAGAACATATGTTCTAACAAGACGGCAAGGGGGCACGATGTGGGTAGCTTGTCTATTGATCCCGCAACTTCCGGTGCGCGTGGAGTGGCGACGTGACCCGACCCTGGCCAATGCGCCTTTGATCGTCGGCGGGCGGCGCTGGGATGAGGGGGCGGTGCTCGACTGCTGTCCCCAGGCCACGAGCGCCGGGGTGGAGCCGGGCATGCGCCTTACCCAGGCGGAGACGCTGTGTCCCGAGGCCCGCTTCCTGCCCGCTGATGAGGAGGCGTATAGCGCCGTTCACCACGCCCTGATCGACAGTGCCAGGCGCTTCACCCCGACCGTGGAGGCCGCCGAGCTCGGGCTCGTGTACGCCGACATCTCGGGCCTCAAGCGACGGTTCGACGACGCCAGTGAGGCGACGCGGCGACTCATCAAAGAGACCTTCAACACTGCGGCATTGGACGTTCAGATCGGCGCGGCCAGCGGCAAGTTCGTGGCCCGGCAAGCCGCGCGAGCTGCCAGGCCCGGGGAGATGAGCGTCGTGTCATCCGGTGAGGAACGGGCCTTTCTCTCGCCATTGGATATCTCAGTCCTCCCCCTTGATCCGGAGATGGAATGCCGTCTGCGCCTGTTGGGGGTGCGCACCCTAGGCGCCCTTGCCAAGCTGCCCCGCCCGGCCGTGCTCCGCCAGTTCGGCAGCTCCGCCGGCACCGCCTATGATCTGGCCTGTGGAATGGACGCTCGACCTGTGCATGCCGACGCCCCTCCCCTCCGGCTCACACAGTCGCATACCTTCCTCGACCCGGTGAGCGATCGATGGCCCCTGCTGGCCCATATGGAACACATGGCGGACGAGTTGGCCAAGGAAATCGACCGTCGTGGCTATCAGGCTGAAGGTCTGCTGTTGGAGATCGAGGATCTACATAGTGACAAGCACACAGCCGGTAAGCCGGTCAAGCCCCCCTCCTCCAGCGCCGACCAAATCTCTCGCCTGGGGGCTCGCATGCTCGGTGGTTTGACCATCGGCGGGCCAGTGACCGGACTCACCTTGACCCTCTTCCCCCTGCGGCCCTTCCACCGAGGCGCCACCCAACTTGCCTTCTTTGGCTCCGCCGACCCAGCGGCGGCGGCCTCACCCCTTGCCTCCCCCGCCACCTTTCGTGGTGCTCTTCGTGTTGGTCACAAGCTGCGCGAGACGCTGCGGCGCTTGCGGGACCGCTTTGGAGAGCTTGTGATTCTCGTCGCCTCCCTAGTCGTCGCCCCCTCACCATCCCCCACACAAGTCACGACTGACCACGAGGGCCTGCCCAGAGGCATCCTGTGGCGCGAGCGCATCTGGGAGGTGCAGTCCATCTACGAACACTGGCGTGAACGGCGGCGCTGGTGGGGACCCCGCCCCATCGAACGCGACTACTTCCGGCTGGAAATTGAGGCGTGGCGGGGATCCCGCCCGTCGACGCAGTCACCTGGGCGGATGAAGGTCATCTTTCGCGACGTGCAGGCCGACCGATGGTACATAGAACGTCGCCACATCTAAGCCAATGACGACCCTTTCGAGCTCTTCGTGCCCGCCTTTCGCGCCCTTCGTGTTCGTATTCCGTGCCTTTCGTGTTCATCTTTCGTGCCTTTCGCGTTCATGAAATACGCCGAGCTTCACACCCACTCTAGCCATAGCTTGCTCGACGGCGTCCCCTCGCCGGAGGCGCTGGCGGTCCGAGCGGCCGATCTAGGGATCCCTGCGTTGGCCCTGACCGACCACGACGCGCTCTACGGCGCGGTGCGCTTCGTGAAGGCTGCGCGGGAGGCAGGGGTCAAGCCCATCCTGGGCAGCGAGATGACGCTCCGCGACCCGGCACACGAAGAAGGTTCCCACCTCATCCTTCTGATAGAGACCGCGGAGGGATACGCCAACCTGTGCCGCCTGATCACGCTGGCGCGTCAGCATCAGGACAAGGGAGTAGCTCGGCTTGACAAGCGTGACCTCGCCGCCCACGCCGAGGGCTTGATTGCGCTCTCGGGCTGTCGCCGGGGCGAGATACCGCGCTTGTTGATGGCCAAGAAACGTGAGCAAGCGTTGAGCGCGGCTCAGGGCTACGCCCGCGTCTTCGGCCCTCATCGCTTCTTCATCGAGCTGCAGCGCCACTACGTGAGGGACGATAACCGGCTTCTGGCGCAGCTGACGACGCTGGCCGATCGGGCCGGCCTCGACGTGGTGGCGACCGGAAACGTCCACTACCTCCATCCACACCAGCGGGAGGTTCACGACGTCCTGCGCTGCATCCACCATCAGACCGTCCTGGAGGACGCCGACGATCTGCTGCGCTCCAACGACGAGTATATCCTGCGCTCGCCGGGGGAGATGGCGAGGCTCTTCAGCGACGTGCCTATCGCCCTGGAGAACGCCCTGCGCATCGCCCAACGCTGTGCACCAGCGTGCGACTACCTGCCCGCCGGGATGCAGACACTCCCCGAGACCCCAACCTCCTCCCCTCCGGGGGGACTCTTCAAGGCCCCAACCTCTCTCCTCTGGGAGGGGCCCCGAGGCCCTAGCCTCCCCCACTCTGGGGGAGGTCCCCAAGGCCCTAGCTTCCCCCCCTCTGGGGGGGAACCCCAAAGCCCGCTCCCCCTCTGGGGGGGAACCCCAAAGCCCGCTTCCCCCTCTCTGGGGGAGGTCCCCAAGGCCCGCTCCCCCTCTGGGAGGGGAACCCCAAAGCCCGCTTCCCCCCCTCTGGGGGGGATAAGAGGGGGGGCACCCAGCGACGCTCACCACAGACTGCGGCAACTGTGCCAGCGGGCGCTTCATCGCCGCTACCCTGTCAATCCGCCGACCGCGCTGCTGGAGCAGGAGCTCTCGGTGATCCAACAGATGGGGCTGTCCAACTACTTCCTCGTCGTCTGGGATATCGTGCGCTTCGCCCAACAGGCGGGCATTCGCTACCAGGGCCGGGGAAGCGCGGCCAACTCGCTAGTGGCCTACCTTCTGGATATCAGCCCTATCGATCCGGTGGCGTGCGATCTGGTCTTTGAGCGCTTCCTCTCACAGGAGCGCGGCTCACCGCCCGACATCGACATCGACATCGCCGCCGACCGGCGCGAGGAGGTGATCCAATACGTCTACCAGTGCTACGGCCGGGAGCACGCAGCTATGGCCTGCACCTTCGTCACCTTCCGCGCCCGATCGGCGGTGCGGGACGTGGCGCGCGTGCTCGGGTTCCCGCCGGCGCTGGTGGAGCGACTGGCTAAGTCGCTCGACGTCCGAGACGCGAAAAGCGTGAGAGAGTCACGCGGGATGCTGCAGGCGTTCGATGCCGAGCAACTGACAGGCGGGGCGGCGTGCAAGGGCGCCAACTCACCCGGGTCGACACAGTCACCCGGGTCGACACAGTCACCCAGGCTGTTCCAACACCTCCTGCGGCTGGTGCCCCAACTGGAGGGCATCCCACGCCATCTGGGGATCCACAACGGGGGTGTGGTGCTCTCCGGCCCACCGCTGTGCGAGCTGGTGCCGCTGGAGCCGGCGACCATGGAGGGCCTAGGGGTGTCCTCTACCCCCGTGGTCACCCAATGGGACAAGGATGGCCTGGAGGGCGCGGGATTGGTCAAGATCGACCTGTTGGGGCTGAGGATGCTCTCTCTCATCGAGGACGCCGTGACCATCGTCGAAGGCCAGACCGAGCAGCGCCCGGACCTGACGTCGCTCTCACAAGATGACCCCGAGGTCTACGACATGCTCTGCCAAGGCAAGACGATCGGCGTCTTCCAGGTGGAATCGAGAGCCCAGGCCAACCTGATCCCGCGCTTTCAGCCGCGTTCGTTCGACGACCTGGTCATCCAAATCTCCCTCATCCGTCCCGGGCCGCTTCAGGCCCAGATGGTCCGCCCCTACCTGCGCCGCCGCGAGGGCCGCGAGCCGATCAGCTATCCACACCCCCTCCTGGAGGACGCGCTCAGGGAGACGCTGGGCGTGATCATCTTCCAGGAGCAGGTTTTGAAGGTGGCGCGAGATCTGGCCGGGTTCACCCCGGGTGAGGCAGAGCTCCTGCGGCGCGCCCTTTCGCACAAGCGCGCCGGACGGAGGATCGCGCGCTTCAGGAGACGCTTCCTCGACGGCGCGGCAGAGCGAGGCGTCGAGGCGAGAGCAGCGGAGCGGATCTTCGAGCAGCTCCAGGCCTTCGGCAGCTACTCGTTCCCCAAGAGCCACGCAGCGGCCTTCGCCGTGCTGACGTACCAGTCCGCTTGGCTGCGGCGCTACCACCCCTTGGCCTTCTTCGCCGCCCTGCTGCGCCATCAGCCCATGGGGTTCTATCCAGCGCACGTGGTCGTCTCCGAGGCTCGTCGCCGCGGCTTGGAGGTCCGTCCGGCAGATGTGGAGGCCTCCGAGCTGCAGGCCACTGTGGAGGGCCAGGCGCTGCGGCTGGGGCTAGCGGTGATCAAAGAGCTGGGGGAGGTCGGCGGCCAGAGCGTGGTGGAGGCGCGGCGCTTCGGCCCCTTCCGCTCCCTGGCCGACTTCTGCCGGCGCACGAAGCTGGGAAGAAGAGCTGTAGAGGGCATGATCTGGGCCGGCGCCTTCGACGAATGGGGCGTCCCACGACGACAACTGATCTGGGAGTTGAAGACGGCCCTGGAAGCAGCCGCAGGCTCCGGGTCAAGGGCGGTCACCCAGGAGCTGGCCATCCCACCGCCGGAAGGCCGGCCCCGCTTCGCCTTTCTCTCGCCGCGAGGGAGGTTATGGACCGAGATGGCACACACCGGGATGAGCGCCCGGGAACATCCCACAGCTCTGATCAGCGACAAGCTAAAGGCAGTGCACGCGACGCCGAGCGAGGCGCTGTCGGAATTGGAGGATGGATGCCAGGTACGGGTGGGCGGCATCGTCGTCTCGCGCCAGCGTCCTCCAACGGCCAAGGGCGTAGCCTTCCTGACGCTGGAGGATGAGGGAGGGCTCATCAACGTCGTCATCCGTCCCAAAGTCTATGAGGAGAGCCGGAAGGCCCTCCGTTCGCCCTTTGTGGTGATCAAGGGCCAGCTACAGAGACGCAATGAGGCGATCAGCGTGTTGGCGCGAAAGGTGATCGCTTTGCAGATCGACTGAGCGTCTTGACAACAACGGGAGATTGAGCTAATATACCCGCAACGACCTGTTGAGTGAGCGCTCACTCAACACCACAATCCTGATTGCCAGGGGAGAGACACCATGTCTGACGAAGGGAGACCCGCGCGCCGCGAAGGCCGATCAGCACCGGCCACCAAGCACCAGGCATCAGCCGCCAGCCGCAAGGCTCAGATCCTCAATGGCGCCGCCCACGTCTTCGCCCGCAAAGGCTTCCACGCCGCCACAACGAGGGAGATCGCCGAGGCCGCCGGCGTCTCCGAAGGCACGATCTACAACTACTTCGACAGCAAAGATGACCTGCTGATCCACATCATGGCTCGGCTGACCACAGGGGAGCCCGGGCGTGGTCGCCCGGTCACCGGTGTCGATGCAGCCACCGGCGCTGCGCCCACAGCAGCCCCCAAAGCAGTCGAGCAGACGCTCTCAATCGACATCCGCGAGTTCCTGGAGGACGTGCTTCACGCCCGCCAGGCCTTCGTCGCCCAGAACGAGCCGATGCTTCGCGCCGTCATCTCCGAGATCCTCATCGATCGGGCCTTCGCAGATCGCTACCACCAACAACTTCTGGCACCTACGCTGGAGCTTCTGGAGCGACACCTACAGGCGCGGATCGAGCAAGGAGAGATACGACCCGTCAACGTGCCGCTTTTCGCACGCTACTTCCTCGCCGCCAACTTCGGGCTGCTCGAACTCCTCCTCCTGGATGACCCGATACTGAAATCGACCTGGGGTAGCGATGAGCTGATAGAGGAGCTCAGCAGCTTCCTGCTCGACGGCCTCAGGCCGTGCAGTCAGCCGGCGCAGCCCAATTCCAAACCAGCGTAAGCCGCCAGACCAACATACCAATGCACAAACTCACCACTTGCATACTTGCCACTTGCACACGTGCACACTCCCATGCGTAAGCTACTCGCCGTGATGCGCAAGGAGTTTTGGCACGTCCTGCGCGACCCATACGCTCTGGTCGGGGCCACGCTGGGCACGGTCCTGCTGATGGCGCTGCTCTCCTACGCCATCTCCGCCGACATTGAGCACATCCCTATCGCGGTCATGGACGGCGACCACAGTCCCGCATCACGAGCCTATCTACAGCGCTTCGATGTCAGCGACTTCTTCCACATCGAGCGCCGCGTGTCGAGCGCCGACGAGGCTCGACAATCCGTTGCATCGGGTCAGACGCGCGGCGCGGTCATCGTGCCGTCCGGCTTCGCCAGAACCATGCTGGAGGGCAGAAGCGTGCCCGTCCAGATCATCGTCGATGGCACCGACCCCACCATCGCGCGGAAGATCCAGAGCAACGCCGAGGCGCTGTCGACTGACGTCTCGGTGCGTCTACAGCGGGAACAGGTCATCGCGTCGGGCCGGCGATCGGGTGAGACATCATCCTTCGCGTTCCGCATCCGACCGCTCTACAACGCGGATCTGAAGGAGCTGAACACCATCCTCCCCGGGCTGATGGCCTTTGTCCTGATCTTCCCTCCCCTTTTCGCCATCCTCTCGCTGGTGCGGGAGAAGGAGCAGGGCAGCATGGAGCAGTTGATGACCACCCCCATTCGGCGTCATCAACTCCTGATCGGAAAGACCGCGCCCTACTTGCTGATCGGCCTGTTGGACGTTCTCTTCCTCACCCTGATCGGCGTTGTCCTCTTCGGCGTGCCGTTCAGAGGCCGGCTGGTGGATCTCATGCTGCTGTCCACCCTCTTCCTCATCGCCAACCTCGGGATAAGTATGTTGCTCTCCAGCGTGCTGCGCAATCAGATGGCGGCTTTGATTGTCGGCAGTCTGCTCTTCATCTTCCCCATCACGCAGTCCGGTCTCACCAGGCCGCTCTTCGCCATGCCGCACGACGCCCAGATCCGGGCGCTCGTGTGGCCTGCCACCCACTACATCATCATCACGCGCGGGATCTTCCTGAAAGGACTGCACCTGCACGATCTTACGACCCATGGCCTCTATCTGCTCATCGCCGGCACGATGCTGAACGGCCTGACGCTCTGGCGCCTCAAGAAGAAACTGGCGTGACAAGGCGATGGATCGCCCAGGCGAACACGCCCGGCGCCTGTGCCCGAGGATGGTGACAATGCTTCTTCGACTGTGGAACATGGTGTGGAAGGAGGTCCTCCAGTTCTGGCGCTACAAGACGTTGCTCATATTCGCAATCCTGCTTCCGGTCATCCAGCTCCAGGGCGTCGCTCGATCAAGCTCGACCCGGACCATGGAGCTCCCCATGGCCGTCTATGATCAGGATCGCAGCTCGAGCAGCCGCCAGCTGGTCGAGATGCTGGCGGCTTCGGACCTCTTCACCACAGCGTATCACGTCCACAGCCTGTCGGACATGGAGCGTCTGCTGGAGCAGGGTAGCGCCAAGGCGGGGCTGACCATACCAGCGGATTTCGAGAGCAGTCTGACACGCGGCCAGGAGGCCGCCGTGCAGATGCTCCTGGACGCATCCGAGCCGGCGGCGGCCTCCAAAGCAGCCGCCTACCTGGCAAGCGTGGCGCCCCGATACGCTCAGCGGCTGTCCGGTGGCCATGGCGCTCGCGTTCATCCCCCAGGCGGAGGAGGCGACGCAGCTTCCAGAAGCGACGCGGCTCTGGCCATTCTGATCACGCGGGTCGAGCCGCGCTCCCGGATCTGGTTCAACGAGGACATGAGAGAGGAGGCCTTTCGGCTTCCAGGCGCAATGGCCAGCAGCGTGGCGATGCTGGCTATCTTCCTCACCGCCGCCGTGATCGTCAAGGAGCGGGAGACCGGCACCCTGGAGCAGCTTTTCGTGACCCCCATACAGCCGTTTGAGGTGATCCTGAGCAAGGGATCCCTGGCGATGGTCATTACCTACATCACCTTTCTGGAGATGCTGGCACTATGCGTCTTCCACTATGACGTGCCGCTGCGCGGTTCAGTGACGCTCCTGATGGGAGTGACGGCCTTCTACATCTTCGTCGAGATGGGCTTGGGGTTGATCATCTCCGTCATCGCCCACACACAAGGCCAAGCGCTTCTGGCCGCCTTCTTCTGGTCGCTCCTGGAGAGAATCCTCTCGGGACAGATACTGCCGGTGGAGAACATGCCGCGGGCCGCCCAGGTAGCGGCCCAGCTGGCTCCCCTCACCCACTTCACCGCCATCGTGCGCGGTATCATGCTCAAGGGGAACAGGATCGCAGATTTAGGCCCGCAATTGCTGGCCCTGGCAGGGCTTGGCACGCTCCTCTACGCCGCCGCCACCCGAAGACTGAGGAAAAGGCTGGAATAGACATCCGGGCTGTGCAACCTCTGCAAGTTTCGCGGCACAAATACAATTGCCAGAACATCCAGATCATGCTAAGATGTCATAGATCCAAATGGTGCGATGCACCTCCACCGTGCGTTGCACCTTCGACAGACCTGGTGCGATGCACCTCCACGGTGCGTTGCACCTGCAGTAGTCGATCCATAAAGAAGGAGGACAGCGGTGCAGGTTAAGCGTGTGGAAGACACCTATCTCGTTCGCCTGGAGACAGGCGAGGAGGTCATCAACAGCCTCAAGCAGTTCGCCGACGCCTACCGGATTGGCTTCGGCACCATCCTCGCCATTGGCACCTTCCGGCGCGTCACCCTCGGCTACTACGACGTGGATACGAGGACGTACCAGCATCAGGAGCTGGAGAAGGTCGAGGTGCTGAACATGAGCGGCAACATCACCCAGGGCGAGGATGGTGAGCGGATGATCCACGCTCACGTCACCGTGGGCCGCTCCGACTACAGCGCCTGGGGCGGCCACGTCGTGGAAGCCACGGTCGGGCCCACCGTGGAGGTCGTCGTTGAGACGGCGCCGACCGTGATCCGCCGCCAGCACGATCCAGACACCGGCCTCGACCTCTGGAACCTGGGCGCCACCGAGACCCTGTCTGCGTGAGCCACACCGGCTCCGGTGCGACGCACCTCCCCGGTGCGTTGCACCTGACCCCCATGAGACGCCACCTATGACGCCCAGACTCAGCGTGATCATCACGGCCTTCCGCGAGGCTGAGACCGTCGGCCAGGCCATTGAGGCCTTCCTGGCCCAGATGCCCGAACAGGCCGAGCTCATCGTCGTCTGTCCCGATCCGGAGACCACAGCCGTGGTGGATAGCTACGCCGTAAGCCACGAAGCAGCGCGTGCGCCCGTGCGCCACGTCGCCGATCCCCAACGGGGTAAGCCAACCGCCGTGAACGCTGGCCTGGAGGCAGCGCAGGGCGAGATCGTGGCGCTCAGCGATGGAGACGTGGTGATCGACAACGGGGCCCTGGAGCCGCTCCTGGCCCCCTTCGCAGACCCTCAGGTTGGCGCCGTCAGCGGTCACCCCATCAGCGTCAACCCCAGAGAGACCCAGATGGGCTACTGGTCGCACCTGCTGACGGACACCATCCACCGCATGCGTCTCAAGCGCGACCGGCAGGGGCGCTTCCTCCTATGCTCCGGCTACCTCCTCGCCGTTCGACACTCGCTCGTCGACCGCGTGCCGGAGGACGCATTGGCCGAGGACGCCGTCATCTCGCACCACATCGCACAACAGGGCTACCGCATTCGCTACGCCCCCGACGCGCGCGTCTACGTCCGCTATCCGACCACTTACAGCGACTGGCTGCGGCAGAAGGTCCGCTCAGCGGGCGGCTACGCGCAGGAATACGTGCGCGAATCCCCTGTCCGTATGCGCTCCGCCTGGCTGGAGCTCAAGACCGGGGCGCGAATGGCCCTGGCGTATCCGAGAAGCACCCGCGAGTTTCTCTGGACGCTGCTGCTTTTCCTCGCTCGACTGCACCTCTGGGTGCTTGTGTTGATCAGGGTACGCTTGCTGCGGCGCCCTTTCGACACGCTGTGGAAACGCGTCGAGTCGACCAAGTAGCATCTCCCCCGTCGACCCGGTGCCTGGCACTTGCCGAAGGCGCCGTTCAGTGCCAGGCACCTGAAAGCAGAGACAAGACTGAAAGAGAGGTCCCATGGTCATCACCCGTGAGCTTAACCTGCAAACAGAAGGAAACTGCGACATCCTCGACATCACGTCACGCGTCGGTCAGGCCGTGAAGGAGAGTGAGGTGGAGAATGGAACCGTGACCGTCTTCTGCCCCGGCTCGACCGGCGGGTTGTCCACCATCGAATATGAAAGCGGCGCTCTCCATGACCTCGAGCAGGTTCTGGATGAGATCGCGCCGCCCGACCGAGACTACCGCCACCACCTCCGCTGGGGAGATGATAACGGCCGTTCTCACGTCCGAGGCGCTATGATCGGACCCTCTCTAACCGTCCCCTTCGTCGACGGTGACCTCACGTTGGGCACGTGGCAGCAGATCGTCTTCCTCGACTTCGACACCCGTCCCCGTTCCCGGCGGCTCGTGCTTCAGATCATGGGAGAGTGAGAGAGGTACGACCACCCGGAAAGCGCCAGGCAACACGGTCACCTCAACGGGGGGCTTCCCGATGAACTCCCCGTCACCCTGCACGGGTAGATCAGAGCGGGTATCCACCTCAACCCGGCGCTCTGCGATGTAGTGACGTATCCCTGGCTCCTCGGCGTGCCGTCTGAGCACCACAGCTACGGCCAAGCCGATGTAGTCCAGGACGGATCTGGCACGCAGGATACAGACATCGATGCGGCCATCGTCCAGCTCGACGTGCGGACTCCAGCGCAGCGATGGATCACCCAGGGCTCCGCTGTTGGCGATGGCGATCTCCGACGCTCGGATCAATCGGGTCTGCTCGTGGTCGATCGTCACGCCGAACCGGTGAGGCTGGTAGCCAAATAGCTTCCTCAGCCCGGTCCAAACGTAGGCCACGCGTCCAAAACGACGCTTGTCCGCCCGCTCGGTGTCGCGCATAATCAAACCGCTGATCCCGATGCTTACGCTCAGCACGAAGAACCGCTCGCCAACTGCCATGCCGTCGACGTTCAGCAGGGTGTGATCGCCCGTCAACAGGTTCAGCGCCGGCTCAAGAGCCAGGGGAATACCTAGCTCACGCGCAAACGTGTTCCCCGTGCCAAGAGGGATGACGCCCAATGGGATCTCGGTCTGTGCGATCCCCCCCGCTACACCGGATACGGTCCCGTCGCCCCCGGCCGCGACGACAAGATCCACTTGGTCGTCGACCCGCTCCGGCGCCCGAGGCAAAGCGGCCCGCACCACATCCGCGACGCGTTCCTCGCCAGTGGTAGCGTATAGCTCGCACGTCCAGCCCGTGGCGGCGAAGTGCCGCTCCAGATGACGCCGCATCTCGTCACTGCTCTGTCCCGCCACCGGATTGAGGACGATGAACGCGTGTCCCATCGAGCGCGAACCGCTGGGCATCAGGAATCAACCCCGGGCGTGTTCACCACCGAAGCACAGCGGCCAGTGAATGCTCGCGGGCGCCCAGGCCGCTTTGCTCGTCGTCCCGCGGCACATCCTGGCCGTCGACCACGAAGAGCCAACCCTCATGAAGCATCGTCTGAACAGCCGCGACGTCGAGAAGGTCCTGATCGCCCGGCTGCTGCTCCTCGTGCAGCTCGACCGCGCTCGTCTCCTCGTCGAAAGC
This sequence comes from uncultured Anaerolineales bacterium, assembly GCA_964575455.1. Lineage (GTDB taxonomy): Bacteria > Chloroflexota > Anaerolineae > B4-G1 > B4-G1 > SKLM01. The sequence continues at coordinate 50,226 of CAZNRX010000016.1, read as the reverse complement.
CCCCCACCGCTGCTCGTCCCTGGCGACGAAGAGCCCCTCTACGCGCCCGAAGGCGGCCGCTCGCACAACCTCCTCAACGTCGCGCGCCACCCGCTCGCTCTCCGTGCCAGAAAGATGGTGGTACGTCTCCTCGGCCCGCTCCTGGGCCTGGGAGAAGGTCGAACGGACGATGGACCAGGCCTCCCGGTGCAGCTCTTCGGCGCTCAATTCGTCCGGCTGTTTGGCGATGCCCTCCTGCGCCAGGTGCGGATAGCTGTTCGCCTCACGGTAGAGCGGCAGCAGGAAACCATCCCCCGCCAGGACCAGGGGGGCATCGTCGTCCGCCAGCAGGTCAGCGACCCCCAGGTCCAAACGTTGGAAGTAGCGCAGAATCTTATCGTCAGGGTCGTCCTGGCTTGCCACCCCGTGGCCGTGGAAAATGACCACCACGCCCCCGTCGATAACCGCCTCGGTACCTGTGTGAGCCTGCAGCCGCTTCTCCGGATCCTCCCACTTCAGGATCTCGACGATCGATTCCGGCACCCGCTCTTCGTCGTCCAGATCGATCTCGCCAATGCGGTGACGCGTTCCTTGAAGCAGCCGGGTCTCGTGCTGGCTCAAGGCCAGGACGTAGAACCGGCCGTTGTTGCTCAGCACCGATAGCAGCGGCTTGACGTGGAAGCGGCCGCCGACCACCAACAAGTCCTCGAAGTCCAAGGGCAGCCGGTACTTGCGCGTCATATCCTCCGCGAGGAACACAGCCAGCCCATCGCTCCGCCGCTGCCAGAATATCTCATCCTCGGCCAGCGCCCGCCCCGGAGAGAGCAGCTCCTGCGCCTCCGGCCGCCGCATGCCCCCCTCGACCAGCTGCTCCTCCGCCTGATTGAGCAGGTTCTTGAAGCGTATCGCGTTCTGCCGAATCTCATCCCCCGCTCTATAGGTGGGCATGTAGATCGAGACGTGCCATTGGTCGTACGTCTGCGTCAGATCCTCAAGCTCAGATCGAGAGAGTAGCAACGTGCCTCGCCTCCTTTACTGTGTCACGTCGTGATTCGCATACCATCGACTGCTTTGACGATCAAGCCAACGAACCAGGGAATCAGGCTCGCGCCAATAATCAGCGTCCATCCCTCGAGGCCAGGCTTCTCCACCCTAAGCAGATTCGCGAAACCCGGCACGTAGACCGCCAGAAGCAGCAGCGCCGTGCAAAGGGCCAGAGCCCCCCAGATCCAACGATTCTGAACGATGTCATTGTCAATCACGCCAGTGTCGTGGTCGCGCATGTTGAACACGTGCCACAGCTGCGCGAAGGCCAGCGTGAGAAATGAGATCGTGACCGCGCGGGCCTCGCTCACGCCCAGCCAGAGCACCGAGACCGCCAGCGCCCCCAGCACCGCGACGCTGATCACCGAGCTGTAGCCCAAGATGCCCATCCAGTGTTGGCGCATCAGCACCCGCTCGTCGGGATCGCGCGGCGGGCGCTCCATGACGTGCGGATCGCCCCGGCCCACCCCCAGAGCGAGCGCCGGGAAGACGTCGGTGACCAGATTGAGGAACAGAATCTGGAGCGGCAGAATCGGCAAGGGAGCATTCACCAGAGAGGCCAGCCCGACGATCATGATCTCGGCTACGTTACAGGATAGCAGGTAGAGGACGAACTTGCGGATGTTGTTGAAGATTGTGCGCCCCTGCTGAATGGCGGCGACGATGGTCGAGAGGCGGTCATCCTTCAGCACCATGTCGGCTGCCTCCTTCGCCACCTGCGTGCCCCGCTGCCCCATCGCCACGCCGATGTCCGCCTTCTTCAGCGCTGGTGCATCGTTCACCCCGTCACCCGTCATCGCCACAATCGCGTTGCTCTCCTGGTGGAGCGCGATCAGGTCCAGCTTCTGCTCCGGGCTCACGCGCGCGAAGATCGGCGCTCGCAAGACGCGCCCTCGCTCCTCTTCGCTCAGACTGCGGAGGTCATCAACGTCCCCGCCGTGGATCACCGGCGCGTCGCTATCGTCCACCAGTCCGACGGCGTGCGCGACGTTGCGGGCTGTGGCCGGCTGGTCACCTGTGACCATCACCACCCGCACCCCGGCATGCTGCGCCCCTTTGATCGAGTCCCGCACGTCACTGCGCGGCGGATCAAGCAGCGCCTGGAGACCCAGAAACGTCAGCTGGTGGTACGGATCCTCGTCGGACGACGGGGGCGAGAGCGGCCCCTCAGCAGTCCTGCTCGCCATGGCGATGACGCGCAGCCCCTGCCCGGCCATCTGGCGGTTCTCCTCGATCCACCTCTGCCGCGCCTCATCCGTCAGCTCTCGCCTCCCCTCCTCCGTCAGAACGTGCGTCGAGGAGTCGATGACCGCCTCCAGAGCCCCCTTGACGGCCACGAGGTAGTCGCCATCATCCTCTTGCCGCTGGTGGAACGTGGCCATCATCTTGATCTCGGGGTCAAAGGCCACCTCTCGCACCTCGGGCATTCGCTCGGGCGATCCGCCCGTGAGCTCATCGTACCTGATGCCCGCCTTGGCCCCAGCCACCAGGAGCGCGACCTCCGTAGGCTCCCCAACGGATGAGACCCCGTCATCGGAGGCATCCTCGTTCAGCACGGCATTGTTGCACAGCACGCCGACCTCCAGCAAGCGCCGCAGCAGCTCGTGCTCCTGGGGTTCCACAGAACGCCCATCCCGACTGAATGTGCCCTCAATATCGAGCCCCTCTCCGCTGACCTCGATCCGAGTGCGTGTCTCTCCTGACGGCGCTTTCCCGTCAGAGGGCAGCACCACCCGGGTGACCGTCATGCGGTTCTCGGTCAACGTCCCGGTCTTGTCGGTCAGAATCACGTTGGTAGAGCCCAGCGTCTCCACGGCCGAGAGCTGATTGACGACGGCGTTTCGGCGTGCCATGCGCCACATACCTCGCGCCAGAGCCACGGTGGCCACGATGGGCAAGCCCTCAGGAACGCTCGCCACCGCCAGGGCGATGCCGGATCGAATCATCAGGAAGACATCTCTCCCGCTGAGGGCCCCCGAGACGGTCACCAAGGCCGCGATGCCCAGCGTGATCCAGATCAGACGGTGCCCCAGCTGGCTCAGCCGCCTCTCCAGAGGCGTGATCTCCTCCTCCGCCTCCTCCACGAGGGACGAGATGTGACCCAGCTCCGTGTCCATGCCGGTGGCCACCACGACGCCCGCGCCCGACCCTCGGGTCACAGCGGTCCCCTTGAAGAGCATACTGGAGCGCTCGGCCAGCGGCGTCTCCTCGCCAACGGGCTCGGTCTGTTTGCCGACCGGCACCGACTCGCCCGTCAGCGCCGATTCGTTCGCCTGCAGCTTGGAGGCCTCAAACAGGCGCAGGTCAGCCGTCACCATGTCCCCGCCGTCCACGAGCACAACGTCGCCCGGGACGATCTCCTCGGCGGGGACCTCCTTCGCCTGGCCGTCACGGCGGACCTTGGCGCTGACCTGGCTCAGTTCTTGCAGCGCCTCCATCGAGCGCACGGCCCGGAGCTCGGTGACGAAGCCGATGGCCGCGTTGATCAGAATCACCACACCGATGGCGATGCCCTCCACCACCTCGCCGAAGGCGAAGGAGACGATCGCCGCCGAGGCAAGCAGCGCAACGATCACGCTCTTGAACTGCTCAACCAGGATATCCCACGCGCTTCTCGTCTCCGCGGACCGCAGCCGGTTTCGTCCATAACGCCGTCGCCTCCGCCGCACCTCCTGCGGGTCCAGCCCCTGAGTGAGAGAGACGTTCAACGCCTCGACGACCTCGTCGACGGGGCGGATCCAGGGTTTCGTCACGCCCTTCCCGGCCTCGTCTTCGACATCGCCCCTAGGCGACTTATCGCCCGTTGACGACGCCCCTTCGGCTGGATTGTCCAGGTCCAGACCTTCGTCGGCCTGAGTTCGATCGCCGTCTTCAGATCTCATCTTGCTCCCACACGCCCATACGCCTTACTCCCATCTCGCTACGCCTCGCCCTTATCACTGCCCTTGCGCCGCCACTGCTGGAACATGACCAGGGCAAGGATCCCGGCCACGACCCACGTTGCCCAGTAATCGAACAGGTCGAACACGTCCCACCCACTGACCGTCTTGCGCTCCTGAACCTCCTCCACGAAGTCCTGAGCCGCTACCGGATTGTCGACCCGGCCGTCGATCAGCGTAATCGGGATCAGGCGCAGCCCACCGGTGCGGATCCACGCCCTGACCTGCAGCCAGTCGTCCCTCACGTTGGCGACCACGTCATCCACGTGAACCGGGCGCGTGCCCCGCTCAGCCAGCGAGACAGCCACCGGCCGCAGCCAGAGCTTCGGTTTCTCCGTCTCCCGCACCTCAACCTCGGCTGCTTCCTCGATCTCTTTCTCTTCGGGCGCTTCCTCGCCGCGGCCCAGCTGGATCGCACGCTCCATCTGCTCCAGCGGCGCCCCCACCCCAACGGACATACGAGAATCGCGCAGCGTGAACGTCACGACCCGCTCCGGATTCTCGGCGCTTCTTGCCGTATACGTATAGGTCTTCGTCATCTTAGCCCTCCACTCTCTCTGCATGCTAACCTACTTACCATCGTGAGGTGCCACGCACCACACAGCGCCCGTGGGAAATTCGCCGCACCGTGGCGATCACCTTGCTAGTGCCATTTCACACGTCTAACTTGGACTTTTCAGTTGCTCTGAGCCCCGTCTCGGGGCGGTTTACGCGTGCTATCGAGCCTTGTCTTGGGCCAGACCGCCCTCGAGGACGAGGGCTGGGAGCAGGGAAAAGCCAAGGTCTGTTGTGTGAAAGAGCACTAGTGGAATTTCACACGTCTAACTTGGACTTTTCAGTCGCTCTGAGCCCCGTCTCGGGGCGGCTTACGCGTGCTATCGAGCCTTGTCCTGGGCCAGACCGCCCTCGAGGACGAGGGCTGGGAGCAGGGAAAAGCCAAGGTCTGTTGTGTGAAAGAGCACTAGGGTTTCTCCCAGGGCTCACGGCCCAAGTGGGCCGCCCAGTTGGGCCACGCTTCTCCCCCTCTTCTTGCGCACCTGCCGCTCCAGGGCATCGAGCGCCTGCTGCAGCGCGGCCATAGGCTTATCCGCCTTCTCCACCGTGACAACGTTATCCGGGCGGACGTAGCCGACGATGCGAGCCCTGTAGACGTGCGGCGTCTCGCGATGCTCGACCCGTTCGACAGCGGCCGAGGCACCGATCATATCGTCGTGGCCTTTGGCCAGCGCTTGAACGCGGTTCCACGCCTCCGCCCACAGGTCGTCCTCCAGATCCGGATTAGGCAGATCCTCGCTGTAGAACTCAAAGTCGAGATCAGTCTTGATGTCTGGCATACCTCTCTCCTCCCTCAAACAACCGTCCTGCTAGACAACCTCACTTACGTCTTCTATCTCCCAATTCCCAGCCCGAAGGGCTTCGCCCCTGCGCCCTGGGCCTTCAGCCCAGGGCGATGTCACAGGGTTCCCCTACCTGAGCATCCCCCGAAGCTCCATCGCATTCTGAACCGCGTAGCCCGCCTCATCGTTATCGAAGTAACAGTACACGTCCCTTCCCTGCTCGCGCCACGTGGAGAAAGCGCCGGCCCATCCAGCCAGGGTCTCGGTGTCGTACGTGCCCCGATACGGCCCGTACGGGCCGTGCAGCCGGACGTAGACGAAATCAGCCGTGATCCTCTTCGGGGACTGCCGACCATGGAAGTCGTAGATGCAGAACGCAGCATGGCCCCGGCCGTGCTCCTCCAGAATCCCGTAAGCCTCCTCGTTGAGCCAGTCAGGGTCGCGCAGCTCGAAGGCGTACCGCTGATCAGGAGGCAGCACCTCCAGGAAAGAGCGCAGTCGCCGACCGTTGAAGTGCCAATTCGGAGGAAGTTGGAAGAGGATCGGGCCCAAGCGGGGTCCCAGGGCCTCCACGCGGCTCAAGAACGTATCGACCGGTCCCTCTGGCTCCTTGAGCTTCTTCATATGCGTGATGTACTGGCTGGCCTTCACCGCGAAGACAAACCCCTCTGGGACCGTCTCTCGCCACGTCCGCAGCGTGCTCTCCTCCGGCAGCTGGTAGAAGGTGTTGTTGACCTCCACCGTCTGCAGTCGGCTAGCGTAGAACGCGAGCCAATCGCTGTTCGACATCCCCTGGGGGTAGAACGGGCCTTCCCAGTGATCATAATGCCAGCCAGAGGTCCCGATATGGACCGATCCCCTATCATTCATGAGCGATCCACCTCGCTGCGCTGCAGACGATTCGCCACTCGCTCTACCCTACGACCAGTAGCCGGGATAGCCATAGTACCTATGAAGCAGCGCCTCGTAGTCACGACCAGGCGGCTCCTCGGGGTCGTACGCCGGACTGGCCTCAATCTGAGCTTTTGTCAACGCTACGTGCACCGCCGTCTCGGCCCAGTCCACGCGCTCGATCCAGCTCGGCGAGATCAGGACCTCGCGGCCGGGCAGCCAGTCCCGGGTATCCACCAGCAAATAGCGGATCACCCAGTCCTTGTCGTCAACGAAGTAGTCCTCCACGTGCCCGATCTCGCCGTCGAGGGCGTGGATGTCATAGCCATCCACCGCCCTGGCGCTGCGCAGATGAGGGTCACCGCGATGCTTTTCGCTGGGACCCTGCTCTTTCATCTCCGCCTCGACCTGATCCACGCCGGCCATAATCATCGGATAGACGCCCGGGGTCGCCGTACCCATCATCGCGCTGCCGCCCCAGTAGGCGGGCCAACCATAGTACTCGGGCGTCTCGGCCCATGCAGCTCGACGATCTGTTGCCTGGAGACCGGCTTATCCAGATCGATGTCCGGACTGTGCTCCACTTGCGACTTGGTGAGCGCAACCTCCATCTCACCGTCGTCCCGAAGCACCCCTTTGATCGCAACGGGGGAGAGCAAGACGCGTCTTCCACCAAGCCAGCCCCCCGTGTCCACGACGACGTAGCGAACCACCCATTGCTGATCGTCAAAGAACAGGTTATGCACGCGCCCCGCATCACCGTCGACCGCCTCAACCGTCAATCCATAGACGTCCTCTGCTCTTTGCAGCATAGTCCCTGCCTCCCTCCACAACAGTATAGCGGCTCTGCGAGCGTTGCTGAGGATCCCTCGCGTCCTCATCCACAACACTCGTCACTGCCCTTAGTCTAACAGAAAAAACCTCATCCTGCGTACGGAGTGGGTTGGGATTCCCTTTGGATTGGGTTGTGGAAAGTTAGAATTTCGTAGGCCTCTCCTCCCCTGTTAGAGAGGATCACCTCGCCTCGTCTCTCGCCTGCTCGGCCTTGATCTCCGGAAGCGTCGCCTCCGAGATCCAGCCTCGCCTGGCCGCATGCCGCGCCATCGTCAGGCTGTCGTCAGCCAGGACCAGCTCGCTGCCGGCCTGGACGACCTGATTGGCCAGCGCGCGGTAGAAGGCCGCCACGCCCGGCAAAGGCAGGCGCGTCCGCGCGTTGCTGAACAGCACAGTGCGAATCATCCTCATAAGCGCGTCATACCGCTTTTCAACCGCTCTCACCAAAGGAGCGATCCTGCGTTGCCAATCTGTCATCGGTGTGCGCTTTGTAGCTCCTCCCCTCGCGCCGCTGCGCGCTACGTCCGCTCCTCCACGAAGCTCACGAACGCCTCCTCATCCATCACCGAAGCGCCGTGCTGGCGAGCTTCATCCAGCTTGGAGCCGGCTCCCGGCCCGGCAACCACGTAGTCCGTCTCCCCGCTCACGCTCGAGGTAGCCCTTCCACCCAGTCGCTCCACATATCGCTTCGCCTCATCACGCGTCCAGCGGTCCAGCCTCCCCGTGAAGACGATGTGCAGCCCCTCCAGCGGGCGCTCCTCCTCTTCAGCGCTGTAGAGCGGATTGCTGAGCGTCAAGCCGGCGTCACGGATCCTTCGAACGACCTCCCGGTTATCCTCATTCTCGAAGAAAGCGACGATGCCACGCGCCACCTCCGGCCCGATGTCGTGTATCGCCTCTAGATCCTCCTGCGAGGCCTCTCTGAGATCGTCCAGGCCCGTGTACTGCCGCGCCAGAACCTGCGACACGTGCCGTCCCACCAGCGGAATGCCGATGGCGTAGATGAAGCGATCCAGCGTCCCCTCTTTGCTGCCCTCAATCTCGTCCAGCAGGTTCTGGGCTGACTTGTCGGCGAAGCGCTCAAGCGAGACCAGATCTTCCTTCGTCAGGCTGTAGATGTCGGACAGGCGTTCGATCAAGCCAGCGTCAATGAGCTGCTCCGTACGCCTCTCGCCCAGGCCCTCGATGTCCATCCCCTCACGAGAGGCATAGTGGGTGACACTCTCCCGGAGCTGGGCCGGGCAGTTGACGTTGGTGCAGCGAGCCTGCTTCTTGTCCTCACTCATCACCACCTCGCCGCCACAGACAGGGCATTCATGCGGTATCTGGATCGTCTCCTCCGGCCTTTCGCGCTCTGTCGCGACCTGGTCCTCCCCCTCCTCACCTCTGCCCTCGCTGGCGTCCATCGACTTCACGATGTGGGGAATCACGTCGCCGGCCCTCTCCACGAGCACCGTGTCACCCATGCGGATGTCCTTGCGGTCGATCTCGCTCTGATTGTGAAGCGAAGCCCGGCTGACCTCCACGCCTCCAATGTGGACCGGATCGAGGATGGCCACCGGGGTGACCTGCCCGGTCCTCCCCACCTGGAACTCGACGCCCTTCAGCTTCGTCGTCGCCCGACGCGGCTCGAACTTGTAGGCCAGCGCCCAACGAGGGTCGCGCGTTCGGACCCCGAGCCTCTCCTGGTAGTCGAAGCGGTTGACCTTGTAGACCACGCCGTCGATCTCGTACGGCAGGTCATCCCGCAGCTCGGCCATCCTCTCGCGATAGTGAATGGCCTCATCGAAGTCGTCGCAGCGTTTCGTGTCATCCAGGTTGACCCGCAAGCCCCACCCTGGCAGCGCCTGCAGCACGTCCCAGTGCGTATCGAAGCCCAGGTCGCCAGCGTCCGGCACCGCGTAGAGGAAGATGTGCAGCGGCCGGCGCGCCGTCACACCGGGATCGAGCTGGCGGACGGAGCCTGCGGCGGCGTTCCTCGGATTGGCAAACTGGCTCTCTCCCTGCTCAGCTCGCTGCCGGTTGAAGGCCTCGAACTCGTCCTTGCGTATGTAAATCTCGCCCCGCACCACCAGCCGGTCGGGAATGGGGACCCCCTCCTGGCTGATCAGAGCCAGGGGAACCTCCTTGATGGTCCTCACATTCGGCGTGACGTCCTCGCCCGTCTGCCCGTCGCCGCGCGTGGACGCCACGGAGAGCTGCCCCTCCTCGTAGATCAGCTCCACGGCGAGGCCATCGTACTTGGGTTCCGCGGTGTACACCACCGCATCCACATCCAGATCGTCGCGGCAGGTCTGGTCGAAGCGCCGCGCGTCCGCCTCATCGTAGACCCCCTTCAGACTCAGCATCGGGAAGGGATGCTCCGCCAGGCCCAACTCATCGCGCGGCTCACCGCCAACCTGCTGCGTGGGCGAATCCGACGTCCTCAGCTCCGGGAACTCATCCTCCAGCGTCTCGAGCTGCTGCATGAGCGCGTCATACTCAGCGTCGGAGATGACCGGATCATCGAGGACGTAGTAGCGATAGTTGTGGTAACGGATCGCTTCGCGGAGGTTCTCGACGGCGTCCTCCGCCTCTTGCTTTGACGCGATAGAGCTCAGCGACACCTCCGGTCTCTTCTCCGACCGGGCTGTCTCATCCCCGCTCACAGACGCATCCTCCGTTCCCGCCGGGGCTCGCGCTCCAACGTCAGACCCTCCGCCCGACCTCTGAACAGGAAGCCGATCAGCAACCCGAAGACGAAGCCTCCCACGTGGGCCCACACCGCCACCCCGCCGGTCTGCGCCGTCTCCGCACCCAGGCTGGCGACCCCACTGAAGAACTGCACCCCGGCACGAACCCTATGCCCAGGAAGAGGACGGCTGTGACCCGGCGGACGACCACAAAGTATCCGAACAGCAGCAGAACGCGCACCTGCGATCGGGGGAACATCACGATGTACGCGCCGAGGATCGCCCCAATCGCCCCGCTGGCGCCCACGCTGGGCAAGCTGCTGCTCGGGCTGACGAAGGTGTCTCCGATTGGGAACATCGTGATAATCTCCTTTTCGCCTACGCGTTTCGCGCCATTACCTCGCCAGAAGCTCCCTGAGTTCGTCCCAGCTTCTCGTGTTCAGCACGTCCTGGGGCTCCAGCCAGCCCCGACGGGCCTGGTAGACGCCGTACTGCATAAACCTCAACTCCTCCGTGCCGTGGGCGTCGGTCGAGATGGCAACCTTCAGGCCCCGGGATACTGTGTAGCCCCAGGATCCAAGCTAGCCCATCGTCACGCGCACCTGGTGCTGGTCCCCATCATCAAGCAGGGGAACCCGACCATGTCCATGCCTGGTCGAGATATCCTCGCCGTCCAGAGTGATCCTCTCGACGCCCTCGTTGACGTGCTTGGGATTCTCGACCTCGATCCGGTACAACGTCTCACCATGTCGGTAGGTCATCCCATATCCCGACCAGTCCTTTGGAATACACGGCTCGATGCGCAGCGCATCCCCCTCCCTCCTGAACCCCAGAATCGCCTCAAGGCCCAGGCGGTACATCCACCCCGACGAGCCCGTATACCAGGTCCACCCTCCCTGCCCGAGGTGCTGGTCGGCGCTGTAGACGTCGGCTGCGACGACGTAGGGCTCCACGCGATACCGTCGCGCCTTCTCGCGCGTGTCGCTGTGACGGATGGGATTGAGCATCTGGAAGAGCTCGCCCGCGCGGTCGCCCTGCCCCAGCTCGGCGTAGGCCCACACAGCCCAGAGCGCTGCGTGCGTGTACTGCCCGCCGTTCTCTCGGATGCCCGGGGGATAGCCCTTGATGTACCCCGGGTCACGGGGGGTCTCATCGAACGGCGGTGTGAAGAGGAGCATCAAGCCAACCGGAAGCCGGTCGTCCTTCCGCACCAGCCGGTCGGCGACGGATGCCATCGCCTGCTCAGGGCGCTCCTCGTCCCCCGCCCCGGAGAGGACAGCCCAGGACTGCGCCATCGAGGCGATCTGGCACTCGTCGCTCTGTGAGGAGCCGAGGGGCGTCCCGTCGTCGTAGAAGGCCCGAATGTACCAGTTTCCATCCCAGGCGCTCTCCCGCAGCGCCTCCTGCAGCCCCTTTGCCCGCTTGCGGAGCGTCTCGGCCTGATTGGCATCCCGGCTCTGCTGGGCGAAGCGGGACAGCGTGGCATAGAGGAACCACCCCAGCCAGACGCTCTCTCCCTCGCCCTCGAGCCCCACACGGTTCAGCCCATCGTTCCAGTCCCCGGCGCCTATGAGCGGCAGGCCGTGACGTCCCGACGTTGAGCCCTTGTCCAGAGCGCGCAGGCAGTGCTCATAGAGAGTGGCCTTCTCCTCCGTGACCTCGTAGCGCCCGTACCGCTCCTCCTCCTCTGCGTCCAAGGGCTCGCCCCTACGGAAGGGCACCGCCTCATCCAGGATCTCCTCGTCGCCCGTCGCCTCCACGTACTCGGCGGTGACGTAGGGCAGCCAGAGCAGGTCGTCGCTGATACGCGTGCGGACACCGCGGCCCGAGGGAGGATGCCACCAGTGAAGGACGTCCCCCTCCTCGAACTGGTGACGCGCCGCGCGGAGGATGTGCTCCCGAGCGAGCTCTGGGGCAGCGTGCAGCAGCGACATCACGTCCTGCAGCTGGTCGCGGAACCCAAACGCGCCGCTCGATTGGTAGAGGGCCGAGCGTCCCCACAGGCGGCAGGACAGCGCCTGGTAGAGCAGCCAACGGTTGAGCAGCACATCCATCGCCGGGTCGGGGGTATCGACGGTCACCGTGCTCAGCAGATCGTCCCACCAACTGCGTACCTCCTCCCACGCCGCGGCCACCTCGTCACAATCCCGATACCGCTCGATGAGCTCGAGTGCATGGTCGCGATCCTCACCCTGCCCCAGCAGGAAGAAGACCTCCTTCGCCTCGCCGGGCTCCAGCTCCACGTGCATCTGCACCGCTGCGCACGGATCGAGCCCCGGCTCCACACGGCTCGCTAACCCGACCCGATCCAGCGCCGCTGGGTGACCCATCTCCCCGTTCCGCCCCAGGAACTCCGTCCGGTCAGCGGTCAGGCCGTGCAGGTCTTCGCTGGTCACCAGGAAAGCCACGGCGGCCTCGCTTCCCTCGCGCCCGTTGAGCGCCGAATGGTACGTGTTCCGCGCCAGCAACCCGCTCGCCTCCGGATCGTACTCCGACACCACGTAGTGCTGCGCCTTGTCTCGGCTGACCCCCAGCACCCACTCGGCGAAGAAGGTCGCCGTCAGCCGCCGCGCTCGACTCCACGTGTTCTCCAGGCGCAACTGAATCACTTTGACCGGCGCGTCCTGAACGGCGAACAGACGCAGCCGCTGCTCCAACCCGTGGCTGTTGTGCTCGAAGACGGAGTTGCCGGCGCCGTGGCGGGCGATGTACGGCGCATCCTCTCCCGCAGGCAGGGGCGTCGGCGACCAGACCTCCGCCGTCTCCTCATCCCGCAGGTACAGCGCCTCCGCCGGGGTGTCCGACACGGGATCGTTCCGCCAGGGCGTCAGCCGATTCTCGCCACTGTTGCCAGCCCAGCTGTAGCCCAGGCCGGTGTCGGAGACCAGGAACCCAAAGCCCGGGTTCGCTATCACGTTGATCCACGGGGCCGGCGTCCACGCATCGGGCCCCTTGGCCTCGGAGCCGGACTCGAGATAGATGACGTACTCGCGCCCGTCGGCGCTGAAGCCCCCGAATCCGTTGTCGAACTGCAGGTCATCTGGCCGCTGCAGGGCCGGCGTCGGCTCTCGCTCCCCCACCATCCCCGTAGGCTGGAAGGCGGGCAAGGGGCTGGGCCCCTGCAACAGGCCTCGCAGTTGATCGTGCAGCGAACCCTCGGCGGCGGCGAGAACGGCCCGCGCAGCCGTCAGCAACAGATCCCTCTCGGCCTCCTCCATCTGATGACCGCGAAGCAGAAAGATGCCGCCCCGCCGGTTGAGCCAGGCGTCGCTGTCCATCTGAGTGATGACGCGGTTGAGTTGCTCATTCAGCTCCTGGGCGTAGCCCACGTCCTTCTCGTTGAGGATCACCAGGTCCACCTTGAGCTGACGGTCGCGCCAATAGGCGTGAGCCTTCAGCAGCTTGCGCACCAGGGGCACCCTCTCCTCATCCGCGATACGGACCAGAAGAATCGGGTAGTCGCCCGAGATGCCATGGCGCCACAGGCCAGGCTGGCCCAGCCGGTTAGCTGCCAGCGTCTGTGGATCGGCTCGCAGCGACCGATGGGGATACAGCAGCACCGAGAGCAACCGCATGATGTCCCGTACGTCAGAGACCTCGAGATCCAGGTTACGCAGCTCCAACTCACTCTGCGCGTGGGCCTGATCGAACGCCCGGTCGATGCGCGTCCAGGACTGATACCGGCGAGCCAAGGCAATCGCATCCTCCCGCGACTCCGCAGCCAGCGTCAGATAGGCGAGCTCGACCGTCGCGTGAGGCTCTACCTCGACGTCTTGGCCCAAGGCCATGACCGGATCCAGGGTAGCTCCCGTTGTTCCGGACAACCACTCGGCCTCAGGCGGCCCGTCGTACCTCCGGCGAAAGGCCGCTGGCTCGCGCGCCGTGCGCCCGCGCCCGATGAACTGCGCCCGGTCGCTCTCGTGGGCGCCTGTGTCCTCCATGCCGGGCGCCGTGACGAGCATATGAGCCATGCACAACGGCTCTCCAGCTGCCGCTTCGCTTACTCTTCTTATGGCGGATCCACGCGAGTCGCTCGCTGAGCGAGGACGCCGCTTGAACAGAAGCGCGTTGACCTCCGACAGACGCTCGCTCTCGATGAACATCTTGTTGAACGCCGGATGTCGCCGGTCTCTGTCTTGAGCCGCGAGCGCCACCTCCGCGTAGCTGCTGACCCGCAGACGCCGAGCCTCATCGCCGTGATTCATCAGGCTGACGCGCCGAATCTCGACGTCCTCCTCCGGCGCCACGACGATCTCCGTGTGCAGGGTGATATCGCCATACCGCCGCCGGAACTCGGCCCGATGGGGATAGAACCGGGCCAGCTGGTCGTCCGCACGCGCATGGGTCGGCTGCTCGGTCACGGACCACAGGCCTGATTCACCGGGGCGACCGCCCTCCAGATCCTGCATGTGCAGATCCTGCATGTGCAGATCCTGCATGTGCAGATCCTGCATGTGCAGGTCCTGCACGTAGATCCACGTCCCCCAGCAGTCGCGCGTGGTGTCCGCCCGCCAACGGGTCAGGGCCACCGTCTCCCCCGCGCCCGATCGCCTGGGAGAGTAGGTGCTGTAGCCAGCGCCAGCCTCTGTGATCAGCGAGCCGTAGCGACCGTTGGACAGGAAGTGAACCTGAGGCATGGGAGCGTCGGTTGGCACGGACCAGGGCTCAAGCTCCACCCGCTCGCGCTGCAGCCGCTCGATGCCCACGCTTTCCTCCGGCACCTCCTCAAGCGGAGCCTGGCCGGGGACCTGTTCCTGAAGCAAGAACTCCACGCTCTGAATGCGGGGATCGTGATGGAATCGATTCACAATGTCGTGGTCGTTGAGGTAGTTAGATAGAGCCACCATGATCATTCCTTGATGGTGGGCCATGTAGGAGCGCACAATGGCCCGCCTCTGCCCCATCGGCAGGCGCGACGCTGTGTAGTCCAGCGCTTCGTACAAACCATAGTGGCCCTGCATTCCCTGCTCAATCAGCAGGTCGATGTTCTCCAACACCTCCTCCGGCGCCACGTCCACGGCCAGCAGCGAGGCGTACGGGGCGATCACCAGATCGTCGCCCAGCCCTCGCTTCCGCCCCAGGCCGGGCACGCCAAATCCCCGGTACTGGTAGTTCAGCTGCGCATCAAAACGATAGTAACCCGACTCGGAGACCCCCCAGGGGACGCCCTTCTCATCTCCATAGGCGATCTGGCGACGCACGGCGGCCCGGTTCGCCTGGTTGAGCAGCGTCTCCTCATACCTGCGCATCATCAGGTCCGGCATCAGGTACTCGAACATCGACCCGCCCCACGAGAGCAGCGTGCGCAGCCCGTCGACGCGAGAAAGAGGACGGTTCAGGTGCAGCCAGTGGCCCTGTGGGACCTCCCGCTTGCTGATGGCCACGATGCTCGCAATGCGCGCCTCCGAAGCAAGCAGGTCGTAGTGATTGCGATCCAGCTGTTCGCTGTCCACCTGGTAGCCAATGTGGAACACGTCCCGGCGATCATCGTACAGGAAGCCGAAAGCCATGTCGTCAACGTAGGCCTCAGCCCGCTGTATCAGATCGTCAAGGCCGATCATCATGCCGCCAGCCGTCATCCGGGCCGACGCCAGGGCTTGATCCAGCTCCTCGGACCAATCAAGGGCGTCCTTCAGCTGACCGACGAGATCGGGCTCTTGCTCCCTGTCCAGCGACGCAAGCTCCTCCTTCAGCAGCTGCCGGAGCTCCTCCAGCTCCTCTCGAGCCCTGCGACAGACGGCGCTTATCTCCCCCAGGCGCGGATCGAGCGGCAGCGCCTCCTCAATCCCTCGCCACGCCTCAGCGATAGCTGGGGTCAGCTCCTCGGATCGCTCACTGACGAGAACCTGCGGGGGATCGTTCAGCAGGAAGACCCAGGGCAGAGCTCTCTCTATACCCTTGCGCAAGTCACGCAGATGCAGGTGAAGCCTCTCCGACCAGAGCCGGAGATCGCGCAGGGTCGCAGTGCCCAGGATCCCTGAGCCTGCATCGAGCAGCGCCTGGAGCCGTCGGTTGAGGCCTTCGGCGACCTCCTCTTCAAGCTCCGCGAGCAGAGGGATCCAACGCTCCTGCTCCTCCCTCACAGCGAGCACCCTCTCGCGCATCCGGTCGATCCATTGACTCAGATCCGCGGCTGCACGCTCAATCTCCTCCTGAGCAGCAGCGTCCACCCCCTGCTCCGCGGCCCTGATGATCTGCTTCAACACATCCAACGCATCGCACAGCCCTCGCCAACGCTGCCAGCGCAGGATGCGCTCCTGCTCCAGCTGCTCCAGCCCCTGCCCAAGCGCAATCAGACACGCCGCCAGGTTCCCGCTGTCCACCGTGGAGACGTAGCGCGGGGCCAGCGAATCCAGGGTTCTGGTGTCGTACCAGTTCAGCAGGTGGCCCCGGTACCTCTCAAGCTCATCCATGCTGTCAAAGGCATCGCTCGTGCGGAGCGACAGCTCCATCAGCCCGATGTAGCCCAGATCATAGGCAGCGAGAGAGGAGAGGAGCATCAGTCCGATGTTGGTTGGGGACGTGCGGTGCGCCACCCTCCCCTGCGGCTCCTCCTGGAAATGATCGGGGGGCAGCCAATGATCGTCCGGGCCGACGAAGCGCTCAAAATACAGCCACGTGCGGCGGGCCAGAAGCCGCAGCCGTCGACGCTCAGCGCCGGAAAGCGACGCCTCCTCTTCCTCCACCGGCTGGCTGATGCGGGCCGCCACCAGAGGGGAGACCAGCCAGCACAGAAGGAACGGCGCAGCGAGGGGCAGTACCATGGGCCGGAACAAGGCCAGCGCGACCGCGACCATGAGCCCCAGGACCGGCCCACCGCTCATCTCCTGCCAGAGCAACTTTATCTTCGACTCACGCCCAAAGAGACGCACAGTGTGAGCGGCCGTCGTCCACTGCAGCAGTCGCTTGCGGCTGATCGTTAGACGCACCAGCGTGGTCACAACGGCGTCGCCCATCAGAATCGACTCGTAGGGCAAGAATACGATGCTCAGCAGCCAGCGCGCAGCCTCCTTTCCCATCCGCTCCCAGAACGTCGACGAGGCCGGAGCTGACTGTCCGCCTCCCAGACGGCGTGCCATCTCCGTGACCGCACCCGTGACCAGTGGCAGCCCAGACGCCACCACCGCGATCAGCGTCCAGACCAGCGGCGACCCAGGCAGGCAGACCCAGCCGGCCACGAGCAAGGCGAAGAGCGCGGGCGCGCGCAAGCTGCGCCGCAGGTTGTCGAAGCTCTTCCAGCGATCGAGAACCGAGAGCGGGTTGGGAATCGTCCCTTCACCGGCGTGAGGCACCCTCGGGAAGAGCCAGGGCAGAATCTGCCAGTCACCCCGCACCCAACGGTGCTTTCGGTGTGCATAGCTCAGATAGGTCGGGGGGTAGTCCTCAAAGAGCACCACGTCCGTCACCAGGGCAGCCCGACCGTGGATGCCCTCGAAGAGGTCGTGACTCAGCAGGGCGTTCTCAGGCACCCGCCCACGCAGGCTGCGCTCAAAGGCATCCACATCGTAGATGCCCTTACCGATGTAGATCCCCTCACCGAAGAAGTCCTGATAGACGTCGGAGACAGCGCGCGTGTAGAGATCCAGACCTGCATCGCCCGCGAAGATCCTGCTGAACCAGGTGCGGGTGACTGCCGTGGGCTTGACCTCCGTCCGCGGCTGGAGGACCGTATAGCCCGAATACGGGCCGCCCGTTGTCGGGCCGCCCGTTGTCGGGCCGCCCGCTCCATCTGCGTCGAACTCAGCCTGATTCAGTGGATGGGCCATGGTGCCAACCAACCGATGCCCGCTGTCCAGTGGGAAGACCGTGTCCGCATCCAGGGTGATCACGTACGTCACCTCGGGGAGGAAATCGAGATTGCCCATCTTCACCACGTACGACGTCTCATGCTCGCCTCGCAGCAGGCGGTTGAACTCGACCAGCTTGCCGCGCTTCCGCTCCCACCCCATCCAGCACGACTCCTTGGGATTCCAGAGTCTCTCGCGGTGGAAACGGCCCCTCAGCACCCTCAGCACGCCCCCCCTTGCCGTACGTGCGATTGAGGCGTCGAATGCCCTCCCTGGCCCGCTGCAGCAGGTGCTCATCCTCTGGCATCTGTTTCTGTGGCGCGTCAGCGAAGTCACTCAGAAGCGCAAACCCCAGCTGAGGGTCAGCGTTCCCCTGGTAGTGCAGCTCCAGCTGCCGCAGCAGGAAGTCCACCTCGTCGTCGCTGCTCAACAGGGCCGGGATCACGACCATCGTACGATAGTCAGCAGGTATCCCGTCGCTGAAATCGAGCTTGGGCAACACCCGCGGCGGCACCGCGCGCGTGATGACCATGTTTGTGAGGTTGACGCCCACAATCGACGCCGGCAGAAGGGTCAGCAGCGCGACGGCCGCCAGAGCCCCCAGCCCGACCGCGGGCTGCCCACCCCCGGCAGCACCGTGCGCGTACAGCAGTACCCCGGCCAAGACGAGCCCGGTTATGACGGCGATGCTGCCGAGATAGACCGGTGTGGGGTGCCCGAACACCCAGCGGCGCGCCTGCTCCAACAGCCCCGGTCGAAAGCCGACAGCCTCCTCAAGCTGCGCCCGCCCGCGGCCCACCAGATAGAAACCGACGTGCTCGGCCCGAGGGCGGGCGGCCCGAGGACGGGCGGCCCGTCTCCGGGCTAGGCGGAGCGCCGCTCGCGCCACCTCCTGCTCGGACTGATCCGTCTCCCGCGCCAGCTTCTCGACCACGCCGCGGTAGCGATCGCGGCTGTCGAAGTCCATCTCTGGGTAGACGTCTGCAGGGTCCAGGCGAAGCGTCTCCTCCACCAGGCTCGTGGCCTCGAAGAAGTCATCCCATTCGTGGTCGTCAATGGCGCGCAAGCTGTTGATGACGCCGGCCACGATGGCCTCGTCGCCTTTGTTCTCGAGCTCCACTGGCCCGGGAAACGGCTCCTCATTGATGGGGATCTCAAGCCCTGCTGCGCCACCAACGGTCCACGCCAGAAGCTCCACCAGGCTCAGGCGCAGCATCGTCGGCAGGGCCCAGATTTCCCCCATGGTCAGGGGCCGGACCTCCTGATATGCGCGGATGAAGCGCCGCACGCGGTCGACGTCGACCTGGCCTTCTGCGATGCGGATGATCTCTCGGGCCACAGCGTACACCCGAGGGTAACCGCTCAAGGGTGAGCGGTCGTCTGTGCCGACGAGCTTGGGGAGCCGGCGGTAGTAGCCCCGCGGCATGTTCTCCCCAATCTGCCGGATCGCCTTCTGGATCACATAGTAGTTGTCCAGGACCCATTCGGCCACGCCCGACAGGGTACCCCGTTCCTCGGGCACCGCGCTGCCAAAGGCATCGCTGGCAAAGCCCGTGTAGGCCTCGCGGAGCACCCGCTCGATCACGGGGAGACGCTTCAGCAAATCGGTCGACAGGCGGTCTAGCCCGGGCCCTCGGGTCGAGACGCCAGAACCGCGCGTGGCTTTATGCCTCTCGGCCAGTTGACGTGCCCGATCCTCCACGCGCGGATCAGTGTCCCGCGTATTCACTGGCCGCCCTCTCAGCTGCCGTTGTCTCCGCCTCTTCGGGGGGTATGTCTTGGATCATCAACAGTGGCTTGGAGCCGTAAGCGATGAAGTTCAACGCTATGCTTCCGTAGGGCCATCTCGTCTCACCGGAGTAGCCATGGGCCGCCATCACCACCAGATCGACGTCATCCTCGTCGACCACGTCGTGTAGCGCTCTGGCCGGGTCATCGCTCACCAGCAGACGCGACTCCGCCGCAGCCGAGCCGAGACGCGCCTTCAGATCCTGAAGGTACGCCTCCCCTTGCTCTCGGTTGAGGGCTGTGAGCCGCTCCGCCAGTTCGCTCTCCTCCTCCGTCAACGGGGCACGACGCGGAACCTCCGGCCTCCTTACTGCGTGAGCCAGCAGCAGCTTGCACCCGTGGAAGTCAGCCAGGCTGCTCGCCCACGGCAGCGTGCATTCGGCCCGCTGAGAGCCGTCGAGTGGCAGAAGCACCCTCTCATAACGTGTTTCGGTCAGCTCCTCGGTGGACGGCTGGGGTGACGTCGCTGCGCTTACAGTCCACTCATAGGCTCTCACGATCATGATCGGCGCATAGGCCTGCAGGATCACCTTCTGCACCACGCTGTTGATGTTCCACTGACTCAGGCCGCTCTCGCCGTGGCTGCTGACGATGATGAGCCCAACGTCCTCTTCCCGTGCGTACCCCAGGATGCGCTCGGGCGCCCTTCCCTCCGCCAGCACGGACTTGGTCTCCAGCCCTGTGTCTCGCAGCCGCGCCGCCACCTCGCGCAGGTAGGAATCCGCCTCTGACTTCCGCATGTGCCATCTCAGCGGATCGACAGCGCTAGACTGCGGGCTCGGTTCCCGCACCACAGCCCGCAGCAGCGTCACCTGCGCCTCCATGGCTCGCCCGACGGCCACCACGTGCGGGAGGACACACTCCGCCAGAGACGATCCATCCAGCGGGACGAGTATTTGATCAATCATCGCCCATTCTCCCCTCACCCTTACATCACGGGCTCAGTTCCTCCGGCCGCGCGGCCAACTCCAGGGTCAGCTGCTGACGCTCCCCATCCCGCAGGATCGTCAACTCGATAGCGTCGCCAGGCCGCTTGAACGCCACGTAGGCCAGCAGATCCGTGAAGTCCCGGATACGTTGCCCGTCCGCTTCCACAATGACGTCACCACCGACGGGGACGTCTTGACCCAGGACGGATCGCTCGCCGGTGGCGCCCTGTAGACCGGCTTCAGCAGCAGGGCTGTTCTCCACGACCACGGCGATGTAGGCGCCCTCCTGTGTGCCAAGGTCATTCGCCTCCTTCACCAGCAGGTTGACCGGCCCTCCCTGCACGCCGACCCACGGCCAGGTGTAGGCGCCCTCTTCGATCAAGGCCGGCGTCACCCGGCGCACAACGTCAGAGGGAATCGCAAATCCTACGCCGCTGTTCGTGCCCGAGCTCGACGCAATCTGCGCGTTGACCCCAACCACCTGACCTTCCAGGTTGAGCAGGGGGCCTCCCGAGTTCCCCGGGTTGATGGCCGCGTCGGTCTGGATCGCCTGGGGGATGCTGAATGGCGTCTCGGCGGTGGGGATCGCCCGCCCCACGGCGCTCACGATGCCCAGAGACATGCTGCCGCCCAGGCTGAACGGGTTGCCGATCGCAACCACCCAGTCGCCCGGCCTCACGGTATCCGACTCGGCCAGCCGCAGAGGGCGCACCCCCTCCGGCACCTCGTCTGCTTTGACGACGGCCAGATCGCTGTCTGCATCGGTACCGACGATCTCCGCCTTCGCCTCGTACCCATCGTAGAAGATCACGGTGACCACCGCGGCCCGTGCCACCACGTGGTTGTTGGTCACAATATGCCCTGCATCGTCGATGACGAATCCCGATCCAGCGCCCTGCCCCGTCATGCCTCCCTGCTCGACGTAGACGCGGATGTTGACCACACCCGGAATCGTCTCCTCATACAAGGACGACAGAGCGCGCGGGGCAATGGATGGGGGTCCATCCAGCGGGGGCTCCGCCTCCCCCGCGGAGCCTTCATCGCTCTCCGACGCCTCAGGCACTGGCGTCAGGGTGGGGACCGCTTCCGCCACCTCCCGCGTCACCTCCGACACGGATAGAGTGGCCTCTTCACTCTCCCCTCCAACCAACCGGCCCACCTGCACGGGGACGAATAGAAGGGCTACGACAACCGCGGCTCCGATTAGAATCGCCGCCGCGCAGCCCAGTCCGGCAAATAGTACAAAACGTCTGTTCTCCATGGCTCATCTCCTTTCGACGAATCAGCTACATAAGGAAGGCAACGCCCGCGCCGGTGATCAGCATGAGCACCATACCCGGCAGTATCGCTCGCTTCAGTTCGGCCGCGCCCGTCCCAAGGACGATCCCCCCCTTTGCCAACGTGTTCGCCATCGCCCCAATCACGATAGCACGAGCGCCTGTAGTGACCGTTAGTCCCGCTTCTGCCTGGCCACCGGCTCGGCCCGTCAACTGCGCTATGGATAGCGTGACGGCGTCTGCGTCGGGAAGGCCGGCGATAAAGCTAGAAAGATAGACCCCAGCGTCCCCTGTGTAGACGCCGGCGGCCTTAGAGACCACCAGGACGACCGCGTAGAGCAGTCCAAACTTGAGCGCTGTCCCGAGCTCAAATGGGTTGGAGAACGGAACCTCTCCCTCCTCCCTCGTAGGCTGTGAGAGGTAGAGATAGGCCCCGTACGCCAGACCCACCAGGGACGCGGCGATCATGGGCGGCCAGAGCTTTCGGAGCAGCTGGCCGTTCAGCGTCGCCACCTCCACGAGCACGCGCAGATAGGTCATGGACCAGGCCACAACGATGGCCAGGGCAAACGGCTTTCCCAGCTCCTTCTCCTTTTGACTACGCTCCGAGAAACTCAGGGTCACTGGCGTGCTCGATACGAGACCACCCAGGAGCCCGGTCAGGCTGATACCCTGCCGCGGCCCGACGAGCTTGATCAGCACGTAACCCAGGAAGCTGATGCCGGAGATGAGAACCACCATCAGCCAGATCTCGTGGGGGTTGACCACATCCAGCGGCGGCGGCCCGAAACCGCGGTCCGGCAGCAATGGCAGGACAATCACCGTGATCACGGCGAACTTCAGCGTCGCGTAGATGTCCTCTCGCGTGATCCGTTGCGCGAAAGCGTGCATCTCCGGCTTCAGCGACAGAAGCACCGTCGCCGCCACGCCAACCGCCGCCGCCAATGGAAGGTAGCTCCAGTAGCAGAGCGCACCAGCGGCGAACGCCAGTAGCGTCGCCATCTCGGTCGTCAGACCCATATCCCCACCTCGCCACGCCCCAACGAAGTGAGCGGCAAGGATCAAGGCCCCCATCGGCAGAAGGAGCCCAATCAGCCCCCAGGGATTCGACAGCTCATCCGCCATCAACGCGCCCGTACAGCCCAGCAAGCTGATCAAGGGAAACGTGCGTACGCCCGCGAACAGCTCCTCATCGGAGCCCCCGTAGGCATACTCTCGCTGCAGCCCAATCAGCACGCCGATGGCCAGCGCCGCACCAAAACGGTAGAAAAGGGTCGTTTGCGCCACCGCAAGCCTCCAGACTGTTACTCGCTATGCGTCTGGCCAGGGGTCGATGGGCGGAGACCGCCTTGGCGATATCGCCCAAGCCACCAAGCAGTCGCACCCGTCAACCACTCGCCACTCAAGATGAGTGTAGCACAGAAAGAGACCCCCAACTGATGGGCTCAGTTGGGGCTCGGGTTGGATCAGGTTGGAAACAGTTGGAGTTTCGTTGGTGACTGTGTCGACCCGGTGCCCAACCCACCCCCGCATCTAGGCTCAAACGGCCTGAGCCACCCGCAAACAAGCTCAAAGAGGGTGTGTCACCCCCGCCTCTAGGTCGAAACCGGACGTCACCCCGCAACGAGCGAGCGACCTACGAGGTCGACGAGGACGCCGGTGAACCGCTATCCACGAACCGATACCCGACGCCCCGCACGTTCACGATGTAGCGCGGGTTGGACGGATCCGGCTCCACCTTCTGGCGCAGTCGGTGGATGTACCACTTGATGATGTCGCGCGCCTCCTGTATATCCTCGGGGTCATAGTCACGCGTCACGCGCACCAGCTCCGGAGGGGGAACGACCCGCTGCGTGTTGTCCATCAAATGGACCAGAAGCCTGAACTCACGACGCGTCAGATCCAGGGATTCTCCCTTGAACATGGCGACGTACTTCTCGCGGTCGACAAAGAAAGGCCCCACCTGCATGTGCTTCTCTTGGGCCTTCGTCTCGACGTGAGACTCCACCACGCGCTCGCGTCTCTCAAGCGCCTCCTCGACCGCTTCGCGGACCTGGCTGGGCTCGACTGGCTTCAGCAGATAGCCATCCACGCCCTCCTCAATCGCCGCCTGAGCTGACTCAAGCGACCCGTGAGCGGTCAGCATAATGACGATGGTCGACGGCCAACGCCATCGCACAGCCTTCAAAACCCGCAATCCATCGACCCGCCCTCCCAGCCTGAGATCCAGCAGCATCAGGTCGAATCTCCTGTCGCGCAGCGCTCCGAGAGCCTGCTCGCCGCTGGCAGCGGTGGTCACAGTGTGACCCGCCTTCGTCAGCGTCTTCTCCAGAAAGAAACGAATCCCTTGCTCGTCATCCACTACCAACGTCTTTAAGGTCTCAGCCATGCAAGCTTGCTCCCCTCAATCACCTCTGTTCGGCCCCCTAGCTTGTCAGTCCATTGTACAACACTGTCCACTTCCTGCCAAGCATGACCCGTCAAAGAGACAGAGCAAGTGCACGGGTAGGCCTATACCTTTGGGCATAATCTCTCAGACGTGATACAATCTAGCCCAGCCGCCTCACGATCTGACGCTCGCTGCGTCACTTATGGATAGGACTCGATATGAGCAGATTCAAGCATCTCCTAGCTACAACGCGGCCGCCGTTCCTGATTCTGACGCCGGCCTGCGCGCTTCTGGGGATCGGCACCGCTGTCTGGACATCTGGGCACGTAAACGCGCTCTACGTGGTCCTGGCGCTCGTCGGCGCGCTATGCGCCCACATCAGCGTCGACACCCTCAACGAGTACTTCGACTTCAAGAGCGAATTGGATTTCCACACCAACCGAACGCCTTTCAGCGGCGGGAGCGGAACGCTGCCCGCCCAACCCGATCTGGCCCGCCAGGTGCTGGCCCTGGGCCTGATAACCTTGGTGGTGACCGCTGGCATCGGCCTGCTCTTCGTCTGGATCAGGGGCTGGGAGCTCCTGCCGCTGGGTCTTCTTGGCCTGCTGATCGTGGTGACCTACACCCCCTGGCTGGCCAAGCTCCCTATCCTCTGCCTGATTGCCCCTGGTCTCGGGTTCGGGCTCCTGATGGTGATGGGTACGGACTTCGTGCTGACAGGGTCCTATTCCTGGACGGCCTTCACAGCATCGCTCGTCCCCTTCCTTCTCGTGAACAACCTTCTGTTGTTGAACCAGTTCCCCGACGTGGACGCGGACAGGATCGTCGCCAGAAGGCACTATCCCATCGTCATCGGTCGCCGGCCCAGCAGCCTGATATATGGATCCTTCATGCTGCTCGCTTTCCTGGCTATCGTCGCGGGCGTCTCACTCGGACTGCTGCCACTCGCCACTCTCGTGGCCTTGGTCATGCTGCTCGCGGCGGTGCCCACCGCCATCGGGGCATACCGCCAGGCAGAGCACACGGATAAGCTGGTGCCCTACCTGAAGCTCAACGTCCTCATCTGCATTGTGACTCCGGTCCTTATGGCCGTGGGCTTGTTCTTGGCGTAGTTAGGAGAAGCGCCATCCCTTTTTCAAACGATAGATCGGTGCTATACTCCCATCACCGTCAGTCTGGGCTTCTAGTCATAGCCAGGAATTGGATCCATGGAATCACGAGGCATTCCTGACGCCGAGTCAATCTGGACGGACCCAACGCTCGATCAGCTTGATCTGGCGATCCTGTGCACGCTGGCCTACGCTGACGTCTTTGACTACCCTCTAACGCCCTCTCAGATCCACCGATACCTCCTCGGTCTGGAGACGGATCGCGACCGTGTTCTTCGTGCGCTGGACAATGAGTCCTGGGCGAGCGGGAGATTGGAGCGGCACGGCGCCTATGTCACGCTCCCCCACCGTAGGGAGGTGGTGAACCTGCGTCGACGCCGGGCAGAGGTCGCAGCTCAGATGTGGCCCCTTGCTTTGCGCTACGGACAGGCGATCGCCGCCCTGCCGTTCGTGCGAGCCGTCATGCTCACCGGAGCCCTGGCCGTGGGCAACGTGCTCCCTGGCGATGACGTCGATTTCCTGATCGTCACAGCACCCGGTCGGCTCTGGCTCACCCGGGCCATGGTCATTGGCTTGGTGGTCAAGCCCGCCGCACGACGCGGTCACGAGGTGTGCCCCAACTACCTGCTCTCCGAGCACGCGTTCGACTTCGCAGAGCAGAACCTGTACGTCGCTCACGAGCTGGCACAGATGGTGCCGCTGGCAGGCCTGGACATCTATCACCGCATACGAGCGGCCAACCGTTGGACGACGCGTTTCCTCCCAAACGCGACCGGACTGCCTCGACCGTTCGAGCCATTCGCGGCCTCGCGCTCCTCCGCACGCTCGCTGGCCGAGATCGCGCTGGGCACGTTTGTGGGCGGTCAGCTGGAGCGCTTCGAGCGAAGACGCAAGATCCGCCGCTTCGCCAAGCAGGGAGGGGGCACGGACACGGCCTGCTTCAGTGTCGACCGCTGCAAGGGCCATTTCGAGAGCAATGAGCAGGTCATTCTGGCGTCCTTCGACGAGCGCCTGCGCGCCCTGGCGGATCCGTCGACCAACGACGACAAGACACTGCCTGGAATGGGAGCCTATGTCTGACCTAATGCTGGTGAACCCGCTCTTTCTGCACAGCGACCCGGTGGAGTCACGCCTCATGACGCCCTATTTTCCGCTAGGGCTGCTCTATCTCGCGGGAACCGCCCGCGAGGCCGGATACGACGTGACCATCTTCGACGCCATGTTTGCCGAGGACGACGACGCCTTCCTCAAGGCCCTGGACCGAGAGCGCCCTCAGATCGTGGGTCTGGCGATCCTGGCCACCGTCCGAGAGGCGGCGCTTCGTCTGGCAGCTCTGGCCAAGGGATGGGGAGCTACCGTGATTGTGGGCGGGGCTGATCCCACCGCTCGCCCCGATCTCTACCTGCAGCACCAGGCCCAAGGTCGTTTTTCGGTCGATGTCGTCGTCGTGGGAGAGGGAGAGGAGACCATCCTGGAGCTTCTGCCCCCCTTGCTTGACGGGGACGATATCCCCGCTGCGCTGGGCGAGGTGCAGGGCGTGGCCTACCGCGACCAGACGGGGCAGATGGTCCAAACTCCGAGACGCCTCCTGATCCAGGACGTCGACCGCCTGCCTTTCCCCGCCCGGGATCTCCTTGACATCGAGCGATACCGTCAGGCGTGGCGGAGTGCACACGGCTACTTCTCCCTTTCGATCATCGCCACCCGCGGCTGCCCCTACAGCTGCAGTTGGTGTCAGAAGAGCGTCTTCGGGCGCAGTTTCCGCCCGCGCTCGCCGCAGTCTGTGGCCGACGAGATGGCGCTCATCAAGCGAGACCACCAGCCCGACCAGATCCGCATCGTCGACGACGTCATGGGCATCGATCGCGACTGGGTGTACGCCTGGCACGACGCCCTGCTCGAGAGGGATGCGGCTGTCCCTACAGCCGTGATCCCTTTCGAATGCCTCAGCCGCGTCGACCTCATGGACGAGGAGATGGCCCGCCTGCTGAAGGACGTCGGCTGTCGTCGCATCCACTTCGGCGCGGAGTCCGGATCGCAGGCCGTGCTCGACGCCATGAACAAGGGCATCACGGTCGAGCAGATCGATCAAGCCGCCGAGCTCTGCCGGCGGCTCGGCATCCAGACCTACTTCTACATGATGGTCGGCTATCCAGGCGAGACGTGGTCAGACCTGGAGCGCTCCGTGAGCCTGCTGCGGCGCACGCGCCCCGACGAATTCAGCACCACCATCGCCTACCCCCTGCCGGGCACGCCGTTCTATGAGGAGGTGCGCGACCGTCTCACGTTCGAGGGCCAGCACGCGCCAGATTGGACGCACACCGCCGAAAATCGTGTGCTGTTTGAGCGTGGACGCTTCAGCACGCTGTTCTACCGCCGCGTCATCCGCTGGCTCCACAGTGAGTGGCGCGACGCGCGCCTGAAGGATGGCGAACAGGCCTCGCACCTGGACCGGATGAAGGCTAGGCTGGGACTGTGGCGCGACCGCCTCCTGGTGAACGCCATCGCGCGACTCCCTGGCGCCGTCACATCCCGTTTTCAGCCCACGGTGAAAGGATGAGGTGAGAACAATCCAGGCTGACGCGTCCCCCAGGCCGCCCAACCAGGCCCGCCGCACGGCGCTTTTCAACAGAGCCAAGCAGGGTCTCTTCCTCACCTTCATCACACTGACCCTCATCTTTCCCTCGCCCACCAGGGGCCCACTCAACTGGCTGCCCATCGTCCAGGTCCCCGGCATCGATGAGGCACCGGTGGCCTTGGGGCCGCTTGTCCTGGTGCCCGGGCTGGCCCTCATCGCATGGTTCGTCGCTCGCGTCTGCGAACGTCCCTCGCGACCCTGGCGCTGGGGCAGGCCCGGCATCACGCTTCCCCTGGCCGGGCTCACCTTGCTGATGCTGCTCAGCCTCGAACCTGCCCTCAACCAGCGCACCGTGGTCGTCATCCTCTCGCTCGGCCTGCTCTGGTGGGTCTATCTGTTCATCGTCAACGAGGCCCCAAGCCTGACGATTCCGCTTACACTTGTGATCGCAATCCAGAGCAGCGTCGCACTGGGCCAGTTTGCGTTCCAGGGAGACCTGGGGCTCAGCGCGCTGGGGGAGCCCACGCTGGACCCGGAGCGCTCTGGCGTTTGTGTGCTCTTCGCCCGCGGCCAACGTTGGCTTCGTGCCTATGGCCTCAGCGGTCACCCCAATCTCCTCGGCGCGGTGCTTTCGATCTCGCTGCTTATCATAATCGACGACGCCACGATGAAAGGGAAGCGAAGCGACATCCGCCATAAAGAGGGTAAGCAAAGCGACATCCGCCATAAGAAGAGTAAGCGAAGCGACATCGCCAAAGCGCGCGGTTGGGCACAGGCCTGGTTTGCACTGGTCGCCAGCGCTGGGCTCCTTGGCCTACTGGTCACGTTCTCGCGCAGCGCCTGGCTCGCCTTCGGCGTTGGCCTGTTGGCGTGGTTGCTGCACAGGTCCCTTCACCGTCGCACCCCATGCGGCCCCGAGGGGAAGAGATCCCTCCGCGGCCTCGTCGAGACGCTGAGACAACCCGTCCAGTTTGTCGTGCCCGTCGTGCTCGCCTTGCTCTTCCTATTGCTCTACCACGACCTGGTCGCCAGCCGCTTCCTGCACCTGGAGACGCCCATCGAGGCGCGCTCGGTCTCAGACCGACAGGTGGATGCGAACCTGGCCCTGCGGCTGATCAGGCAGCATCCCTGGCGAGGCGTGGGGGTGAACAACTACCTGGTCGCTGTGCGCGCCATCGAGACCGATTCACGCACCGTGCACAACGTCCCCCTCCTGACCGCGGCCGAGCTCGGCCTGCCAGGGGCCGCCCTCTGGATCTGGCTGGTTCTGAGCGGCCTCAGCCGCCCGCAGTCCCCGGCCTGGGCACCGTGGATCGCTATGCTGATCGCCGGCCTCTTCGACGTTGCCCTCTTCCCGACCAACAGCTGGTATGCCGCCACCGTCTTCGGTCTCCTCGCCGCTCATACCTCTCTTCCATTCATCGCGGCGCCGGAACCGGGTGGTGGGAAAGGATGACCCACCCATGATGACCGTCATATCGTTCAGGAGCGATGGAGACCGTGAGCCTTAGGCCTCTGCGTGCAGCCGCGCTGATCGGTCTCTCGATGCTCCTGGTCAGCTGCCGCGCGCCGGTCAGATCGCCGCGCAACCTGGCAGCTGACCACCGCTTCAAGCCAACCAGCGACCCTGTCATCTCCTCGCCCGTGGCCTGGGACGTCGACGGAGACGGGAGAATGGAGATTGCCGTCGGCTCCTGGGATGGACACTTCTATCTCCTCGACACCGACCTGCACGATCTGCCGGGATGGCCCAAGTGGAGCCGCCGTGGCTTTTTCTCCTCCCCGGCTCTGGCGGACCTGGATTTCGACGGCGCGATGGAGATCATCGTCGGTTCGGACCGCGGCCTTCTATACGGCTGGAACCACGACGGCTCGTCCGTCACTGGATTCCCTGTCGACCTGGGCGGTGAAGAGATATGGTCATCGCCCACGGTACTGGAGGGCCCGCTGCTCGCCATCGGTGGAGACGAACACATGTTTCTCCTCAACGCCGGCGGAGAGAACGTCGCAGGCTGGCCCAAGCCGATGAACGGATGGGCCGATGCCACCGCCGCCAGCGACGGGGACCTGCTCGCCATCACCTCCCTCACGAGAGGCGACCCGTCAGAAGGTTGGCTCACAGCCTGGACCCTGGTCGGGGGGAGTGCCCGTGGGGAGCGGATTCCCGGGTTCCCGATGATGCTGGCGCGAGACTCCGATTCATCCCCTGCCCTGGCCGACCTCGACCAGAACGGCGAGAGATGGATCATCCTCGGCGACGACGACGGGTACCTCCACGTCGTCGATGCACGAGGGCGAGACCGGGAGGGATTCCCGGTGCGCACCATAGGCGTCATCTCAGGGCCGACCCCGACGCCGCATCCGCCGGGCGGCGACGTTCACTCCATCGAGGCCTCGCCCGCCGTGGCCGATCTCGACGGGGACGGCGCCTTCGAGATCGTCGTCGGCAGCTGGGACGGGCGGATCTACGTCTGGGACGACGCCGGACGCCCCCTTCCCGGATGGCCTATCCAGGTCGACGATCAGATCATCTCCTCCGCCGCGCTCGTCGACCTGAACGGAGACGACGCGCTCGACATCGTCGTCGGCTCAAAGGATGGGAACCTGTATGGTTGGACAGCCCAGGCCGAGCTCCTTCCCGGCTTTCCGCACAATCTGGGGGCGCACGTCTTCTCCTCACCCTGGGTTGGGGATCTGGAGGGAGACGGACGTGCCGACATCGTGGTGGGTGCGGACAATGGCATCCATCTCCTGCGCAACGTTGGGCCGCTGGGCCGTCGCGCTTGGCCGATGTTCCACCGCGACCCTCGGCACACGGGAGCCGTCCCATAGTGCCTCATGCACGCAGCGTGAGGGCACCGTCATCCGACCGGCCCTGGGAGCGAGACAGGTGGCCGTCCCGTGCACATCGCTGACACGAGGGACTGAGGTATGAGGCGCTGGCTGGCTTACGCACTGATCATTCTAGTCCTCGTTCTCCTGCTCCTGGTCGCTGTCCGGGAGCGATACGCGCCGCGACTCACCCTCCACCTCAAAGACCTCGTGGTCCGGTCGCCAGCCCCCCTTGACGGAAGGCTGACCGACTCCCTGAACCTCCGGCTCTACACCACCACCCGCCCCCACGTGGGCAAGATCGCCGTGCTGCAGAAAGGCCTCGTGCTCGTCCACGAGGGCCAGGAGCTGATCGAGGAAGGCTACGGGTTCGGCCTGCCCATCATCGAGGCTGATGGCGCTGCCCACATCTCCCGGCACGCCACGACCTCCGTGGCCCGGCACGGGGGACGGCTCACCATGGTCAAGGTCTACCGCGTTGACGTCGTCGACCGTCCCACGCGCCCGCTTCGCGTGAAGTATGCCGATGTCGCCCCCTTGGGCACGGTGGTCTTCAGCTACACGATCCGCCCGCCCGACGCGATCGACGTCACCGTCGACTTCAGCGGGCTTGAGGCCAACTGGGAGCGGGCCTACCTGATGAACGAGCAAGGGGCTCGCGCCTTCACCCGGTACGTGAACCCCGATGGCGAAGCGTCAAACGCCGCCGAGGTCGGCATCTGGGAGGAGACGGCAGCGCCCTTCGGCTGCTGGGAGGCGCCCGCGCACGGGATCCGCTTCTGTGTTGAGGCACCGCCCGGGCAGCAGGGCTTCGTGGGGCGGGAGCGCTATCGACAGTACAACTGGCTCGGCTTCTACACGCTCTCCTGGTCGGGCATCGACATCGCGGTCGACGCACCGCGGGACACCTATACGTACACCATCCGCGTGCAGGAGGGCGTCAAGCCGTGACTCAGCCAACCGATCGACGGGACCAGCAGGGCAGAATCCCCACCGCCATCCCGGCTCTCTTGCTGATCGTGGCTGCTGCTTCGGCCCTGCGCCTCCTGGGCCTCAGCACCATGTCCATGATCGGCGACGAGAGCTACTACTGGCTGTGGTCCCTCCATCCTGCCTGGGCCTACTACGACCACCCGGCTGGCGTCGCCCTCCTGATACGAGCCAGCACCGCGCTGGGCGGCTCCACGCCATTTGGCATACGCTGGCTCAACGCCCTGACGGGTGTGGTGTGCGTGGTGCTCACCTGGCTGGTGGGGGAGTGCCTACTGTCGCGCCGAGCAGGGCTCTTCGCGGCAGCCGCCGTCGCGGTGGGCGCGCCGTTTCTCGTCACCTCCCGCTTCGTCTACACCAATACCCTGACCCTGTTCCTCATGCTGCTGAACGTCCTCGCCTTCTGGCGAATGGCGAGGGAGGACGCCGGCGTGGCCGACGGGCTCGCGTTTGGGTTCACCCTGGCGCTGTTGTTCAACACCAAGTACAGCGCCTACGTCTACGCCACGGCCCTCGCGGCGGCGCTGCTCCTTGACCACCGGCACCTCCTTCGCACGCCGAGGCTCTGGGTCGGGGCTGGCGTCGGGGCGCTGGGCTTGGCACCCGTCGTCGCCTGGAACGTGGGGCACGACTGGGTATCCTTCCGCTGGCAGCTCTCCCACCTGACCCGGGCCGCTGTACACCATGCGAGCCTGCTCGGGAATGTGCGTCACGCCTGGGTCTACCTGACCGGGCCGCTGATCCTGCTGGGCGCCGCGGGTCTGTGGCGGGTGCGCACCGCTGCGGAGCGCCTGCTGACGCTTCTGGCCCTGTTCCTGCTGATCCCCATCGCCGTAAGCCCAATCAACAGCCCCCGTAACCTGAGCACAGGCCTCGTGCCGCTGCTCCTGCTGGCCGGCACCCGCCTAGCGTGCGAAGCTAAGCCGCGTGCGACAGCGACCGGGCTCCACCGAGTCGCAGCCGTTGCGTTCGCCCCCCTCCTCCTTGGGGTGGCCCTCTTCGGCGTCGGCACGGTCGTCAGCCTGGGCGGGCCATCGCCCCTCCCTGGAAGCAGCATCGTCCCCGCCATTCGACGCGACGCTGCAGGTTGGCCGGCGCTGGGAGCGATCCTCGAGCGGGAATCAGCCCCCATCTTCGCCCTCGACTACAGCATCGCAGCTCAGATCCGTTACCACGCCAGGCGGCCCGCCTTCACCGCCTGGGGCCAGTACCGCATCTGGGGCATCCCTCCTCTCCAGGACGCGACGGTCGTGGCCTTGGACTACCTGGATCCCGAGTTGGTGACACAGCGTCTCCAGGAGGCGTTCCAGCACGTCGAGGGACCGGACCGGCTCACCTTCACGGAGTCAGGGGCCACCAAGGTGGTCCACATCTGGCAGGCCCGTGATCTGCGCTGGGATCAGCAGACCTTCCTGCGACGTTTCGACTTCCTGACGATGCTCGAGGAAGAAGGCTGATGGATCAGGCTGTCGAGACCCGCCAGACCATCGTCCGAGTCGGCAGGAATGCCACCGCGCGGCTCGCCGCTCAGGTAGTGGCCAAGCTGCTCTCCTTAATCCTGTTGGCGCTGGTCACCCGCCATGAGGGATCAGCGGGGCTGGGACGTTACGTCCTCATCACCACTGTCGTGGGGCTCGCTGTAGCTATCACCGACTTAGGCCTGAGCATGCTCCTGACGCGCGAAGTGGCCCGCCAGCGCTTGTCCTCCCGCCGACAGCGGCTGCTGGGGGATCTGCTTCCCCTTCGCATGGCGCTGGCCACTCTGGGTGCGGGCGTACTGGTCGGTCTAGCCTGGGTCCCGCTGCTCCCCGCCGAGACCCAGCCCCTCCTATACTTGGGCGCGTTGTCCCTGCTGCCGAAAGCAGCCTCAGGGATCCTGAACGGCTTCTTCAACGGCCGCCAGCGGATGGACATCGCCAGCGCCATCGACGTCGCCGCCCGCTTGCTCACCTTGGCGGGGGCGGTGCCGGCTCTCAAGGGTGGTTTCGGCGTCCCTGGCGTGCTGGTCTGCACGGCGGCTGCAGATGCCGTGGGCGTCCTCATCTACGGCGCCGTCCTCCGATCCTGGCATCTGCTGCCTCGTCTACGCCTTGCTGCTGCCCAATGGGGGGACGCTCTGTCGGATGCCTATCCCTTCGCCGTGACGGGCATCATCGCCATGGCCTATCGACGCCTGGACGTCGTGCTGCTCAGCGCCTGGCAGGGGGACGTGGCCGCGGGCCAATACGGTGCCGCCTACAGGCTGTGGGAGGCGGTGGGCTTGATCCCCGCCAGCCTACTGGATGCCACGTTCCCCGAGATGGCGCGCCTGGCGCAGGAAGGCGTGGGCCACAGACGGCTGCGCCGGTTGGTCCGTCGCACCGGACCGTTCCTCCTGGCCGGTGGCCTGCTGCTCTCCGCTGTGGGCACCGCCCTGGCCGGGACGCTCGTGCCCCTCGTCTACGGGCGCACGCAGGCGTACGGGAGCGCCGTGACGGCCTTTCGCATCCAGGTTTGGGCCATCCCCGCCATGTTTCTCTACCTCCTCAACGGCCACACCCTCTATGCCCTGGGGCGTCAGCGCTCGGTGACGGGGGCTATGGCAATCGTGGGGCTCGTGAACGTGGGGCTCAACCTGCTCGTCATCCCTCGCTGGAGTACGCTCGGCGTCAGCGCGGTCGCTCTACTCTCAGCCTGGCTGCTCTGGACGCTGCTCTCCGTGCTCGCCCGACGGGCACTGTGGAAGGAGGAGGAGTGTCGATGAAGCCAGACTACCTGGACACAGCGCGCGCCTTCGATGCCGTCGCGTCGCACTACGACGCAGTCTACGGCCCGCAGGGGAACGCGGTGATGACGTGGATGCGCCAGGAGAGCCTGACGCTGCTGAAGGCGACGTTCCCCCCTGTCAGCTACCTCTTGGAGATCGGCTGCGGCACTGGAGAAGAAGCCCTTGCACTGGCGAGATCTGGGCGACGCGTGCTGGCCACGGACATCTCCCCGAAGATGGCATCATTGGCGCTGGCCAAAGCGCGGGCCGCCGACCTGGACGACCGCGTGGCAGCGCTGGCCGCGCCAGCCGCCGGCATGGGTGCGCTGCAACCACCAACCCCCTTCGACGGCGCCTACGCTAGCTTCGGGGCCCTGAACTGTGAACCCCATCTTGAGCAACTCGGCGCGGTGCTGGCCCGCCTGATCAGGCCGGGCGGTGCCTTCGTCTGCTCGGTGATGGGACGCTGCTGCCCCTTCGAGATGGCCTGGTTCCTCCTCCACGGCCGCCCACGCGTGGCCTTCCGCCGCCTCCACCCGGGTTGGCGGGCCGCGCCCGTCGCCGGCACCGAGGACGTCGAGGTCTCCGTGGCCACGCGCTACATCTCTGTTCGAGACGTGAGGCAGGCTTTCTTCCCCGCCTTCGCCATCGAGCGGACGCTCTCGCTTCCCCTGCTCTTGCCGCCGCCCTATCTGGACGCCATCTTCCGAAGGTATAGGGGTCTCTTCCGCACCCTGGGCCGTCTGGAGCGTCAGCTGCGCCACTGCTGGCCCTGGCGGCTCTGGGGTGACCACGTCGCGCTGGTGCTCCGGAGAGCGTCTTAGCCGACGTGCCCCCAGCGCCACAGCCCCTCCGCTCCCAGGGGATCGCCAGATCCCCGCCTACCGGACAGTTGAAGCCAACCCGAATCTACGGACCGTACGTATCCACCAGATAGTCTAGAAGGACCCCTTGTTCGGACTCAGAAAGCTGCGCCCCGTAGTCCACCATGCGATCCACCGTGGCCACCCACTCCTCGCGGGACTTCTGCGCACTCTCCACCCGATCCAGACCGTGGCACGCCGTGCAGCGCGCCTCAAGCAGCACCTGGCCCTCCGGCTCAGCGGGCTCAGCGGTCGGTTCGGGCGTCGCGGCCGGCTCCTCCGGCTCCGCTGTGGCCGTCGGTGCCTCCGGCTCCGGCGTGACCATCGGTGAAGGCTCCGGCTCCGTCGGCGAGGGCTCCGGCTCCGTCGGCTCGGCCGTGGGCTCCTCCGTCGCGGGAACCTCGGTGGCCTCCGTCGCTTCCGCCGTAGCCGTTGGCTCCGGACGTTCCGTGGCAACAGGTGCGGCAGTGCTGACCTCGGTCGCAGCCGGCCCACATCCTTGAGCCAGAACAGTTGTCGCCAGCACGAAAACAATGAGCAGGTAGATTCTTCTGGGCATGGACCACTCCTTACACGTCCCTCTGATGATTAACCATATTCACGTCTATGCTATCACATAAAAGGCCGACGTCAAGCGCCCCGCCGAATGGACACCCACGGTGAACAGCTACCTCGCGAGAAACCGATTTCAGTGATACAATCCACTGGCGATCGTCAGGCGTAGATTGGAGGCAGTCGTGCCCAAGGGACACAAGGTAACCAGCATTGTAGCAGATATCATAGCGCACGTCCAAGCGGCGGGCCAGATAGCCCTGCAGGAACAGCGCGCCATGGCCTTCTCGGACCGCACCTACAAGGCCGACAACTCTGTCGTCACCGAGGCCGACCGCAGGGTTGAGGACTTCCTGGTCGAGCGCATCAGCCCCCTTCACCCGCAGGCCAACATCGTCACCGAGGAATCGCGGCATCCCTTCGATCCGGAGAAGGCGCTCACCTTCGCCGTCGACCCCATCGACGGCACGGACGTCTTCAGTCAAGGTATGCCTGGCTGGTGTGTCTCCGTGGGTCTGCTTGACGGTGACCTGACCCCCATCGCAGGTGTCATCTTCGCCCCCCGACTCGACCTGCTCATCGTCGCCAATGGTAATCGTGGAGCCACGCTGAACGGATCTGCGCTTCCGCCGCCGCGACCAGCCCGGTCCATCTCCACCCGCTCCAACCTGATGGTCACCTCCCGGATCCACAAGCAGCTCGACCTGAGCGGCTACATCGGGAAGATCAGAGGGATCGGCAGCGCCGCTCTCCATCTCTGCTTCCATCTGATCTACCCCGCCGTCATCGGCGCCCTAGAAGGCCCGGGCGTCCACATCTGGGACATCGCAGCGGCTCACGCCATCAACCGAGCCCAGGGGCAGGACCTGCGACACCTAAGCGGCAGCCCCATTGACTACGCTCCTATGGTCAAAGGGGGACCAGGCAACGACGTCGTCATGGCCGGGCGTGGACCGACCCTTCAGGCCTTGAGAGATGTGCTGAAGAGGCTGGCCCCCGACCGGAGATAGCGCCAGGCCCTCCGGGTCGACGTAGTCACCGGCCGGCGGTCGACCCCGCTCGGCTCCTTTGTAGGATGAGTCCTACACAAACGTAGGATGTCTCCTACAGACAGCGGCACCTCTTTGTGGTATACTCTGTGTAGTGCAGACCGGCATATGACTTCTACCTTGATTAGGAGGAACGATGGCACGGAGACAGCCGCCACAGCCTGGAACCGCCGACTCGGATACCGTTTTCAGACCCAAGCACGTCGTTCTAAGAAGCCTGCCCTCGGTCTCGGTCGGACTGGGTGGTCTGTACCTGGCGTTCACCATCAGCCATCTGCTCGTGCTGCCGCAGGCCACGGCCGCCGTGATGAGCCCTGTGGCAGCTGGCACGTCCCTCATCCTGTTTGGCCTGACCGTCCTGCTGAGGCGCGGCTCAATCGCTCCTCGCTGGGCCCACGCCATCGGGGCCGGCATCGCCGGGCTGGTGCTGGTCAACAGCCTGCTCCACCTCATTCTGACGGCTGATCTTGAGCAGACGACCAACCTCCTGCTGCTGATCGTCGGAGCGGGATCCCTCTTCCTATCCACCGCGTGGCTTGTCGCTCTCATCTCCACCACCCTTACCGGTTGGGGCGCGGCGGTACTGGCGCATCCTTCGCTCGCCGCTGCTCCCTCACCCACTTCGCTCCACTTCGGCATCGCTCTGCTCTCCTCCACGGTGCTCTCCGCGCTGATCCACGCCGCGCGGCTTCGCAATCTCCGGCGGATGCAGCGCCTGCGCAGCCGCGACGAGAAGCGTAAGAAGGAGCTGGAAGCCACACTAGAGGCTGCGCAGGAGAGCGAGCGACGCTATCGCGACCTGCTGCACAGCGCCAACGATCTGGTGCAGAGCGTGGCCCCCGATGGATCGATCCTCTACGCTAACCGCGCCTGGCACGAGACGCTGGGCTACAGCGAGGAGGAGCTCGACGAGCTCTCCATCTTCAATGTCATCCACCCCGATAGCCAGGCTCACTGCCGGGCCATCCTGCAGCGCCTCACCGAGGAGGAGTGCTCGCAACGCGTGGAGGCGACGTTTGTCGCCAAGGATGGCGAGCAGATCATCGTCGAGGGCAACATCAACTGCCGCTTCGAGGACGGCACCCCCGTCGCCACGCGCGGGATCTTCCGAGACGTCACCGAACGTGTGCAGGCAGAGCAAGCGCTGCAGCGTCAGAACCGCGATCTTATGGCTCGCAACGCGGTGGCTCGGGCGCTGGCCAGCTCGATGGATCTCCACGAACGCCTTGATGAGGCACTCTCGAGCACCATGGACGCCCTCGGCTTCACAGGTGGCTTGATCACCCTGGCCGATGAAGGGACGGATAGGCTGGCGCTGTTCAGCCACGCTGGCCTTCCAACGTCGCTCACCCAGTCACTCGAAACCCGCGGGCTGGAGGGCACCCTGTGCGACGTCGTCTACCGGAAAGGCGAGCCTCTGGACCTCGAAGACCTGCGCCAGGGAGGACCTGCGGATGTCGAGGGCCTGCTTCGCTTGGGTCTCCAGGCCTACGCCGGCGCCCCCATCGTCCATAGGGACCAGGTCCTCGGCACCTTCTGCCTTTTCGACCGTGAACCCCGCTCTATGTCGGAAGCCGACCACGCCCTGCTGACCATCATCGGCCAGCAAATTGGGGTGGCTGTCGAGAACGCTCGTCTCTTCAACCAGTCGAGGAAGCGCCGCCTCTACCTGGAGGGCCTGCTGTCGGCCGCCCCCGACGCCATCGTCACCCTCGACGCGCACCATCGTATCGTGGAGTGGAACGCCGGCGCAGAGAGGCTGTTTGGCTACACCAGCGACGAGGTCGTCGGTCAGCATCTCGATCCCCTGATCACCACGCCAGCCGCACTGGAGCAGGCAACCGGCTTCACCCAAGCCGTCATGAGCGGCGAGAGGCTAGCGCCCGTGGAGACCACCCGCTACCGGAAGAACAGTTCACCGGTCGATGTCCTCGTGGCCGGCTCCCCCATCCTCATTGAGGGAGACTTTGCCGGCGCGGTCGCCGTCTACACCGACATCAGCGAGCTCAAGGAGGCGCAAGAGGCTCTGCGCCAATACACCACTCAACTGGAGGCGCGCAATGAGGAACTGGACGCCTTCGCGCACACAGTGGCCCACGATCTGAAGAATCCCTTGCAGCACCTCGTCGGCTATGCCGAGCTCCTGGGCGACGACTATGAGAGCCTGCCGGGCGACGTCCGGCAGGAAGCGCTAGCAACTATTGTGGCCACGGCCGACCGGATGAACAACATCATCGGAGAGCTCCTCCTACTCTCGGAAGTGCGGCGTGGAGAGGTCGCCACGAAACCCTTGGACATGGCACCGATCGTGGCCGCCGCCCAGGACCGCCTCGCGTATCTGATTGAACAGCACCGCGCCGAGATCGTCATGCCGGATAAATGGCCCACAGCCATGGGCCACGCCGCCTGGATCGAGGAGGTATGGGCCAACTACTTGAGCAACGCCATCAAGTACGGCGGCCGCCCTCCCCGCGTGGAGCTGGGCGCCACCCCCCAGCCCGACGGCACTGTGCGCTTCTGGGTGCGCGACAATGGTCAGGGGCTGACCCCAAAGGAACAGGCCCGCCTATTCACGCCGTTCACGCGTCTCCACCAAGTCAAGGCTGAGGGGCACGGGCTGGGACTCTCCATCGTCCAGCGCATCATGGACAAGCTTGGTGGAAAGGTCGGCGTAGACAGCAAGGTCGGCGAAGGAAGTACGTTCTTCTTCACGCTGCGGCAGGCATAAGGTGCGGCCACGAGTAGCCTTTTCCCGCTACCTCGACTTGATTGAGCAAAACCACCGCATCTTCCAGGCCACTCTCCCGGAGATGCTCGTCAACCCTGAGCTGCAGGAGCGTTTCTATGAGGAGTTCTTCCAGCCGACGATCACCCTTCTTGAGCAGTACCTCGAGGCCGAGATCGCACGAGGGACCATCGAGCCCGTCGACGTATCCCTGACTGGCCGGGTGCTCCACAGCACCTTCATCGGCCTGATCATCCTCCGCTTTCTCGAGGACGATGAGACGCTGGCGGGATGGAAGGATCTGCCCGAGCTGTTGACCAGGCTCATCTTCGACGGCCTTGAAAGCAGCCGTCCCGGAGAATCAAGACAAAGTTGAGGTCGATCAATGTACCGTGTTTCCAAGATGACCGTCGCCCTGCTGGCCTTGTGCGCCCTCACAGCGTGCCAGGTCGCGTCCGTGCTCCCTATCCCGGAGCCGAGCCCTACGCCCGTCATTGCGCCCACA
This sequence comes from uncultured Anaerolineales bacterium, assembly GCA_964575455.1. GTDB lineage: Bacteria > Chloroflexota > Anaerolineae > B4-G1 > B4-G1 > SKLM01. The sequence goes on along the minus strand of CAZNRX010000016.1, from coordinate 10,411 downwards.
TCCACGCCCTCTCAGCCGCCGCCCAAGGAGACAGAAGAGGAAAGCGAGAGGCGCTGCGGCGATGGTGTGTGCGACGGGCCGGAGAATGCCGAGACCTGTCCCGAGGATTGCGGCGCGCCCGCCGAAGCTGCCACACCCGCGGGCGAGGCTGCGCCTCTCCCACCCGTCTACGTGACGGTTGCCGGCCACATCGAGGACGTGCCCGTCTACACCAACTGCGATGCCTACCCTGGTTTCCGGCAGAAGCTGCTCCAGTTCGCAGAGGCCGTGTCGAATCATGGAGCGGCCGTCAACCTGCAGGTCGAGTACGAGTTCTTCCAGGGGGTATCGGCGTGCGAGACGGACGCCATGCGGGCAGCCACCGCCGGTCAGAACGTGATCGACTACCTATCCACCCACTACGGCTTCGAAATCGACCCTCACCAGGAGGGAGGATGGGAGGAGGGTCAGGACAACTACGCCGACATCCGCTTCCTGGGCGAGCAGGTCACGCCGTCCATCAGTGAGAACGTCGGCGGCTTCGTCTGGGACGCGCCCGACCAGTTCGCCCGACTCTCACAGGGCGAGGCGGGATGGATCTACCCCGACTTCACCTGGCATCCCAAGATCCTGACCCTGGCCGTCAGCCACGACCATCACCTGGGGGACTTCAGCAAGGATGACCTCGCCAGCGGCATCTGGAGGCCCAAGGGAGCCGGCCAGAGCTTCTGGAGCCACGACGCCGAGGGCTCCTTGATCTACGTGGGCCCAGGTGAGCACGGCAACTGGAGCGCCGAGAGAGGCTGGCGATCCACCCCGGAGTTCGTGCAAACGGCGGCGGACCAACTCGAGGAAGGGACCATCGACCGAGACAAGATGTACACCGCCTCGATCGCGGTGCCGCAGAGCATCATCTTCGACCTCCAGCGCCATCAGGAGTTGCTGGCTCTGCTGGATCAGCTGAAGCCCTTGATTGAATCCGGCCGAGCAACCTACGTCACCTACTCAGAGGCCGTCGACATCTGGCGTCGGGACTTCGACGCTCGCCCCAACATCTTCTTCCTCGAGGGCGTCGAGCCGCCCTACGCCGCGCAGGATCAACCACCGGTTTCGAAGCCGAGCGAGATGCCCCCTCTCTACGTGGGCTTGTCCGTCCACCTGGAGGGCTATCCGCTCGGGAACAGCCTGACCGGGTACAACCAGGAGGTATACGAGCGATACAGCGAGCGCATCTTGGCCTACTCCAATCTGGCCAATGCGTACGACATGCCCATCACCTGGGAGACCTCCAACCTGATTGGTCCCAGCGCCACCTTCGAGCCGAACGTGCTGAAGGAGCTGTACAAGCGCGGGGACGGTGTCGGCATCCACGCCGATCTGGGTGGCAACCCCCGGCTATCCGGAGGCCAGGAGGCATTCACCTCCCAGCTGCGCCAGCTGCGCGCCGACATGGAAGCGATGGGCATCCCTGTTGTTCATGCGTCCGGCATCTGCTCCGAGTTGGACTGGGTCACCGCCGCCCGTCAGGTGGGTATCCAGGCCACGTCTGGCATCGTCAACTACTGCCTCCGCTCCCTCCCAGGTGAGCAGCAGCCGCCGGAAATCCAGGCCTGTGAGGGCCCCGGTGATGGGATGTGTCACGACCCGTACCCAGGGGATTTCCCGGCGGCCCTCCATCCCTGGCGAGCCGCGGATGGCAGCAGTTGGACCACGCCGGCCGACAACGGGCTGCTGATCGTCCCCACGGTGGGCACCATCCACGGCCTCCACGAGGCCAAGCTCGCGTCCGGTTCCCACACTCACAACGATATGACCGAAGAGGATGTGGATGTCGCGCTCGAGCTCATTGAGGATGCCCTGGCAGCCCGTGCACCAGGCCAAATCAACGCCTTCTTCTTCGTGTGGAGCTTCGGACAGGCCATCGACGAACAACTGCTGCACGGTTTCTTCGAAGGCCTGCAAGAGTACGTCGACCGAGGAGACATCGTCTGGCAGACCATGCCAGAGCTGATCGAGACCTATCGCGCCTCGGAATAAAGCCTGAACCAGTCTAGTGACAGGAGGATCATCGCGCCATGTCCCCAATGCACCGTTCCGTCTCCTGCAGACGGGCGCTCTCATTTGGCGTCGCCATGCTCGGCTCGGCTCTGCTGCTCAGCCTTAGCCTGGCCGCAGCACCGCCCCCTCGCGCCTCCCCCGCTCCTGCCACGCCCCTAGACGTGAGACTCCCATCGCCAAGCACGGGCAGCCCCACTGGCACGCTGGCTGTCCGAGTCCATACCCCCAGGGCTGGCCACGCCAGATATCCACAGGGGGCGCCTGTGCTCATCTGGGGAGCCGGGGGCTACGAAGCCAAAGGCATTAGCCACGGCCTGCCGCCCGAGACGGATGGCGTGATCATCATCAGCTTCCTATTCCCCGGTGGGGAAGATACGGCGGCTGGACTCAGTTCCGACGGGACCTACGACTACCGCGGTGTTCGTTCCATCGCTGCCATGCGAGACGTCATCCTCTACGCCGCCGGCGAGCTGTCCGACAGCCAAGGACGCTCCATTGATGAGATCGTGCCCGTACCCGTGCTGCACGACAACATCGGCCTGGAGGGCGTCTCCAACGGCGGCAACATCGTCGTCGCCGTGGCCGCCCAGCACGGGCAGGACCTTGCCGGACATCTGCGTTACGTCATCCAGTGGGAGACCCCCGTCTCCAGCCAGGCAGCCACGCGCGACCTGGGCCGCATCGTGCTGGAACCGGGCCATCCCCACCAAGGCGATTTCATGAACCCACGCTACGTGGACTACGGACGGCGCATCCTGGATGTGACCTACGACGACCTGACCTACGATCCAGACGCCACCACGCGTCGCATCTTCCACGACGGTAACGGCGATGACGAGTACACGACGGTTGCAGACCCGTTCACGGGCCTGCAAACGCCTGACCTCGACCTAGATGGCGTCCTGCAGCTCGATGAGGACTTCCCCCTCGATCCCTTCCCCCATCCCAGCGGCGCATTAGAGGTCTACTCCCGAGCTGTCACTCAGGCCCTGGCCGACAGACACGTCTTCACAGACACCTGGCCTTCGGACATCGCCAACCCAGCACAAGCCAACGTCTACTGGTACCTCCGGGAATCCGTCTGGCTCTACGACCAGGCGCTGACCCATCTGCCAGGTCTGGAGGCGATGGTCCTCTGCGGCGTGCGGGACCACGTCCAAGCGCCACGCGACAAACCGCACATCCACCAAGCCTTCGACGGTTGGCGCGAGAACGGTGCCTGGGTGCAGATCAACCCCAGCCCCGCCTATCTGATCGAGGGCGATCCCGACTTAGCTGGCCGTGACGACCTGCCCAATCGCGTCCCCAACCAACCGCCCGATGATTGGTCAGGAGCAGAGCTCTACTGCTTGCCCCCGGACGTCCCCAAGGCGATCTATCAGCTGGCCGCGGTCTATCAGATGGCGGATCGGGCCCAGGGCGTCAACGTGCCAGCGCCACCCGGCGCCGAGCGCATCACCTACGTCGACTCCGAAGGAGACGACATCGCCGTGCGGGTCGAGGCCCCCGAGCTACCGCGCTACCCCGAGGGCGCCCCTGTCGTCGTGGAGGCCTCCACCTGGTTCGTCCCGGGCAGCGACTTCCACCGCGTCAACAACACCACCGAGATCGGCGCTGTCACCGTCTCCTACCTCTGGCCGGAGCGCACTGATCTTGCATCGGGCGCGCGCAGCCAGGGTGTCTACGACTACGGCGGACCTCGTTCCCTGGAAGCCCTGCGCGACGTGATCAAGTTCGCCTCGGGCATGACGACCGACATCGACGGAAACACCATCCAGAACTTGATCGCCACGACGAACGTTCTCACCGACAACGTGGGGCTTTTCGCTTCGTCTCACGCCGGCGTAGTGGCAACCAACGTCCTGGCCCAGCACGGCTCTGAACTGCCCCGAGTCAAGTACCTGATCGGGCGGGAGAACCCTACCCGTGACGAGATGTACGCCTGCGAGCTGGGTCACTTCGACGACCAACACCACCCAGTTCCCAACCCCTTCTTCGAGGAACAGGCCTACAGCCCTGTCACGGTCACCGTCGACTACTCCACCGTCGGGTGGTACGAAGATCCAAGTGGCATGGACCGTCCCTACTTCGCGGCGGGCCATGGGCACCCTCAGTATATCGTCGGGCAGAAGGGACCTAGGTTATGGAACAACAAGCGCTACTACTCACGCGCCCTCACCAAGGCTCTGTTGGACAACGGCGCTTTGACGCCCCAGACTTGGCCCGCGGACGTGGCGACCTACACCGAGACAAAGCAGGCGTGGCCCTATCGCATCACCGTGCACAACTACCCCAAGTTCATCACCCAGGCGCCCGACCTGAAGGTCATGCTCGTCTTCGCCAGCTCCGACCACGTCCAGGCGCCGCGCACGAAGCCCCACATCCATCAGGCCTGGGACGGCTTCCGACACACAGCGGGCCTGTGGGTGCGCATGAACCCCGATCTGGCCTACGTCCAGGCCATCAACGCCACCTATCAGAGCGGCTTCCCGGACAACCCGGCCAACGCCGAACCGGATGACTGGTGGCACATCGAGTCCTGGGGGTTCTCTCACGCACCCCTGCCCAGCGTCCGGCCGGATGTCTGGTTGGCCTCGGTGGCCGAGATGGCCGACCGGGTGCGGACGGACAGCTGGGACGAGGAGACATACGACCTCGAAGGCGTACTGGTTCACTACCCCCCGGTGCGCCTGTTCCTGCCCATCATCTTCAGGAATCATCCCACCATCGGCTCCGCCCGCGCCTTATCGTTTTCGTCGTTGAGGTGACCGGCATTTGCAACCAAGCCTGTAAGCCGCGCGTCGTGTGTCAGAAGAGCCCTCTGTCGTCCCGGAGGAAGTCGTTTGAAGTGCCGGTCACCTGGAGCGCGAGTTCGCCGAGATTGACTTTTGAGAAGGGATACTGTAAAATAAGCTCAAACCATAGTCTGACCGCCCTGGGGTATGGGGGAGAGGCCGCCTCCAAGCGGACACCGAAGGGGCAACTCGCCGTGGCCGGCTGACTACGGCGACGAAACTCTCAGGTCACCGGACCCCTTACCTCGGCACTCTGGAAAATCCGGAGAGCAGCTCCAAGAGCACCTGGGGCCGCGCTAAGGATACCGAAGGGGCAATCCCAAATATCACTCGGGAGGAATCTCTCAGGTGGGAGACAGAGGACGCACAGCCAGATAGGCTTGTGCGTCCTTTTTTCGATAGGTGGGCTCCTGGTGACGCAGGGATCAGAGCGACCGATTCAGGCCAACTGGACAGGGTGTTCACAACCCTCAAGCCAGGCTATGCCGATCTATCAGTTGGTACGATAGCTTCACATTCGATTCACTGAACAGGAGGTACACGATGTACAGAAAGCTCTTCACCCCAGGGCCAACGCACGTTCGCGATGAGATCCTGGAAGCGCAGGCAGCGCCCATCATCCACCACCGCGCTCCGGAGTACTCCACGCTGCACAAAGGCGTGACGGAGAAGCTCCAGAAGCTCCTCTACACGGAGCAGCGCGTCTACCTCTTCACCTCATCGTCCACCGGCGTGATGGAGGGGACCATCCGTCAAGCCACGAAAACCAAGATACTCAACACCATCAACGGCGCTTTCTCAGATCGCTGGCACACCGTCTGCGAGGCGAACGGCGTGCCCACGGGCACCGTCGAGGCGGAGTGGGGTCAGCCCATCACCCCCGAGATCGTCGACGAGGCGCTCTCCAGCGGCGAGTACGACGCCCTGACCGTGGTCTTCAACGAGACCTCAACCGGTATGCTGAACCCCGTCGACGAGATCGCTGACCTTGTCCACGAGAAATACCCGGACGTGCTGATCCTGGTCGACGCCGTCAGCGGCATGGCCGGGGCCAAGATCGAGTTCGACGCCTGGGGCCTGGACGTCTGCCTGGCCGGCACCCAGAAATGCTTCGCCCTGCCCCCCGGACTGACCGTCTGCGCCGTCAGCGATCGGGCACGGGAGCGCGCCCTGGAGGTCGCCAATGGCGGCTACTACTTCTCCTACGAGCAGATGGACAAGAAGTACCCGAAACACCAGACCCGCGCCACGCCGTGCATCAGCTTGATCGAGGCCCTTGATGCCCAGCTGGACGACATCATGGTGCTGGGGCTGGAGAACCGCTGGAAGCGCCACCAGGAGATGGCAGCGTACGTCCAGGACTGGGCGCGCGAGTACTTCGACCTCTTCTCCAACGAGCGCTACCTGTCGCCCACGGTGACCAACGTGAAGAACACCCGCGGCATCAGCGTCGCCGACCTCAACGCCGAGCTGGCACTGCGCGGCGCTCAGATCTCCAACGGCTACGGCCCCTTGAAGGAGAATTGCTTCCGCATCGCGCACATGGGCGACCTGACGCTCACCGACCTGCAGTGGCTGACCGACCAGATCGAGGACATCCTGGATCTGTAACCACTCACCTTGTGGCTCCCCAAGCTCTAGCCGGATCCGCGATCCGGCGGCTTCGCGCTCAAGATCGCGGATCATGGGTACCAGGAGCACAAGATGAATATCAACTTGATCTTCAACATAAGGAGACAGACCATGAAACTAATCGTCTGCGACCCGGTAGACCCGGAAGCTGTTGCTGCGATGCGCGAGGGTGGCGTTGACGTCGACGTGAACGACGACGTCACCCTGGACGAGCTGGGGGAGATCATTCCCGAATATGAGGCGATGGTCGTCCGCAGCCGAACCAAGGTCCGCGAGCCCCTCATCGACAAGGCGACCAACCTGAAGGCCATCATTCGTGCTGGCGTCGGCCTCGACAGCATCGACGTCGACTACGCCGAGGAGCACGGCATCGAGGTGCGCAACACCCCGGCGGCCTCGTCAAACGCCGTCGCCGAGCTGACCCTTGGCTATCTTTTCGCCCTCGCCCGCCCCATCGTTCAGGCCACGGTATCCATGAAAGAGGGGAAGTGGGAGAAGAAGAAGCTCAAGGGCACCGAGCTGGCCGGCAAGACCCTGGGCTTGGTCGGCTTCGGCCGGATCGGCAGCCTGGTGGGCGAGAAGGCGAACGCCCTCGGCATGGAGGTGCTCTTCCACCGCCGCACGGACGTCGAGTGCGACTTCGCCACCCAGGTGCCGATGGATGAGCTCCTGGAGCGCTCAGACTACATCTCGCTCCACGTCCCACACACGCCCGCCACGCACTACCTCATCGGCGAGGAGGAGTTCGCCAAGATGCAGGATGGCGTCAAGATCGTCAACTGCGGGCGCGGCGGCACATTGGACGAGGACGCCCTGCTGGCGGCCATCGAGAGCGGCAAGGTCGCCGGCGCCGCGCTAGACGTCTACGAGGACGAGGCCGAGGAGCGTGGTCAGAAGCTGATGGAGCGGCCTGAGGTGATCGGCTCGCCCCACATCGGCGCCGGCACCGTCGAGGCCAAGGCGCGCGTCGGCGAGGAGACGGCCAGCATCGCCATCGAGATCGCCAACAGGGGGTGAGTATGGCAACCATCAAACCTTTCCGAGGCACTCGATACGACCCGGACAGGGTCGAGGACCTCTCTCGCGTCATCAGCCAGCCCTACGACCGCGTGCGCCACGGGCTCCAGGATAAGTACTACGACCAGAGCCCCCACAACGTCGTGCGCATCATCAAGGGCAAGGAGACGCCGGAGGACAGCGACGACGACAACGTCTACACCCGCGCCCGAGACTACTACGCCACCTGGCTGAACCAGGGCGTGCTGATGCGCGAGGATCAGCCGGCGCTCTACGTGCTGCGCCAGAGCTTCACCCTGCCAGACGGCACGGAGAAGAGCCGCCAGGGCCTGGTCACCGCGTTCCAGCTGAGCACGTTCGACGAGGGCATCGTCCTTCCCCACGAGCGCACGCATTCCGGGCCGAAGGTCGACCGCCTCAATCTTATGCGGGCGACGGAGGTCAATTTCGGGCACATCTTCATGCTCTACCCCGGCGATCGCATCAACGAGCTGTTGAACGAAGTCGTCGAGAGGACGGAGGGCCTTGAGGCCCGCGAGCTCTTTGAGAAGGACGTTCTACAGCAGTTCTGGCCCGTGACCGACGCGGAGATCGTCGAGGCCGTCCTGGAGGAAATGGCGCCCAGGCGAAACCTGATCATCGCCGACGGCCATCACCGCTACGAGACAGCCCTCAACTACCGCGACGAGATGCGGGAGCAGCATCCCGACGCTCCGGACAACGCTGGGTTCAACTTCCGCATGGTGACGATGGTCAGCATGCAGGACCCCGGCCTGGTGATCCTGCCCACCCACCGCCTGATCCACTCCTACGGCAAGATGAGCGCGGCCGAGATCCTGGAGGAGGCCAAGGAGACCTTCAGTCTGATCCCTGTCGACAGCCGGGAGGACCTTGAGGCGGCCCTGGACGAGGCCACGCCGGCCCATCCTCGTTTCGGGTTCTACAACGGCGGACACACCGTTCTGGAGCTCAAGGACCCGGGCGTGATGGATCGACTGCTGCCGGGCCGCGACCCCGCCTGGCGCATGCTCGACGTCAGCGTACTACACGAACTCCTCATCGAGCGCGTGATGGACATCAGCAAGGAAGCCGTGGAGCGCAAGGAGAACATCGAGTACCTGCGCGACCCGCAGATGGGGTACGCCGCCGTCGACGAGGGTGAGGCGGAGTTCCTCTTCGTCCTGAACCCGACTCGCATGGAGCAGGTTCGTGCCTGCACCGCCGCCGGGGAGAAGATGCCGCAGAAGTCGACCGACTTCTATCCCAAAGTCATCAGCGGCATGGTCATGATGCCCATCGGCATGGATGAACGGCTCTAGTAATACAACGTCAGTTTCGGCATTCAAGGACTTCCGAAGTCTAGTATGTGGCCTATGAGACCCAGTTGGGCCTGCCCATAGGAGCGCCCGACACACTGAAGCGCTGCAACGAAGACTTCGGAAGTCTCACAAGATGCTCACCCCTTCATAAGCTTCTGATAGGCCCCCTGCCAGAAACTCGGCTTGCGTGTCATCCGCTTCACCGTCACGTCGGCGAAATGTGGCGCCAGCTTCGCCAGCAGGAACGGAAGCTCGTGCCACCGCTCCTCGTAGATCAACGCACCTAGCTGATCGGCCATAGGATCCAACCAGGTCCACTCCCGCTGGAAGCGCTCCGCCTTCATCCAGTAGTCTCGCTTCTCCCAGGCACGGATGGTCTGATCAACAGTCTCTGCCATGCCCTGCAGGCAGAGGACGATGAGCGCAGCCTGATCCTTCGCCTCGCCGTCAACCCGATCCTTCTGACTCAGCCGACGCAACATCTCGGCAATCGAGCGCCGATAGTGATGGCGCGTCTTTCCGGGCGTCTCCGTGTAGATGACGCGACTCATCGGCCCATCTCCCCGTAGACCTCCGGATTGGCGCAATAGGGAAGACGCTCACCGCGCAGCCCGGCCAGCAGGTTCTCCGCCGCCATCTCCGCCATGCGCTCGCGGGCATGGATTGTGGCGCTGCCGATGTGCGGCACGATGATGCAGTTCGGCAGGCCGACCAGGGGATGATCGGCCGGCATGGGTTCGGGATCCGTCACGTCCAAAGCCGCTCTGGCGATCCAGCCCTCCTTCAGCGCCTGCACCAACGCCTCCGTGTCGACGATCTCACCGCGCGCGGCGTTGATCAAGATGGCCTCCGGCTTCATGCGCCGCAGCGCCGCCGCATCGATCAGGTGATGGGTCTCCGGCACCAGGGGCGTGTGGACGCTGACGAAGTCCGCTGTACCCAGCAACTCATCGAGCGAGGCGTACGCCAGCCCCAGCTCCTTCTCCAGATCCGTCTTCCGGTGTGGATCATTGTAGAGGACCCGCATCTGGAAGCCACGCCCGCGGCGCGCCACGGCGGTCCCAATGCGACCCAGTCCGACGATGCCGAGCGTCGCTCCCCACACCTGAGCGCCCAGCAGGCCCATCGGCTCCCACGTCTCCCAACCACCCTCCCGCACCTTCTCGATCCCCTCCGGGATGCGACGGGCAGCGGTCATCAGCAGGGTGAAGGCCAGGTCGGCGGTCGCATCGGTCAGAACCCCCGGTGTGTGACCCACCGGGATCCCGCGTTCCGTAGCGGCCTCGAGATCAACGTTGTCCACCCCCACGGCGTACTGACTGATCACCTGCAGCTCACCGACGTCCATCACCGTCGCGTCGACCTCGTCGCTGAGCAGACAGAGCAGCCCGTCGCAGTCGGCGACCTCCTCCAGAATGGTCTCGCGGAGCGGCGGAAGCTTCCCCTGCCAGACGCGAGCCCGGCAGGCCTCCCGCACCGCCCTCAGACCAGCCTCTGGAATGCGCCGCGTCACGTACACCTTCGGCCGTTGGCTCAACGTAACCTCCTCACCATCCGCTCCAAGGGGATCGCCAGATCCCCGCCCCACCATTCACCATGGCTCCCATTGCT
>CAZNRX010000015.1:0-69229 GCA_964575455.1 uncultured Anaerolineales bacterium | reverse complement strand
CGAGATCACATTGTACTGCTGCCTGGAGTATGTCGCAATTGCAACAACAGGTGTTGACAAATACCACCATAGCGCTCCATCTGCGGCCCGAGTCGGTTCGCGTGGAGCGGATCCCCGATCCAGAGAGGAAGGCGGTCGACTGGGATGACCCAGAGCTGGATTTCACCCGCTACTCGCGGACGGGTGTGATCGGCAATGCCACGCACGCCAGCGCGGCGTTGGGGGCCAAGCTGTGGGACGCCGTTGTCGATGAAGTCGCTTCGATCCTGCAGAGGATCGCCGACGAGTGAGGAAGACAACTATGACATACGATGAGGGATTGGCGCAGCGCGTTCGGGAGGAGATGGAAGAGCTGCAGGGCTACACTGAGAGGAAGATGTTCGGCGGCGTTGGATTCATGCTGCACGGCAACATGGCGGTCGGCGTGATTGGTGAGGACCTGATCGTGCGGGTCGGGCGAGAACAGTACGAGGAGGCCGCTCACGCCGCAAGGACACCGCCCGACGAAGCCAACGAGACGCTCCCTGCGGCGGGCGACGGCTAGCCGGCGATGAGATGACATAAGGAGGTTCTGACGATGACCGGTGCGAAGAGATGTTGCTGGATGCTCGTCCCCATGGGAGTATGCGTGGTCGCCCTGCTGGGCCTGACCGGCGCCCTGAGCGGCGCGGCCGGCCCCATCGACCAGATCTCCGGGCAGTTGGCCGACGGGTCATCCGCTCCGTACGAGACCACGATCAGCGAGATCTGGGTCACGGAGCCCATTAGCGGCGTGCAGCTCTACACGCGCGTCCTCCAGCCTGATCCGGCCCTCCACCCCGGCACTTTATTCCCCACCGTCGTCCTCGTGCCCGGTGGGCTGGGTGATGGCGCACCGCAGGTCGATCGGCCTATCTATCAGACGCTGGCTGAGCAGGGCTTCGTCGTGGTCGCCTTCAACGCCCCCGGGCGGGGCACCGGACAGCCGGGCAACCTGACCAGCGGCGGCGTCGAGGACTGCAACGGCTTCGCCGGGCAGAACGCCCTCAAAGCCGTCATCGAACACGCCGCCGCCTTGCCCAACGTGGACGCCACCAACCTCGGCGTGCAGACCTCGTCCTACGGCATCACCATGGGTGCTGGAGCGTTGGGCCGCTACCCGGGCCTGCCGGTGAGGTACCTGGTCGACATTGAGGGGCCTTCCAACAACCTGATATCCACCTTCTACTACACCGGCCAGGAGCGGAATCACCTCTGCGGCCACTGGAGCGTCATCTCCGACACCTCACAGGCGAACCTCGACTGGTGGCGCGAGCGCGAGGCCTACCGCTACATCGGGGACTTCCCGGGGTACTACCTGCGCGCCCAGGGTGAGATCGATCACGCCCAACCGCCCGGCGTCTACACCCACACGTTAGAGATGAACAACACAGCCGTGATCTCGGGGTCACCCTGGGTGCGGGTCAACGGGAGGGAGACGGGCAACCCCATCGGCGTCACCTATGTGCAGACTATGCCCACCTGGGTGCCGGGGAGGCTGTCGGACTACCCCAACCTGACCACCAACTATGTCATCGACATGGCCCGTCGCTTCGGCGCCGTCCTCACACCCACCTGGCAGGTCACGTTCACGCTGCCCCACGATGTGGACCGCCTGGGCAACGGTCACACGCTGATCACCGCCGGGGACGTGGGCCAGAGCAAACTGCTGGAGGTGGACCGGGCCGGGATCGTCGTGGCGCTCACGCTCGATACCCTGGACTGGGCGCACAACGGCGACCGGCTCGCCGGCGGCCACACCCTGATCTCCGACACCGGCAACGACCGCGTCATCGAGCTCGACGCGGAGAACCGGATCGTCTGGAGCAGCGAGATGATCGCGCTCAGCGATGGCTCCGCGCTCGACTATCCCAACGACGCCAACCGGCTGGACGGCGACCACTTGCTCATCACCGACCGCGACAATCACCGTGTGATCGAGATCGAGCGAGACGGCACCATCGTCTGGCAGTTCGGCGAGACGGGCGTCCCGGGCGGCGACGCCACCCACCTGAGCGGCCCCCACAACGCCGATCGGCTGCCCAACGGCAACACGGTCGTGGCCGACTCGAACAACAACCGCATCGTCGAGGTCACCCCCGCAGGCGCCATCGCCTGGACCTACGCACCAACAGGAACCGAAGCCCTCGCCTGGCCCCGCGACGCTGACCGCCTGGCCAATGGCAACACCCTGGTCACCGACTCCAGCAACCACCGCATCATCGAGGTGACCCCCGCCGGCCAGGTTGTCTGGGCGTACGCTAGCAATCTGCAGCTGCCGTACGACGCCGACCGGCTGGTCAACGGTCATACGCTCATCGCTGATTCGCGGCACGGGCGAGTGATTGAGGTGGACGCGGCTGGGGAGATCGTGTGGCAGGTTCCACCGGCGGCGCCCAGGCGCGACCCGCCGATCCTGATCAGCATCGTCATGCACAACGAGGAGCCCCTCTCCGGGCTCTACCCGGACTTCGTGAACGACGAGACGGCCTTCTGGGAGCATCGGGAGGCCCTGGTCACCTTCGCCGACATGCTTCACGACCATAGCGTGATGCTCAACTACCAGTCGGACTGGAACTTCCTCATGGCGGCCGGGCTCTACGACGGCGGCACACCCCGCACCGGGGGCAAGAACGTCGTCCGCTATATCAAAGACCTGGGCTTCGAGGTCGACCCCCACGCCCATGAGACCCAGTACACCTACGCCGACGTCGCCTACCTGATCGAGGCGCTGGGTGTCACCCCTTCCCACACGACCGGTGGCTTCCTGGCTGCTCCTCCCGATCTCTCGAAGCTGGAGTACCTCTGGCAGCCCATCAGTGCCACGCTGAGCCCCACCTACACCTGGCAGGCCGAGATCCTCTGGGGCGGCGCCACCCGCGGTCACCAGGACGAAGAGGGGCTCTGGACATCGGGCGTCTGGAAGCCGAGGGATGACGATCATTTCCTGGAGCACGGCAACCATGCCCCTCTGCCCTACGTGGGCGGCTACGGGCGCAACAACTGCGAGCAGCTTATCCAGAAGCAGCAGGGCGGTGAGCTGGAGGAGGAGAAGATCCACACCTGCACCCTGTTCGTGAGCCAGAAGGAGCTGCTCCGCCCGGGCTTCATCCCCGGCTTTGCGCAGGAGATCGAGGCCCTCGACGCCGCCGGGAATGTCCGCTGGGTGGGGCTGGCCGAGGCCATCGATGTCTGGCGGACCGAGTACGGCGCGGAGCCTCACATCCTGCCCTATCGGACGCCGCACAGGATCTACCTGCCGCTGATTGCGAAGCTCGCCGGACGCTGAACCGTCCGGCTGATAGCAGAACCCTCCTGAAGGAGGCTATGGGAAGCGTGCGGAGAGGCTCGTAAGTGGGCTGCTTAGCAGCCAGTAGTCGGTGAGGAGGTAATGTGAACACAGATGACACGCTAGATTGATTGCGCTTGCGTCCCTGCCGCTTCAAGCGATAATCGGGCCAATCGTTGAGGAGCTTTACTCCCGAGGCTACCTACTGCCACGGCTGTCCTATCTGAAAGCCTGGGCACCGTTGATCAACACAGTGTTGTTCTCCCTCTATCATCTCTTCACTCCGTGGCAGAATCCCGCACGGGTCCTGGCGCTGCTGCCCGCGGTCTATCTTGTTCGGCGGAAGCGCAACATTTACCTGGCCATAGCCTTTCACATCGCCTTGAACCTTGTTGGGCAAGGTCTAATAGCAGTCGTGAGCGAGGTGGTACACGCGAGGTAGGCTTGTGGGCAGCCCACTGATCTTTACGAACATCACTGATTGCTTGTCGCAGCGTGTGATCTGCTGGCAGTAGGAGGTGACCATCATGCCTGATCTCAATGACCCGCTGTCGAGTTCGCCTGTGGACACCACACCTCAAGATGAAGCATCCTCCCTCTACTCGAGCAAGCGGCTTGTCGGACTCTGGCTGGTAGCGGTGCTGCCCGCCGTGCTCCTGGCCTTGCTCGTGGCTCCCGTCGTGGTACCCATCAGCCCTCTTCCGGCAGCGATCACGCATGGCGTTATCCTGCTGCTTGGGCGAGCTTGGCAGTTTGCGCTGGCCCTGTGTGCTCATCATATTGGGTTGGGCGGTCAATGCGTACCTTGGCGAAGAGTTCTTCTACCGGGGCGTGCTGCTTCCGGGAATGCGGGGCCGGCGGCGATGGTTGGCTAACGCTGGGTTCTATAGCCTCTCGTACGTCTACCTGCCGTGGGCCGTGCCCTTTCGCTTTTTGGAAGCGATCTTCCTCGCCCGTCCCGTTCAACGCCTGCGTAGCCTGTGGCCCGCGATCCTGGCACGCGGCGCCCAGGGCTGCGCGCTGCTGGCGCTTCTGCTGCCGGTGGTGATGGCGACGCCGCTGCCGGCGATCCCCGACGACGTCCGGCTGCCCAATGTGACGCTGGAACCGGAGCCTGGAAGGCCCCCCCCGGTGTGGGCGTCTGGCGGCGTTGCCCCACCCGACCCCATCAGACGGTTATACCCTGCCCATCGACCTCCGCAACTGTGACTTGAGCGGTCTTGATCTCACCGACCGCCGTGAGGACCTCCTCTACGCAACGTTCGATACCCACACTGTCTGGCCTGCGGCCTCCAATTTGCCGCCGGACTTTGCGCCGGAGGCGATCATGGAGATGGGCAAGAACCCCGGATTGGGTGTGCGGTCCCTACACGCCCAGGGCATCACGGGGCGAGGCATTGGTATCGGGATCATCGATCAGGCACCGTTGGTCGAGCACGAGGAGTACGCCGAGCGCCTGATGTGGTACGAGGAGTTGGTTTTTCCCGGAACGTCCCCAGCAGCTTTGCATGGCCCGGCCGTGGCGTCCCTGGCCCTTGGCAAGACTATTGGGGTGGCGCCGGAGGCTCACCTCTACTACATCAACCCCGGGCCCGCCCTGGCCCTCCTCGACGTTCACTACTACGCGCAAGCCGTGCGCCGATTGGTGGCACTCAACGCACAGCTACCGCCGGAGAACCGCATCCGCGTCATCTCCATCTCTACAGGTGTACCGTGGCAGCCGATATTCCCTGACCACGAGGATATGAAGGACGCTGTGGCCGAGGCTGAAGCAGCGGGTATCTTGGTCGTCTACGTCGGCAGCGGGCACCTGGGATTGAAGCGCCCTCCACTGGCCGATCCCGACAGCTTCACCAGCTACGAGCCAGGTCTGTGGTGGGCTCCGAGATTGTACGCAGGGACGTTGCCTGAGGAGGATGCGCTGCTGGTTCCCATGGACTCGCATGCGGTGACCGCTCCGGCAAGCCCCCACCACTACACGTTCGACCGCGACGGCGGTCAGAGCTGGGCCACGCCCTACGTAGCCGGCGTCTATGTCCTGGCGGCTCAGGTGTACCCCGACCTGACGCCGGAGTTGTTCTGGGAGCTGGCACGCGAGACAGGACGTCCCCTCAACGTGGACCATGAGGGCCAGACGTGCTATGCGGGCCACATGGTGGATCCGGTGGCTCTGATCGGGCGGCTGAAACGGTAGAACTGCCATAGCTCGCCAAACTTCTGGTGGCAAATAGCGGACGGTACATTACTTCGCATTGTCCGGGGACATGGGTTTGGCACACGGCGAAGATCAATTCGAGCGAATGCGAGTACTTGTGTTTCGGGTCTCCCTGGTATATACTCCCTCTACGTCGGCCACTTTCTATCGAACTCCGTTTTATTCATCTCGCCCTGGCACGTTGGTTGAGTGGGTAGCTTTGCCACCCGGGAGACCAGGCTCGACCTCGTGCCGGAGACGTGGAGCGAGACGACGCGCTTTGCGCCCCAGAGATCTGTGCGTCGTGACGAGTCGAACTACCACGATTGAAGGATTTGCGGAGAGCGGTGGTTGCTAGATACGGGAGATGGTTCATCGCGATGCTCTTCATCGTGCTGGCGGTGCGGTGCGTGCCGTCACCAACGCACGATGCGACAGCGACGCCATCGCCGACCCAGGTGCCCACGGCGACGCCAACGCTTTCGGCTCTCGATCTCTCGGCCCGGCCGCCGGTCCCGGTCGTCGACCGCTCCTGGACCGTGGACGCGCTGCTGGCCCGGCACCAGGCCGAGGGATCATCGGTCTGGGCTGACGGCGACGAGTTGACCTTCTTCTACCAGGGCGAGGCCGAGGCGTTTCACGTCTGTTGTGGTATTCAGATGCCTATGCAGCGAGTCTCAGGCTCGGACTGTTGGGCCGTGACCGTCCGCATCGAGGAGCTTCCCCGGGCCGTGATCAGCTATTCCTTCATCCCCTATCAGGATGGTCGCCCTGTCGAAGCCGAGGCGAGACTCGACCATATGCGGGTCTGGCGTGGGTCGCAGACCCCATCGGCGCCGGAGAGAGCTGAATCCCTGTACGGTCAGATCATCAAGCACGCCATCGACAGCGTCTACCTGGATGAGCGTCGCGACCTCACCGTCTATGTCCCGCCCGATCACGATCCGACCCAATCATATCCGGTGGTCTACGCCACTGACGGACAGTCGGTGGAGCGGTTTGCAGCCATCCTGGATCCCCAGATCGTGAACGGCAGCGTGCCGGGGGTCATCGTGGTCGGCGTGCATTGCGCGGCGTCGGGAGGTGCAACAGAATCCTACGATCCGGCCCTGGACCTGCGGGCGCAGGAGTACTTGCTGGGGGAAAACCCAGAGCGGTTTGAGGCCCACGAGCGCTTCTTCGTCCGCGAGGTGTCGGCGTGGGCGGAGAGGCCGCTGGGTGCCTCGGCCGAGCGCCAGGATCGTGCCGTGTTTGGATGCTCGAACGGAGGCGCCTTCGCTGTCTCTATGGGCATACGTCACCCCGAGCGCTACGGCGCTGTGATCGCCTTCTCCTTGGGCGAGGGGCCACAGGGCTGGGGTACGCCCGAGTGGGCCGTGGGCGACGCCCCCCGTCACTACTTGCTGGCCGGCACCCTCGAACCGTTTCGGGGGACGACGGCCAGGTGGGCAGCCGGGTTGTCCCGGCTCGGCGTGGAGTACGTCCACCGAGAGCGGATCTGCGGTCACGACCCGGTGATGTGGGAGGAGGAGTTCCCCGGCGCTGTCGCTTGGGCCTTCCGGCGTTAGAGACACGCCTTGCACAGGAAAGACTGGCGCGCTGTCGAGGGATCGGTTAGGATAAGTAGGTCCGAGGATCCAGGGTAACCTCAAGTTGGTGGCGTGAGCCGCCTGGGCTATAGGGAGGGATGAGTGAGATGACCGTCGAATACGTGAACCGAAAAGGGCAAACGTACTACCTTCACGAGAGCAGAACGAAAACCGGTAGGCCAAGGTACTACTTCTCGACGAAGAAAGAGGGAACGTTGGCCGACGCCATTCCGGAGGGCTACGAGGTCTATGAGCACCCGAATGCCCAGGTATTCCTGCGAAAGGTGCGGCCCAAAGCCATCACGGATGATGAGATAGCTACGGTTGAGAGCGCGATTCAGCGATTCTATGGCTCGCCGTACTACCAGCTTGATGTGAAGGGAGACACGTTGGAGGTGTTTCTCCCGACTCAGGATGTTGAGAGACTGTCGAGGCTACTGAACACTATGCCCAAGAGAGGGGCATCAGCGGTTGAGCATGAGCTTTCAGGGCTCTTGACCTACTCGGCAGAGCTTCGGTTCGTACTGGTGGACGAGCAGGAACGCGAGTTCCAGGCTCAGCGATACTGCTATTTCGGATCAATTGATGATTGGATCGACATAGGTGGGCCGGGAGAGCTAGCGAGTCTGGCGGAGAGGTATGTGAAGCATCTTGAACAAGGCACTCTCTTTGAGCTATACTAACTGGACGAGCGCGATTACATAGCCCTGGACGAGGTCCTGGCTCGACTGCTCGAGGAGCAGATCGACCTCGCTGGAGGGCAATGTGCGATCCCCTTTCAGTCCTGTGATTCGTCCGAGCACAGCTGATCATACGACCGTTGACCACGCGTTCCCACGACCTTCGCGAGAGGAGAGAGAATGGCACGTGAGCCGATCCCCACCTGGTACTTCGTGCTCGTCGTCGTCCGTCTGGGACGACGTTTCCTGCTGGTACACGAACGCAAGCGCGAGCAACACTGGTACCTCCCAGCCGGCCGGGTCGAGCCGGGGGAGACCTTCGTACAGGCGGCACAGCGTGAGACGCTGGAGGAGGCCGGCGTTCCCATCGCGGTCGAGGGGATCTTACGGGTTGAGCACTCACCCCTGGCCGACGGCAAGGCCCGGCTGCGGGTCATCCTGGTCGCTCGGCCAGCAGACGATACGCCACCGAAGCGGCAGCCCGACGAGGACTCCCTTGGAGCAGCCTGGGTCACGCTGGAGGAGTTGAACGAGGTGCCCCTGCGCGGGGGGAGGTGCGTCACATCCTTTACTACGTATCACACGGAGCGCCGATCTACCCGCCTGAGCTGATCACGTTCGAGGGCAGCCCATTTCGGCGCTAGAGGGGCACAGTGCGTGGGCGCCTGGGGCCACTCACAGCACAGTGTCGACACGCCGTAGGTAGAGCGGACCCTGAACAGCCCCCCGCAGGATCCGGCAGCTGGCGCTGAAGTCGCCGGCTGCATCAGCCGGGATCCCTCTGAATCTCTGGGCCGGTGACCCGTTCTGTAGACAGTTTGCAGTCACCCTCATGATATACTCCGTGAGAGTAGAGTCAGGGACGGCAGTCTCCAGAGGAATCGGACTCAGGGAAAGCTTCGTTCAACGATCGCACGAGAGTCGTGTAGCTGACTCGTGACACGCTCGCCTCTGAGTAACCCGCCCTTGTCCGTGGGATGCCCAGCCCGGACCACGCTATCGTGCAAGGGGTGATGCGTATGCCCAACATTGGGCGGCCTTTCGGCTGGCAGCCAAAGGATTGGCCCGTATGCTTGTCCCCGTTCAGCCTGTCGCATCCAAGAGAAAAGAGTCAGATCATGGCCAAGTTCTTGGCGATCCATCCGGTAGGGAGTGACCTGACGCTGGAAAGTGGCACTCCGATTGCCCAGTCCATCAAGGCTCACCTGACAACAGAGGCCTACTGGATACGAAGCTACTACGCGCCTGAGGCAGGCGCACTGTACTGCATCTGGGACGCGGCCGATGCCGAGACCATCAGCCAGGTCCTGACCGACGCGGCACCCGACCTACCGACGGAGGGGCCGTACAAGATCGAGATATACATCCACTCCGAGGACTTCAGGTAGCGCAGCCCTTGGATCTTGCGATAAGGTGAGGCAGTGGGCAGGTCCTGTTGGTCGCGCGTTGCAGCCAGCCCACTGCCCATCAGCGATGCGAGCGAACGGCTTCTCCCGTCCGCGTATTGGCAGTCAGACCGGCTTCATTTCAGCGCACAAAGCCATTCACTCTGAGAAGCGAAGCAACAAGGAGTCTACCGGCTCCTGGGCGAAGCGCTCCGGCCGCATATAGACGTTAGTCGGGTAGCCCATCCAACCTGCTCAGTCGGCCGTGAGAGCCCTCTGGATCTGAGCGGCGAAGGCCGCACTGACCGCGTCGTTGGTGACGAGCTCGATCCTATCGGGACCGTCCACGCCCAGGCCCAGCTCCACGGCGCGGGCGATCTGTTCCTGGTCGAAGATTGGCCCCCGTTCCACCGCCGGCGTGGTGCCGAACTGCCGCAGGATGGCGACGCCCACGGCGTCCATCGCCACCCGATCGGTCGAGGCCAGCATCACGCCAGGCTCGACACGCTGACCGCGGGCCGGCCCACCCTTGACGAAGGCCTCCAGGCCGTCCATCAGCACCAGGTCGGCCTCGTAGGCAGCGTTGACCTCGGCGATCATCAACCGCTGGTGCGGGGAGTTGTGGAGCTCCTGCATGTAGTTGTAACCCTCGCCCGGAATCCACTTGGCGACCAGTCCTACGGAGTTCTTGAGCGACAGGGTGAAATGGCCGCCATAGCGGTGGGTCTTGAGGCAGCAGGTCTGGACGACGACGTCGGCATCGAGCACCGGTCGGGCTACGGCGAATCCTCGCTTCCAATGGTCGCCGGTCATCGAAATCGTCTCCCAGCCGTCAGCGTCCAGCTCGTCGAACACCACGGCGTCGAAGCCCAACGCGTCGGCCAGGGCGAAGATCTCCTTCTGCCCCATGACGTCCCGGGTGTCGCCCATGCCGCTGCGGTCGCCGACCGTGATCCGCCCGGCACCGAGGCCCTGCAGCGCCCGGACCAGCGCCCGCAGGGTGTCGGTATGGGTGGAGCCCGGAAACGGGTCGGCGCTGTTGAAGTTGGGCTTCACGAAGACCTTCCTCCCCTCGACGAAGGGGAGGTCGAGGAGCTTCAATGCCTTGTCGACGCCTGTGGCTCGATCCTGGGTCCTGACGATGGCTACCTGACGCATGTGATCCTCCTCCTTCCGCGAGCTCTTAATGCCCCAGAATGACCAGGGCATGGAATACTTGATGCCATACCACTATTATAGCACAGACATGGCCATGCCGGGAAACCGGGCAGAAACCGAGCAGAAGCCGGGCCCTACAGTCATCGGTCTGGCCTGGAGACAAAGAGGCGAAGGGATCACGATGGCAGGGCCAACTGGGTTGTCTGGCCCGAGCTGACTGCTCAACCGCTCGAAAGCCGACTTGTGATTCCGCACCTGGTCGTGCATACTAGGCGTATGGCTGCACTTCTTTATACTCCTTTGGTGTGCTTCGCAATTCCTCTTGTCAGGAAGAGAAACCGCGTGCAGGACCAAGCGCTTCAACACGGCATCTTGGACCACGTCACCCGTCTGTGTGAGGGGGTAGATAACGTATCGATCAGGGAGTCTGCAGAGGAGGGTGTGCGATGACGGAAGAGATGATCGGGTACTGCGGGTAGCGCTGCCACCTGTGTGCAGCCAGATCGGACGATCCCGCCGTGAGACAGCGCCTGGTGGACGGGCGGATGGCGGACAAGCAGTGCAAGGCCAGGCCATGCGCCATAGAGCGCGGGGTGAAGAACTGCGCCTACTGCGAGGAGTTCGTGTGTGAGGAAGTGGGGCACCTGCTCGCCAGTCGAGAGGGGCTGCTTATCTTCTGCCATCCGAAGGACGGGCCGGTGACGCAGGAGGAGTACGAGCTCTGCGTGCGGCAGTTCGACAGTATGCCCAACATCGTCAGGATGCTGGCCGACGCGAGAAAGCTGGCAAGCTGGGTGAAGGAGAGCGGCGAGGAGGAACCACCATGACGCACAGGGTATCGCTGACGGCTATTGCGCTCTTCGCCACCGTCACGCTAGCGTGCAGCCTGACCGGTGGCCTTGCGGGGGAAGATAGCCCAGAAGCGACTGGGATACAGCCAACAGAGCCCACCGCCGAGGGCGCCACGTCCCCACCGGAGCCGACCACAGCGTCGAAAGCGGAAGAGGAGATAGAGGGCGGCGTCCGCGCCGCCGATGGCATGGAGATGATGTGCATCCCGGCCGGCGAGTTCCTGATGGGGGACGACGGGGCTGCCGCTCCAACTGAGCGGCCGGAGCACGTCGTCTTCCTGGACGCGTACTGGATCGACCGCCTGGAGGTGTCCAACGCCCATTATCGCCTCTGCATCGAGGCCGGGGCCTGTACGGAGCCGAGATCCTGGGAAGATCCCAACTTCAACGGAGATGAGCGGCCGGCCATCGTCCCTTGGGCATCCGCAGATGCCTACTGCACGTGGGTCGGCGGCCGCCTACCGACGGAAGCGGAGTGGGAGAAAGCCGCCCGGGGAGGCAGAGCCCGCCTCGTCCGCGGAGGTCACGCCCAGCCCTGCCTCGGAGGAGCCCACGCCCGCTGGCGAGGCCGCGCCACCAACCGCCGAATCCGCCACCGCCGCAGGGGAGGCCGGTGAGTGGCCACCCCTGAAGAGCTACCGCATCCGCTCGGTCATGACCGTGCCAGAGGAGTATGCGCCAGAGGAGGCGGAGGGCCCGGTCGATCAGGTGTCCATCTTCGAGTGGAACGCTGCGGCGCCGATCAGCCGCATGGCGGTGGCCTGCGTCGAGGAGATCACCAGAGGCGACACGCGATGGACCAAGATGAGCGACGGCCCACCCATAGCTCCTGGGAGCACAACATGACCGACGTCAACCAACCGGTCACCATCGAGCCCCCGGAGCAAGCCTGCGTCCAAGTGCTTGGTCATAGCGGCCAAGTGCACGTGAGGATCAGAGGGAGCAGCACGTTGACAAGTCGGGCACTTCCAGGCAGAATACTGATTCAACATTACCGCTGACCTATGGTTAGCTAGGCAGGCGTGAAGACCCGCGCTGTGCAACACGCTATACCGCTCTGGGAAGGAGGATAACTTGTCGCAATTGTTGCGTACGGCGTCAGGCCGACTGTCACCCGTCGTCGCTGGTTTCCTGCTGACCCTGGTAGCTCTGTCGCTGGGTGGCTGCGGCGAGGCGCAGAGCACGCCACCGCCAACTGTCATGCCGACGCCGACGCTGACAGACACGCCAACTCGACCGCCCTCCCCCACCGCAACGGCCACGCTGCCGCCGACGCTTACACCCACACCGACCCCCACGCCACCACCCACGGAGACCCCGACCCCGACGCCCACTCCCACGCCCCTGCACCCCATGTCGATCGCGCGCATGCGCCAGCAGAGCTATCCGGGGAGTGACATCGTCATCGAGGAGAACCTGGCGCCCGGCGTCAACTACGACCGCTACGTCGCCTCCTACCAATCGGAGGGGCTCAAGATCTTCGGACTGCTGACCGTCCCCCGGGGCGAAGCTCCGGAGAGCGGATGGCCCATCATCGTCTTCAACCACGGCTACATTCCGCCCGACCAATACCGCACCACCGAGCGGTACGTGGCCTACCAGGACGCTTTCGCGCGCAACGGCTACATTGTCCTGAAGCCCGACTACCGCGGGCACGGGACGTCTGAGGGCGAGGCCTCCCGGCCCTTCTCGGGGCCGGACTACACCGTCGATGTGCTCAACGCCGTCGCCTCGCTGCAGCGCCACCCAGACGCCGATCCGGAGCGGGTGGGCATGTGGGGGCACTCGATGGGCGGGAGCATCACGCTGCGCGCCATGGTGGTCACGGACACCATCAAGGCCGGCGTCATCTGGGCCGGCGTGGTGGCGACCTACGAGGAGCTCTGGGAGGCGCGACCGCAGTGGATGGGGGCTCGCGCGACGGGCACGCCAGGGCCGGATGCCACGGTCACCCCGGAGGCCGAGGCGGAGGGGCTGTTTGCCTACGGCACTTTCGAAGAGAACCCGGCGTTCTGGGCCAGCATCGACCCTGTATCGCACCTGGGTGACCTATCTGGACCGCTGCAGCTACACCACGGGACGGCGGATCACTCGGTGCCGGTCGCCTTCTCCGAGAGCCTCTACGAACGGCTCCAGGAGGCGGGCCAGCCCGCCGAGCTGTATCTCTACGAGGGCGACAACCACAACATCTCGGCCAGCTTCGGCACGGCCGCGCAGCGCTCGGTGGCTTTCTTCGACGAGCACGTCAAGGGGAGCAGCGGCGACTCGAGGTGACCGGCGCTTTGGCTGACGTGCTGGAGGAGGACAATCGACATCCCTGATCCACAGTCGGCAACTTGAAAAGCGCTTCGCAAGTGCCGGTCACCCTGTGGCGACTGGAGGCCGACGATGAGTATCAAGGACGCTGCATACGGATGATACAACCAAGAGGTTTCCCTTGTTCAGACTGATAGGTGGCGTGTCCCTCGTGCTGCACGGCATGGTTCATCTGTTGTATCTCGCGCAGAACCAGCGGCTCTTCGAGCTCCAGCCCGGGATGACCTGGCCTGATGGATCGTGGGCCTTCTCGAAGCTCCTTGGAGATGAGGCGGCAAGACGGCTGGCGAGCATCGCCTGCGCCTTGGCCGCCGTCGGATTCGTAGTCAGCGGCGTTGGCATCCTGGCGCGGGGAGCATGGTGGCGCCCGGCGACCTTGGGATCTGCCGCCTTGTCGGCACTCCTGGTCGCTCTCTTCTGGGATGGACGACGGCAGCAGCTGGCCAATCAGGCTTGATTGCCCTGCTCATCGACGCAGCGATCATAGTTGCAGTGCTGATCCTACTGTGAGCCGAGAGCGACAGCGACAAGGAGATCAAATGCAAAACAGCGACGAACAAGCAGCGAGACTTGAGAGACTGCAGGATCGCATGGTGAGCGCGGGCGTCGAGCTGACCGCCATCGCGCCGACGTCGAACATGCGTTACCTGCTGGGCTTCTCACCCCTGGCGGATGAGCGGCTCTGCCTGCTGCTGGTCACGGGCGAGGCGAGCCGACTGGTGGTGCCGGAGCTAAACGCCGATCAGGTGGAGGCCCGGGCCGGCGTGAGGGGCCTACGCTGGAGCGACGACGCCGGCGCCGAGGGGGCGCTGGTCAGGGCGCTCGACGAGCTCGACGCCCATCACCCGGCCGTGCTGGCGGCTGACGCCGCCATGCGGGCCGACGCCCTGCTGCTCCTGCAGGAGGTAGCGCAGCCCGAAAGCTCCATCACCGCGGCGGACCTGATGGGCGCGCTCCGCATGCACAAGTCCAAGCGCGAGATCGAGGCCCTGGCGCGGGCCGCTGCCCAGGCGGATCGGGCTATGATGGCCGGGGTCGAGGCCTGCCAACCGGGCGTGACCGAGCGGCAGGTGGCGGAGACCATCGCCCGTTACTTCCGCGAGGACGGCGCCGAGGAGGTCCACGCCACGCTGGTCGCCTCCGGACCCCACAGCGCCTTCCCGCACCACCAGGCCGGCGACCGGGAGCTGCGCCGGGGCGACACCATCGTCATCGACATCGTGGCCACGCTGGGCGGGTACAACTCCGACATCACGCGCATGGTCCACCTGGGCCAGCCATCCCCGGAGCTGCGCAAGGTCTATGAGACGGTGCTGGAGGCGAACCGACGCGGACGGGAGGCAGCCCGGGCCGGCGCTCGGGCCTGCGACGTCGACCGGGCCGCCCGCTCCGTCATCGAGGAGGCGGGCTACGGCCCGTACTTCGTCCACCGCACCGGTCACGGGCTGGGCATGGACACCCACGAGCCGCCGTGGATCTCGGCCACGAACACGCGGGGGTTGGAGCCGGGGATGGTGTTCTCCGTGGAGCCAGGCATCTACCTACCGGGGCGCTTCGGTGTGCGCATCGAGGACATCGTGGTCGTGACGGATGGGCCATGCCGCTGCCTGACGGGCCTCGACCGCGGGCTCATCGTCAAGGACACTCCCCAACCGTGACCCCCTCGCCGCTGTACGATCCACCGTAGACCTCGGTCGTGTAGCCCTTCAGCTCATAGGTGTCCCAGCACGGTGTGACGACTATGCTGTAGATCTCGCCGCCACCATCGCACCCACTGGCCGAGACGCCCGATATCGTGTACCATGGCAGCGTGACGGTCCCAGCGGCGGGATCGTGGCCATGCACAGCGCACGCCTTAGCCGCAACGAGGAGGAACCGAGATGCTGAATTGCTCCGAGGTACAGGTCTTCGCCTCCGCCGCCAAGGCACCGGCCGAGCTCCGGCTCTGGGACTTCGTGGCGGAGCATCGGAAGCGCATCTTCCACATGCTCGAAGCTTAGCCCAACCGATGGCCAAGAAGACGATCTACATCGTTGTGAGGGGACAGAGGCCGGGCATCTACCGCACCTGGTCCGGCGACGACGGGGCGGCCAGACAGGTGCAGGGCTTCTCCGGCGCGCTCTACAGGGGCTTCACCCGGCGGGAGGACGCCCTGGCCTGGCTGAGGAGCCTCGATGAGGAGGAGCTGCCGCCAGAGCTGGGGGAGGCCCTGGCGAAGGAGCTGGGATACGCCGGCCTGCAAGACGGGGAAGCGCCCTCCGAGGACGTTCCTGATGGCGAGCGTGTCATCGTCTACACCGACGGCGGCGCCATCGGCAACCCGGGCCCCGGTGGCTACGGGGCCGTGCTCCGCTTCGGCAGGCACCGCAAGGAGCTCTCTGGCGGCTACCGCATGACGACGAACAACCGCATGGAGTTGATGGCCTGCATCGCAGCGCTGGAGGCCCTCAAGAAGCCCCGCTCAAGCGCGACGTCCGCCCTCGGATTGGCGTCACCTCCCGTGGTCCTCTACAGTGACTCGCAGTACGTGGTGAACGGGATCAACGAGGGCTGGGCGGAGCAGTGGCGGCGACGCGGCTGGCAGAGGCCCAACGG
Source organism: uncultured Anaerolineales bacterium (assembly GCA_964575455.1). Taxonomy (GTDB): domain Bacteria; phylum Chloroflexota; class Anaerolineae; order B4-G1; family B4-G1; genus SKLM01. The sequence continues at coordinate 53,154 of CAZNRX010000015.1, read as the reverse complement.
AGAGACGGCGGAGAACGTCGATCTGTGGGCCAGACTGCTGGCTTTGTGCGACGAGCACGACGTGACGTTCCGGTGGGTCAAAGGACACGCCGGCCGCCCTGGTAACGAACGCGCCGACCAGCTGGCCGGCCAAGCGGCGCAGCAGGAGGATCTCCCCCCCGACACGGCGTTCGAGGCTGGCGCGACGCAGGCGCTCAATCCTCGCCTTCTCTGAGCCGCCCTCTCCCCCTCTCCACGCGCCCTCCGTTGGAACCTTGGCCGCTCGTCACACGTCTAAAGAGATGAAGGACCGAATCTTTGGGATAACGACGAGTGTTTTTGGGAGGGTTAGACAATGTTAGGTTCACGTTTGATGCAAGGCACAGGTGTAGGTATCCTGCTGGTGTCGCTGCTGACGGGCTGCGCCGTGCTGCCAGTGGCGACACCGGCGGAGCCGGGCAGCGGCGAGTCCCCGGGCAGCGACGTGATCCACGGCAAGGCGGACGTGGATCAAGTAGAGCTGCTGATCATGGAAAGCTTCCCGGTTCAGGTGGCCGCCGTGGCGCGGGGGAACCTGCGCGACGGTTGCACGGAGATCGACGATGTGACAACCGACTTCGACGCGGAGAGCAAGACGTTCACAGTGGAGATCACCACCGTGCGCGATAGAGACGCGATGTGCACCCAGGCGCTGGTCCCCTTTGAGGAGCGCATCGAGCTCGACATCTACGGGCTGCCGGCGGGCACGTACACGGTGGACGTCAACGGCGTCCGCGAGACGTTCACGCTCGACGTGGACAACGAGCCCGCGGAGTCGTCCAGCACGGAGGTGCCGTGGGAGGGAGCGCGGGAGCTGATCCTGGCCCCGGCGTTCTGAAGCAGCCACGATAAGACAGGCCACCAGCCTCCCCCGGTTGGTGGCCCGTCTCGTTGCGGCAGGCGCTCGCCCGGTCGTACTTTCAACTTGCATCGGTGGGCATGGTCCACCACCGGCGGATGACCGACGTCAGCTCATGTTGAGGAGGTCCCTGTGGCAACCGTGAAGCGACGCTTCCTGCACATCGGGCGGCTGGCGCCGCTCGCGCTCCTGATGCTGGTCGCCTGCACGCCGACGGCCGCCCCCACGCCATCAGCAACGCCGGTGCCGCCGACGGAGACGCCGGTGCCCCCTACCCCTACGCCGACGCCAACAGAAACACCGACCCCGACGGAAACCCCAACCCCCGTGCCCCCGACACCGACGTTAACCCCGACCCCGCAGGATCCGCTGGTCCCAAAGGGCGAGGTGACGCCGCCGCCTCCCGATTTCCAGCCAACCCCACCTCCGCCGCCCGACCCGGCTGCAGAGGATGTAGAGGCGTGGGTGCGAGACTACGTGGAACTCGTAACGGCCATGCTCAACAGCGAGGAGAGCCTGGAGGCAGTGCTGAACACCCTCATCACCTGGTCGACGCCTGCCGACAACCCGCAGGCGGAGCCGTCATCCGTCACCTGGGCCAGGTCCGCCGATCCGGACGGGGATGGAGCTGCCGAATGGCTAATGAGCCTGCCGGTGCCGGAGCGCGGTTGTGGTGCAACCCTGTGTCCGGCCTACGTCGTGATCTTCGACGTGGACGAGGGGCTTTTTAAGCCGCGGTACGTGATCCGCGGCGCGCCGCCTCACGAGGTGCAGATGCAGTTCCCCAGGCTAAGACGCATCGAGGACATGAACGACGACGGCGAAACGGAGGTGCTGATCGAGCAGCGCTGGTGCGGCGCCCACACCTGCTTCACAGGGCTCACCGTCGGGCGCTGGGACGGGGTGAGATGGCACGATCTCGCCGCGGACCCGATCAGTCAGTCCTACACCGATCTGACGATCGAGGACCGCGACGGGGACGGGATCGTGGAGTTCACGATGCACGGCGGCACCTTCGGGTCCGCCGGCGCGGGCCTGCAGCGCCAGCACACGCTGATCTTCGACTGGCAGGATGGCGCCTACCGGCTGGTGGAGGACATACCGAACCCCTCGGACCATCCCTACTACCTGATGCTGGACGCGAACGCGGCGCTGGCGGAGGGAAGCTGGGAGCGAGCGTTAGAGCTGGCTGCCCAGGTGGTGAATGATCCGGACTTCGAGAGCTCGATGATCCCGGTGGAGGAGGTCGATAGGCAGCGCATCGTCAGCTACGCTGCCATCGAGGTGATGCTGGTTCACGCGCAGCGCAGCGACGTGGCACAGATGGAGGCGACGCTCGATCAGGCCCGGGGTCACGACTTCATGGAACCGAACGTCTACACCGACGCGGCGGAGCGGCTGCTCGGGGTCTACGGCGACACAGGCGACGCCGTCGAGGCCTGTTCCGCGATGGAGGACCTGGTGGCGCAGCAGCCCGAAGAGGCGATCTTCTTCCAGTGGTACGGCTACGGCACGGAGCGAATCACGGTGGATCAGGTCTGTCCGCTTGATGCCCCGGAGGAGGGCGAACGGCCGCAGCTTTGACGGCAAGGCTGCCTTCAAGCAACGGAATGGACACGTTGGAGGTGTCGACGGGATCGCTGCCCTTCTCGGTCGGGCATACGATGACGTTGCCATCCACGCGCGCCTGTGGCTGCCCATCTGCGCGCTGGTGTTCTCCACCCTGGTGGGCGTGGTCTCGGGCGTCTATCTGGCCGTGCAGGCAGCCTCACTGGATCCCATCGCCGCACTGAAGTACGAGTAGCCCTTCCCCTCCCACCTAATCACCGCATAGCTTCCTTTCAACCAATCGGGCTGGCGTTCACCCTGCCCGTGTATCCCTGGGCGCCGTTGATTCGGTCTACCGGGTCTATGTGGATTGTCTATTGACAAATTACACATAGTGTGCTATACTTACACCGCTTAAGAGAGACAGCAGAACGGAGGAAATAGGAGATGCGTGGACGAGGGCAAGGGCGAAGGTGGCGACAGCGAGGATACTCGCGCCGTGCGATACGGTTCCTAGAGCCGACGCTGCTGCTTCTTCTACATCACGGCCCGGGGCACGGCTACACGTTAATCGATGGACTGGAGGAGTACGGCCTGCACGACCTGGACACCAGCGCCGTCTATCGAGCGCTGCGCGGCATGGAGGAGAAGGGATGGGTGGCCTCTAGCTGGGACGAGGAGCAGACCCAGGGGCCTCCCCGCCGCGTCTACCGCCTGACCGAGCTGGGCGACGAGGTGCTGCGCTGGTGGACCCGGGATCTGCAGGAGACGCGCGGCATGATCAACCACGTCCTGGGCACCTACCAGAAGCACATGGACGAAGGCAAGGGCGAGCATCATTGAGGGGCCGCGCCAAGAACAGCCGCTGAATCGGCGATCAGGAGACAACGCAGGTGGCGGCCTTGCTTGATCGCACAATCGATAGAGCAACGAGGGAGACAATGACAGATAAGGAACAGATATTGGACGCATTGCGCGGGGTGGAACACCCCGAGATGGAACGCGACCTGGTGTCGCTGGGTATGATCACGGACGTCGCCAGCGACGGCGACGACGTACGGGTCACGCTGGCGCTGCCCTTCAAGGAGATACCCATCGCGGACGATCTGGTGCGCGGCATCCGCGGCGCACTGGCGGAGCTGGACCCTGATCTCGACGTGGACGTGGAATCGGTGGAGATGAGCCAGAGGCAGCGCGCCGCGTTTATGACGGAGGCCGAGGGCGGGCCAAAGCCAGCTCAGGCCTCGAACGAGATCAAGCACACGGTAGCTGTGCTGAGCGGCAAGGGCGGCGTGGGGAAGTCGTCGGTGACGGCGCTCCTAGCGGTGGCGCTCAATCGGAGCGGGCGCCGGGTGGGTGTGCTCGATGCCGACATCACCGGCCCGAGTCAGCCGAAGATGTTTGGCGTCAATCAGCGGCCCAAGGGAAGCCCGCAGGGCATCGAGCCTGTAAAGACGCAGCATGGGATCAAACTGATGTCCATCAACCTGCTGCTGCCGAGCGAGGATCAAGCCGTGATCTGGCGCGGGCCCTTGATCAGCGGCGCCATCAAGCAGTTCTGGAACGAGGTGACCTGGGGCAAGCTCGACTACCTGGTGGTGGACCTGCCCCCGGGCACGTCGGACGCATCCCTGACGGTGATGCAGTCGATCCCGCTCAGCGGGGTGGTGCTGGTGACGTCGCCGCAGGACCTGGCCGGCATGGTGGTGCGCAAGGCAGCGCGCATGGTGGAGCAGATGAAGGTGCCCATCCTAGGCCTGGTGGAGGACATGAGCTACGCCACCTGCCCAGACTGTGGAGCCAGGATCGAGGTCTTCGGACCGAGTCAGGCGGCCTATACAGCGACGGGGTTGGGCGTGCCGCTGTTGGGGCAGATCCCATTGGATCCGGAGCTCTCCCGCCACTGCGACGTGGGGAAAATCGAGGATTACGACGCGGAGGCATTCGAGCCGATCGCGGAGCAGGTGGTGCAGCGCCTGGGGGCGGAGGACATCTCCGAGGAGAACGACGGGTGAGAACCTACCTTGAATGCTATCCCTGCATGCTGGGGCAGGCTGTAGAGGCAGCCCGCATGGCCGGAGCCAACGAGCGACAGCAGAGGGAGATCCTGGAACGGGTTCTCGATGTGCTCAAGGACGTTCCAGTGACCAGCAAGCCTCCACAGATCAGTCAACCCGTTCACCGTATCGTGCGCGAGGAGACAACCAACGAGGATCCATACCGAGAGGTAAAGACGCGGAGCACCCAGGAGGCACTGGAGCTTATGCCGTGGATGAAGCGCATGCTGAATGATGCGGATGACCAAGTTCAGACCGCTGCGCGGTTCAGCATCGCGGGCAACGTCATTGATGCGCGCCCGGGCAGGCAGTACGACCTGCGCGACGAGGTGCTGCGCGCGCTCGACGAGCCGATCGCCGTCGACGACAGCGAGTCCCTACAAGCGGCCCTGAACGAGGCCGCTTGGGTGCTCATCCTGGCCGACAACGCTGGCGAGACAGTCTTCGATCGCTTATTGATCCAGGCCATTGATCCACCGGTCACGTACGCCGTGAAGGGTAGGCCCATCGCTAACGACGCGACGATGGAGGACGCACGAGCCGCGGGGCTGGACCAGGTGGCGGAGCTGATGAGCAATGGCTCAGACGCGCCGGGCACGCTGCTGGAGACGTGCTCGGAGTCGTTCCGGCAAGCATACGATGAGGCACCGCTAGTTATTGCCAAGGGGCAGGCAAACTACGAGACGCTGAGCAGTGCGGGACCGCGGGTCTTCTTCCTGCTCCAAGCCAAGTGCCCCGTCCTCGCTCGGGACGCCGGTGTGCCGATGCGAAGCATGATCCTTCGTCAGGGTCGAGGCCGGGACGCTGTGCGCCGACGCGAGAAGGAGATATGACCGTGAAACGCATTGGCATCATCATCTGTCACCGCTATCACACCTGTGCTGGCGGGAAGTGCCTGCGCTCGCTGCGGAATCGCGAGGGCGCGTTCGCGCAATACGAAGGGGAGGAGGTCGAGCTGGTGGGATACGCCACCTGTGGAGGATGCCCAGGCGGCAACGTGGAGTACGCCCCGGCGGAGATGAAGAAAAACGGCGCGGAGGTGATCCACCTGGCCACCGGGCTGGTGGTGGGCTACCCACCATGCCCGCGCCTGCAGGCGTTCTGCGACTTCATCCCGGCCAAGTACGATCTGGATGTGGTCATCGGCACCCATCCGATCCCGCAGAGCTACTATCTGACGCACAGCGAGCTGGGCACGTGGGAGTCGTCGGTGTGGCAACAGCGCATCGCGCAGGTGCTGGGTGATGAGGAGATCCGTCTGGCGTACAACTGATGAGGGAGGTGAGTCTTATGCCAGGATTCGATGGAACAGGGCCGCGAGGCGAGGGGCCGTTCACGGGCCGCGGCGAGGGATACTGTGCCGTGAAGCTCCCCGACGAGGGCTCGGCCGAGCACGCTGAAAGAGAGCGGGTCATCGGCTTCGCCGGGCAGCAGGGTCGGCCAATCCACCTAGCACCGTTGTCCAGTGCAGTGGCAGGTTGGCCCCGACCACCCCAGGCGCCAGCCCTGTGGTGGTATCGCCCTCCCTTGGTGACTCGACGCACCTGGCGGCCAAGGCGAGGTCATCGTGAGCACCGTGGTCGATGGTTCACGCGGCGTTAATCAAGAGCAGGAACTGTGAGGCAGGCAGCACGCCGTCTGCGCGAGAGACGTTGGGATGTCTCCTCCACAGATCGGTGTGCCGATCGATACAATTGGAGAGGAGGTGAGACAAGATGCCAGGGTTTGACGGAACTGGACCAAGCGGCAGAGGGCCGATGACAGGGGGCGCCAGAGGATGGTGCAACCCCAACAGCCCCGCTGCCCAGGGTTACGCTCCTAACCGCCCGGCCAACGTGGCGCCGGTGGCACCAACGTACGGCCAGGTCTACGGCCGTGGGCGTCCGCGCTGGGGCCTGAGAGGCCTCCGAGGGCGCGGCTTCCGCGGTGGGCGCGGCAGGGGCCGAGGTCGCCGGTAGGACTGTGGTCCGCCTGCGAGACGCGGATTAGGGACCAGACAAGAGCAGACGATGAACGGTTAAGGTACAAGCAAGCAACAGCACAGATGACGATCACGAACGGAGGTGAAAGGACATGCCAGCAGGAGATGGAACAGGACCCATGGGAATGGGCCCAATGACAGGACGAGGCGCAGGATACTGCACCGGATACGATGCGCCAGGCTACGCTAACCCGGGGCCACGCATGGGCCTAGGGCTCGGCATGGCGTGGCGCCGCGGCCGAGGCGGCGGCTGGGGTGGGGGCTGGGGCCGGGGCTGGGGTCGCGGACGCGGATGGGGATACGGTTACTACGGCCCCCGGGTGCCCTTGGGGGGCCCCCGGTACGACGCATCGCCCGCAGGGGCACCCCCGGTCGGCTATGCGCCCTACGGCGCGCCGTCGACCGAGGAGGAGGTGGCCTATCTGCGAACACAGGCTGAGTGGCTCCGGGAGTCGCTGGAGGCCATCACCAGCCGCATTGAGGAGCTTGAGCGGGAAGAGGCATAAACGGAGCGGCCTCGACCAACAACCTTCGGGGCGGGTGTGATGGAGTGACGTCTACTCCCGTGACCAACGTTCTCACCCGCCCCGAGCGCCCGACCGGATGAGGGGCCTCCGGGCCCCTCGTCTGGTGGGTAGCGCTATTATACGTCCCGTGAGGAGGATTGCAAATGAGAATCGTCGTCACAAGCAGCGGCGCGGATCTTGATGCGCCGACAAGCCCGGTCTTCGGTCGCTGCCGGGCCTACGTCTTCGTCGACACGGAGAGCATGACGCACGAGGCCGTGGAGAACCCGGCCATTGGTGCGGCCAGCGGCGCCGGCATCCGGGCCGCCCAGTTCGTGATCGAGCAGGGGGCAAAGGCTGTGGTGACCGGCAACGTGGGACCCAATGCCCTCAGCGTTCTCCAGTCGGCCGGCGTTCCCATCTACCCCATCGGGGGTGGAACCGTGCGGCAGGCCGCCGAAGCCTTCCGAGCCGGGCAGCTGCAATCGATCATCGACCCCACCGCGCAGGCCGGCCAAGGCCTCCGGCCGGGGATGGGCTCGGGGGCTGGCGCGCCCCCCGGGAGCGGCACCCAGCCGGGTATGGGCATGGGACGCGGCATGGGGCGAGGGATGGGCCAAGGCCGAAGGCCCGGCATGGGGATGGGTCGCGGCCGAGGCATGGGGCGCGGCATGGGCGCCAGGATGCAGCCTGGTATAGGCACCGCCGGTCCAGCGTACGATCAGGACGCTGGGACGCCCACACCACCGCAGGCCTCAGCGCCACAGGGCAAACTTACCCGTGCAGAGGAGATCGCCGCGCTGAAGGAGACAGCTCAACAGCTGCAGGGCCAGCTTGCCCAGGTGTTGGAGCGTCTGGAGGACCTCCAAGGGGAGACGTGAACGAGCGGAGGAACGAGAGACATACACGCACCCGCTGCGGCGGGTGCGCATCAAAGCGGACCATCGGTCCCTATCATCAAGCACAGCAGACAAGGAATAATACACACGAAACAGGCTGACGCTGTTCGGCATCAAGCGCGAGAACGTGGGCACGGTGGGCGTCTGGCCCACAGCTGTGGGCAACCACGGGCTGACCACCGCTGGCTTGACGGAAGCGATGGCGGAGGATATGGGCTACGACGTCGTATCCGTGGCCATCGAGGGCGTCAATCGCCACCCAGGGAAGATGCCCGGCGCAGCACAGACAAATGTGAAGATGATCTTTGAGCGAAACTCAGGCCTGGCGCTGGGCGGCCAGGTGATGGGCGGTACAACCGCCGGGTAGATCATCAACGCTATCGCCGCTTGCGTGCAGAACCGCATGACGGCCGAGCAGATAGCTATGTTCCAGATGGGCACCCATCCCGCTCTGACAGCCTCACCCATCGTCTACCACGTGGTGAACGCGGCGGAGATGGCCCCGGCGAAGACGCGCAAGTAGCGGGCCTCCGACGATTCACCGAAGGCTGATGTGGGAGGGACGGGGTGCGGATTGATATCCTGGGGGCGGAGTCGCTGTGCGTCGGTGGTCCGCCCCTCTATCTCGACGACGTCCTGGGCCCCAGGCGGCGGATGCGCACCTGGAAGCTGGCGAAGCGGTTGGCTCGGCACATCGACACGCTGATTCTCGACCACCACCTGCTCTGGTGCGAGGAAGGTCTGAGCTGGCTGGACTGCCTCTCATCCGAGACAGGCCATCGGGTCATGTACGCCGCCGACTTCATGGAACGTCCGCGCTGCCTGTTGGAGGCGCGACGGAAGGAACTGTGCGACGAGATGCCGGTGCCATCCGGTTGGCACAAGGCCTACGCACAGGGGCAGGCCGATACCAGCGGCTACCGCCGGTATGTCAACAGGTGCACATAGACGTGTGATGACCTATGGATAAGGACTCACCGTTGCAAAAGACAGAGAGCCAGACGTTGGCGATGGCCCTTGAAGAAGCTATTGGGCGTTTCACTGGGTTTGTGAAACGGCAGAAACGCAACTACCGCGTGGCGGTCACACGCTCCGCTTTGAACAGCTTCCTGTTCAACATGACGGCACAGTACGATTCCATCTACACCGTATCCCTCGGGGCGGGGTCGGTGGAGCTGGGGACTGTCAACAGCATCGGCAACGCGGTCGCAGCCATCATAGCCGTGCCGGTGGGCTGGCTGGCCGACCGGTATGGCTTCAAGCGGTTCTACGTGTTGGGTATGGGATTGTTGGCCAGCGTGGCGCTTATCTACGCCATGGCGCCGAGCTGGCAGGTGATTATCGCCGCGATGATTCTCTACGCCGCCGCCATGAGGCTGACCGGCACGGGCTGCAGCGTCATCAGCGCCGACTCCGTGGACAACGAGGATCGCGTAACCGCACAGAACCTGTGCGCCGCGTTCCGCTCGATCCTGTCCATGGTTGCCCCCTTGGCCGCCGCTCCCATAGTCACCGCTTCTGGAGGGATGAACGCGGAGGGCATTCGCCCTCTCTACTACATTCGCTTTGTAGGCTACTTTCTCGTCCTTCTCTTCGTTGCGGTTCGGCTAAAGGACATCAGAAGCACCCGCGAAGCGACGCTCGACGCCGGTCCGGTCAAGGCATTTAAGCAACTTCTTGGGGGCAGTCATCGTCTGAGGAAGTGGATCGTCATCTCCTCGCTTACGTCTCTACCCATGGCGATGACACCCCCGTTTCTTCAGGTTTTCGCCCACGAGATGAAAGGGGCAAACCAATACGTGCTGGGCGCCATGGGCACGGCGACCATCCTGGCGCGTCTGGCCTTTGGCATCCCCTTCGGGCGGCTGGCAGATCGAATCGGGCGAAAGAAAGTGATCTATCTGCTCACCCCGCTGTGGTACGCCTCCCACGTGCTCCTCATCTTCTCTACCAGCTCGATCACCTTGATACTGGCCAGTGCCCTGTGGACCTTCTACTACATCAACTCGGGCGTGACTGGGGCCATGACCTTGGAGCTGGTCTCAGTGGAGGAGATGGGCAAGTGGAGCGGTCTGCAAGGTCTCTTCCGGGGGATGGTCACCATCCCAGCTCCCATTATCGGCGGGCTGATATGGAGAGAATTGGGACCAGCGTATGTATTCCTGGTGCCGCTGATCGTGGACTTATTCCTGAGGATTCCGCTGCTGACCACCGTGCCAGAGACATTGAACCTCGATCTGGCCTCGCAGGCGGATTCAGCCGAGGGCCTTGGATAGGACTCAGCCTCGCTTCCGCGGTTGGGGCGATGCCTTCGCCGCGGAGTGTCTCGGGGCATAGACAGCACGGCGTCTCACGTGTGCGGATGAGGCCCGATTAGCTGAGTGGGCACGACACGTCGGTCAGACTGAGGTTACACGCCGTGTCAGGCTTTCGCAGACTTAGGCAATCAGCATTCGAAGATGATGCGTAGGAGATTGGCATGAAGAAGATCGCAGTAGGTGGAAAGGGCGGGAGCGGCAAGAGCACCACCGTCGCTCTCTTGGCAAAGGCTATGCGCGGAAAGGGATATCGCGTTCTGGTGGTCGACTCAGACGAATCGAACCCAGCGCTGTACCGCATGCTGGGCCTGGAAAAACGTCCCTCGCCGCTTCTGGGGCTTGTTGGGGGCAAGGGCAACGTCTTCAACACGTACTCGGATGGCTCGGATCCCCCTCACAGTATCCTCACTCGGGAGATCATCAAGACCGAGGACATCCCGGCCGACTACATCGCCACCACGGATGGTGTCAGCATGGTCTGCATCGGCAAGATCCTTGAATCGCTGGAGGGCTGTGCGTGTCCGATGGGGGTGCTCAGCCGGGAGTTCCTGAAGAGGCTAGCTCTCGACAAGGATGAGGTGGCGCTCATCGACCTGGAGGCGGGCATCGAACACTTCGGGAGAGGCGTTGAGACGAGCATCGACAACATGCTGATCGTCACCGAGCCCTCCCTCGACTCGTTGGAGCTTGCCGAGAAGATGAACGACCTCGCCGCTGAGGTGGACATGGAGAACGTCTGGACGCTGCTCAATAAGGTCGACTCGGACGAGCTCGCTTCGAGAATGCGCAGCAACCTGGAGGAGAGAGGCGTCTCCGTCGTTGGCTCCCTGGGCTATGATCCGGAGATCCGCCGTGCCGGCCTGGAAGGGCATCCGATCGACAGTAGGGAGGCGCAGAAAACGATAGCGCGCATTGTGGACGAACTGGTGTAGGAGGACCTATGTGCTTAGCAACAGTCTACATCGAGGACAACGGTCAACGGAGACAAGTGATGGAGGACGTGGCCTGGATCAAGCCCGAGAACCACGGTCTGCAGTTGGTCACGTTCCTAGGCGAGAGCCGGCGTTTTCGAAACAGGATCAAGAGCGTCGATCTGATCAATGGCTCGATCATCCTCGAGGCAGAGGCTAGTGAGTAGGCTCATTCGAGCTCGCAGCGCCGTCGCTATGGCGCTGGCGAGCACTGAAACCGCGCGCGGACGTGATAGCGGAATCGAATCGATTTGCACCGTCAACTGGCGTGACCACGAGGAGGCGTAGTGCTTGATTTCAAGGTGAAAGCACCTGAGCAGAAGATTCAGGAACCCGAGACAGAGAAACGTGAGCCGGACCAGCCACATGATCTGACAGTCATCGGGGCCGGGCCAGCCGGTCTCACAGCCGCCATCTATGCCACCCGCGCCGGCCTGGACACCGTGGTGCTGACCGGCCCCAACAGAGGCGGTCAACTCGCCAGCACCAACCACATTGAGAACTTCCCGGGCTTCCCGGAGGGCATCGAAGGTGGGGAGCTGGCGCGGCGCTTCGGCCGTCAGGCAGAGCGCTTCGGGGCCCAGATCGTCCAGACCGCCGTGACGGAGGTCGATTTCTCAAGCTGGCCGCTCTTGGTGCGAGCCGGCCCGCAGGCGTATGAGAGCCAGACGGTGATCATCGCCACTGGCGCCACCCCTCGCCAACTCGGCGTACCCGGAGAAAAGAGGTTCTTCGGGCGTGGAGTTTCCATCTGTGCCACGTGCGACGGCTTCTTCTATCGGGGCAAGCGCGTGGTGGTGGTCGGCGGGGGCGACAGCGCCATCGACGAAGGGCTCTTCCTGACCAAGTTCGCCCGTGAGGTCGTCGTGGTACACCGGCGGGATGAACTGCGAGCGACGAGCATCTACCAGGAGCGCGCCTTCGCGAACCCGAAGATGACGTTCGTCTGGGACAGCGTGGTGGAGGAGATCCAGGGCGAGCAGACGGTCATCGGTGTGCGCGTCCGCAACGTCAAGACGGACGAGGTGTCGCTGCTAGACGCCGACGGCGTGTTTATATACATCGGCATGTTACCGAAAACGGATCCGTTCGTTGACCAGATCGCACTGGATGAGAGCAGCTACATTGTGACCGACGCGCGGCAACACACCGACGTGCCAGGTGTCTTCGCAGCGGGCGACGTTCAGAACCCGCGCTTCCGACAGGTGGTGGTGGCCGCCTCAGAGGGGGCAAAGGCCGCGATGGAGGCGGAGCGTTTCCTGGCCAATGAGCGTATGCCCATCGCGCAGACGGAGGGCGGAAGGAGTAAGTGATGAACAAGATGACGTCGGTTCAGGGTCGACAGGCAGGGTTCGAGGACCGCTGCGTCGTGTCCTGTGGGATGCTGCACCCGGAGTTGACCCATCTTGTGGAGACCGGGTTCATCAGTCCAAAGCGGGTCTTCTTCACGCCGCCAGGTCTGCACGCCGTGCCGGATCAGCTGGAGGAGCATCTTCTCGACCGCTTGGAGCAGGCGAAGGCCACGTGTCCGGACGAGAAGATAACGGTGGTGTACGGCGAGAAGTGCTACACCAGCACCGATGAACCATTGAAGCGCGTGGACACCATCCTGAACGACCACGGTGAGGGCATTGCGCGAGTGCGGGGCGCGTATGGATACGACATGATGGCCGGCTTTGAGGAGCGGCAGCGCATCAGCGGGGGAAGAGAGAACAAGATCCTCTGGTTCACGCCGGGTTGGCTGCGAAGCTGGAAGATGGTCTACCAGAGGTACTTCGGATGGGATGCGGCGGACGCGAACGCCAACTTCCCCGGGTTCTATGACAAGATCATGGTGCTGGACACGCTGGGGATCGCCGACACGTTCATGGCGGAGCACCCCGAGGAGATCCTAGAACTGTTCGATTGGACGGGCTTGGAGGTGACGTTTGAGCCGATCACGCTCGACCACTTCAAGCGACTGCTCACAGAGAGCCTCCCCGAAGAGGATGGGTCATCCGGTCAATAGGGGTGTGGGCGCCACCCCGACGACTACGGCGCCGGAGGCAAGCCCTCAAGGAGAGAGGAGCGCGGATCACGTGATCACAGCCCAGGTTAGCCTTTATCCGCTGCGACAAGTCTCGATCGGCCCCGACATCCGCGAGGCGGTGCGAACCTTCAAGCGACATGGACTGCACGTGCGCGTGGGCGAGATGAGCACGCTGGTGTGGGGAGAGGAGGAGACCGTCTTCGAGGCGCTGCAGGAGGCCTTCCACCGGACGAGCGAGCAGGGAGACGCGGTGATGTGCGTAACATTGTCAAACGCCTGCCCCAAGCCCAGTTGAAGGGGCAGCCCCCGGGACGAGCGGCTCCGGGCGCGTCTTGGTCAACCTTGGATGGTATGAACACGGTTTTCGACGAGGAGGCGGCTGCCAACTACGAGTCCTGGTACGAAACGGTGGAGGGGGCGCGGGCCGACGCACTGGAGAAAGCTGTGCTCCGGCGGCTGCTGGAGGGCTTCTCCGGAGCGCGGAGCGTGCTGGAGGTGGGATGCGGCACGGGGCACTTCACGCGCTGGCTGCGCGACGCGGGATGGGCAGCCGCGGGTTTGGATCTCTCGGCGCCCATGCTGGCGGAGGCGTGGGCGCTGAACGGGATGCCCTTGGTGCGGGGTGATGCACGCCGTCTACCCTTCGCCGACGGCGTGTTCGACGTGACGGCGTTGATCACCACGCTGGAGTTCCTGGATTGCCCGGAGAGGGCGTTGGCGGAGGCCGTGAGGGTGGCTCGAGACGGTGTGCTGTTGGGCGTGCTCAACCGCTGGAGCCTGCTTGGTCTGAGGCGTCGGCTGAGTGGGCTGTTCCGTTCCACCCTCTACGACTACGCTCGTTTCTACGGCGTGAGGGCGTTGGAGCGACGACTGCGCGCTGCGGCGGACAATGCAGGCCGTGTCGTCTGGCGCACCACGCTCTTCCCGTGCTGGGAACGGCCCTGGCCGCAGGCCCACCTGCCCTGGGGCGGGTTCATCGCCATAGCCCTGCATCAGGCGTCACAAGGAGATGAGTAGGTTAGGAGCGTCCCCGGTTAGAGGGTATGGACGCTGCGGGACGACCGTTTAAGACGAAGGAGGTACAGATGTCGAGGAACCAGATCGTATGGATAGATGCTGAGCGCTGCACAGGGTGCGGCGCGTGCGTTGACGCGTGCCCCGTCGGGGCCATCACCTTGATCGACGGCAAGGCGGACGTCGATGAGGAGACGTGCACCGGCTGCGGGGCCTGTCTCGAGGTCTGCCCGCGGGAGGCGATCCAACCGGTCGTGGAGGGTGAGCTTCTGACAGTGGAGGAGCAGCGCTCCGTGAGCCGTCCAGCGAGCCGCGCACCCGCGGTCCAGCGCTCCCGGCCGCTGATCGAAACCGCGGCTCCGGCGCTCGCGGTGGCGGGAGCGGGTCTGCTCGCGAAGGCCACCAGGGCTGTGGCCCACGTGGTGGGGCGTTGGCTGACGCAACCTTCGGAACAGACGGGTGTCGCCCCGACTGGTGACGTGTCGCAGCCCAGCGCGGGCCGCTCCAACGGGCGCGGGCGCCGGATGCGACGGCGGCGGCGTGGGCGCTGAGCAGACAGGACTGAGGAGGGCTTGATGCCGATCTACGAGTATCGTTGTGCTGAGTGTGGAACGACATTCGAGGCGCTGGTGCGGGGCAGCAAGGCGGTCACCTGCCCGGAGTGTGGAGGGGCGTCGCTGGATAAGCTGCTCTCCGCCCCCATCATGCTGAGCGGCCGCACGTCGCGGCCGGCGGGCAGCACCTGCTGCGGTCGAGCCGAGCGGTGCGACGCGCCGCCATGCTCGGACGGCAGCACTTGCCGTCGCGATTGAAGGGTGCACGTATGTCGACGTGTCGTGTCCGTTTGATCCTTTGGTTTGTCTTGGTCGCCATCACGCAGTGGCTGTGGATCTTCAGCTTCCTGTTCTTGGTGGAGGAGCCGGAGCTGTGCGACAGGTTTGGGGAGACGTACGAGGCCTACCGTCAGGAGGTGCCCATGCTCCTGCCCAGGCCGCAGTGTGCCGTGCAGGTGCTCAAGCAGCCCGTGGATGCGTCAGCGGAGGAATCAGCAGGGAGGATGTCAGCATGAAGAAGCGCATTGGCTTGATCGTCAACCCTGTGGCCGGGATGGGGGGCAGCGTCGGGCTCAAGGGGACCGACGGCGAGATGCACGAGCGAGCCCTTGAGCTGGGCGCCGAGCCGGTCACCCCCGAGAGAACAAGGGACACCCTGGCCCACCTGGAGCGGACGGACGAGATGGCGTTCCTGGCCGCGCCGGGCCAGATGGGCGCCGCGTACCTGGAGGATGTCGACGTTCCCGTCACCATGATCGGCGAGATCGACGAGGAGACGTCGGCGCAAGACACCAGGCGGATAGCCAAGGCGATGGTGGATCAGGACGTCGATCTGCTGATCTTCGTCGGCGGCGACGGCACCGCCCGCGATGTCTGCGACGCCGTGGGCACGAGCGTGCCGGTGGTCGGTGTGCCCGCCGGCGTGAAGGTCTTCAGCGCCGCCTTCGCCCTCAGCGCCAGAGCGGCGGCCGAGATGGTGGACGACTTCGTGGCCGGCGCTACGGTGACGGAGGAGGAGGTCCTCGACATCGACGAGGAGGCCTTCCGCGACGACGTGCTGGCCTCCCGGCTGTACGGCACCCTGATGGTGCCCGACGTGCGAACCTCCCTCCAGCCAGCCAAGGCCGCCTCCAACGTGAGTGTGCCATCGGAGGAGCTCAAGAGGGACATCGCCCGCTTCATGGTTGAGGAGATAGACCCGGACGTTCTCTATTTGCTGGGGCCGGGGACCACGGTGCGGGCCATCACCGACGAGCTGGGCATCCCAAAGACGCTTCTGGGGGTGGACGCGGTCTACGACGGTGAGCTGATGGGGGAGGACATCAATGAGCAGGACATCCTGGATCTGTTCGAGAAGTACAGCAAGCGGAAGATCATCTTAACCCCGATCGGCGGCAACGGGTTCATCTTCGGCCGAGGCAGCAAGCAGTTTACGCCAGAAGTGATCCGGGGCGTGGGCCGGGAGAACATGATCGTCGTAGGTACCCGGCACAAGGTGAACAAGCTGGACTGCCTGCGCGTGGACACGGGGGACTTGGAGCTGGACAAGACGCTCTCCGGCTACATGAGAGTCAACGTGGGTTACAGAGAGTGGATAATGGTAGAAGTAGCATGCTGAAGGGCCCCGTCCAATTGGATCGGAACGAGGTGCCCTTCCCTGCCCCGGCCTGGGTCACGGACCCGTCATCCCCGCGGCCCGGCGCGGGCTGTCGCGCTTGAACCGCTACGCCGACGTGGAGGATCTGGCGCGGCTGCGCCAGCTGCTTGGCGCGTACGCCGGCGTGCCGCAGGATCAGGTGATCGTGGGGCCGGGGTTGGACATCCTCCTGCGCGAGATGATCCACGCTTTCGCGGGGGAGAGGAAGGTCATCATGGTGAGCCCGTCGTTCCTTCCCACCTTGGAGGCGGCGCGAGAGACGGCAGCTTGGTGGGTCGGAGCACGGCTTAGGGACAGCGGGGTGCTGGTCTTGGACGCCTCCAACAAGCTGCCGCCCGGTTTCATCAGGGTATCAATTGGCACGCGGGAGGAGAACGACGCTTTTCTGGACGCCGTCAAGCAGATCGAAGATGAAGACGAGGACCCTGCCGCGACGGAAGAGACGCTACAGTGACGGCCTCAGCCATTCGAATAAGGACGCAACTAGGAGGACAACATGATCGCTTTTGGACCCGTGCCATCCAGGCGTCTGGGGCGCAGCCTGGGCATCAACAACATCCCTCCCAAGATATGTACCTACTCCTGCGTCTACTGCCAGCTGGGGCGCACAATCAAGATGCAGGTGGAACGCCAAGGCTTCTATGACCCTGACCGGGTCTTACGTGAGGTCCGCGACAAGGTCGAGAAGGCCCAGGAAAAAGGGGAATCGATCGACTACCTGACCTTCGTCCCCGATGGCGAGCCAACTCTGGACCTCAATCTGGGGCGCGAGATCGAGGGCTTGAAGCCGCTGGGGATCAAGATAGCCGTCATCAGCAACGCATCCCTGGTGTGGCGCGACGACGTGAGGGAGGAGCTGACGCAGGCGGACTGGGTCTCCCTGAAGGCGGACGCGGCCTCGGAGGCGATCTGGCGACGCGTCAACCGCCCTCACAAGAGCCTGCAGCTAGATGCTATCCAAGAGGGGATGCTGGCCTTTGCGGAGGATTACGACGGCGTGTTATGCACAGAGACCATGTTGGTCGACGGGATCAACGATGGCGAGGACGCCATCGAGGAGGTGACCGACTTCTTGGCGCGCCTGAAGCCTGACCGAGCCTATCTGGCGATCCCCACCCGACCACCGGCGGAGCCGTGGGCACACGGACCGGACGAGGAGACGATCAACCGAGCGTATCAGATCGTCAGCGAGCGGGTGGCTCACGTCGAGTATCTGATCGGATACGAGGGAAACGAGTTCGCCTCCACGGGCGACGTTGAGGAGGATCTACTGAGCATTACCGCAGTCCACCCCATGCGAGAGGACGCTGTGCGCGAATTCCTGGAACGGGCTGAGGGGAACTGGGAGACAGTCCGCGATCTGGTGACCAAGGAGAAGCTGATCGAGGTGAAGCACGGGGACCATCGATTCTATCTGAGAAAGCTCAACCGGCACCGCGAACAGAGAGACTAGGGCACGGCACAACGAAACGGTGAGGTCACCCATTGCACGGAGATTCGCTGTGGAGAGGATGAGTTGGCCCGCCTCTTAGCCCTCTATCCACGCGACGACGAGTGACGGAGAGACAGGTTATGGCTGTGAAAGAGATTGCTGTGTATCCCGAGAGGGCCGACGTTCTACGCAAGGAGAGCGAGCCCGTTGGAAGCGTAACCCGGCGGGTCAGACGGTTGGTGCGGGATCTGAAGGACACCTTGAACGCTCACCAAGAGGGCATCGGGCTGGCCGCCCCCCAGATCGGCGTCAACACCCGGGTAGTCGTGGTTCGACTGGGTGGACGGGAGGAGGGCAGCGAACCTGGCCCCCCATTCCCGCTGATCAACCCGGAGATCGTGCAGGCGAGGGACGAGAGGAGGGATTTCGACGGCTGCCTCAGCCTCCCCGGGCTGTACGGCGAGACCGTGCGTCCGCACTACCTGCGGGTGACGGGCATCGACGAGGCTGGCTGCCCGTTCGATGAGGTATTCGAGGGGTTCGACGCCGTGGTGGTCCACCACGAGATCGATCACCTGGAAGGGGTGTTGTTCATCGATCGCGTCGAGCGACCGGAGGATCTGTACCACGTGAGCGAGAACGAGAAGGGCGAACTGGTGCGCGTGCCGCTGTCGGCAGAGCCAGCGGGGGCCGCGGAGAGACAGACTATGGCTGACCTGATCGAATTGTGAGCACGCCAGCGAGGTGATCGTTTCTCGAAGGCGCACCGTATAGCCTCCCGGCAGCTGCAACGGGCCTGAAGCCCGGCGCGATTACACCGGGATTGGCATGGGGGCCGGCCCGACAGCGGGCCGATGGACTAAGTGATAGCTACCGGGCCATCTCCCGCTCCCACCCCGGGCGATCAAGGATCGGCGGGGGCCCGCCAGAGGCCAGGGACGATCAGCAGCAGGAGCGCTACCGCGGCGAACCCGGCCCCGCCGACAAGGCCCACGGGCTGCGGGCCCAGCAGTGGGTTCGGATCACCCTGCGCGAAGATGACGCCCAAGCTGGCCGTCCCATTGAGCCCCGCGTGGCCGATCACCGCTGGTCAGACGCTCCCGGCCTTGAACGTCAGCCATCCCAGGAGCGTGCCCACGGTCGGGGTGAACCAGACCATGGCAAGGGGGCCCAGGAACGGCGCACCAGGGTAGTCAAGCCCGTAGTTATGCCCCATCAGGATGACGGGCCAGTGCCAGACCCCCCAGATCAGGCCTGTCAGCACCACTGCCCGGCGCGGGCCTGTGCCGAGATCCATCAGCTTCGGCTGCAGGTAGCCCCGCCACCCGAACTCCTCGCCGAAGGTGGGGATGCCGTTGATGAAGGGCGCTATGAGCAGAGCCTGGAGGACGAGGGCCATGCTGACGTTCGCTGCGGGGATCAGCATGGGGCTCTCCTGCAGGCCGCCCGTCAGGTAGACGACGAACGAGGTGGCCCAAGCGATGCCGAAGGCAAAGCCAAGGTAGATGATGATGCGTCGGGTGTCGAGCCTCTCGTCCATAGTCTCTGCACTCCTTTGCACCTGCTCGGAGGGCTCCACAGCCCCCCGTCGTTCAGAGAGATTGCGACCCCGATTCCCCTGTCATGGCCCACGCATATGCGCCACTGGCCACGCGGGTTTACCCCCTCTTCTGCCTTGATGGCGGTACCGACGCGGGTCACAGACCCGCTGAGAGCCATAGGAGAGACGGCGTGGCTCAGTCGATCACCACGTCGTCCAGGTCTTTCTCCGGCTCGGGGTAGCTTATGCTTAGGGCCTCCAGCGCCTCCACCAGCACCGTGCCCACCACCAGGTTTCGGTACCACTTCCGGTTGGCAGGTACGACGTACCACGGCGCCCAATGGGTGCTCGTCTCGCTCAGCACGTCCTCGAAGGCTACCATGTACTGCGGCCACTGCCTTCGCTTCTCTAGGTCGGCGTGGCTGAACTTCCACGGCTTCTCATCGAGGCGGTCCTGGAAGCGCTCCTTCTGCTCATCCAGGTCGATGTGCAGATAGAACTTGAGGATGGTCGTCCCTTCGTCGGCCAACATGCGCTCGAAGTCGTTGATGTGGCGATAGCGCCGGCCCCATATCTCACCCGGCACAAGCTCGTCGACCCGCACCACCAGCACGTCCTCGTAGTGGCTGCGGTTGAAGATGACGATCTCGCCATCACCCGGCACCTGCTCGTGGATCCGCCAAAGGTAGTCGTGGGCCAGCTCCCGCCGCGTGGGCGCCCTGAAGTTGGCCACGCGCACGCCCTGGGGGTTCACCCCCTCGAAGACGTGGCGGATGGTGCCATCCTTGCCGCCGGCGTCCATGGCCTGCAGGACGACCAGCAGGCGGTTTTTGTGCTCCGCCCAGAGCAGCTCCTGGAGGTCCTCCAAGCGCTCGTTGAGCACCTCCATGGCATCCTTCGCCTCGTCCTTGTCCCCGTCGAATGCGCTGGTGTCGCTCGGATCCCACGCACTCAGGTCAATCTGGCTCCCCGGTCTGACACGGTATCGATCCATCGTCTACCTCCTGTTTCCGATGCATTGCATGGACCTTTCGCAAGGCCCGTTGGTTGCTCCGAGACTCTATTGTAGCACCGATTGATCATGAGGAACACTTGGGAAGCCGTTTGTACTGAGGCACGGAGCCGTGCGGTGTGCCGTCCCGGCGCTACTCGCGCACGGTCACGTCCAGCGGCTCGCGCACCGTCGCCGTCTCCGGGTTGTAGTAGTCGTACGCGCTCGACGGCGGCGTCTGCGCGCGCAGTGGGAACCGCGCCCGCAGGCGCACGCTGAAGCGCAGCGGCGCCTCCGACGAGAGGTCCTCCACGTAGACGATCACCTGGCGGCCGGTCAGTTCGTAGCGCGAGATGAAGCCCTGCTCCACCAGACGGCGCAGATCCTCCGTCAGCACGTCGAAGCCCGGCGGCACGCCCAGGTCGATGAGAGCCATCCTGACCACGCCGGAGCGAGTCAGGCGCGCCTCCACGTCCACCGTCACCTGGTCATTGACGACCAGCGAGGTGCGGTCGTAGGTCACATCGATGGCGATCAGCGGCTCGAGCTCCGGCGCGGGCGCCACCGCGTCCCACGGCACGTAGTACCGCGTCGCGACCTGGTACATCAGGTTGCCCGCCTGCCCCTCTCCCAGCTCAATCTGTACGCGGTTGGCGCCGCCGGGGGAGAAGCCTCGATCAAACGTGACCAGGTGCACCACATCCGCGTTGCCCTCATCGATCTCGATCTCCTGCACCTGCTCCTTGTTGAGACTCACGCGCACCGTGGCCGGGCCCTCCGCCTGAGCGCCCTGCTCCGCCGACGTCAGCAGCGCCTTGAGCGAGAGGATGGTGGCCTGCGTCGTCTGCCACGTGCCCCAGCTGTCCTTGCCCTGGATCAGATAGGTGAGCGCGCCGCTAACCGCGTCCGGGTGTGCCTCGGCCCGCATCAGGGCGATAGCCGCCAAGGCCGTCGTCTCCAGGCTGCCGCTCTCGCCGCTGCCGCCCATGAAGGAGGCGGTAGCGGCCTGCCAGTAGATGGCGCCACCCTCCTCCAAACGCATCTCATAGAGTTGGTCGAGCACGGCCTGGGTGTTGGCGTGATCGGGATCGTAGGCCGCCAGGGCATTGGCCACCAGGGCCAGGCTGTAGGCGTCCGCATCCTCTCCCTGGGAGGCGGAGGGAGCTGACTCGCGCAGGTAGCTGATGGCCCGCCCGACCTCAGGGGTGTCCGCGTAGCCAGCCTCGATCAAGGCCCAGGTGATGTAGGCCGTGGTCGGCACCTGGCTGTCGATGTGCCAGTGTTCGGAATAGGCCTCTTCGACCCAGGTGCCATCAGACCCCTGGCGGTCGAGCAGCCAGCGCGCCGTGCGCTCGATCAAGGCCTCATCCACAGGGTAGACGGCGGCCATGTCATTGAACTCCATCAGGCCATAGGCGGTGAGGAAGGGATCAGCCGGGGGCTGTCCGAAGAGCGAGAACCCACCGCCGTCCACCTCGAAGGTAAGCAGCCGCTGGTAACCGGTGGCGATGTACGTCTCGGCCTGCATCTGCGCCTCCGGGGCATCGAAGTCGGTCGCTTCCATATAGTCGAGAATCAGAACGTTCGGGTACGTCGCCGACGTACTCTGTTCGAATCACCCGTGCGGCAGGCGCAGGATCTTCTCCAATCCCTCCACCACCTGAGCCAGCACCCCCGGGTAGATCTTCACCTCGACCCGAGACGTTCCCGGCACCGCCTTCGGTGGGATGTCGAGTTCGACCTCGCAATCACCGCGCAGCCAGTCGCTCTCCGTCAGCCGGATCTCCTTGCCGTCCGGCACCACGTCCACCTCGCGCCGGATCGCATCGCTCATCGTCTCGCCCCAGGCCATTACCTGGAAGCCCTGCCGACCGAAATGGAGGACCTGGATGGGGAAGTAGACCACCTCGATCTCGTTCGACGCGATGGTCAGCGTTTGCTCCCCCTGTCCCAGCAGCTCGAACCAGCTCTCCTGCTCCACCTCCAGCCGCACCTGCTGTGCTTCGGGCAGGTAGTTGAAGACGCCCACCGGAATGCTGATCTCGTCGCCCTGCGTCAGCGAGACCGGCAGGTCGATGTCGACGAAGAAGTCTTGGAAGACACGCAGCCCGTGGGTGGCGAAGCCCAGCCGGCCATCCTGCGAGGAGGCGAGCGCCGTCAAGCGCCAGGTGGTGATGGAGTCGGCCATCGGGATCTCCAGCGCGGCGTACCCCTCGTCATCGGTCTGAACGTCGGGCGCCCAGTAGAGGGTCTCGGGGAACCACTGGCGCAGCCGAGGCGCCTCGCCGGCCGCGTGTTCCGCCTCTGCCTCATCCGCCGCGCCCTTCGCTGCTTCCTCCGCCTCTAAGGCCACCTCCTCGACGCGCTCTGCGGCTGGAGCACCCGGGGCCGGGACGGCCATTGCGGCATCCCAGACCTCACCCTCGGCCCTCAAGCCGCGGAACTGGGCTCGGGGGGCCATCGCGCCGCTCAGCGGGGTGGCCGCCAGGCTGTACGAGAGGAGAGCTGGCAGGATCAGCAGCGCAGGCAAGGCCGCGAAGGAGCCCAGGGCCGTAGTGAGCGCGCCGACAAGCTTCCGTTCCTCCACCCAGCGCCCCTGCCCGAAGAGCAGAAAGGCCCCCGGAATAAGCAGGGCGGCCACCAGCGCGGCCACGGTCAGGCCGTCACTCGGCGTGCCGCCTTGATCAACAACCCGAACCAGCAGGAAGATGAGGCCGCCCCAGGCCAATGCCAGAAGGATCAGCGACTTCGCCGCCGCATCGCGCCGCCCCCAGGCACTGCCCACCAGGGCCAGCAGCGTGAGGCCGAAGGCCATCGCCAGCGGCATGAACACCACCTCGGGCTCGAAGGCGTAGGGAGCGCGCATCAGGGCATAAGCAGCAGGGATGCCCAGCAGGAGGAGAACGCCGCCGATGACGAGCAGCCGCTTCAGCGAGCGCTTCACGATGCCGGACTGCCGAAGGGCGACCAGAACCACCGCCCACAGGGCGACGGGCAGCACGATCAGAGCGATGGACGAGGCCTGACCCAAGCGCTCGAACCCTTGCATCTGCGAGAGGTTGGCGGCTGCGATCTTCTCCTCGCGCGAGTCGACCGGCCGGGGCATCGTCGCCGCCGACACGTCGGCCCAGCTCGCCTTCGCCGCTGTATCCTGAGCCTGGCGCAGGGCCACGTCATCCCCCTCCGAGGGCGCGGATGCCGGCAGCTCAAACCCCTCAATCTGCACGAAAGGCTCCATCAGCTCCTGGCGCAGCAGGAAATAGAGCTTGGCGAAGCCGGGATCCAGACGCTGCAGGGCGAAGACCGACTCGTCCACGACCGCCACGCCGAGAGTGGCGGTCGTTCCGGCGCCCTCCTGATCGCGCACGTCGAAATCGACCAGCGCCGTCCCACCGGGGAGGTAGGTCTCTTGGTCGGCGCTGACGCCGACGTCCAGGTCTCTGGGGGCGTCCACCGCCACCAAGCGCGTGTCGCGCACCAGCCGACCGTCGAGGAGGACCTTGTAGGCGTGCAACTCGATCTCACCATACATCTCGGGCGTGACGTCGACGGCGAACTGAGCCGCAGCGCGGCCCTGGTCATCCGGCGCCACATGGGCGGAGCGAGTCGACAGCGTCTGCCCGCCCTTCGTGATATCCAGGTAGACCGCCCCGCCATCGAACGCCGTGAGGGCCGTCAGCGCCATCGTCTCGCCCACCACGTAGGCCGCCCGGTCGGAGCGCAACAGCACGCTGTCGTAACCACCCTCGGACGTCAGCGTCACCTGACGCCGCGCCGTAAGGCCGCTATCGTCCTGCGCGCGGATGTCCAGGACCAGCGAATCGGCGAACCGCGGCACGACGGTGAACTGCGCCAGCCCGAAGCGGCCGGTTTCGACCTCGGTCGACGCCCCCTCCGGGCCGTCGATGTTCAGCGTAGCCTGTGCAGGCCGCCCATCGGGGGTGGAGACAAGCAGGTAGATGACGTTCTCCACCTCGGGCTTGAGCATGCCGCTCTCGGGCACGGCCTCGATCAACAGCGGTTGGGCGGCGATGGGCAGCACCTGGCTAACCTGCTCCGGGTGATCCGTCTGGTCGACGACGGTGACCTCCAGAGCGAACTGCGCCTGGCCCGACTCCAGGCCGGATCCGGCGAAGTACTGAGGAAGGTCGAAGGCGAAGTCGTAGGTGCCATTCTCGTCGGTCTGGCCCTGTAGTTCGACGACGACGCTCTGCTCCACATCCCAGACGCTCCCCTCGATGTGCACCTGCCCCTGCGCGACGGGTTTGCCGAAGAAGTAGTCGGCCTGCACGGTGCCCTCCACGCGCTCACCCGGCAGGTAGAAGCTGCGATCGGTGGAGACGTCCACGCCGAACTTGGGCAGCGCGTAGGGGCGCACCTCGACCGTCTTCTCGGAGGTCGTGTCGCCTATCGACGCGCTCAGCACGTAATCCCCCTGGTTGACCAGATCCGCCAGGGTGAAGTCGGCGGCGGCCACCCCGAAGCGCGAGGTGGCGACGCTCTCGCGGTAGACCTTGTTGCCCTTAGCATCCTCGACCAAGAAGTCGACGGTGGCGTCCGCGGCAGCGGCCAGGTCGAAGGTGCTGAGCGCCACGGCGCGCATGTGGACCGTCTGACCGGGCTGATAGAGCGGCTTGTCGGTGCTCAGGAGCAAGCGATACTCACGCTCGATTGTCACCGAGCGCTCCACCCGATCGCGTCCCGCGTTTGAGCGCGTCTCCACAACCAGCCTGGCCTCGCTGGGGGCGTCCGCTGGCACGTGGAAGCGGACCGGCAGGGTGCCGTTCTCGTCGGTCCGCCCCTCAAAGAGCGACACGGGGCGGTCCAGACCCTCAGACGCGGCCAAGCTGACCTTGACCCGGGCGCCCTCGATGGGTCGGCCCTCGTCCGCCTCCTGGACCAGCACACGCAGCGACGCGTCGCTGTCCGGCGCGAACCGGGACGCCCCCACCAGAATGGTCCGCTGAGCGTCGACGCGGTCCGGCAGCGTGGCGACCCAACGGAACGCGAGGAAGCCAAGCGCCAGGGCCAGCACGATGAGCAGATGGAACACGGTGGTGAGCCAGCGCTGGCTCGCAGCGCGGGCCAGCCAGCTCTTGATGGAGGAGAGGATCTTCATGACAGTGCCCCCTTTTGTGGGATGACCGGCCGGCCATCGGGACGGTTTCGTGCAGCGCGTCCTACGGTCTTAGGACGTCAAAGAACGCACGAAAGTTCCGTCAGATTTCAGGGCCTTGTCATGCTGGGCGAACGCGGGTTCGTGGAATGAACAAGCTCAAAGGAGGTGTGTCACCCCCGTATCTGGATTGAAGCCGGCCGCCGGCTACACTTTCTTCCGCGCCTGCACCCAGATGGTCAACCCACACCAGAGGGCGGCCTGCGCCGCGAGCACGGTCCAGGTGGTCAACAGATGCCCCTTGCTGTGGTCATAGTCGAGCTTCAGCTCCTCCTCACCCAGAGGGGCCGACTTGCAGACCACCTCCCTCTCCGCTGTGCCATCCGCCTGGGGGATCTCCTGCACCGTGCAGACTCGACTGGTCTGGTCGAGCCCGGGCACGTCGACCGTCGAGCCGACAGCGTCCATCGTCCAGTGGGAGATGACCAGCTTGCAGGCCGGGCTATCGATGCGGAACATCCCTCCGGACAGGATGATCTGAACGAAGAGCTGAATCAGGATGACGTACATGAGGACGTCGGGGCCTGGAATCACAGCGGAGATGAAGAGCCCCAGCATGATGCTGGCGGTCACGGCGAGAAGCAGCGTGACAAGGAGCTCCCAACCGCCCGACGGGAACAGCGCCAGAACGGGCTCGACGCCCAGATCGACCTTGAACCCCAGGATGAGCAGCGAGGTCGCCACCTGTATCAGGGCGAAAGCCCCCAACACCAACGCCTTGGACAGGACGTACGCGGTGGCGCGCAGGTTGACGGCCTGCTCCCGCTTGAAGATGGAGCGCTCCTTCACGATCTCGAAGCCAGCGCCGAAGGTGCCGGCCTGCGTCAGCGCCAGCGCCAGCATGGTGATCAGGCCGGCAGCGCTCTTCGCGGGCACGTAGCTCTCGCTCGTGCCCACAGCCTGTCCCTCAAGTCGAGCCTCAAGCACGGCATCGATCTGGGCCTCCGATGTCTGCCATCCCGTCAGATCGGTCTTGCCGCTAACGGCCATGAAGAGGCTGGCGATAATGGGCATCATCACCAGCAGGACGAAGAGGGTGCGCACATCGTGTCGAATCAGGTCGAACTGCCGCCGAGCCAGGAGGAGAAGCTGGCGCAGCAGGGAGTCGCGCTTGGGCTTGACCCTCGCCTGCGCCGGTGCCGTGGTCGGCTCCTGCCGCGAACGGCGGCGGAGGCCAGACTGGCGCCCTGCCACGTACTGTTGGTGCTGCCGCGAGCGCTTGTAATGCTCCGCCCAGAGAAGACCGGCCGACATCGCACCTTGGCCAGCGCCCTCCCCGTTGGCCCCACCCGCGTCCATCCGCGCCTTCACAGCTTGATAGCAGGACGCCAGCTCGGGCGGCGGGGCTTTGCCCCGAGCAGGATCGACGGTCTCGCCCAGTTTCAAGTAGATGTCGGCGAAGTCCCGAGCCTGGAAGAAGGAGATCGCCTCCTGAGGTGGGCCGTAGTAGGCCAGCCGCCCCTGGGTGAGGAAAGCCACGTGGTTGCATTGCTCGATGTTGGCCGTGGCGTGCGTGATCAGCACCACCGTTCGCCCCTGGTCGGCGACGCGGTTGAGGTCGAACATCATCTTCTTCTCCAGGCCAGGGTCGAGTCCAGATGTAGGTTCGTCAAGGAACAGCAGGTCCGGCTCCGCCAGCAGCTCGACGGCGATGCTGACCCGCTTGCGCTGACCGCCGCTGAGCACCTTGACCTGCTTTTCGGCGTGATCCGCCATCTCCACCACGTCGAGCACCCGGACGACGCGGCGCTCGATCTCCCCGGCGGTCGCGTCGGGCAGCCGGAGCCTGGCCGCGTACCAGAGAGCAAGACGCACAGGCAGCACGTCGTGGATGATGTCCTCCTGCGGCACGTAGCCCATCAGGGTGCGATAGGCATCCAGGTTGGCGTAGAGCGGCTGACCGTCGATGAACATCCAACCGTGGGTGGCGGGGTTGAAGCCGTTCATGGCCTTCAGCAGGGTGCTCTTCCCGGAACCGCTGCCGCCGACCACGGCGATAAACTCACCAGCCTCCACGGAGAGCGAGACGTCCCGCAGGATCATGCGCCCGCCGCTAACCTCCACCCCCATCTCCATGGCATCCAGCCGATGGCCGTGGCTAACGGAGGTGGTAAGCTTCTTCTTCCGTCTGTCGTAGACCAGCTTGTACGGCCCCGCCCGGATGACATCCCCCATGGTCAAGGGGACCGACCCGGTCACCCGCTTCCTGTTGAGGAAGGTGCCGTTCATGCTCCCTAGGTCCCGAATCACGTGCCCGCCGTTCCGCGGCGTGATCTCCGCGTGTCGGCGCGACACGGTGGGATGGTCGAGGTGGACCGTGCTCGATGTATCGCGGCCAATGGTGATGATCCGGTGCCCCATCAGATTCTGGATGTTGAGCAGCCGGGTGCTCACCGAGGGCTCCGAGCCGGCCTTGAGGACCAGGCTGATGGAGTTGCCCCGCACGTCCCCCACGCGCACCACGTCGCCGGGATGCCAGACGCGGGGCGTCTCTGGCGGTATGAGGCGGCCCTTCAGCATCGTGCCGTTGGTGCTGCACAGATCGGTGACGCGGACCTCGTCCGAGGCCAGCTCCAGCCGCAGGTGTCGCTTCGAGACCATTGGGTAGTTGAGGACGATGTCGTTGCTGCCCGAGCGCCCCACAGATACGACGGCCTTGGAGAGCTCGTGCTCCTCGCTCTGGCCTCCAGGCCAGCGGACCACGAGCCTCCTCCCGCCGCGGATCGCTCGGGGCTTAGCGGGCGCCTGCCGGCCCAGAGGATACCCGCAGGCAGCGCAGAACGGAGCTCCCTGTCGATTGGGCGTGCCGCACTTGGGACAACGGTTGACGTCCATGGCGACCTCGTCGTGCATCGTAACCGCGCGTGCTATGCCGCGCCCTTGCTCCCTAGTAGCTCTTTCCCTGAAGCAGTTGCTGTCAGACGGGCTGAAGAGGTCTATAGGAGACGCGTGACCCAATAGACCTGGTCAGTGCCGGGCAAGTCGCCCCACTAGACCGCAATGGGACTCCGGTATTCATCTAACAGACCACTTGAGGCTGTACAGCGCATCTGTGTTGGTGCTGCCCTCGGTGCGGACACGGATGTAGTACTTGCCTGGAGAGAGAGCGGATGGCGTGACCCTCATCGTCGATCCTCCACTCGCGTCATATCCCCCCGACACCGGATTCCTTGTGTCGCTTGCAGCATACACCATCAGCTTGCCTTGCCCTCCTGTGAAACCGGTCACCTCCACCGTTATGTCCTTCGTGCTTGCCAGGTTGAAGTAGTAGTAGTCCTCGGTGTCATCAGGGTAGGCTCGATAGGTCGCACTAGCTACCAGCGGACCGTATGCCTCCGACACATAGTCGTTGGGCTCGTACGGACTGTGAAACACGTTTTTGAGCACAAGGGGAAGGTAGACTCTGCAGGGTGAAAGGCTGGTGTTTCCATACCCATCGTAGCTGGAGAAAATGTAGGGATCGGTTGCCTGGATGGTACGAAAGATCATAGGATCGGTGAGCACACTCCCGCTGCTGTCCACCAGCGCGTAGTAAAGATTGCGGCGATAGCTGTAGTTGCTGTCCATCCAGGTGAGGATTGCGTGACCAGCATTGTCTGAGGCCACAGAGACATATCCGTCACCGATGATAGCGGCCGGATTTGTCAAGGGAATAGGCTGGCCCAGCGCGTCATAGGTGGTGCCATCCAAAATGGCGTAACGAATTGCCTGTCCTCCGCCAGCCCACCAACTAAGGGATGCCCAAGCATCCCCGGATTCCTCATGCATCTCCATCTCAACGTCATGTTCCCCGCCGTCGAGCGACACAGTCCTTTGCCAGTAGGTACAGCACTCATCCCAGTGATCCATGATAAGCTGTCCATCGATCCACAGGCGGCTACCGTCGTCGCTCCCCATGCTGAACTCATAGGCACCCGCCGTCACGATGATCTTTCCTGTCCAACGAACCGAGAAGTAATCATCGTCAACAGATGCGTGAGGGGATCCAGACCCCCATTGGAAGTCGATCGTGTCATCCGTTCTTTGCAAAGCAGCCGGTTCCGTGAGAGTCTCGTTGTTGTAGTAGCGCGCTGTCCACGGTGTCTCTCCGGGGTTACTGACGGGTGCACCGCTCCAGGCGACTACGATGTTGCCGTTGGAAACTTGCGTCGCATCAGGAGCCCAGTCATAACTCCCATAATCATCATCGGAGAGATCGGTCATCCCTTTGACTGTGTCACCTTCGTTGTCGAGCACAGCGTAGTAGATATCAGTATCGCTCCCACGTTGCCAGACCAGGAGCATTCGTCCACTGTCCAGTTGGGTTAGATTGGGATAGTAGAATCCCTCGTCATAGCCCGGTGTGTCGTTCGTCAGCCGGGTGATCGCCTTGACCGCAGCCCCGTCAGAGTCGCGAAAAGCATAGTATATGTCGTCCACCCAGCCGTCGTCGGTATATAGATATCTTTGCCAAGCCAGCGCGAAGCGGTTATCTGTCGTAGCTGCGATCCGTGGTTCCCCGAACCGGGGAACATCCACGGCCGCCCACCCGGAGCCCCAGAGAGGATTGTTGGTCAGGTTTGTGGGCGGCACCAGTACATCGCCCGAAGGATCCAGGATGGCGTAGTAGATGTTGTAGTTCCAGCTGGAATCAGAGGAATCGTAGAGACGGCGATACCACATCACACCAATGCGGCCGTTGGGGGCGACCGCGATTGCAGGACTGTAGTCATAGGTGTTCATCGTAGCACTTGAGTGATCGGTCAGCTTGCTCAGCGGCCGGCTCACGGTACCGCAGGGCGTTACGAGCGTGTACTCGATCTCTCGTACGGAGACGTCATCTGAGCGATATTTAACCCACGCGTAAGCCAGACCGCCATCGGGTGCCGCGGCGATGGCAGGGTAGTCGCCGTAGTAGTCGTCCGGGCTAACCTTCTTCACCTGCTCACTCGTCGGCCGCACCAAGTCCAGCGACATGGCACCATTGGCATGATCTCCAAAAACCTGAGCAAATGGCGCCGGAACGCCCGCCTTCATGTTAACGACTCTCTGCCTATTCGTGTTGAGCGAGGAGCGAAAGATGAGCTCAACCTGGGTACCGTCACCTATCTCGGCACTTGAGGGGGCAGTGATCTCAGTGAAAACAGATGTCTCGTTGCCCTGTCCTACGGCACCGGTATCAGCCGTACCGTCACCGTCGCTATCCGTAAGAGGGGTGGTGCCATCGGCCGCAAGTAGATCCACGTCCCACGAAGACGATACCAGGACATCATAGGTATCGCTGCCTAGTTCCCCAGTGTTGCGAACTCGCTGCTCGAACACTATCGTCTCGCCAGGTTCAATGAAGCTTCCCTGGTGAAGGGGCCAAGTCTTCACCCGCGCCATAGGAGCTGGGCGATAGAATCGTACAGCTTCTTGATCCTCCAGCCCCCAAGCATTGTATAGATACTCTAGCCCATCGAGACCAATACCTCCCTCAGTTCCCACGGTGGCGCTGCTCAAAGCGCCCGAAAGAGAGAGATACTGGAACACAATGTCGCCACTCTCATGAAGAACAACCTCGAACGTCAACAGATCACCGCTTCCTAGACGGGAAACCTGATACCATTCAATCGCGAAATAACGGTTGGGGTACGAGCCACCTCGCTCGTAGTAGACTTGCCCTGTGTTGTAGGTTTGGTAGTTGACACAGAGGTCATCCCAGAACGGGGCGACGAAGTTATTGGGCGAAGCTGGATTAGGAATAGACTGGTTTGACCAGTTATAGGCGCCTCCATCAAAGGTCACGAGACCATTGGTGCTAATGTAGACTTGTGAGTACGAGTTCTCGTAGAACTTGAAGCTGAAGCCAATATCTATGGCGTCTGTGTACTCGTCATCTCCCTCCAAACCCGTGTTGGTGCCGCCTGTGGCATCAATCCAGCTGAAAGTCACTGAGTCATCCCAGGTATAGCCAAAATCATCAGGGCCACCGGTGCTTTGCGGCGTAAGAATGGAAGCCGAGGGATTACCAGGCCGCCATCGGTCTGACGTGATCAATCGGTTTCCCGCTTCCCTGGCGGCAGGATGGTTCTGTTCTTTGGACCTCAAGTGACACTCAGGGGGGCCATGTGGTCCTGGCTCCTGCGCAGCTGCGCCGCCAGATGGCAGGCCCAGCAGAAGTGAGCATAGGATCAGCGATGTCAGCCACCGTACAGCTCTCATTCTGTACCTCCTTGAACGTGAAGCTATCAATGCGCTCACACACGCCCAGTAGCACAAGACGTGTGAAGTGTTGGTGTGAATCCACGATCGAAAAGTGCTCGCGGCAGTTATCGCTCAACGCGTGCTGCGGTTATCACCTCCTCAATAGGAAACGATGAGATTGTACAAAGTCGTCACATTGGTACTGCCACCGGTGTAGACTCGGATGTAGTACTTGCCAGACGGAAGATCGGACGGCGTGACTATCATCGTCGATCCGCCTGAGCTGTCATCTCCGTCGGGGACCGTGCTGTCAGTGTCTTCTGCGGCGTAAACCATCAGCCGGCCGTCTCTACCCGTGAAATCGCTCACCTCAACTGTGACGTCCCTTGCGCCAGGCAAGTTGAAGAAGTACCAGTCCTCGGGGTCGTCGGGGTACGCTTGGTACACGACATCCGCCCGTAGCGGACCGTAAGCATCGGTTGGACTATTGTGGGGCTCGTAGGGACTGTTGAACCAGTTCTTGGTCGTGAGGGGAAGATAGACAGCGTATGACTCTTTGCGCCACACCCTGCCGCCCCCGCTTCCCCAGGTAAAGGTGCCGATGTAGAGATCGCCGTCGAATACGGCCGCCGCGTTGTCCCAGTCGACGGCCAGGGCGCCCGCACAGCCGAAGCCGGCGTCGGCGACCCGCTCCCAGCTGCCGCTGTCGCCCGTGGGCGAACGCCACACCTCGGGGCCGGTCGCGAAGTTGCCTACGATGGCGTACAGGTCTCCGTCAAAGGCGACGAGCGAGGCGATATCGCTGTTGTCCACGTTTACGAAGCCGCCGCTCATCACCTGTTCCCAGCTTGTGCCATTCATCGTGCGCCAGATCTCGCCACCATCTTCCCAGTTCCATGTGCCGGCGTAGAGAGCGTCCTTGTACACCTCAAGTGACACCACGCGGATGTTATCCGCATTCCCAAAGCCATCGTCGTTGACCTGAGCCCAGTCGACGCCGTTGTCGGTGTGCCAGATCTCGCCGCCAGCACTGTACTTGTAGGTGGAAGCATAGAGATGACCATTGAACACTTCGATTGAGAGAATCGCTACATTGTCGCTATCGTCGTTGAACCCGTCGCTGGCTACGCGCGTCCAACTGCCCTCGTTACCCGTAGCGCTACGCCAGATCTCGGCTCCATGGACGCCTGTGTCGTAGCTCCACGTCCCGGCATAGAGGTACCCCTCGAAGGGCGCCAGCACCATAATCTCACCGTTGGTGGAATCGCCGAAGCCGTTGTCGACCACCCACTCCCACGAACCGCTGTCCCCGCTGGGACTGCGCCAGATCTGGCCGCCTTTGGACCCATTCCCGTTATCGTTCCACGTGCTGGCGTAAAGCCGCCCCTCAAACTCGGCAAACCAATCCACGCCCACGTTCGTGCGGTCGCCGAAGCCCCCGCTCACCACGCGCTGCCAGCTCCCGGACGACCAGCGATGGACCTCGGCGCCGGTGTCGAAGTTGAAGGTGCTCACGTAGAGGGCGTCGTCGTACGCCTTCAGGGCCCAAGCGCCCTGGTTGTCGGCATCTCCGAACCCATTGATGTTCACTTGCTTCCAGCCCGATACGCCGGCTGTGTAGTGCTGGACCCGGGTGTTCTCAGTATCGGCCACGTAGAGGCTGCCGCGACGATCCACGTCGATGCCCTCCGGGTTGCGGAACTCCCCGTTATAGCCGCCCCACTCCCCTCCCACGGTGGTCAGATAGGCGCCACGCTCGTCAAAAACCTGGATGCGCTGGTTCCAATAGCTGTCGCAGACGTAGACGCGGCTCTCGTCGTCCACGGCCACGTCCAGCGGGGCGCGCAGATGACCAAAGTCGTCGCCGAAGACCCCTGTCTCGCCCGCGAACGTGGAGCAGTTGCCTGTCGAGCCCGTGACGGTGCACGTCTGAACACGGGTGTTCTCCTCGTCGGCAACGTAGACGTTCCCCCGTCGGTCCACCGCGACGCCTCGCGGTCTGCGGAAATGGTCGTCGTCGCTCCCTGCCAAACCGGTGACCCCCAGCGTGGCCACGTAATCGTAGCTGCTGTCGAAGACCTGGACACGCTCGTTCCCGGTATCGGCGATGTAGACGTTGCCGGTGGCGTCCACCGCCACATCGTGTGGGCTACAGAGAGCGTTGTTGCCCGTGTCGCAGCTGCTGGTGCCCATCGTATCCACGTACTGGAGGTCGCGGTCGAAGATCTGGACACGGTGATTGTCTCGATCGGCCACGTAGACGCGTCCGTCGCTGTCGAGTGAGACGCCAGAAGGCGCGGAGAGGAGATGATGGCCGCTGCCCGCGATCCCGGCCGTGCCCACGGCTGCCTCCAGACCGCCGCTGCTGTCCAGCTTCAGCAGGCGATGCCCGTTGGCTTCCACCACGAAGAGATGGCCGGCGTCATCCGCTGCCACGTCTGCAGGATAGTTGAAGTGATCCTCGTCCGTGCGGTACGGCACCCCTGTGGTGCCGAGGGTGCGCGCGTGGTGGAGGTCGCTGTCGAACACCTGCACGCGAAAGTTGCCCCAGTCCGAGACGTAGATGGTCCCGGAGGAGTCGACGACGACACCCTCAGGCTGTTGGAAATGGTCGTCGTCCGAGCCCATGATGCCAGTCTCGCCTAGCCTGGCTATGTAGTCGAGGCTGCTGTCGAAAATCTGGACGCGATGGTTGTTCGTGTCCGCCACGTAGATGTTCCCATCGTCGTCCACGGACACGTCACTCGGCGAGTCTAGGTGGTCGTTGTCCCAACCGGATTCACCCGAGACACCCAGCGTGGCGCTGTAGCCGCCAGAGTTGTCGAAAATCTGGATGCGGTGGTTGCCCGAGTCGGCCACGTACAGGTTGTCGTCGTCATCGATGAACAGAGAGTCGGGGTGATCGAAATGCGCGTTGTCGGAGTCCGCTTCACCGGTCACCCCCAGGGTGCTCTGGTACGTCCCGCTGCCATCGAAGATCTGCACGCGGTGGTTACCCAGGTCGCTGACGTAGAGCCTGCCGCTGCTGTCGAAGGCGACGCCCAACGGATTGTCAAAGTGGTCGTTGTCGGATCCCGTCTCCCATTCCACGCCCAGGTGGTCGATGTAGTCACCGCTTGCGCTGAACTGAACCACGCGATGACGCTCGGCATCGGCCACCCATACCGTACCGTCGGATCCCACGGTCACATCCCCCAGGCCGCCAAGCATCCCCCCTCGGCCGGGATCGCCGATGGACATACGGAACGCGCCGGTCGAGTCGTACTTGAGCGCCCGATGACCGTGCCATTCCGCGATCCACAGGTTGTCGGCACCATCGAGACTAATGCCGTTGACCCCGTTGAGGTGGTCTGGGTCGACGATGTAGGGCTGGCCCGTCTCGCCGAACGTCTCCACGTAGCGGAAGCTCAACCCGGGCTCACCCAGATCGACGGAAGTGCGATGCTCAACCCCGGTGTCCTCCCAGGCAGGCACAGCCGTGGTAGAGTCAGCCCCCTCCTGACACGAGGAAGGCGTTGGCACAGCTGCATTCTGCGCTCCCTGTGAGACCGTCCCTCCTCCCAGCGACAGACCTAACAGAGCAAGTCCTAAGACAATGGACCATTTCCCTCGACTCACGTTATCTCCTCCCTATACTGCAGATGCTTTTTTTCTCAACCTCATGTAGAGCGGGTTTCTGTAAGCGCAGCGGCACCCGCCGAAACTGGGTTGAGCCATCTGGGTTGAGCCATCTCTCCCTCCGGACCCCGCAAGGGGTGCACGAGTCACGTCCAGCCTTCCTATCCAGATGGCTCCGTTGGCGGTGGTGGCGGCGGCTCGGTGGGTGGTGGCGGCGGCGTATCCGTCGGCGGTGGTGGCGGCGTATCTGTTGGCGGTGGTGGCGGCGTATCTGTTGGCGGTGGCAGTGGCGTATCTGTTGGCTGAGGCGGCGGTGCGGTGGGCTGAGCTGGTGGCTGGGTCGGCGGCGGTTCCGTCGGCTGTGCCAGCGTGGCTGTAGGTGGAATGGACGTGCGCGTTGCCGTGGGCCTCGGCGTTGACGTGGCCGCGGGTGTCGGACTCGACGTTGAGGTGGCCGTGGTCGTGGCCGTCGGGCTGGGCATCTCCGTTGCTCCCCTCAGCGTGCTGGTGGGCCCCGCCGTCGGTGTGCGCGTGGGTCGAAGCGTCGCGGTGGCCGTCGGCTCCGGAGAAGGCGATCGTGTGATGGTGGCGGTCTCCTCTACGACCGTCGGCACGACTGCCGGCGCGCTATCGGTGACCGTCGGCGTAGGCGTAGAACCGCCCCCTATGCCTCCAGCCGCTATCGCCACCCCGGCTATCAGCAGCAAAAGGGCCAGCCCCCCCAGGCCCCACGCCCACGCAGGCACTCGAAGACCGGTGAAGATCGATTCCGCAGGGGGCGCCGTCGACGAAGCTCGACGCGCCTTCGCTGGCTGCGCTTCGGACTCTGCGCTCGCCATCCTGCGCGTAGGTCCCGCTGGCTTGGGGACAGACCGCGCACCGGCCCTCTCCTCCCCCCAAGTCGGGATGGAGACCCCCAGGGCCCTCGCCATCTCGTTCGCGCTCTGCCAGCGCTGCGAACGGGGCAACGCCAGTGCCTTCATGACGGCATCGGCCAGGCGGTCGCTCACGTCAGGAACGATATTACCAAGCGGCTCGAACGTCTCGGGATCCGCCATGCGGAGCGTGGCCGTGGGGGGAGCCTTGCCAGCCAGGGCGTGATACAACGTCGCTCCCAGGCCATAGATATCGCTACGGGCGTCGGTGTGCCCCATCTGCATGTCGTACTGCTCCGGGGGAGCGTACTCCGGCGTGCCCATGCCGCGCATCTTCGTCTTCGTGCGCGGATCGTCGGGATCCCACAGCTTCACCAGCCCGAAGTCGACCAGCACCGCCGATCCGGTCCCCCGGCCGCCGTCGGGACGGATGATGATATTCTGCGGCTTCAGGTCACGGTGGATCACCCCTTTGGCGTGGCAGAAGGACAGCGCATCTAGCAGCTGCTCCGCCCACGTCAGCACTTCCTCCTCCGGCAGCGCCCCTTTCCGCTCGATGCGGTGGGCCAGACTCTCCCCCTCCACGAAGTCCATGACCAGGTAGGCGTTCCCTCGCTCCTCG
The DNA here is from genome assembly GCA_964575455.1 of uncultured Anaerolineales bacterium. Taxonomy (GTDB): domain Bacteria; phylum Chloroflexota; class Anaerolineae; order B4-G1; family B4-G1; genus SKLM01. The sequence continues at coordinate 16,324 of CAZNRX010000015.1, read as the reverse complement.
AAAAAATCGCTCACCCGCACCAGATGCGGGTGGTTGAGCCGGGCCAGGGTCTGGGCCTCTTGCTCGAACTGCTGGCGCAGTTGAGCCAGCGCGCGAGCATCGATACCTGGCTGGGGAATCATCTCCTTCAGGGCTACGGGGACATCGAGACGCCTGTCCCAGGCTCGGTAGACCGACGCCATGCCCCCTTGATCCAGATGAGAGACGATGCGATAACGATTCTGCAACACAGCACCCGGTCCCAGGTTCATTCGTCGTCCTCCAACGCTATCTCGCCGCTAGACAGGCCAGCCCGAATCTATCCTGTGGCTCGTCGGGAGGCCAGCCACCATCACAATGGTGAGACAAAGTGATAACCATGACAACAAAGCCAGCTCACGCCGGCGGGGTCGGCTTGGTGGTCGGCTCAGGCGGCGGCTTCTCCCCTCCATCGCCGCCGCCATCCCCATCCCCGCCGAGGTTGGGATCGAAGTAGAACATCCCCTCGGGAGACGTGGTCACCACGCTGCCTCCCTGCACCACGGAGACCGACCAGACCCACTCGCCGACCCGGCTGCCCGGGACATCCGTGGTCCAGGTCTCCCCTGACAGCGACCCGCTCTGGACGATCTCGCCGCTGCCGGTGTGGCGAGCGGTGACCTGGTAGGCTTGACCAGCTCCCAAGGTCGCACGCCACTGGAACGTGATCGGGTTCTTGTAGCTGCCGCCGTGCGCCGGCGCCACCAACTGCGTGGCCGGCGCCGTGGTCGCACTGGGCGCCGGCGTCGCCGTCGGCGGGGCTGATCCCTCCGTCGCCGTGGGGAGCGGCGTACGCGTGGGGGTGAGCGTCGCCGTGGAGGCGGGCATGTCGGTCGGCTCGGACGTCGCGTCACCCTTGGGTGTTGAGGTTGGCTCACTGGTGGGCGTGTCGCTCGGCGCCATCGTGACCCGGCTCGTGGCTGTGGGGGGAGCCGCGGTCGGCGTAGCTGTTCCCTCGGTCGTGGTCGGCACCACCACCTCGGTGACGGTGGCCGGCGCCGTGGTCGTGACCTCCTCAGTCGTCGACGTGGAGGTCTTCTCCTCCGCTCCGCCACCCAGCCCGCTGAACACCATGACCAGGATTACGGCTATCACGCCCAAGGCGCCCACCCCGCCCACGCCAAACGCCCATAGGGGGATATCTCGCTCCTCCCCTGCTCGACCGGAGAGAGCACCTCGGCCCGGCATCAGACGGGTCGCGGTGCTCCCCTCGACCGCCTTCCTCAAGGCCGTGTCCATCTCCTGCGCGCTCTGGAAGCGGTTCTTGACCCCCAGCTCCATGGCCCGCACCACTGCTGCCTCCACCCCGGGCGAGATGCGCCGGTTCAGCGTCCGGGGCGGCCTGAAGCTCTCCTGACTGGCGCTCCGCTGGGTGGCGGTCGGCGGCGCCTGGCCCGTCAACGCGTGATAGAGCGTGGCGCCCAGGCTGTAGATGTCGCTGCGCACATCGGTGTGGCCCGTCACGTCGTACTGCTCCGGCGGGGCGTACTCCGGCGTGCCCATGCCGCGCATCGCTGTCTTGGTGCGCGGGTCGCGGGGGTCCCACATCTTCACCAGCCCGAAGTCGACCAGCACGGCCGAGCCCATCCCCCGGCCGCCGTCGTGCTGGATGATGACGTTCTGTGGCTTGACGTCGCGATGGATGATGCCGCGGTTGTGGCAGTAGTCGAGCGCATCCAGCAGCTGCTCGGCCAGCGCCACCACCCGCCCCTCCGGGAGCGGGCCCTGGCGCTCGATGGCGTGCGCCAGGCTCTCCCCCTCAATGAACTTCATCACCAGGTAGACGTTGTCCCCCTCGGCGAAGAAGTCGATCACGTCGACCAGATTGGGATGATTGAGCCGGGCCAGGGTCTGCGCCTCGCGCTGGAACTGGCGACGCAGTTGGGCCAGCTTGCGGGCATCAAGCCCCGGCTGGGGCGTCATCTCCTTGAGGGCGACGGGGACGTTGAGTCGCGCATCCCAGGCGCGGTAGACGGCGCCCATGCCACCCTGGCCCAGCAGGGACTCGACACGATAGCGGTTCTGTAGCGTCTGTCCAGTGTCAAGCGTCATGGCTAGCTCCGTAGAGACAGCTTATCACCGATTCAGATCTTGCGCAAGCACGATCGTCGGCGCGGGGCTATTGCTTGAACACCAGCGGCAGATGAGACTCGTAGATCTGGTCAACCACGACCAACCGCACTGGCACCTCCACCGGGCTGCCCAGCACGCCCTCCTCCGCCTCTACCGTAATCGTACCCTCCCACGTGCCCGTGCCCAGCCACGTCGTGTCCACGCTCACCCGAATCATCTGCCCCACGCGTTGGGTGTGGAGCCAGCCAGCGTTGTCCGACACGCTCCAGCTGAACGGCTCGCACCCCTCCCGCTCCACGTGCAACGTGCGAGGCGACGGCGCTGACTCATCCTCCTCGACCAGGAAGGACAAGGCAGCGGGATGGACAGCCAGGCGCTCCGGGTTCATGTCGACCTCCTCCACCGCCGAGAACGTGCTGGCGCCATCGGTGTAGCGCAGCCAGATACCGCCACCACGGTAATTGCCGCCGGGTACCGTCCACGTTAAGGGCGACTGCACCGGCTGCGGGGCGGTGAAGATGTAGACGCCGTCCACGAAGACGTTGGCCCCACCCGATCGCCAGAACTGGAGGGTGAGAAAGACGTCGTCGGGGTTGTCGTGGAAGGTGAAGGGAAGCGGAAACTCCTGATAGGTGTGGGGCGCGTCGAAGTCGGTGCCCTTCAGTCTGAGCGGGCCGTACTCCGTCCCTCCACCGTCTATCGAGAAGCGAGCCACCTCATCAGCGGAGGCGTTGCTGCTCACCTTCAGTCGCACGTAGGCGACGAACGGCGTCTCTTTGAAGAACGAGGTGGTCCACACCCAAGCAGAGGACTCCATATCCGCCGGACGCAAGCGGAAGGCCGTGCCGCCTAGGGCAGCGTGATCGTCAACTCGCTCCCCTTCGCCCCAGAGGAGGCCAAACGTGTCGTTCTTGTCATCCGCGAACCAATTCTGGCTGAACTGGACGTAGGGCAGACCGCCGCTATCCAGCGCGGGCAGCGTCACCTGGTCCGCGGTGGTGGAGGCCAGGTGGAGACCCAGCTCGTCCAGGGGCACGTTCTGTCCCAAGTAGATGGTGTCGCTGACGATGGTGGTGCGACCAACGGCGTCCCGCGTCTTGACGTAGACGCTGCGCCACCCACTCCCTGGCTCCAAGGTCCAGCTCCGCTCCGGTGCGTAGGGCTCCCAGCTCGCCCCGCTGAAGCAGGGATCGTTGGCCACCATCATCTCCCTCGTCTCCCCCATGCCGGTGAAGCCGCCGCCCCCCTCGCCGCTGTAGATGTAGAGGTTGACGTTCCCCGAGGTGGTCTTCAAGGCCTCGTTGTTGATGATCACCGGCGGGTAGACGCCATCAACGCCGAAGTCCTGGGTGACGTAGCCGCGGCCGTCGCTCTGGCGGCGGTAGTAGCCCAGGCCAACCTCGTGAAACGAGGCATTCAGCAGGTTGTTACGATGCCCTGTGCTGTGCATCCACCCGTCGATAGCAGCCTCCGGCGTGACGTAGCCACAGAAACAGTTCTCGGCGCCCAGGAACCCTTTGTAGCCGAAGGCCGGCCCGCGATCCCAGGGCGCGCGCCCCAGGGTGTCGTCATGGCCACAGTAGCCGCCGGGGCGATTCACCACCGAGTCCCAGGAGAACCAGCGAGCGGCATCGGTCATCTGGGCGTTCCAGCGGAGGGGTGGTCTGCCATGATCACGTCGGGCCAGGTTTCCCAAGTAGACGGTGCGCATCTCGTCGTAGATCAACGATGGGGATTACTCCGGCGGCCCAGAGCTATGGGACAGGGCGGCTCTTGGGTGCAGAAAACAGATGGATACCAGCAACATCAGCGTGCCAAGAACTCGCACGCATACTCTCATGGTCCAGCGCCTCCTAATGATCGGTTTCTCTCCTTTCCCCCTCAGCTATGACGCCGCAGCGTCCAAGAACGAGGGGCAGTCTGACTGCCGAATGGCCTTCAGCATTAGTATACCACAGGACCGGAAGCCTGCCTGTAGTAAAACCTGGATACTCCGTGTGGCGTGGGCTAGATGTCTGAGCTAGCCGTTCTCAGCCGCCAGCTCCCCGCGCAGACCCTCAGCGTGCTCGCGGTCGTGGGTGACGAAGACGGCGACCCACTGGTACGCCGTGCCCCGTGGCCCCCAGGGAAAAGGGTAGGATCGCGCCAGACCGGCCTGGGCCATGCCGTCCAGCACCTCCACCAGCGCCTCCCGCGTCGCGTGCAGGTCGGCCCAGACCTGCTCCCACGGCTGATCGCGGCGGGCCTCGGCGTGCTCGTGGTTCCAGGCGTCGATGTCGCCGATGCGGCCAACGTCGGGCGGTCGACCGCGGGCCATCAAGCGCAGGCCTTCCACGCCCACCTGCTCCCAGTCGGCGGTGTGCCCCAGCACATCCTTCAGCGTCCATACGCCGCAGACGCGGCGGGACGCGCGATCGCCAGGAGGGACCAGGGCGGAGGCGTCCAGCAGCTCCTCACGGGCGGCGCTTAGGGCGGCCAGCAGGATGCACTTGGGGCCAACGTCGCCCTCGACGTCATACGCCTGTCTCCACGCGGCGATCTGAGACGCATGCTCGGCGTCGTGCTGCCATTGGATCTCCATGCAATTGGGGAAGGCCCAGTCCCAATCGTCGAAGGGGCGGCTCCTGAAGAACACCCCCTCATCTAGGCCCCGCAGCCAGGCCACCCACGAGGCGCGGGCGTCCTGCAGCTCCGTCAACACCTCCGGCAAGGAGCGATCCTGCGACTGCGTCACCACCAGGGCGTTGAAGGCGTCCACGGCGACATCCTGCGGAGGCTCCCCGGCGCGCATGCGCTTCATCTGGTGATGCTCCCAGCGATCCCAGGCAGCGACGTGGGCCAGAAGGTCCTTCACCGTCCAGTCATCCAGGAAGGCCTCCTCCGTCACCATCCTCCTATTCAGTCCCAGAAGCCCGGCCAGCAGCCGGCTGCGCTCGGCGGCCAGGCGGGCGAACAGGCGAGCTCGGTCATCGGCCATTGAGGTTCCCCTTTCCCATCCCGTCTCCCAGACTGAGTCCATTCTACTCGTTTTGCGATCCTCGTCAAAAGGTGGGTCGTCCCCCCCTGCGTGTTGTTGGCTCGTTTTCGCTCGCGAGGGATCGTGGATATCGAGGCCTTCGAGGCCGAGGGCTACGTGTGGGAGGACGTGGAGATCGTCCCGTACAGCTATCTGCGGAATCTTCCAGACGGGGAGACGATCCCTCCGGACCACGGCCCTCCACCGCAGCCTTAGGTCCGTCCTAGTCTCTCAACAGACGCAGGCTCACGACGACGGGCAGACTATTGTTTGTCTCGTCCAGGGGCCCCGAGGCGAGGTTCAAGCGAGGCCAACCGGCGCCAGCCATCTCGGCCGTCACCCAGCGGAGGCCCTGCGGTCTACCACTCCCTGTCCAGCTGGGGAGGCGTCACCACGATGGGCGCGCCTCCGGGATCCCAACGGGTCAGCCAGCGGGCATCGGCCGGCGCGAGGCGAATGCACCCGTGCGAGGAGGGGCGCACGCCGAGGGACTCACCTCCGGTGTACGCTTTCTCATCCTCGGAGGTGGTGTAGGGCAGGCCGTGGAGGTAGATGTTCCCGCCCGCCCTGAAGACGTACCAAGCGTCGTCCGCCCAGCTGCCGTGTCCGTAGATCGTGCCGGCGAAGTAGCCGACATGGCCGCGGAAGGCGGGCGTGTACAGCGGCGGCACGCCGGTGCTGGCCAGCAGCGTGCGGATCTCCACGCCATCCTCGTAGACGCGCACCACCTGGGCGGCCTGGTCGACGACCAAGGCCTTGCCCTGAGGCGCAGGCACCTGGACGTCGTCCGTCGCCCCCTCCTGTGAGACGTCCCCCGCATCCGCCTGGGCCGGGTTTGCTCTTTTGCTCTGGGCGCGCATCTCCCTGACCTGGCGCCGGAGCTCGAGCACCTCGCCGGTCACGAGACCGGGGTGGTCACGCTGCCCCCGGGCGGCGGTGATACGAGCGTCTGGAGGCGCCGCGCAATCGCCAGTGTACGCCCCCGACGTTCGCGCTACCCTCCCGGCGGCCTGTCGATCCTGCACGATCCCGCTACGTCGATGTGGCGCAGCGACATCCGGGCGCGGCGGCCTGAAGCCAAAGCCGCCCAGGGCCACCAGGAGCAGGCAAAGGGATCGATAACGAGCCCAGCAGACGGGCAAGGCGCCGCTCACTCGCAAGGCCATGTCTGTCGGGCGATTGCGGCAGGGAGCTGATCTGGTCGACCCCATGTCAGTCTTCTACGGATGTCCTGGGTATGAGGATGATCTGCCCCACGCGGATCTGATCCGGGTCGTCTATTCCCTCATTCGCGAGCATGATCGCCTCCTCCTTGACGCCGTACTCGACCGCCAGGCCCAGCAGCGTCTCACCGGGCTGCACCTCGTGGCGGATGAGGGCCCCCTGGCCGGCCGGCAGCTCCCAATCGAGGAACGCCTGCACCCCTCTCCAGTTTCGGTCCCAATCGATATCCTGGTGGTTGGTGAGCTCGATCTCAACGGCCGTGATGCCCACCTTCGAAAGGTAGTCGATGGCGTCACCAGTCGTTATCTGCCCGGGCACGCCCTCCGGGGCGTGTGGATACCCCGTCACGTCCGACATCATCTCCGCCAGCTCGAACGTGGCACAGTTCTCCCTCACGGCTCCGGAGAATACCTTGGCCATCGCGCTGTGGTAGAAGATGGCCAGCTCAACGTCGCGCTCAAAGATGAAGTCGCGCAGCGCCCGCGTCTCCGGCTCGGAGAAGGGGTACGGACCGGCCTTCACCGGTCGGGTGCCGTGCGTGGCCGTGATCTGGTGTTGGTAGTCCCAGTTCCGGTTCAGGTCCACGTTGTTGCCGTTGACGCGACCGTGAATGGCATCGGTTCCGGCAGCATAACCGTCTGGATTGGCGCAGGGGATGATGTAGAGCGTCACGTCGGGTGGAATCGGGTCGTGGTTCTGCTGCAGGTAGGAGAGCGTCTCGCTCACCAGCACGGTGGTGTTCCACTCGTACCCCCCGTGAATGCCGCCGATGAGCGCGCGAGCCGATGGACCGGTGCCTAATCGGTAGGCGCGGAGCTCGTTCCCGTTGTACGAACGGCCGTAGACGAACGGCCCCTCCGAGAAGGCCTGCGGCGTCGCCGTGGGCGTCGGAGGTGGAGGCGTGTCGGTCTCCTCAACCGGGACCGGGGACGCCGTAGGGTCGGACGGCTCAGATGATTCGGATGGCTCGGTCGCCGTCGGGGAAGGCGGGGGAATCTCCGCCTCCTCCGGGCTGTCCGTCTCGGCCTCCGCGGCGGGTGGGGCTGAGGGCGGGCTTCCGTATCTGCCCCCCCACAGACGCCCCAGGGCCAGGCCTCCGCCGAAGGCGAGCACGACGACGAGAACGAACAGCACCGCCAGAGCGGCCGTGCTAGAGATCAGCCTGCTGCGATTGTCTTGCTGTTTAGTCATACTTGCGCGTTCTCTTCCTAGGGTTACTACCGAAGGGATTCGGCCACGTCGAGCACAGCATCCGCAGCGAGATCCCGCAGCGTCCTGTTCGTCCCCGGAACCTGTGACGAGGGCTGCTGCGAGGCCGGGATGACGACGTCGATCGAGGGAATGCCCTGCTCAGCACACCAGGTGACCATCTCCCCCGACGTGGTGTACTCCCCCCATTCGTCCTCGACGTCATAGCCCGTCACCGAAGCGTAGCGATAGGCCGCGTCCAGCGAGTTGTCCCCTCCAGGATACACCTCGCCGGTTGAGCGCCGCACGGACGAATGGAGTATGATCACAAGCACCTCGCGCCTCTGCCTCTTCAGCTCCGAGATGAAATCGGCTGCCGCTGCAGTCTCTGGCTCCGAGAAGGGCCGCGCGCCGCCAGCACCGGGCTTGCCGTCCGCGTAACCGGGGACAGCCGCGTTGGAGCGCCAGTCCGCCGTGTCCCAATTGCGATTCAGGTCCACGTCGTTCGCATTGAAGCGTGAGTCGACGGCGTTGCCGTCCGGGTTCAATGAGGGCAGGAAGTAGAGAGCGACGTTCTTTGGCACCTGGGTCGGATGCTCCTCGAAATGGCTGGACAGGGCCGCCACCAGCTCGCGGGTGGTCGGTTGGTCCCCCTGGATGGAGCCCACCAGAAGCACGGCCAGGTCGGCGGGCTCGCCGATGGCCCCGACGGAGAGCTCACGCCCCTGCACGGACCGCCCGATGGTGTTCCAGCGCATGGTCAGATCCGGTGTGGGCGTGATGAAGGGCGTGGGCGTGCTGGTTGGCGTAGGGGACGGATCGTCCCCCTCCGGCGTGGGCGATGGCGAGAGCGGGGTTGCAGTGACGGTGACCGTTGGGCGGACCGTGGGGCTGCTGGTGGTGGGCGTGGGGGAGGGCTCCGCCAGGAAGCCCGCGAAAACGGCAATCACGACGCCCGTGATCAGCGCCAGCCCGACGGCTGCCGCACCAAGACCCCAGACCCACACCGGCACCAGGGGGCCGTCCCGCCCCTTGGGCGGTGCCGGTGGCGGTGACGGCGGTCGAGTCCCGGGAACTTGCGCCGGTCTGCCCTCTATGACCTGCCCCAGCGCCTGCGCAAACGCCCTCGCGGTTCTGTATCGCGCCCCCGGGTCCTTGGCCAGCGCCTTTCCCACCACGTGCTGCACGCCGCCGGGCAACACGCCGAGATCGGGCGGATCGTACACGTGGGCGTGGAGCACGGCCATGGTTGGCCCGGTGAAGGGCACGCGACCGGCCAGCATCTCGTACACCACCACGCCGAGCGAGTAGATATCGGTGGCCCGCTCGATGCCAGTGCCCCGGGCCTGCTCTGGCGACATGTAGGCGGGGGTGCCGAGCAACGTCCCCGTCTGGGTCAGACGGGTGCCCTCGGCGGCCTTGACGATGCCGAAGTCGACCAGCTTCGCGGTGCCGTCAGAGGCGAGGAGGATGTTCCCGGGCTTGATGTCGCGGTGCACGAAGCCCCGTTGGTGCGCGTAGTCGAGCGCCGAGGCCACGTCCGAGACGATCCGCCTCGCCTGCTGGGGCGAGACGCCCCCCGGCTGCTGCAGGAGCTCGCCCAGCGAGGTGCCCTCCACGCACTCCATCACGATGAAGTGGACGCCCTCGGCCTGACCCACGTCGTGGATGGTGACGATGTGGGGATGGTTCAGGCGGGCGACGGCGCGGGCCTCCCGCAGGAAGCGCTCCACGAACTCCCCATCGAAGGTGAGCTCGTGCGGCAGCACCTTGATGGCGACGGAGCGGTCCAACGTCGGCTGGTAGGCCTTGTAGACCACGGCCATCCCGCCCCGGCCAAGCAGCTCCCGGATCTCGTACTGACCCAGTCGCCGTCCAACGAAGTCTGATGCCATAGGCAGTCCTCCAGGAAGTTCGGGTAACGTCTCTCTAGGGCGCGATCCTCAACGAGACGTCTGAGAGTATACCCTCCGACCCGTCGCTTGTCAATGCGACACGCCCCGACGCCCAGGGCAATCGCACATGATGAGACTTCCGAATTTTGTGTTCAGGACTGTGCTCAAGAATCACGTTTCGCAGGGCCAAGAGGGTAATAGAGGGGTGGGGAGGCTTAGAAAATTCGGAAGTCTAAGGACATGCTCTCTATAGCTCGCTCTGGATCTGGCGATCCAGGCTGAGCGAGGATGCCAAATGCAATCGCCCTGCCCTGACGCCAGGGTGTTATCATTCGCGTCAAACGGCGGCGGTGGTTTGGCAGGAGCAAGGATTTTGACGTCCGAGACCTTTAGTGCCATTTCACGCATCTGGCCTGGACCTTTCAATTGCTCCGAGCCTCGTCCTCGGGGCGACTGACGCACGCTACCGAGCTTTGTCTTGGGCCAGCCGCCCCCGGGGACGGGGCTAGGAGCTGGGGAAAAGCCAAGGTCTGTTGTGTGAGGAGCATCAGGGTTTCAGTTTACTGCTCGCAGCGCGCCATTTTATGCCCGGTGAAGACGTTCTTGGGGTGGTGATGCGCTGCGCGAAAACCCTAAAGGTCAAGACACTCGCTCATGCGACACCCTCCGGCGGGCTTGACAAAGATCGCCAATCTCGCTACTATCGGCCTACGAAGCTGTCGCGACATACCAAGGAGGTCAAGCCGATGGCCCGCTCCTTTCACAACAAGATCCTGCGCGTCAACCTCTCCTCCGGCACGGTGGAGGTCGAGGAGCCCGGGGAGGTCACGATCCGCCGGTACCTGGGCGGCTGGAACGTCATCGCCGACGTGCTGCTGAAAGAGGTCCCCAGGGGAACCGACCCCCTGGGACCGGAGAACAAGCTCGTCTTCGCCGCAGGCGTGATCACGGGGCTGCCCATCTCGGGCGCGTCGCGGAACGCCATCGGCGCTAGGTCTCCGCTCACCGGCGGCTTCGGCGCGGCCGAGGTGGGCGGCTTCTGGGGCGCGGAGCTGAAGCAGGCCGGATTCGACGCCATCATCGTGGAGGGCGCGTCCGATAAGCCGGTCTATCTCTGGATCCACGACGGCGAGGCGGAGATCCGCGACGCCGATCACCTCTGGGGCAGCCCGACCAAGGAGACGTTGAACGCGATTGGGGAGGAGCTGGAGGACGATCGCGTTCGGTGCGCGATGATTGGCCCGGCCGGGGAGAACCTGGTGCGCTTCGCCTGCGTGATGAACGGGTTGAAGGACGCCGCCGGCCGGACGGGCATGGGCGCGGTGATGGGGTCCAAGAAGCTCAAGGCGGTCGCGGTGCGCGGGACGTCCAGGCTGGAGGCCGAGGATCCCGACAGGGTGCGCGCGCTGGCCCGCCGCGCGGCGCAGGAGGTGCGGGACGGGGAGCGGGCAGCTGGGCTCCACCAGTTCGGCACGGGCGCCGGGCTGGAGGGGAGCGTCGAGGTGGGTAACCTGCCCATCCGCAACTTCCGGGACGGCGTGTTCCCCGGCGCGGGCAAGATCAGCTCGGAGATCTACCTGGAGGAAATCGGCAAGGGGATGGAGGCGTGCTGGGCCTGCGCCGTGCGCTGCAAGAAGGTGGTCGACGCCCAGACGCCCTACAACCTTGACTCGGACTATGGGGGGCCGGAGTACGAGTCGGCCGCGGCGCTGGGGTCCTGCTGCGGCGTCGACGACATTGTGGCCATCTCCAAGGCCACCGAGCTTTGCAACGCCTACTCCCTCGACAGCATCGGCACCGGCATGATGATCGCGTTCGCGATGGAGTGCTTTGAGAACGGCCTGCTGACGCGCGAGGACACCGACGGCCTGGAGCTGCGCTTCGGGAACGCCGAGGCGGTGGTCCAGATGGTGGAGAGGATCGCCCGCCGGGAGGGCCTGGGGGACCTCCTGGCCGACGGCCATGCGGCGGCCGTGGAGGCCATCGGCAAGGAGGCCGGGCCCTTCGCCGTCGAGGCCAAGAACCAGGCCTACCCGATGCACGAGCCCCGCTACAAGCGCGGCATGGCCATCGGCTACGCCGTCTCACCCACGGGCGCCGATCACGTCCACTCCCTGCACGACATCGGGCTGAGCGACCCGGACGAGGCGGGGTTTGTGCGGAACGAGCAGCTCAGGGCCCTGGGCGTTCTGGAGCCCATGGCGCAGGAGAGCCTGGGTGCGGACAAGGTGCGTGCCTCGCTGCGGCAGGCCACGCTCACCGTGGCGGAGAACTGCCTGCTGATGTGCATCTTCCCCGGTTGGCTCATCACCGATCTGGCGGAGATGGTGGAGGCGGCGACCGGGTGGTCCTTCACGACGTACGAGCTGATGAAGGTGGGGGAGCGCGCGACGGCGCTGGCGCGCATCTTCAACCTGCGCGAGGGCTTCACGGCCGCCGATGACCGGCTGGCAGAGCGGAGCCACGAGCCCACGCGGGACGGCGCGCTGGCGGAGGGCGGAATCGAGCGGGACGAGCTGCAGGAGGCGCTGCGAATGTACTACGGCATGCTCGGCTGGGACAGGGAGACGGGCATCCCCACGCTCGACACGCTTCACGATCTGGACATCGCCTGGGCCGCCGAGTATCTGCCTGAGCAGGGTTAGAGCAGGTCGCTGATGGCCCGCACGAACGCTTCGAGATCATCCAGATGCTCCTGAAGCGCATCGTACAGCAGGCCGTAGTCCACCTCCCAGTAGACGTGGACCAGCATGTTCCGGAAACGCGTCATGCGCTGTAGGTCCTGGCTCAGATCCTCCGGTACGATCCCCGCCTCTCCAAGCAGCGCGAAGCACTCGGCATAGGTCTCGGGCACGCGCTGGAGCCGCCGTGCGCTCACGTGGAAGCAGATCTGTAGCGCAGCCTCAATGGCCACCAACAGGCGGTAGCAGGTGACGTCCAAGATATCCTGGTCCGCCAGGAACCGGACACGAGGCAACTCTCGGATCTCGTGGAGGCGCTCCAGGGATTTCTGGATATCCCCGAAGCGCGCCTGTATCAAGTCATGGTTCAGCGACATGCCTCCATCGCCTCCTTCAGGGCCCGCTCCCGCAGGGGTTTCAAATCCAGGTACCGCCCCACGACCCGGGCAACCCACTCGACTCGGAACGCCTCGTCACGGCTGGTCAGCAGGCGGCCACCGCGCAGCGCCTGATAGCAGAAGCCCAGAGGAGCCTCGTTCAGCGCCCGAACGTCGACCGGGGGAGGGGACGTCTCCAGCTCCTGGGAGAGGGCGGCCTCGGCAGCCGCGCTCAGCTCCATGGCGCGCAAGCCTGGCGCCTCCCCGTGCGGATCGTCGAGATAGACGGCCACGTCCACGTCGCGAAAGGGGCCGCCTGCCGCGAAGGAGCCGTGGAGATAGGCAAAGCGGACGTCCGATCGGGACGCAAGGACGCTCCGCAGCGATCTCACCACCGCATCCCGGTCGGCGGGCGCATAGCGAAAGAGACGTCTCTCACCCTTCAAGATGGATCACTCCCTTGCATCACGGGCTTGCCCGGCAACGAGGCGACATCGGCTCATATGATACCACATGTCGGAGGAGACTTCCAACAGCGCGGTCGACGGCTCCAACCAAGCCCCAACGCAATCCAAAGCGAGCCACAACCGAATCCAAAGCCGACCCAGCCCGGGACGTGTTACAATCTGACCGGCGCAACCGTGATCGCCAAAGCTGAGGCTCAAAGGGGATGTGCCACCCCCGTGCCCAAGGAGACGCAGGCGACGTGCAACCGCTGGTTGCCACCCGCCTGGAGCGCATCACGGACCTGCATAGAGCCACGTTCATGACAACCACAGCATCCAACAGATGAAACAGCTCAGAACCAAGCTCCCGCTGGCCACATCAATCGTCGCCAGAACCACCTGCTTCACCGCGTTGGGCATCATGACCCAGCTCTATCTGAAGGAGCTGGGCAGCTCGCGGTTCTGGATCGGCATGAGCACCACGCTGGCCTGGGGCGCCATCATGCTGTTCAGTCGCTTCTGGGGCACGCTGTCCGACGTCCTGTTCAGGAGAAAGGACGTCATCCTCCTGGCCGCCATCGGCAGCACCGCCATGACGGTCATCCTGGCCCTCACCCGCTCCGTGCCTATGGTCCTGATCGGCCGATTTCTGACGAAGGCGCTGGGCGCGGGGCTGCCCCCCGCAGCGATGGCCCTCCTTTCGGAGAGGGGCGGCGCCACGGGCCGCGGCCAGCGCATAAGCCTCTTCACCACCTCGCAGGCCCTGGGCTTCCTCTCGGGCGCCGTCCTGGGGGGATTCCTGAGCACGGCGCTCGCCTTCAGATACGCCTTTCTGATCATCACCGCCATCTCCTCCCTGGCGGTCCTCAGTGCCTACTTCGTGCCGGGGGGAGCGAAGCGAGCCAGGGACAGCTCCGAGATCGCGTGGCGGTCGATCCTGAGGAAGACGCTGCCCTCCTTCAACGCCATCAGGAACGATGGAGACCTATCAACGTACGGGCTGATCAACCTCTACCTGGGCGTCATCCTAAGGAAGGCGGGCATCATAGGCATCTACGGCCTGTTGATGGTCTTCCTCGAGGAGATGCGCGGCCTGACGCCGTTCGTGTCCGGCAGCCTCTCGGCCATCAACCCTGCTGCGCAGGCGCTCTTCATGCCTCTGTTGGGCCAGGCCGCGGACCGCTTCAGCCGGAAACGGGTGCTCCTCATCGGCTATGGCCTCACGCTGCTCGTGCCGCTGATGATGCTCCTCTCCAACTCCATCTGGCTGCTCATGGGGGCGTTCCTCGTCCTGGGGATGGGGTTTGCCGCGTTCATCACCGGGGTGACCACCTTCATCGGCGACATCGCACCGCGCGAAAGAGAGGGGGAGCTGATGGGGCTGATAATGGGAGTCATCGTCACTGGCCATCTGTCTCTCTCCGCAGAAGAGAAGCCACCCACCAGCCGAGGAGGTAGAGGAGGGCCCCGACACAGAACGTGCCGAACCCCAGGATCCAGCCTATGACACAGGGCATAATCAAGTCAACGAACTTCAGTAGGATCATGCCATAGAGAGAATCAGGGACCACGAGGTGGGCCATCACGGGCTCAGACCAGAAACGTGGCCAAAGGAAAATGGCCACCATGATCCCGACTATGCAGAGGAGGATCAAAGCTTTTCCGGCCAACCTCCCGTCCCAAGGAACAGTCGTCGGCTCCGAACCTCGCTCGTCTCGGTTGACCGGACCAGCCATGGCTCCTCACCCCGACTCACACGAGCAGGAAGACCACCCAGGCCACCAGCGCCAACGCGCTGGCCACCACCCCGCCGATGGCCCAGCCGCGCTTCTCCCTCCTCGACAACAGGGCCGCCAGACTGAGCCCCAGGGCCAGCACCCCGATGTCTATGGCTCCTGCAATCACCCAGGACACCACCGACGGCGACCCTAACGGGCCTCCGATCGCCGCGAGCACGACGGCCAACACGAACACGGTGGGAAACAGAACCAGGGCAACCACGCCCAACGCCAGACCACCTATGGCGAACCAACCCATGATGGCGCTCTTGTCCTGGGGAGGGGGCAGATCGGCCGGCCAGACGCCGGTGTCGTGCAACTGCCTCAAGGGAAGCTGGCTGTACGCCTTCCACCGCTTCAGGATGGAGTACATCCAATACACCTGCAGCAGAGACAGCGGTAGCCACAAGATATCTCCGTTTGACAACGCGGAGTAGGCGTTCGTCACGGCAGCCCACGCCATAAGCACGCTGAACAGCACAAGCATCCCGGGGAGCTTGACCCTCCAGGCCAGGATCGCGATCACGATCATCACCACGCCCCAGGCAGGGTCCAGGACGTCGACAACAAGCACCGACGCCGCCCCCAGGATCAGCGACATGATGGCCCAGTTGCGCAGCTCCTTGTACATCTGCTCAACCTTAGATTGCTGAGCCGACTCCTCCGCGCTTAGCTCCTTCTCGGCTGGCTCCAGCACCTCCTCAGCCTGTTTCGCTTCTTCAATCGATTCCGTTGCGACGTCCATAGTCCCTCCCGTCTCTCCCAAAGTTTCGTGCTTCTCGCCGTGGCCCGTCAATGCCAGGGTCTCCGCCCACGTCGCTGCCTCTCAGCCTCCACTGGGCCCTTGCTCGCCAGCTGGCGGCAGCGGGCTATGCCGTGGTCGGTCTGCCCTGCGCTTCCTTGGTGACAATCCATTCAGCAGGGTCGAAGTCGTTGATCACTCTGCCCGCTCCAGGTTGAGTTCCAGCAATCTCCGCAGGATATCCTCGTCGTCGAGGTCGTGCGGCCAGCCATAGGCGTCCAGCACGGCCTCGTCCAGCCGCTGATGCGCCAGCTCCAGCCACATAGGGTACTCGTTGTAGAGGTTGGTGAGGGTTCGCTTCTTCAGTTCTTTCTCCGTGGCGTCAGGCGGATTGAGCCAGGCCTGTCGCTTCTCTACCAGCTCACGGGCTGCCTGGGCGATAGCCTTGACGCGGGGATCGTCGGTTGGCTCCTCGCCGGGGGGCCAGGGGAAGGGGAATGGCTCGAAGATGAGGGTCTGTGAGTATCTGAATCCACTCTCAGCGTCTCTGAGCTGAGTACCCGTGTTGCGTGCCCAAACCTCGTGTAACGTCGAATGCAGTACGCCGAAGAAGTAGTCGTCCTCTCGCGCTATCACCACCATAGCACTCGCTGGCAAAACGCCCTTGTCGACCCAGACAAACACGCGATGTTTGGAGACCCTGGGAGTGGCAATGTAGCGACTGAGGCCAGAGACTGCTTCGCGCATCTCTGGTCGCGGTCGCCAATGCAGCCACCACTCCTCTTCCAACCTTGCCGGTCGCTTGCCTTGTCGGCTAGGCCTTACGTTCTCTTCACTACCGGACACTTTTCAAGACGGTTGGCTCATGATATGCTCTAGTTGAATA
>CAZNRX010000014.1:34650-69795 GCA_964575455.1 uncultured Anaerolineales bacterium | reverse complement strand
CGCTTCCAGCTCATCGGCCACACAGGTGCCATATGCCCCAAAATAGAATCCGGCTAGAGCGTCGCTGTAGGCAATCTCTCTCATCGACCCTGCACAGGGCGCGCCGAGACACAGTAATGGGTCATCAGGTGCGCCCTTTCTTTCTGCAAGACATGAAGGTCGTGGGCAGCCAGAGTGAGGACACAGATGAATGAGTGCAAGAATCGTCTTGATTGGTGGGGGACCATCGAGTGAGATGCCCAAAGTGCGGATTCGATAATCCCGCCGCGATGCGATTCTGTGGGAAGTGCGGGACAAGGCTGGGGCAGACGTGCCCAGCCTGCGGCTTCGCCAATCCTCCCAAGTTTGACTTCTGCGGCATGTGCGGCACGCGGCTGCGTGAGCTTCCCGAAAGCCAAACGGAAGCTTTCGGGAAGCTCGGAGTTGTCCCCCGCGACCACGCGCGAGAGGGGGGAGCCGCGCTGCCACCGGTGGGACCCGCCATCGACAGATCCCCAGAGACCGGCCAGTCGTCGCCCCTCGCTGGCGAACGTCGCATCGCGACGGTCGTGGTGGCGGACGTGTGGCACTCGACGGACCTGCTGGAAAGAGTGGGCACCGAGTCCTGGGTGGAGACGATGGACCAGGTGCTACAGCTGCTGGAGGCGGAGGTCTATCACTTCGGCGGTGAGGTCGACCAGTTCCGGGGAGACGGGCTGGTGGCCTTCTTCGGCGCGACGGCGGCTCACGAGGACGACCCGGAGCGCGCGGTTCTCGCGGCGCTGGGCATGCAGCGAGCTGTGGAGAGCCATGCGGCCGAGCTGACGAAGGGCGGCACTTCGCTCACCCCCGTGCCCGACGATGAGCATGCAGACCGCCCTCCGGCCTCTAACGCGCCCGACGACGAGCATTTCGATCTATGCGTGCGGGTCGGTGTGAACACCGGTGAGCTGATCGTCACCAGCGTCGGCGGGCATCGGCACCGCGAGGACACGGCGATGGGAGAGGCCATCACCGTCGCCGCCCGCATGGAAGCCGCGGCTGAGCCAGGCACCGTCCTGGTGAGCGAGAACACCTATCGGCTGGTGGAGAGCCAGTTCAGGTGGCAGCCCCTGGGGCAGATCGCGGTGCAGGGCGTCAAGAGGCCCATCTCCATCTATCGCCCTCTGGCCCTCCGCCCTGACGCCAAGGGATCCCGCCACCAGAGGCAGATCTACAGCAGCGCGATTCCCCTCATTGGGCGAGAGCGCGAGTTCAAGACGCTGAAGCGCACCATCAAGGATCTTTACGATGGTCGCGGTAGAATCGTGACAGTAACCGGCGAGAAAGGCATGGGGAAGACCTTCCTGGTCGCACACGTCCGTCAGTATTTTGAGCGGGAAGGCATGCTGCTCGCCGAAGCACACAGCAGAGACATCGATCCACGCCAGGCAGCTAAGGAAACCGACCCGTCTTGTCCGCCGCAGGTGACGTGGCTGCGGGGGCGCTGCCGCTCCTACGACCAATCGTGGCCCTACTCCGTGTGGCTCGATATGCTGCAGGATTGGTTGGGGATGCGGCATGAAGGGCCGCTGGGAACCTACAGATCGCCCAACGCCACCTCTCTCCTTCGAGGGAGGGCTAGCGTGGGGGAGAAGGAGATCGCCAACCGCCTCCGTGAGCGATCAGAGCAGCTGTGGGACCAGCCTGCCTCGCGGTGGGTGGACCATTACCCCTACCTGGCGACCTTCCTGTCGCTCCCTTTGGAGCAGGAGTTCATGAGGCGAATCCAACACCTGGATGCCGAGCGATTGCAGCGACAGTTCTTCTCGGCCATCCGCAGCTGGGTGGAGGAACTCGCCAGGCGCGGGCCGCTGGTGCTGACGTTCGCCGACATGCACTGGGCCGACACGAGTTCGCTGGAGCTGCTCAAGCACTGCCTACCGCTCTCTGATCAGCAGCCGCTCCTATGGCTGCTCGTCTTCCGGCCCGACCGCACGTCCCCTGTCTGGGACTTCCGGCACTACCTGGAGACCGAGTACCCTCACCGGCTGACAGACCTCTCCGTGCCTTCCCTGACCAAGGAGCAGAGCGTCGAGTTCATCACGCGCCTGATCGGCGCTGGCACCCTGCCAGAGGAGACGCTGGACGTCGTTGTCGAGAAGGCGGAGGGCAACCCTTACTACATCAACGAGTTGGTGAACGCCCTGGTCGCCCAAGACGTGCTGATACAGGACCCGGAGACCCGGGAGTGGCGCTGCACACGTCCAGTGACCACCCTCGACGTGCCCGACAGCCTCCAGAACCTGCTGCTGGCGCGCATCGATCGACTCTCGCCCGAGGAGCGGCAGGTGCTCCAGGCTGCGTCGGTGGTCGGCAACGTATTCTGGCACAACGTGCTGCCGTCCATCCTGCCAGACGTGAAACAGTTGGAGCAACATCTCACGTCGCTGCAGCGATGGCAATTGGTGCACGAGCGGCGACGCGTCCCCGACCTGGGTCGGGAATACGCCTTCAACTCCTCCCTGGTGCGGGACGTGGCCTACGACAGCCTGCTCCGCGCCCGGCGGCAGGCCCACCACCTGGCCGTGGCGAAATACCTGGAGACGACGCTGGCATACGAGGAGGGTGAGGAGGAGGAGGAGCATCCCAGGGCGCGGCGTTACGGCATGGTCGCCTATCACTATCGGCAGGCTGACCGGCTGGAGGAGGCGCTCTCCTACACCCTGAAGGCGGCTGATCAGGCGGAGACCCTCTACGCCAACGCCGAGGCGCTGGGGCATTACAATCACGCCCTGGAGGTGCTGGACGACATGATGGCCCAGGTGTCGAAACAGGATACCGAGGCCCGCTACGACCTCCGGCGCCAGCGGTTCGCCGTGCTGAACAGACGTCGCGCGGTCTACTATCTGCTAGGGGAGCTGGCCTCAGGTCGGGCCGATGCCCGGGCCATGCTGGATCTGGCGCGTCAGTTCGAGCACGGGGATAGAAAGCATCCCCATCCGGAACTGCTCATCGATGCGCTGCTCGAACAGCCAGGCGTGGGAAGCATCGAGGGACCTGACGAGCGTGATGCCGGGATCGGCATGGCGCACGAGGCCCTGGCGCTGTCCCAAGAGCTGGGTGATCGCCACCGTGAGATGCGCTCCCTGATGGCGCTCGCCAACCTGCAGAACCTGCGCAACGACCCTGAGTGGAAGAGGACCGGGCATCGGGCGCTCGAGCTGGCTCGGGAGTTGGGCGATCAGCGCGCAGAGGCCAAGATCCTGCTGGGGCTAGGATGGGCCTACGGCACCGACAACTTCGAGCGCAGCATGTCGTACTTCGAGATGGCCCTGCCCATCCTCCAGGGGGCGGACGACAAGACGGCCGAGATAGCCCTGCTGAACGCGATGCGTATGCCGCTGGAGCGCTCCGGCGATTACTACCGCATGCTGACCGAGTACGAGCAGAAGCGCCTGCAGCTCAGCCGCGAGATCGGTGACAACTACACGGAGGCACACGCTCTCATGATGTGCGGTCAGATAGAGGGGCTCTGGCTGGGTGATTACGAAGCTGGTCTGGCGTCCGAGGAGGAGGCGCTGGACATCTTCCGCGGCACCACAGGCAGCCTCTACCCGCTGCTGCGCATCGCCCAGATGGAGGCCGCGCTCGGAAATGCGCAAAGGGCGCTGGACAGGCTGGAGCAGGCGCGCCCCATCGCCGAGCGACAGGTGCGGGAGCTAGGCCGAGCTGGTTTCGAGCTGGTTCAGGCGATCGTCTGGAACGCCCTGGGCGACGCGGAGCATCTGCGCAGGGCGATTGACACCACCGCCGACGTGCGACACATGGTGGACCAGAAGCTGGTCTCGCGACAGTACAGCATCGCCGCGTTTTGCGAACAGGCCGCTGCCCACCTGGGCCTGGCCGCGGTGCTCCCGGACAAAGCCGAAAAGGAGATGCATCGCCAGGCGGCGCTCAAGGCCTCCCAGGCGGCGCTGGACATCTACGAGAGCTTCGGCTTCGTGCAGATCGTGGAGTGCACCAGCGAGGAGGTTCTCTTCCGGCACAGCCTCGTCCTCTCCACCACCGGGCAGACCGAGGCCGCGCAGACCTTCCTCAAGCGCGCCCACGATGAGATGATGCGCAAGCACGCGCTGATCCCGCCGGACAGCCACTACCGTCAGACCTATCTCGAGAACATACCCCTCCACCGGGACATCCGCACCGCCCACGCGGTAGCCTCCCTGCGCCTGACGTGGGACGGGGCCAGGGTCCACTTCGGCTTCGGTTAATAGGCGGGTGAGATGAATCCGTACTCACACATCGTCATCGCTTCGAGATTGGAACAGCTTCTTGAGCCGGTGGATCCTCAGGAGTACTACTGGGGCGCAATCGCTCCGGACATCAGGCATCTCGCAGGAATGTGACATCGTCAGACTCACATACAGCCACGACACGTAGGGCAGGTTTCCATACCTCCGCTGGGGGTTGACGGACTCGCTCAAAGCTCAGATCGCCTCCAATGGCCTCTCAGAGTCCCTGGACCTTCGAACACCTGGATGGGGTGGAGCCGGGGCTTTATCATTCTCGAACGGGAATGCCGAGTGGCACCACAGTCCCATCGCCCGATATCCCAAATCCCCCGCGCTATTTCCCAAATGGTATCCCAAAACTACCCTATTGACAAACCACTCCCCACGTGGTATACTTGACCCACAATAATGAACAGCAGCAATACAGCCTCCATCCCGCCGCGGAAAACGTGAGGCCCACCGCACCCCGTGCGCTCACCACCATAAAGGAGAGATCCCCCATGACCAAGAGCCAGCGCCTCGACGTCGCCCGTCGGCGCCAGCCCAGTCAGTTCACCGTCCATCACGATGCGGACGCATGCCGCTTGAGCCGCCGGTCGGCCGCTCGCGATATTGATCCTCACGTTTTCCCTCTGCCCGCGCCGCCGCCCACGTCGCCGCCGCCGCCGTGGCTGTCCGGAGCCGCCCCCAAGCCACCCGCCAGGGCCAGCCGCGCTTGCAAGGTTGACGAGAACGATAACACCCTGGGGTGAAGCTTTGACGCGTTCCAGTCGTCAGTGTACAATAGCGGGTGGGAGGGAGCGTCAGAGATGACGATACTCAAGAAGGCCGAAGAACTGGTCTCAGCGATGACACTGGCGGAGAAGGCCCAGGCCGAGGATCTAGTCAACGTCTGGTCGTACTATCGCCTGCACCGTAGCGACATCGAGCAGCAAACAGCCGAGAACGAGGCAGCATAGGCTATGACGCGGCTGTTTGCGGATGAGAACTTCCCTCTGGACGCCACACCTGACGGCCTAGCTAGATCGACTTCGAGGCTGCGCGCGAGGTGACGGACAAGGTCGACACCGTAACGTGTCCCAACTGTGGCTACGAGAGCCCTGCCACCATGACGTACTGTGGCATGTGCGGGGCGCGCCTGCCACGCCTCTGCCCGCGCTGCGGGTTCGAGAATCCACCCGACTACCGCTTCTGCGGTCGCTGCGGGGCCCCGCTCTCCGACGAGTCCGAGGCGGAGCCCCCGGCCGCCTCCCCCGCTCAGAGGGGGTCTGCGACCCCCGCGCCTGGCCTGAGCTCTGCTGAGCGACCAGGTGACGCCACTGCTGAACCGGGGGTGACCTCACCTCTCCCCACCGCCGCCCAACCAGGAGATACAGAGCGCGCGGGCGCGACCGCCCTGGAGGGTGAGCGTCGTGTGGCCACCATCATCCTGGCCGATGTGCAGGGATCGACCGAGCTTCTGGAGCAGGTCGGCACCGAGGCCTGGGTCGAGATGATGAATCGCGTCTTCCAGATCCTGGAATCGGAGATCTACCGCTTGGGCGGGGTGATCGATCAGTTTCGAGGCGATGGACTGGTGTCGTTCTTTGGCGCAACCACTGCCCACGAGGATGACCCGGAACGCGCGGTGATGGCCGCGCTGTTGATGCAAGAGGCGCTGGAGGACTACGCGGCCACCCTGGCCGAGACGGAGGGTGTGGATCTCCAGCTGCGCGTCGGCGTCAACACCGGCGACGTGGTGGTCACCAGCGTGGGAGACCGTCGCCGCCACAGCGAGGATACCGCGATGGGCGAGGCCATCGCCATAGCCGCGCGCATGGAGACGGCTGCAGAGCCAGGCACCGTCCTGGTCAGTGAGAACACCTATCGGCTCGTTTCCTCCCGGTTCGACTGGAGTCCATTGGGCGAGATCAACGTAAAGGGCCTGAGCCATCCGGTCTCCGTCTATCGCCCGCTCGCCGCGAGACCTGCCGCCGAAGAGGCGCAGCTACCGCCAGACATTGGCCTCTCGGTGCCACTTGTCGACCGAGAGGAGGAATTCCAGACCCTGAAAGCGCAAGTAGAGGGCCTCTACGATGGTAAAGGCGGCATTGTGCTGATCAGCGGAGAGAAAGGCATTGGCAAATCCTTCATCGTCACCGAGGTACGGCATCACTTCGCGCGCCAGGGCGCCCTGCTGGCCGAGGTCAAGGAGATCGCGCCAAGCGACGGTGATTCCGGGACCAGCAATCGCTCGACCAAGATGGACGCGTCGTCGTCCCTGATCTGGCTCCAGGCGCGCTGCCGATCCTACGATCAGTCGTGGCCTTTCGCCATGTGGCAGGACCTGCTCCACCGCTGGTTGGGCGTTCTCCCTGGTGAGGGGAAGGAGAAGATCAGAGGCCGTCTTCGACGCCAGTCCAAGACGCTCTGGGGCGACCGGATGGGGGACTACTACCCCTACCTGGCAGATTTCCTCTCGCTGCCCGTCGAGGCAGCTTTCTCGGAGCAGATCAAGCATCTGAAGGCAGAGGAGAGGCGCCAGCAGTCCTTCCGCGCGGTCCGTCATCTGATCGAGGCGATGACGCGCCTGCAGCACAAGCCCACCGAGCCGGGAGAAGGCGGTCAACCGGTCGTGGTTGCGCTCTCCGACGTCCATTGGGCCGACAGCACCTCACTGGATCTCCTGGAATACTGCCTGCCGGTGTGTGACAATCGGCCAGTGCTCTGGTTGATCGTCTTCTATCCCGACCGCTCAGCCCCGGTCTGGGACTTGCGCTATCACGTCGAGACGGACTATCCACACCGGCTCACCAATCTGCAGATCCAGCTGCTCACCGCGGAGCAGAGCAGCGAGTTCATCGACCACCTCGTGGGCTCGGAGACGCTGCCGGCAGAGACCCGCGACCTGATCATCAGCAAGGCCGAAGGCAACCCCTACTACATCCAGGAGCTGATCCGCGGTCTGGTCGCTGAGGGGGCCTTGGTGCGCGACCCCGAGTCGGGGGCGTGGTCGATGACGCGCACCGTGGCTTCGCTGGATCTGCCCGACAGCCTGCAGGGCGTCATGATGGCCCGTATCGACCGCCTGAGCTCAGAGGAACGGCAGGCGCTGCAGGTAGCCTCCGTGATCGGCTCCACATTCTGGTCGAACGTGCTACAGGCATTGTTGCGGGATCAGAAGGCCGCAGCCCCCCTCCGTTCGCACCTGACCGCGCTCCAGCGCGCTCAGTTTATCGAGGAGCGAGGAGAGGTGCCCCATCTGGGGATGGAATACACGTTCAGGTCAACGTTGATCCGCGACGCCGCCTACGATGGACTGCTCCAGGCGCAACGAAGCACCTATCACCGTCGAGTTGCTGAGACCATCGAGACGCTCTTTGACGGCCAGATCCCGGGTGCCTGGACGAGATCGCCCGTCGACCCGGGCTCGGGCGTGCCGACGAAGTACAACTGCCTTCTGGCACATCACTACCACGAGGCTGGCGACATTGAAGGACAGCTGCACTACACCATGCGGGCTGCCAAGCACGCACAGGAAATCTACGCCAACTCGGAAGCAGTGAGGCAGTACAGCGATGCACTCGATCTGTTGGCCCGATTGGAGGAAAAGGCATCGGAGAAGGCTCAGCTCCGCGATCTGCGTGTCCGGCGCTTCCGAGTGCTGAGCCAGCGCCGAGCGGTCTCAGACCTCATGGGAGCGTCCGAGCGAGCACGAACCGATGCACAGCGGGTGCTCAAATTGGCACGGCACCTAGAAGACAGGCGCGACTTGCTCATCGATGCCCTGCTCCAGCAGCCCGGGGTC
Organism: uncultured Anaerolineales bacterium; assembly: GCA_964575455.1. Classification (GTDB taxonomy): domain Bacteria; phylum Chloroflexota; class Anaerolineae; order B4-G1; family B4-G1; genus SKLM01. The sequence continues at coordinate 61,755 of CAZNRX010000014.1, read as the reverse complement.
GATGCATGGCGAAGTCACGAGGAGCTCCTGGCCGGCGTTCCCGAGGCCGAAAAGGCCTTGGCGCTGGCGCGACAGCTGGAGGATCACCATCGCGAGATGCGCACGTTGATGGCCATAGCCAACCAGCGCATCTTCCTTGACGACCCCCGCTGGCAGGAGGCGGGCGAGGAGGCCCTGGCGCTGGCCCGTGAACTGGGCGACGAACACCACGAGGCGCAGGCATTGATCACGCTCGGGACGTTCTACAACTGGACCGACAAACCGGATCGGGGAATGAGGTACCTCAGGCAGGCGCTTGAGATCACCAAGCAGCTAGACGACAAACTGACCGAGGTCCTGCTGCTGAACCAACTAGGTCTTGAGTCGGAGCGCCAGGGGGACTATTTTCGCTTGCTGACCGAATACCAGCGCAAGCGGTTGAAGCTCAGCCGTCAGATCGGCTACCGCACGGGGGAGATTGAGTCCCTGACGCTGTGCGGACAGACGCAGGCCCTCTACCTGGGCGATTACAAAGGGGGGCTGGCTCTGCTGAACGAGGCCCAGCGGATGTCGGAGTGGTCCGAGTCCGATATGTATATGCTGCTGCGGGTGATCCAGATCCACGCCGTGCGCGGAGCCCACGATGAAGCGCGAAAAGCGCTTGAGGAGATCCGGCAGATCGACGCGGAGGGTGTCCTGGCAACCGCGCGGGCGGGCCGTCGCCTGGTGGCGGCCATCCTCTACAACGCGCTGGGCGATGAAACGCACGCACGTCAGGTCCTCGATCTAACGGAAGAGGTTCGCGACATGGTCGCGCATAACCCTCTCATCACAGAGCAGTACGAGATCGCCGTGGCCCACGAGAGAGCCAAAGCTCATCTGACGTTGGCCACACGGCTGAACGACGAGGACGAGCGGCGGGACCATTTGCGGCAGGCCCTGGAAGCCTCGCATGCAGCGTTGAGCCGATACGAGGCGTTGGGGTACGTCCAGATCATCGAATGCGTGAGCGAGGAGATACTCTTCTGCCACAGCCACACGTTGAAGGCAAATGGACGAGAAAAGGAGGCTAGCGAGGTCCTGCAACGTGCCTACGACGAGATGCTGCGGAAGCACGCCCTGATTCCCGAGAGTAGCCCCTTCCGCCACACCTATCTGGAGAACGTGCCGGTGCACCGGGAGATTCAGGCCGCGCACGGCTAGGCGCAGCATCATAGGTTCGTAGTGCGTTACGCCGAGTTCGTAGTGCGCTACGGAGAGAAACGGAGTAGCGCTTTGCGGGAGTGAGACGATGGAGAACACGTTGAATAAGCCATCAAGCAACAGCAGACGAGAGAGGCAAAGCGGATCATTTGTGGCCCAGGTCTTTGATAACAGCGCCGAGGCGATGCTCCTGGTGTTCCTGGCGATGGCCGTGTTCATCTTCGGCCTGCATCAACTGCTGGCCGTTCTCCATCGCTATCCCCTCGACTATGGCGAGGCACCGCTGGTGGATCAGGCCATGCGCTTCGCGGCGGGCAAGAGCATCTACCGCACTGAGCTGTCCACGCCGCCCTACACCATCTCCAACTACCCGCCCCTCTACGTGCTGGCGTTGGCGCCCCTTGTCGCCCTCTTTGGCCCGAACTTCTGGGCGGGGCGCCTGATCTCGATCCTGGGCGCGCTGATCGTCGGGCTCTCTCTGGCGCGCATCGTCCAATCACACGAGAATCGCGAGAAAAAGGGGCACCATCGATTCGCCGGCCTGGCGGCGGGCGCGCTCTTCTGGGCGATGCCCTACGTCGTCCACTGGTCCTCGCTGCTGCGCATCGACCTTCTGGCCCTGGCGTTGAGCACGTCTACGCTCTACCTGTTCGTGCGCAGGCCGGAGGCGCGAGCCACGCTGATCGGCGGGGGGCTCCTGCTTGTCGCCGCTATCTACACCAGGCAATCATACGCGCTGGCCGCGCCGCTGGCGGCGTTTGTCTGGCTCTGGCACCGCGTGGGATGGCGACGAGCTCTCACCCTGGCCGCGCTGGTCGGGGGCGTGAGCCTGGCGCTCTTCCTGATCCTGTACACCCTGACCGGCGGTGGCTTCTTCCTCAACACCGTCACCGCCAACGTCAATGAGTTCAGCTGGGACCGGGTCAGATGGAACCTGGAGAACCTGTCTCGCGATGCACCGTTCCTGCTGCTGCTCGGCGCGATCTCCTTGGGAGCCATGCCGGCGCTGGGCATCTCGCATTGGCCGCTGGTGGTGCCCTACCTCGTCGGCGCGTTCCTATCGGGCCTGACCATAGGGAAGATCGGCTCCAATGTCAACTACCTCCTGGAGCTGTGCGCGGCGCTGAGCCTGACCGCCGGGACGTGGATCGCTTGGGCCGGGGCTGCGGCGGATAGGCAGTGGCGCCGCTGGGTCCGAGTTGGGCTGCTGCTCCTGTTGACGCTGCAGGCCGGCTGGCTCATGCGGACCACGCTGGGCGAATACGTCCCTCGCCTGCGAGAGCGACGCGCAGCGACAGCGCTGCTTGAGGACCTGGAGTGGGAGATCGCGCACACGGGAGACCAGGGCCGAGGACACGTCATTGGCGACGAATACGCGGGGCTGGTCACGCTGCAGGGGTGGCCCCTGCACATCCAGCCCTTCGAGATGACCCAGCTGGCAAAGGCTGGTCTGTGGGATCAGACGCCCTTCGTGGAGGAGATCCGCGATGGGGCGTTCGACATGATCCTCATCCACTACTTCCCCGACTACGACGTCTACAAGGAGCGGTGGACGCCGGAGATGCTGGCAGCGATCAAGCGTGCCTACAACCCAGAGAGGATGTACGCCAACACCCGTCTCTATCTCCCCCGGGCCGGCAGCAAAGCGCCGACCGAGGCCTGCCCCAGCGCATTGTGGCAGCTGCCGAGTGAGGGTAAGTTGGGTGTCCATTGGGACGGTGTCTTCCTGGATCTCCAGGGCCGCGGCAACGCTGGCGAGGTGCCGGTCTACGCCGTGGCGGACGGCCTGCTGACCCGCCGCACGGGCTGGAAAGGCGCAGTGGCAATCCGGCACGATGACCCGCTGGAGCCCCGCGCGACGGTCTGGTCGCTCTACGGTCACATGATGAGTGCCGACGGAGAGGATTCCTTTGCGACGTCGACCCGCCGTGGTCTCAGACTTCCCACCCGGCGCCACCGAGGTGCCGGTGGAGGCCGGCCAACTGCTGGGCTACCAGGGCACCTGGAGCGGCAAAGCCGATTGGCCCACCTGGGTGCACGTGCGCTTTGCGGTGGTGCGTGGCGAGTCCCTCCCTCCAACGGAAGACGATGCGTTTCCGGTCGAGCCAGCGCCCGAGGAATTCATCCAGCCGGACGTGTACCTGGGAATCGCTTTGGATGAGGCGGCGCAGCGCACACAGCCTCTGCAATGTCAATAGCAACACCTGTATCTGATTGAGGAGTGAATCACCATGAAACAGAACCCCCAAGAACTCAGTTGGTGGCAGCGAAGCGTGATCTACCAGATCTACCCCCGCAGCTTCAACGATACGACCGGCAATGGCGTCGGCGACCTCCAGGGCATCATTGAGGAGCTCGACCACCTGGCAGGGAGTAAGGACTCGCTTAAGATCGACGCCATCTGGCTGAGCCCGTTCTACCCCTCTCCGATGGCCGACTTCGGCTACGACGTGGCCGACTACTGCGACGTCGACCCGCTCTTCGGCGATCTGGACACCTTCGACCGTCTGGTCGAGGAGGCACATGAACGCGGTGTGAGGATCGTCATCGACTGGGTGCCGAATCACACATCGGATCAGCATCCCTGGTTCGTGGCGTCTCGCTCGTCGGGGGACAACCTCAAGCGCGATTGGTATATCTGGCGCGACCCGGCCCCCGACGGGGGACCGCCCAATAACTGGGGCAGCTTCTTCGGCGGCCCAGCGTGGACGTACGACGAGAGAACCGGTCAATACTACCTCCATCAGTTCGTCAAGGAGCAGCCAGAGCTAAACTGGCGCAATCCCGAGGTGCGGGAGGCGATGTGCGACACGCTGCGCTTCTGGCTGGACCGCGACGTGGACGGCTTCCGCATGGACGTGATCGGGCTGCTGATCAAGGACGAGGCCTTGCGCGACAACCCACCTAACCCGGATGCGCCGCCCGATCTACCCGAGAATGACCTGCTCGGGCGGCAGCGCCAGGTCTACAACTGGGATCAGGACGAGAACCACGAGGTGATGCGCGAGATTCGCCAGGTGCTCGACGAGTACGATGACGTCTGCGCCATTGGCGAGCTGTGGGGACCGCTGGATCGTTGGGTCAGGTACTACGGCGACGAGGGTGACGAACTACACCTGCCGATTGATTTCCGATTGGCGAGGCAGCCCTGGGACGCCCAGGCCATGCGCCGCACGGTGGACGAGGTCGAGGCGGTCCTGGACGATTTCGCTGCCAATCTCGCAGCCGGTGACCGCTTCAACCCGTGGCACCACTTCGTGTTGACCAGTCACGACTACCCGCGCACGGCCTCCCGCTTTGGCGGACAGGGGCCGGCGCGTGTGGCGGCGATGATGCAGCTCACGCTTCGCGGCACGCCGACCATCTACTACGGCGACGAACTGGGCATCGAGAACGGGGACATCCCGCCGGAGAAGATCCAAGACCCCCAGGGGCTCAACCTGGGAGCGGAGCGGACCCGGGACGTGGCGCGCACGCCCATGCAGTGGACGACGGAGACCTACACCGGGTTCTCCGAGGTCGAGCCCTGGCTCCCGGTCTCCCGCGACTACGTGACGCGCAATGTGGCGGCGCAGTCCAACTGCCCATTCTCGATGCTCAATCTCTACCGGCGCTTGCTCAGCCTACGCCGACGGACACCGGCGCTGTATGGGGGGGACTACGCCTCGCTGAACGCAGGAGACCCCGACTGCTTCGCCTACCTGCGAGAGGCGGGCGATCAGCGCTTCGTCATCGCTCTAAACATGTCCGCCACGCCGCGCACGGTTGCGATCCCAATTGGGACGAAGGGACACGTCGCGCTATCCACACACCTCGATCGAGAGGAGACAGTCTCACTCGACGAGCTGACGCTAAGGCCAGATGAGGGCATCATCGTCGAGCTGTCCTAGCTGGACGAAACGCTTACCTTTGTGCTCAACGCAGAGTGAGGTTCGTAGTGCGCTACGCAGGGAAATGGAGTAGCGCTGCAAGGAGGAATGGACAAAATGGACAATATGACATGGTGGCAGAAGGCGGTCTTCTACCAAATCTACCCGCGCAGCTTCGCGGACGGCAATAGCGACGGCATTGGTGACATCCAGGGGATGATCGAGAAGCTCGACTATCTCGATGACCTCGGTATTGACGCCCTGTGGCTCTCCCCGTTCTACCCCTCGCCTCAGCTGGACTATGGCTACGACGTGGCCGATTACACAGACGTCGACCCAGAATACGGCACCTTGGAGGCGTTCAAGACCTTCCTGGACGAGGCACACGCACGCGGCATTCGCGTGATCGTCGATTTCGTCCCCAACCATACCTCGGATCAGCATCCCTGGTTCATCCAGTCGCGCTCGTCGCGGGATAACCCCAAGCGCGACTGGTACGTCTGGCGCAACCCCGCCCCCAAAGGCGGGTCGACTGTAAGCGCAGCGACGTCACCCAGACCGCCGAACAACTGGGAGTCGACCTTCACTGGCTCGGCCTGGGAGTACGATGACAGCACCGAACAGTATTACTACCATATGTTCCTCAAGGAGCAGCCCGACCTCAACTGGCGCAATCCAGAGGTCAAGGCAGCCATGTGGGACGCCCTGCGCTTCTGGCTGGACCTGGGCGTCGACGGCCTCCGTCTCGACGCTATCGGCACCATCTTCGAGGATCCGGAGCTGCCCGACGAAACCAGCGGCCTGACGCTGGTCGAGGCGTACCTAATGATGGAGGCTGCCGAGACACCGGAGGAGCAGGAGGCCGCACGGAAGAAATGGGAGGAGAAGTTCGAGTACCAGGTCGACCAACCTGAGCTGCATCCCCTGTTCCAGGACATGCGTCGCTTCGTAGATCGCGAGTACGAAGGCCGGGTGCTGGTCGGTGAGACCGAGCTTGTCGATTTCTACGGCGACGGCGATAATGAGCTGCACATGGCCTTCAACTTCCCCTTGATGCAGACCGAGCGCCTCACACCCGAGCACATCCGCGCCAACCAGGAGCAGCGGCTGTCGGAGCTGCCGGAGGGCGCGTGGCCCTGCAACACGCTGGGCAATCACGACGCTCCCCGCGTCTACAGCCGCTATGGCGACGGTGAGCACGATGACGCGTTGGCACGCCTCTCTCTGGCGCTGATGTTGACTTTGCGGGGCACACCCTTCCTCTACAACGGAGAGGAGATAGGGATGACCAACCTGATTGTCGACGATCTCAGTCAGCTCCGGGACACGTTGGCGCTGCGCATGTACGACCTGGCCATTGAGAAGATCGATATGCCGCCGGATCAGGCCTTCGAGCTCGTTCGTCACGAGACCCGCGACACCTGCCGCTCGCCGATGCAGTGGTCGAACGCGCCGAACGCTGGGTTCAGCCCGGCGGGCGCGGATACGTGGCTGGAAGTGAACGAGGACTACAAGGAGGGGGTCAACGTCGCCGAGCAGCAGGATGATCCCGAATCGATGCTCAACTTCTACAAGCGAATGCTTGCTATGCGAAACAACACACCGGCCCTCATCGCGGGCGACTACGTGCCGCTGCACGAGGAGGCCGAGGACTACCTCGCCTTCCTGCGCAGCACGTCGGGCCTGCGTAGCAGGCCTGGGCAGACGTGCCTGATCGTGCTGAACTTCTCGGAGGAAGCCCACACGCTGGCCTTCGATGGCGACGTAATCCAGCCGCTGGACCCGGAGCCGGCGTGCCTCGTCTTCTCAAGCGAGGAGCGGGCCAACGCGGGCGACCTCTCAGCGCTGGAGATCGCACCCTTCGAGATCTACATCGCGACAGTTCGCACCGCGCCACAAAGTTCGTAGTGCGCCAGAGAGTTCATAGTGCGCTACGGAGGGAACCGGAGTAGCGCCTAGACGGCTTCCCCAACTGAAACCATGAACGAAGCTTCGACGCCAAAGACAGAAGGCAAGCTCGCTCAGACGGGAGGCTACTACCTGGCCTTCATCGCATTGGGACTGGTAACCGCTGCACTTGGGACGACGCTGCCCGGTCTGGCCGAGAACGTCCACGCCTCCCTTGATGACATCAGTATCCTCTTCACAGCGGGAGCGCTGGGATATCTGCTGGGCTCCCTCGTGGGGGGCCGCGCGTACGATCGCGCGCCCGGCCACGCGGTGATGGGCGGCGTCCTGCTCCTGCTAGCTTCGATGATGGCGTTGGTGCCCCTGGTCCCCTGGCTGTGGCTTCTGGCCGCCGTCACGCTCCTGCGAGGAGCGGCATCGGGGACGGTGGATGTGGGCGGCAACACCCTGCTCGTCTGGCTGCACGGACGCCAGGTCGGCCCCTTTATGAATGGCCTCCACTTCTGCTTTGGTGTGGGGGCGTTCGTGTCGCCCTTGATCATCGCCCAGGCTTTGCAGCTTGGTGGCGACATCACCTGGGCCTACTGGACGCTGGCGCTGCTGATCGCACCGGTGGCCTTCTGGATCCTTCGACTACCCAGCCCCACCGCCCAGTCCGACGCTGACCCAGATCTGGTCAAGGGCAACAGCCCCCTGATGATCGTGCTGATCTCGCTCGTTCTTCTCCTCTACGTGGGTGCGGAGAGCAGCATGGGCGGTTGGATCTACACCTATGCCACCGCCACAGGTCTGAGCGGCGAGACACACGCCGCCTATCTCACCTCGCTCTTCTGGGGCGTGCTCGCCGCGGGACGACTGCTATCCATCCCGGCGGCCAGGCAGCTTTCGCCTCGCGCGATGCTGGCGGCGGATTGGTCGGGCTGCCTGATCAGCGTGGGAGCTATGGTGTGCTTCCGCGAGGCACCCGTGGCTGTGTGGCTGGGGACGTTCGGCGTGGGCCTCTCGATGGCCTCTATCTTCCCTACCATGATCTCCTTTGCCGAGCAGCGCATGTCGATCACGGGTCGGGTCACGGGATGGTTCTTCGTCGGCGCCAGCGCCGGCGGCATGACGCTGCCCTGGCTGATCGGGCAGCTTTTCGAATCCATTGGGCCCCGCGTCACGATGTCCGCTATCCTGGCAGACTTGGCCATTGCGACAGGCGTGTTCGGAGCGCTGATGCTTTGGGCAGAGGGCCGAGACAGGAGGTAGCGATGCCAGAGCTTCACACGACGTTAGGACCCAAGGACGCCGACCAGGTAGAGATGATCCTGCCGCACGAACACGTCTTCGTCGATCTACGCACCTGGGACAAGAACGGCTACGCAGAAGCAGAGACAGAGGACGTGGTCCGACTGATGAGACCGGAAATCGAGAAGGCCCGCGCCGCCGGCGTGACTGCCATCGTCGAATGCAGCACAGTCGGCGTGGGACGCAGAGCCGACATCGACAGGGCCGTCTCGGAGGCCACAGACTTCCCACTGGTGGTGCCGACAGGCGTCTACCGCGAGCCCTGGATCACCGACTGGGTACACGAAGCCAGCGAATCGGAGCTGAGCGCGTGGATGGTGAGTGAACTCGAGGAAGGGATTGAGGAGAGCGGCGTGCGGGCCGGATGGATCAAGCTGAGTGCGGGCGATGAGGGTATCACCGAATGCGAGGTCAAGGTGCTGCGAGCAGCGGCCGCGGCTGGCAAGGCGACGCATACGGTGATCGGCAGCCACACGATTCAGGGTGCGGTCGTAAACCAACAACTCGACATCGTCGAGGAAGCAGGATACACCCCGCTCCGCTTCCTCTGGATCCACACGCAGGCTGAGCCGGCGTTCGACCTCCATCTGGAGATGGCGCAGCGAGGGGCGTGGATCGAGTACGACGGTATCGGCAGCGACGACTTCGCCGACGAATGGTTCATCGAGCGCATCCTGCGCATCTTGGACGCCGACCTGGGCCACCGCTTGCTGCTCAGCCAGGATCGGGGCTGGTACGACCCGGCGCAGCCCGGCGGAGGTCAGCCGCGACCGTATACGTACCTCAGCGAGATGTTCTTGCCCAAGCTGCGTAGCGCCGGCGTGGACGAGGCGACGATCCGCCAGCTGATGTGCACCAATCCCTTTCGGGCGTTTGCGCGCTAGCGGGTGCTTATGCTGGTGACCGCACATTGACCGACGGCCCACACGAACGTATAATGCCTTGCATACCACGGGTAGCTAAGATGACGGCTCTGGAGCTGCTTCAAGCTGGAAGGGTCGCGGTACACATGGAGAGTAGAACAGAGAATAGAGGAGTCAACCGATGATCGAGATGAAAGCGTTTGGTCGCACCGGACATATGTCCACTCGAACCATCTTTGGCGCGGCGGCGCTGGGACAGGTGACACAGGAGGAAGCCGACCGCACGCTGGAGGTGTTGCTGGAATACGGCGTGAATCACATCGACGTGGCGCGTTCCTACGGTGAGGCGGAGCTTCGCCTCGGACCGTGGCTGGAGGAGTATCGCGATGACTTCTTCCTGGCCACAAAGACCGAGTGTCGCACCTACGATGGCGCTTGGCGCGAGCTCGAGGAGTCGCTGGAACGCATGCAAGTTGACACCATCGACCTCTGGCAGATGCACTTGCTCATCGACCCAGAGGAGTGGCAGACAGCCATGGGGCCTTCTGGCGCTCTGGAAGCGTTCACCGAAGCCCGGGACCAGGGCATCGTCCGGTTTCTGGGCGTCACCGGCCACGAACTGATCGTCCCAAAGATGCACCTGCGCAGCCTGGAGCGGTTCGACTTCGACGCGGTGCTCCTCCCCTACAACTACCCGCTGATGCAGGATCCGGGCTATGCCGCTGATTTCGAGGCCCTGCTGGAGGTATGCGAGGAGCGAAACGTGGCAATACAGACGATCAAGTCGCTGACCCGTCGGCGCTGGCCGGAGGGCGAGCAGACCCGCGCCACCTGGTACCAGCCGCTGGAGGATCAGCAGGCTATCGACAAGGCCGTTCATTGGGTGCTTGGGGACTCCCGGGTCTTCCTCAACACAGTAGGGGACATCCACGTGCTGCCCAAGGTGTTGGGCGCTGCCAGCCGCTTCGAGGAGCGCCCCTCCGAGGAGGAGATGGAGGCGCTCGTGGAAGAGAAGCAGATGGAACCGCTGTTCACGTAATGTGAGAGCATAGGGCAAGGATAGACTCAGGTCGCGCGCTGCAGCGGGACCCGCAAGTCGGCGACCAACCGCTGACGTATGCAACAGTCGCCCAATCATAGAGTGACCGTCACGGAGTGAACGTCATGGAGGGAGAGATGGACTACCGTTATCTTGGACGAACTGGACTGAAGGTGAGTGAGCTGTGTCTCGGGGCTATGTCCTTCGGGCGCGAGGCCACGGAGGAGCTCAGCTTCCAGCTGCTGGATCGCTTCGCCGAGGCCGGCGGCACCTTCATCGATACCGCCGACGTCTACGGCCAGGGCACCTCTGAGGAGATCCTGGGGCGCTGGCTCAAAGACCAGCGGCGCGAGGACTTCGTCATCGCCACCAAGGTGCGCTACGGCATGGGCGACGGTCCCAACGACGTGGGCCTGAGCCGTAAGCACATCCTGGCGGCCATTGAGGAGAGCCTCTCTCGGCTGCAGACCGACTACGTCGACCTCTACCAGGTGCACGCCTGGGACCCCGGCACGCCGCTGGAGGAGACGCTATCCACGCTGAATGAGCTGGTACGGAGCGGAAGAGCCCGCTACATTGGGGCCAGCAACTTCGCCGGCTGGCAGCTTCAGAAGGCCATGGACATCAGCAGGCAGATGGGGTGGGAGGGGTTCTCCTGCCTGCAGCCGCTCTACAACCTGCTCGACCGAGCCATAGAGTGGGAGCTGCTGCCCGTCTGCCGCAGCGAGGGCATCGGCGTCATCACCTGGAGCCCACTGCGAGGCGGATGGCTGAGCGGAAAGTACCAGCGCGGGATGGAGGAACCACCGCCCGGCAGCCGCGTGGAGAAGGCGGAGGAGGAAGGCTGGAGCGAAGCCTGGAGCATCTACAACAACGAGCACACCTGGAACGTCATCGACGTCCTCTTCGAGGTCGCTGAGGAGAACGGCAAGAAGCCCGCCCAGGTAGCGCTCAACTGGGTGCTACATCGCCCCGGCATCACGGCGCCCATCATTGGTGTGCGAAAGATGGCGCACCTGGAGGACAACCTGGGCGCTGTTGGCTGGCAGCTGAGCCAGGAGCACATGGAGCGTCTCAACGAAGCGAGCGCGAAGCGACTCCCCTACCCCTATGACGTGGTAGAGCGGGCTGAGAGAGAGCGAGGAGACACGCAAGCAGAGTGATCCAGCTCGACGCGCTCGTCACGCGGTTTGACGCGCCGAGTGTGCGAGCGATTGTGCTGTTCGGCAGCTTCGCGTGCGGCGACCCCGACGCCTTCAGCGACGTGGACCTGGCCTGTCTCCTGGCGGCGGACGCGCCCGAGCTACCCGGCGAGGGCACCCATCTTGTCGATGGCCGACTCGTCGTGGTAAGCTCGGTGCGCCCCGCCGAGGTAGAGGCTGCGTTCACCCGTCCAGAGATCGCCGTGGATACCATCGCAGGTCTGCGAGCCGGCAAAGCGCTGCTCGACCGCGACGACACCTTCGCCAGGATTCAGGCTCGGGCGCGCGATTTCGTCTGGGATGAGGCGATGCAGACCAGAGCCAACGCCTGGGCCAGCCGCCAGATGGTCTACTGGATTGAGGAGGTCCACAAGGGGCTGGGGGGACTGCGGGAGGGCCAGCACGACGTGGGCCGCCTGCTCAACGCACGATTCGGGCTCTCCTGGGGCCTCTCCCGGGTCGTGCAGGTGCATCAAGGCGTGCTCATTTCAGGCGACAACGCGTTCTACGAGGAGATGGCGGAAGCGTTGGGTCGGGACTCCGAGTGGGTACGACTGCGGCAGATCGCCTTCGGCATTGCCGGCGACGGTGGAGCCCCTCCCTCTCTCCGGGCGCAGGTCACGGCTGGCCTACGGCTCTACGCGGTGACATCGGACCTGATGCGCAATGCCCTCCAGCCTAGAGACGCGTCGTTGGTCGAGGCGACCGCAGCTCTGATCAGGATGATTGTGTAGGGCGGGCTCCACACCCGCCAAGGGAGCTATCTATGTCCACACCGAGAGTCACAGTATGGAACGAGTACCGCCACGAGAGGCTCGACGACGAAGTAGCTGACATCTATCCCGAGGGCATCCACGGAGCTATCGCCAAGCATCTGCGGCAGCAAGGTCTGACCGTGCGCACCGCGACGCTCGACGAGAAGGAGCACGGCCTCACAGAGAGCCTCCTCGCTGAGACCAACGTCCTCATCTGGTGGGCGCACATGGCGCACGCCGAGGTCGACGATGCTGTCGTTGAGCGCGTGAAGCAGCGTGTGCTCGAAGGCATGGGCCTGATCGTGCTCCACTCCGGGCACTTGTCCAAGATCTTCCGCACGCTGATGGGCACCAGCGGCCAGCTGAAGTGGCGCGAGGTCGGAGAGAAGGAGCGCATCTGGGTGGTCGAGCCCGGCCATCCCATCGCCGAGGGCTTGGACGAGGTCTTCGAGATACCGCGTGCCGAGATGTACGGCGAGCGCTTCGATATTCCCGCTCCCGACACGCTGGTCTTCCTCAGCTGGTTCAAGGGAGGTGAGGTCTTCCGCAGCGGCTGCTGTTTCCACCGCGGTCGTGGCAGGATCTTCTACTTCCGCCCCGGCCACGAGACCTATCCCATCTACGATCAACCCGAGGTCCTGCAGGTCATCACCAACGCCGTCCACTGGGCCGCGCCGGTGCCCGGTGTTGACGTCACGTTTGGCCACCGACCCGATCCGCTCGAACCGTTGGAGTAGAGGGCGGCACTCTGCTTCGTGCCTGGCTCTTCGAGCTTGGCACTACAAACCAGGGGGAGCAGCAGATGATGAAACAGATGACGCTGGGAACCTCAACATTGGAGGCGTCGCGAATCGCCCTCGGGTGCCTGCACCTCAGCGACGACCGCAGGGAGGCCATGGGGACGGTGCGCACGGCGCTGGACCAGGGCATCAACCTCTTCGATCACGCCGACATCTATGGGCAGGGCAAGCGCGAGGAGGTCTTCTCCGCGCTGTGGGAACGGGCGCCCGGCATCCGCGACCGGATCATCTTGCAGTCGAAGTGCGGGATTCGCTTTCCGGGCGATCCCGAAACCGCCTCGCCGGCGCGCTACGACTTCAGCTACGAGCACATCGTCCGCTCGGTCGAGGGAAGCCTGAGACGACTCAAGACGGACTACCTGGACGTTCTGCTGCTGCACCGCCCAGACGCGTTGGTCGAACCGGAGGAGGTAGCCCGCGCCCTTGACCAGCTGCACAAAGCCGGCAAGGTCTGCTGGTTCGGGGTCAGCAACCACACACCATCCCAGATCCAGCTGCTGAAGACCTGTGTCGAGCAGCCCCTGATCGTCAACCAGGTCGAGCTGAACGTGGTGCACAACCAGCTCATCAACGACGGCATCGCGTTCAACCGCGACGACCTGGGCGTGATATCGCGCAGCGAGGGCACGCTCGAGTTCTGCCGCATGGAGGGCATCACCATCCAAGCCTGGAGTCCGCTGGCCAGGGGGCGCGTCTCCGGCAAGCGGCCCACGGCAGCACAGTCGCCGGATCCGCGACTTGCGGGGACGGCAAGGGCGGTCACAGAGATGGCTGCGGAGCGGAACGTGAGCAAGGAAGCGATACTGATCGCCTGGCTGCTGCGGCATCCTGCCGGCATCCAGCCGATCATCGGCACCACGAACCCGACCCGCATCGCGGGCGCCTGTCAGGCGGACGACCTGGAGCTGACGCGGGAGGAGTGGTATCGTCTGTTCACGGCCGGGCGCGGTGGACGGGTACCGTGAGCATGATCGGGTCTAGGGACCCAAGGAGGTTTGTGTAGATGGAGGCTTTGGAGGCCATACGGAGGAGAAGAAGCGTTCGCACATACACGGGGGAATCGATCCCTCGCGAGGATCTGGAGACAATCGTGGATGCCGGACGGCTGGCCGCCACCGGCAGCAACCGGCAGCCCTGGGACTTCATCGTCATCACCAACCGCAGGATGATCGACAAGCTGAAGGTCGCTGCCGAATGGATGGAGAAGGCCGCCGCGATCATCGCCGTGGTGCTGGATCCCTCCTCCCGTTGGTGGCTGGAGGATGGCTCCGCCGCCATCGAGAACATGCTGATCGCCAGCACCGCCCTGGGCTACGGTTCCTGCTGGCTCGAGGGCTACACGCTGCCCCACGAGGAGGCGTTCAAGACGCTGTTGGACATCCCAGAGGAGAAGCGGCTGCTGACGCTGGTCCCCATCGGTGTGCCAACGGCGTGGCCAACCAAGCAGAAGAAGTCCTTGGAGGAAGTCCTCCACTGGGAGAAATACCAGAAGGGAACGTGACGCACGCCGTTAGGAGTTGCTGGCGAAAGGAGCAAGCATCAGTGCTGCCGACAGTGGATTTCTGTGGCCTACAGGTGACCCGGCTGATCATCGGGGCCAACCCCTTTGCTGGCTTCAGCCACCAGAACCCCGAGCGCGATCGTGACATGCGCACGTACTACACGAGGAAGCGGATCCTGGAGACCTGGGAGCGAGCGTGGGAGGCAGGCATCAACACCATGATCACCAACAACGAGACCCCCCACGTGATTCAGGCCACGGCCGAGTACCTGGCCGCAGGAGGCCCGCTCCAGTGGATCGCTCAGATCAACTGCGATGAGGAGCTAGACATGCGGGTCGCCATCGACCGGGCCGTCGAGATCGGCTGCGCGGCGGGGTATCTACACGGCGGGTTCACGGATCGCCTCTATGCGGAGCGGAACGAGGGCGCGCTGTGCGAATATGTGCGACACGGTCAGGCGCAAGGCATCCCCATCGGCGTCGCCGGGCACCACCCCGCCGTCCACGACTGGGTCGACAGACTGGACGTGGTCGACTTTCACGCGGTCTCCTTCTTCGACTGCGGCAGCCTGCACAACGACGAGGGAGAGAGATTCCGCCTGGCAGACGTGTTCGAGGCGGTGGAGTGCATCCAGCGCCTGGAGAGACCGTGCATCGCCTACAAGATCATGGGCGCCGGCCGCATCGACGCGCTGATGGCCTTTGAGTTCGCCTTTGAGCACATCAAACCGACCGACGTAGTGAACGTGGGCATGCACCGCGGGGAGAAGGACGACATGGTCGAGGAGAATGTCGCCTTCGTCCGCAGCATCCTGGGCGAGCAAGGGCCAGGCGCCTGAGCAGACCCACGAAAGGCCTGGCTTAGCACGCTTGCCAAGCAGCGCCGTCTTGACGTCCGATAGACCCAAGGAGGATGACAGATGCCAACCAAGCCCGAGACACCAACGCCCGTTGTTCGCAATGCCTGGAAGGCTGGACTGGTGATCCCGGCCTTCAACGTACCCTATCTCCCCATGGTCAAGCCCGTGATCCAGGCCGTGGTAGATCAGGATGCCTTCGCCCTGATCGAGACCGCACGCCTCGAGTGGATCAAGTTCGAGGCCGAGGGGCCTGCCGCCGTGATGGAGGCGTTCACCAAGTGGAAGGACCCCGACCACGTCCAGATCCACCTGGATCACGTGCCGGTCATCGACGAGGATGGCGAGCGCGTTGACTACGTCTCGGTCATCCGCGAGGCGATTGAGCTGGGATATCAATCGGTCATGGTGGATGGCTCGCGGCTGGACTTGGAGGAGAACATCGCCTGCACACGGCAGGTGGCGCAGATGGCTCACGAGGCCGGCATACCCTGCGAGGCCGAGTTGGGAGCCGTGTTGGGCCACGAGGGCGGGCCACTCCCCCCGTACGAGGAGCTTTTCGAATCCGGCATGGGCTTCACCGATGTCGAGCAGGCGAGGCGCTTCGTCGACGAGACCGACTGTGACTGGCTCTCCGTGGCCGTCGGCAATGTCCACGGGGCAGTCTCTGGCGCGCTGAAGGACAAGAAGAAGGTCAAGGCCAAGCTGGATCTCGACCACCTTGAGAGGCTTCGTCGGGCGACCGATGTCCCGCTAGTCCTGCACGGTGGTTCAGGCGTCAAGCGGGACTACGTGCTTGCCGCGATCAAGAAAGGCATAGCCAAGATAAACATCGGCACCGAGATCCGGCAGGCCTACGAGTCAGCCCTGAGGGAATCGGAGAGCGTGGCCGCCGCCCAGGACGCCGTGTACGAGCGCACCTGCTGGCTCATACGCGACTACTTCGGCGTGGCTGGCATCAGGCAGGCGGTGACGTAACACCACCCGATCGTAGTGCGCTACGCAGAGAAACGGAGTAGCGCCGGCATCTCGCGCTCAAAGGAGGAGCAGAATGAGTCTTCTTGGCATAGACGTAGGCACGACAGGCTGCAAAGCCGCCGTATTCTCCGAGGAGGGACATCGGCTTGCGTCCGCCTACGACGAGTACGATTTCCGGGCGCCCCATCCAGGGTGGGCGCAGCTGGATGCAGTCGAGGTATGGGACAAGGTGAAGGCAACCATCCGGGAGGTCGCATCCAGCTCCGGCTCGGATCCGATCAAAGCGCTCGCCATATCATCCCTTGGCGAAGCGATGGTCCCTGTGACGGAGGACCGCCAGGTGCTCGGCCCCTCCATCCTGAACTTCGACGTGCGGGGGCAGGAGTATGTGGCGGATCTCGAAAGCGCCCTCCCTGACGAACGTCTCTACCGAATCAACGGGAACACGCTTGGAAACCACTACGGGCTGACGAAACTGAAGTGGATCAAGGAGCATCAACCCGACCTCTATGAGCGGACGCATAAGTTTCTCCTCTGGAGCAGTTTCGTCGGCTTCATGCTTGGCGCAGACGCTGTTGTGGACTATTCGCTGGCGAATCGGACGCTGCTGTTCGATATCGACCAAGAGGACTGGTCGGACGAGCTTATCAGAGCCGCCGGGCTCGATCGCTCCAAGCTGCCAGAAACCGCGCCCTCCGGGACGGTGATCGGCACGGTGTCCGACCGCATGGCGGACGAGCTCGGACTCCCACCGAACCTCCCTATCGTCAACGGCACGCACGATCAATGCGCCAATGCCGTGGGCTGCGGCGTGATCGAGGAGGGGCGCGCCGTCTACGGCATGGGCACGTTCATATGCATCACGCCTGTGTTCAGCGTGCGCAGCGACCGCCGTGAAGGTGCTCGCCGCGAACCCACCGCCATGATCGAGCGGGGCCTGAACACGGAGCATCACGCCGTGCCGGGCAAGTACGTCAGCTTCATCTACAACCAGGGCGGCTCCATCGTCAAGTGGTTCAGGGACGCGTTCGCCGCGGCCGAGCACCGACGGGCGCAAGAGAGGGGAAAGGACGTCTACGACGACCTCTTCGCGGAGATCCCAGACGGCCCAAGCGGCATCATCGTCCTGCCGCACTTCACAGTCACCGGGCCTCCGGCGTTCATCTCGGACTCCTGTGGCGTCATCGCCGGCTTGCACCTTGAGACGTCGAGAGGGAACATCCTGAAGGGCATTCTCGAAGGGACCACGTTCTACCTGCGGGAGTGCGTCGAGTCGCTCCCCCCGACCGGCATCGAGATTGCGGAGTACCGAGCGGTGGGCGGCGGCAGCAAGTCCGACGCGTGGGTCCAGGTGTGCGCCGACATACTGGGTCGGCCGTTCGTTCGCCCCAGGACCACCGAGGCGGGCGCCCTGGGCGCAGCCATCATCGCCGGCGTCGGGAATGGGACATTCCATGCTCACGAGGACGGTGTCGCAGCCATGGTCAGCCTGGAGCGGACCTTCGAGCCAGATCCGCAGCAGCGGGCGCATTACGAGAGCTGGTTCGAGAGGTACAGACAGCTCTGGCCGCTGATGGGCGACTACCTGAGAGACCTTCCATCCGCACACCGGTAAGCTCGTAGTGCGCTACGAAGAGAAACGGAGTAGCGCCACAGCACGCGCGTAGCGCCACTTCCTTCCATGGAGGACGATAATGACAGGGAACCTAACCAAGCAGGAACAGCTAGAGGAAATCATCAACTCGGGACCACCGCGCCACGACGCTGACCTCCCGCCGCCGCTGATGACCTCTGAGCCAGAATCCTTCGCGCGCTTCACCATCGTCGAGCGCAAGCCGCAGATCATCCGCCGCGTCACTGAGGACAACGACTACCCGCGGCCCATCGTGGAGGCGCTGGAGGCCTTTCGACAGGAGATCGCCTCGGAACCCATGCAGCCGCTGCGAGAGGAGGCCCCGGATGTCCTCTTCTGGAACCAGGCGTTAGCCGCCTACCGGAACAGGACCTGGCTGGAGGTGCCCTGGTACTTCGCCGAGACCTTCTTCTACCGCCGCCTGCTGGAGGCGGTGCGCTACTTCCAGCCCGGACCGTGGGAGGGACACGACCCCTTTGGAAAGCAGAAGCGGCAGCAGGAGGCGAAGGCCGTGGGTGTGCTGACCGAGAGCGAGGTGACGCAGTCGCTTTGGCAGCCGCCTCGGGCGCAGCCTGGTGACGCAGGGACGAGTGCGGCCGAGAGGCGCGCAAGCCGCCTGTTGCACGCCTGTCTGTGGGGCAACCGCGCCGACCTCAGCAACATCACCGTGAACATGCGGGCCTCCGAAGGCCTGGCCACTGAGGAGCAGCGACGTCACATCCTCATCGACCACACGGACGAGGTCATGGAGCGGCTGGACCGTGGCTTGCCGCGGGTGGACTTCATCAACGACAATGTGGGCCTGGACCTGCTCTTCGACATGGTCCTGGCCGACGCCATGCTCGTGCAGGACATGGCGCGGGAGGTGGTCTTCCATCTCAAGGATCGCCCCTTCTTCGTCTCCGACGCCATGCCCAAGGACGTCCGGACCACGGAGGCCCTGCTGCGAACAGCGCCCGACGCGCGCGTGCGAGCGCTGGGCACACGGCTGCGCGAGCACCTGGCAGCGGGGCGGCTCGTCCTCAAGGATCACCCCTTCTGGACGAGCTGCCTCACGTTCCGCCAGATGGTACCATCGCTGCGGGCGGAGCTTGCGTCCGCCGACGGGTCGACGCAGTCGCCCCTGGTCATCCTGAAAGGGGACGTCAACTATCGGCGGCTGCTGGGCGACCGCCACTGGCCACACACCGCGCGCCTGGAGGACGTGGCCGACGACTTCCCCGCGCCGTTCCTGGTGCTGCGCACGCTGAAAGGGGAGATCATGGTGGGGCTGAAGCCCGGGCAGGCGGAGGCGCTGGCCGCCGAGGACCCCACCTGGCTGATCAACGGCAAGCGGGGCATCATCCAGCTCGTGACCAAGGAGGTGCCATGATGGGGCAGCCGAGCCGCAGGCGAAGCGCCGTGATCTTCGGCGCGGGCAATATCGGGCGGGGGTTTCTGGGCCAGCTCTTCACGGAGTCGGGCTACGAGGTGACCTTCGTCGAGATCGACCGGCGGCTGGTGGACCGCCTCAACCAGCAGCGGAGCTACACCCTGCGCATCGTGGACAACGAGCGCAGCCAGGACCTGACCATCGCCCACGTGCGGGCCATCGACGCCCGTGACGAGGAGGCCGTGGCCCGCGAGATCGTGACCGCCGATCTCCTGGCCACGGCGGTCGGCACGCGTGCCCTGCCCCAGGTGGCCCCCATCATCGCCCGGGGCGTCGCCCGTCGGGCGGACGCGGA
Organism: uncultured Anaerolineales bacterium; assembly: GCA_964575455.1. GTDB lineage: Bacteria > Chloroflexota > Anaerolineae > B4-G1 > B4-G1 > SKLM01. The sequence continues at coordinate 42,151 of CAZNRX010000014.1, read as the reverse complement.
CGTGGACGCGCCACTGAACGTGATCATCTGTGAGAACCTCAAGGACGCCTCTCAGGTGCTGCGAGGCCTGGTACAGAAGCACCTGCCCCCCGCCCTCCCTCAGGGGGAAAGGGCCGAGTTGGGGACCCAAGATGCCGCCTACCCCCGCTACCTGGAGGAGAAGGTGGGCTTTGTGGAGGCTGTGATCGCCCGTATGGTACCCATCCTGCCGGAAGAGGTGCGGGAGAAGGATCCCACCCTCGTGGTCGTCGAGCCGTACAAGGTCCTGCCCGTGGACGAGGAGGGTCTGAAGGGGCCGGTTCCCGACATCGTGGGTCTGGAAGCTCGCGAGGACTTCTCGGCCTACGTGGATCGCAAGCTCTACATTCACAACGCCGGCCACGCCGTGCTGGGCTACCTGGGGTATCAGAAGGGCCACGGGTATGGCTACGAAGCCCTGGAGGATCCTCAGATCCGCCCCATCCTCGACCAAGCCCTGCACGAGGCGGCCCAGGGCCTGGTCGCCGAACACGGCTTCGACCCGGACGCCTTGCGCGCCCACGTGGAGGACCTTGTGGGGCGTTTCGCAAACCGGGCCTTGGGCGACACGGTCTTCCGCCTGGCCCGCGACCCGGCCCGCAAGCTCCACCCCGAGGACCGCCTGGTGGGCGGGGCGCGGCTAGCCGAGAAGGCGGATGTGACGCCGAAGGCGCTGAGCTGGGGCATCGCCGCCGGCTACTGTTTCGACGACCCCAGAGACCCGCTGGCGGTGCAACTGCAGGAGCGCATCTCTGCCAAGGGAATCGAGGCAACGCTGGCCGACGTGAGCGGCATTGAAGGTGACGAGCCCCTGGCATGCCTGGTGCTGGAGCGATACCACAGGCTGCAGGACGACGGGCCCGGCCGCCTGAGCACCGAGGAGGGCCGAAGATGACGTCGGAGAAGCGCGACGCTGGGATGCGGTCTATCCCACTCATCGGAATCCCGTATTTCAGCTTCATCCTTCTCGGTCTGCCGAACGGCGTGCTGGGCGTCGCCTGGCCAGCTATCCGAGGGTCGTTTGACATGCCTCTCGACGCACTTGGAACGCTCCTGACAGCGGTGACCATCGGCTACATCCTCGTCAGCTTCAACAGCGGGCGTCTGGTCTCTCTCACCGGTCTCGGGTCGTTTCTGGTGCTCAGCAGCGCCGTGTCGGCGGCGGGCCTGCTGGGATATGCTCTGGCGCCTACGTGGTGGGCCATGGTCCCGTTTGGGCTGCTGGTCGGGATAGGCGCCGGCGCCATGGACGCTGGAATGAATATGTACGTCGCCGCGAACTACGGCGCCAGAGAGATGAACTGGCTGCACGCCTCCTTTGGAATCGGGGTCACCATCGGGCCAGCCATGATGACGGCCCTGCTCAACGCGGGACAGTCGTGGCGCTGGGGGTACGCCATCATCGTGCTTCTCCAGGGGCTCCTCGCCGTCTGCTTCGTGCTCACGTTGCAGCGGTGGAAAGGCAGCGGGCCAGCACCAACGGCGGCACCCCGCTCCCCTCCGAGCTGCACGACGGAAGGGGAGGCAGATCGGGAGGCTTCGCCCAGCATAGCGCGCAGCATAGACACCCTGCGCCTGCCGCTTGCCTGGCTCGGCATCGCCATCTTCATCACGCACACCGGCGTACAGTTCACGGCCGGACAGTGGGCGTACAGCCTCTTCACCGAGGCTCGAGGGGTGGCCCCGGCCGCCGCCGGGCTCTGGACCAGCATCTACTGGGCCAGCCTCACGGCCGGGCGCCTGGTCTTGGGACCCGTGGCGGACCGCATTGGGGTCGTCTCGCTGCTGCGCCTATGCATCGTAGGCATCGTGCTGGGATCCGGGCTCGTCTGGTGGAACGTGGCCGATCTTGCCAGCTTCCTGGGGCTGGCGTTCGTCGGCTTCTCATTGGCCCCCCTCTTCCCATCGCTGATCTCGAGCACACCGGAGCGGGTGGGCGCCGGCCACGCCCCGAACGTGATCGGCTTCCAGGTGGCAGCCGGCAGCGTGGGGATCGCGCTTCTCCCCGGCTTCGCCGGTGTGCTGGCGGAGAATCTGGGGCTGGAGATCGTAGGCCCCTTCCTGGTCGCAGCCTCCCTCCTGATGTTCCTCCTCCACGAGGCCATCGTCCGCCGCGCCACGCTTGCCCGGCGTTGAGCGGGATCCGGGCACAGGAAATCCTTGACACGCGAGAGTTTCTATGATATACTGTAAGGCGTTATAACGTCATGACCTTATGACGTAGCAACGTGCGGAGTCCCGCCAGGGTCATCCACATCTGAGGCTGGGGCTCTCCTGCGAAGGGAGCAAGCTAGCGTGCCATCGCTGAGCCGGGTAAGTAAACTACCTCTCTACCAGCAGTTGTACGACATCCTCCTGCGCAAGATCAGGAGGGGAGAGTGGCAGCCGGGGGAGATGATCCCCACAGAGCCAGAGCTCATGGAGAGCTACCGGGTCAGCCGAACCACGGTGCGCCAGACGCTCGACATGCTGGTCAACGAGGGCTTCATCTATCGAGAGCAGGGAAGAGGCACCTATGTCGCCCACCCGACCGTGGAGCAGGCCCTCATCCGCATCATCAGCTTCACGGACGACATGCGGAGACGGGGCATAGAGCCGGGCACCAGAGTCCTGTCGTCCAGGCTCACCCCGGCGCCGGAGGACATCGCCGAAAGGCTGGCCATCCAGCCCGGTGAGGAACTGGCCTATCTCAAGCGCCTCCGGCTGGCGGACGGCGAGCCGATGAGCGTGGAGGAATCCCACCTCGTCCACCGTTACTGCCCCGGCATTCTCGACGGCGACTACGCATTGCACTCCCTTCGTCAGGCTCTGGCCGATGACCATGGCATCCGCTGGTCGCGCGCCAAACAGACCATTCGAGCCATCGCAGCGCCTCCTGATCTGGCTCATATGCTCTCAATCCAGCACCGAGATCCACTTCTGTACATCGAACGCGTTTCCTACTCAAGACAGAACCTGCCCATCGAGTTCCTGCGCATCACGTACCGAGCGGATCGCTATGTTCTGCACAACGAACTTCATCCATGAGCAGCAGGCCGCACGCTGCATGATTCAGTCGGGAAGAGGGTAACCCAGATGGACATTGTCTGCCTAGGCGAGCTTCTCGTCGATATGTTTCCTTCGGAGCTGGGAAAGGAGCTGGCCGAGGTATCGGCCTTCCGACCTAAGCCCGGAGGCGCGCCGGCCAACGTGGCGGTGGCCGCGAAACGGCTTGGAATGGAAAGCGCCTTCATCGGTAAGGTGGGCAACGACGCTTTCGGTCACCATCTGGCCGACGTCCTGCGGCAAGAGGGTGTGGACGTCCGTGGGGTGCGATATGACGATAAGGCTCGCACCGGGATGGCCTTCATCGCCATGCCGGACGCGAACTCGTACGACATCCTCTTCTACCGCAACCCCGGCGCCGACATGCGCCTGCGCACGGACGAACTCCATCGAGCGCTGCTGAAGGGGACACGAGTGTACCACTTCGGATCCATCAGCCTGATCCAGGAGCCGAGTCAAAGTGCAACGCTGGAGGCTCTGGAGATTGCGCGAGGAGCGGGCGCGCTCATCTCCTTTGACGTCAACTACCGGCCCGACCTTTGGGAGCGGGAGGAGGCGCGCGAGCGCGTGCTGACCACCCTGCCCGAGGTGGACGTGCTCAAGGTCAACGAAGCGGAGCTGGAGCTGCTCGCCGGGACGGTGGATCTGGAGACAGGCAGCCAGGCCATGCTGGAGCGTGGCCCTGGCCTATGCGTGGTGACGCTGGGCCCCGGGGGCAGCACCTTCCAGGTGGCTGCCGGCGGAGGCCACGTACCCGCCTTCGAGGTCGAGACCGTGGACGCCACCGGCTGTGGCGACGCCTTCGTGGCCGGCCTGCTGCGGCAGCTCGTCTCCATCGACGAGTGGCCGCAGGAGCTGACGCCGGCGCGCGTCCGGTCCGCGCTCCGCTACGCCAACGCCGCCGGCGCGCTGACCGCGCTCACCCAGGGCGTCATCCCCGCGCTTCCCACGGCGGACGAGGTCGATGCGTTTCTTGACCTGACCTTCCCGAAAGCTCCGGAAGAGTGAATTGGACATCCCCAAGGAGAAGAGACCCTACATGGCGAACCTACAGACACTCAACCAGAAAGCGAGAGACCTGCGGCTCGACGTGCTCGACATGACCACTCGCGTCTCCTCGGGCCACGTCTCGAGCTCCTACTCCTGCGTCGAGATCCTCACCGCCCTCTACTTCGGCGGCGTCCTGCGCCATCGCCCTGACGAGCCCAAGTGGCCCGCGCGCGACCGCTTCATCCTGAGCAAGGGGCACGCTGCCCCCCTCCTATACGCTGTGCTGGCTCACGCCGGCTACTTCGACCGCGAGAGGCTGTGGACCCTGCGTCAGATCAACAGCCCCGTCGAGGGTCACCCCATCCAGGATGCGCTGCCTGGCATTGAGATGACGTCCGGCTCCCTGGGCAAGGGCATCTCGGTGGGCCTGGGGCACGTCATCGCCGGGCGACTCAACGACCTCGACTACCGCGTCTACGTCCTGCTGGGGGATGGGGAGTGCCAGGAGGGCCAGATCTGGGAGTCGGCCATCTCCGCCTCCCACTTCAACGCCCATAACCTGGTCGCTATCGTCGACCACAACAAGTATCAGGAGACAGGCCCCATCAGCCGCGAGATGGCCCTGGAGCCTTTCGCGGACAAGTGGCGCGCTTTTGGCTGGAACGTCGAGGAGGTAGATGGACACGACATCGGCGCCCTCATCGACGTGCTGCAGGGAGTGCGAGAGGTGGAGGGGCAACCCTCGGCCATCATCGCCCACACCGTCAAAGGCAAAGGCGTCTCGTTCGTGGAGGACGACTACACCTTCCACGGCAGGGCCCTCACGCCGGAGCAGGCCGAGAGAGCTCGGGAGGAGATGCAATGCAGCTAGGCAAGATAGCGGGACTCACGCTCACCGACAAGCCGTTGCGCAACTTTTTTGGCGAAGCGCTGTTGGATCTCTGCCGCGACAATCCGAAGATCGTGGTGCTCGACGGCGATCTGGGCAACTCCACCCGCACCCACTACGTGCGCGAGGCGTTCCCGGAGCGCTTCTTCAACATCGGCCTGGCCGAGAGCAACCTGGTCAGCATCGGGGCCGGGCTGGCCTCCTGCGGCTTCATCCCCTTCCTGACCAGCTTCTCCTCCTTCCTCCTCTGCAACGCCTACGATCAGCTCCGGCTCTCCATCGCCCTGGCCGAGTTGAACGCCAAGGTCGCCTGCAGCCACGGCGGGATCACCCTGGGGAAGGACGGCCCCACCGCCATGGGCATTGAGGATTTCGCCCTGGTCGGGGGCCTCCCCACGTTCATCATGCTGGTGCCGGGCAGCCCGGGCATGATGCGCCAGGCCGTGCATGCCGCCGCCCAGTATGACGGGCCCGTCTGGATCCGCTCCAGCCGCGTTCCCATGCCCTACCTCTACCCGGAGGACGACTGCCCCTTCGAGATAGGCAAGGCGAACCGGATCAGGGACGGCCACGACCTGACGATCATCGCCTGCGGCCTCATGGTGGCCGCGGCGCTTGATGCCGCGGCGTTGCTGGCCCAGGAGGGCATTGAGGCACGGGTGCTGGATATGCACACCCTGCGGCCTATGGACGAGGAGGCGATCGGCGCCGCCGCTCGGGAGACGGGCGCTATCGTCACCGCCGAGGAGCACCTCATCCACGGCGGTATGGGCACCAACGTGGCACGGATCGTGGGACAGACCTGTCCCGTGCCAATGCGTTTCGTCGGCCTGGCCGACACCTACGCCGAGTCTGGAGAGCCCGAGGCTCTGCTGAAGAAGTACGGCCTGACCGCCGAGGACATCGTCCGGGCCGCTCATCAAGCCATCGCGGCCAAAGGGAAGCGGACTGGCGCCCGGCATCGTTCGTAGTGCGCGGCTTTGCGCTACGGAGAGAAACGGAGTAGCGCCAGCAGGAGGGGGTCATGCTACACCAGGAACTGAGAACACTTGAAGAACAGGGCAAGCCCATACGCGTCGGCGTCAGCGGCGCCGGCTGGATCGGGAGCGGGTTCGTAGCCCAGGTCGCCCACGTGCCCGGCATGCGCGTCAGCGTGTTGGCCGACACCGATCTCCACGCCGCCCGGCAGGCCTTCCGAGCCATCGACCTCGACGAGGACGACATCCGCGAGGCCGCTGACGTGGGCGCAGCGATGGACGCCCTCCAGGCCGGCAAGCGCGTGGTCACCGCCGACTACACGCTGGCGGCCCGGCTGGACGCGGTCGACATCGTCTGCGACGTGACGCCCTTCCCCGCCATCGGCGCCAAGACCGCCCACGCCTGCATCCAGCACGGCAAGGACGTGGTGATGGTCAACATCGAGGCCGACGTCACCGTCGGGTGCATCCTCAAGAGGCTGGCTCGGGACGCCGGCGTGCTCTACACGGTCTCCTCCGGCGACGAGCCCGGCTGCCTGATGGAGCTCTACGACTTCGTCAGGAGCATGGGCATGGAGGTCATCGTCATCGGCAAAGGGAAGAACAACCCCCTCAATCCCTCGGCCACGCCGGACACCGTCGCCGAGTCCGCCGAGCGTGCGGGCAAGGACCCCTACACGGTCGCTTCCTACGTCGACGGCACCAAGACGATGTTCGAGATGACCTGCGCGGCCAACGCCACCGGCTGCCGGCCGATGAAGCGGGGCATGAACGGCCCCCGAGCCACGCTGGAGACCGTGTCCGACATCTTCGCCCTGGAGGAGGACGGCGGCATGACCACCTTCCCCGGCGCGGTCGACTTCGTCCAGGGCCCTTCGATGGCCGGCGGCGTCTTCGTCACCGTGCGCGTGGAGGATCAGCGGCTCCGCGATGACCTCCAATACCTCAAGGTCGGCAAGGGCAAGTACTTCACCTTCTTCCGGCCCTACCATCTCTGGTTCATCGAGGCGCCGATCTCAGTGGCCGAGGCCTATCTCCACCGCAAGGTCTGGCTGGCACCCCGGGACGAGCCGGTGGCCGACGTCATAACGGTGGCCAAGCGGCATCTCCGACCCGGCGACGAGCTGGATCGATTCGGCGGCTACACCGTCCACGGCGTGATGGACCGCGCGGAGGAGGCCCGGGCGCTGAACGCCCTCCCGGTCGGGCTGGCGCCGGGGGCGACGGTCATGCGGCCGGTCGAGGAGGGCGAGGTCGTGACCTGGGACGACGTCGAGCTGGACGAGGAGAGCATCGTGGTCAAGCTCCGGCGTCAGCAAGACGCGCTCGACTGACGCGGCACTTCGCCATGCTGCGTGCCTGACGACGAACGACACTGATGGCTGATTATTCGTGAGCAAGGCAAGAGCGGTAGGTCGGGTTTCCATACCCGACGAACAGCTGGTGGTTGACTACTCGTGAGCAAGGCAAGAGCGGTAGGTCGGGTTTCCATACCCGACGAACAGCCGGTGGTTGACTACTCGTGAACAAGGCAAGAGCGGTAGGTCGGGTTTCCATACCCGACGAACAGCCGGTGGTTGAC
>CAZNRX010000014.1:6196-34550 GCA_964575455.1 uncultured Anaerolineales bacterium | reverse complement strand
GGTTTCCATACCCGACGAACAGCCGGTGGTTGACTACTCGTGAGCAAGGCAAGAGAGGAGCAACATGAACAAGACCACGGGCGGTCTCCGCCTAGCAATGATCGTAGGAACGCGCGACTTCTTCCCCGCCGAGCCCGTCCTGGAGGCGCGGCGCGAGGTACTGGCCCTCCTCGACCAGATGGACGTCGACGCCGTGATCCTCGACGAGGACGCTACCAACATGGGCGCCGTCGAGACCTGGGAGGACTCCAAGGCATGCGCCGCCCTCTTCCAGAAGCACCGAGAGCACATCAACGGCATCCTGGTCATCCTGCCCGTCTTCGGCCCGGAGAAGGGCATCGCCGACGCGATCCGACTCTCCAAGCTCGACGTGCCCATCCTGGTCCAGGCCTACCCCGACGATCCCGACGAGCTGGCGGTCGAGACGCGGCGCGACGCCTTCTGTGGCAAGATCTCGGTCTGCAACAACCTCTACCAGTACCGCCGTCCCTTCTCCGTAACGCGACAGCACACCGTCCACCCCAACACCGAGAGCTTCAAACAGGACCTGGAGACCTTCGTCGGCGTCTGCCGCGTCGTTGGCGGGCTGAAGGGGGCGCGACTGGGCGCCATCGGCGCTCGTCCTAGCATCTTCAACACGGTGCGCTTCAGCGAGAAGCTGCTGGAGGGCGCCGGTATCAGCGTGCTGACGGTGGACTTGTCCGAGATCTTCGGGGCGGCCAGAGCGATGGACGGGGAAGACCCACAGGTTCAGGAACGGCTGGACGGCCTTCGCGCCTATATCGACACAATTGATGTCCCTTCGGAGGCGCTGGTGAGGATGGCCAAGCTCGGCGTCGCCATAGACGACTGGGCGGCCGAGAACGAGATCGACGCCACAGCCATGCAGTGCTGGACCTCGATACAGGAGAACTACGGCGTGAACGCCTGTACGCTCATGAGCATGATGAGCGAGAGCATGATGCCCAGCGCCTGCGAGGTCGACATCATGGGGACCCTCTCCATGTACGCCCTCCAGCTCGCCTCGGGCCAGCCCAGCGCCCTGGTGGACTGGAACAACAACTATGCCGACGATCCGAACAAGTGCATCCTCTTCCACTGCGGCAACTGGGCCACGAGCTTCCTCTGTAACGCCAGAATGGCCAACGCCGAGATCCTGGCCACCATCCTCGGCACGGAGAACACCTACGGCACGGTCGCCGGGGAAGCGAAGGCCAGCCCGTTGACGTTCGCCCGCGTCGACACGGACGACTGGCACGGGAAGGTGCGCGCCTACGTGGGCGAGGGAGAGATCACGGACGATCCGCTGGACACGTTCGGCTGCCGGGCCGTGGCGGAGATCCCCCGGCTCCAGGAGTTGATGCGGTACGTGTGCAAGAACGGCTTCGCGCATCACTGCGCCATGAACGGGTCGCACACCGCAGCCATCCTGGCGGAAGCCTTCGAGACCTACTTCGGATGGGACGTCTATCGTCACAGCTGAACACGAGGATCGCGAGACACGAAGGACACGAAGATCGCGAAACGTCACCAGGCGAGCTATACCACAGGCAGCTTTCTGTGAAAGGAGAAGACCAATGCGTATCGGCGTATTCACCGCTCTGTTTCAAAACCTCCCCTTCGAGGAGGCGCTGGACAAGGTCCTGGATTTCGGCATCTCGGCCGTGGAGATTGGATCGGGCGGATACCCCGGCAGCCATCACTGCCCGGTGGATGAACTGCTCGAGAGCGCTAGCGCACGCGAGGCGTATCTGGACGCCATCAAGTCGCGGGGCCTGATCTTGAGCGGGCTGAGCTGCCACAACAACCCCATCCACCCGGACGAGGAGGTGGCCAACAGGGCGGACGAGGTTCTTCAGAAGAGCGTGCGTCTGGCGAGCTTGTTGGAGGTGCCGGTGGTCAACTGCTTCTCGGGCCTGCCCGGCGGGGCGCCGGAGGACACGATGCCCAACTGGGCCACCTGCCCCTGGCCGCCCCACTTCCTGGAGATCCTGGACTATCAGTGGAACGAAGTCGCCATCCCCTACTGGCAGGAGATGGGCAAATTCGCCGAGGATCACGGTGTCAAAGTCGCCTTCGAGATGCATCCTGGCATGTTGGTCTACAACGTGCACACAATGCTCAAGATGCGCGAGGCCGCCGGCCCGGCCATCAGCTGCAACTTCGACCCCAGCCACCTCTTCTGGAACGGGGTCGATCCGGTGGCCGCCATCCGGGCGCTGGGCGACGCCATCGTCCACGTCCACGGCAAGGACGTCTACGTCGATCCGTACAACCTGGCCGTCAATGGCTGCAACGACCACCAGCCCTACAGCGAGATCCCCGACCGCTCTTGGACCTTCCGCTCCATCAGCTACGGCCACGACACGAAGGTCTGGAAGGATATCATGAGCGCGTTCCGCATGATCGGCTACGACTACGTCGTCTCCATCGAGCACGAGGACGCGCTTATGTCCACCGACGAGGGGCTGACGAAGGCCGTGGAGACGCTTGAGGAAGCCATCATCGCCGAGCAGCCCGGGGAGATGTTCTGGGCCTGAACACGAGGGACATGAGCATTCTCAAGGTGACCGGCACTTTGCTCTCAAGTGCCGGTCACCTTGGCTCCCTTGAGAAGGATAACACGCTGAGAGCAGGCCAGGGCAATCACATTTGACCAGAATTCCGAAGTTTCGGCCGAGTATTCGTCCCGAGCGTTGCACGCATTCTGGGCGGGATGCCTTTAGAAGCAGGCTATCCTGCAAACTTCGGAATTCTAAGCGTTCTCTCCCTTCCATATGCGATTGCCCTGGACAGCAGGCGGAAGGGGGTTGACAAGTAGCAGGCGATGTGATATACTTAGTTTGTCCTCAGCACAAACTAATTGGCGGGCGCTTGTATCCACACTCATCCAACTGAGCGAGATCAATCCTGGTGGAGTCCGGAGCGGACTGAAGACCATGACAGCCCGAAGCCGTTATCATACTGGCGACCACGAGCTTGTGCGGCAGATGAATCTCTCAGCCGTCCTGCATCATCTGCGCGAAAACCCATCAAGCTCACGCGCTTCGATGGCGGAGACAACGGGCTTGAACAAGACCACCGTGTCAAGTCTGGTCCGGGAGCTCATCGAGCGGCGATTCGTGCGCGAAGTTGGCCTTGAGTCGGGAGGCACAGGCCGCCCGGCTATGCTTCTCGAGCTCAACCCGGCGGTCGGCCGCATCGTCAGCTGCGAGATTGGGGTGGATTTCATCTCAGTCATCTCCGCGGACTTCGCCCCGCACATTATCTGGCGCCACCAAGAGAGCATCGATCCCTCCCTGGGTCAGCGTGCGATCTTCAATCGCGCCCTCACCTGTCTACATGAAGCGGTCAGGGCAGGCAAGCACTCCAATAACGCGCTGTTTGGGTTAGCGGTTGGAGTTCCCGGTCTCGTCGATCACGCCACCGGCACCTTGCTCTTCGCGCCTAACCTCAAGTGGAAGAACATGCCGCTGCGCACCTTGCTGGAGGCGTCGTTTGACGCGCCGATCTTCGTGGGAAACGAGGCCAACATGGCGGCGCTGGGCGAGCACTACTTCGGAGCGGCCCAGGGGTACGACGAGGTGCTATACATCAGCGCCGGCGTAGGCCTGGGGGGAGGCCTCGTGCACGGTGGCCGTGTCTTCGATGGCGTGACCGGCTTCGCCGGCGAGTTCGGCCATATGACGATGGACCCTGACGGTGAGCTCTGCAACTGCGGCAACCGGGGCTGCTGGGAGACCCAGGTGAGCCAGCGGACGCTGTTCCGCCACATCCAGCAGGCCATCGCCGAGGGCCAGTATAGCAAGCTGTCCGATTCAGATGGCGCTGCTCCGGAGCGACTCACGGTACCGATGATCGCCAAGGCGGCCGACGAGGGCGATCTCGTAGCGTTGGAGGCTCTGGACAAAGTGGGACGTCATCTTGGGATCGGCATCGCATCGCTGGTGAACGTCCTCAACCCGCAGCTGGTCGTTTTCGGCGGGATCCTTAGTTTGGCAGGCGAGTTCCTGCTGCCCAGTGTGAAAGAGGAGATGAGACAACGCGCACTCCGCTGGAACCGCGAGGCCACCCAGGTGGTATTGGCCGAGCACGGCTTCGACGCTTGCGTCATGGGCGGTGTGGCCATGGTCTACCAAGCTATCCTGGCCGAGCCCAACAACACGGCATATCACTACGCTGCGTAGGCTTTTGAGAGAATTGGAACAAGGCCGCTTACGTTCTCAGGACCAGCTGGTAAGGGAGAAAGGAGGTGCAACACGGCTTATCACGGCTCAGCGCGGCTTGACGCTAGACAGATCAAGCAAGATCAGTAGGAACGGACGAGATTCTGTGACCGTCTACGATAGCCTAAGAGATTAGCAGGAGGAGACAAGACATGCTGAGGAAACTATTGCTGGCATTGACGCTCGTCGTCGTTGTGGCCCTGGTAGCCTGCGGCCCCCAAGCCACCCCCGAACCCCCGGCCGAGGAGCCCGCTGAAGAGCCAACCGAAGCACCGCCCGAGGAGCCGGCGGTTGAGGAGTTGAAGATCCTCTGGGCTCAGTGGGACCCTGCTGCTTACCTGCAGCAGATCGGCAATATGTACGAGGAAGAGACCGGCATCAAGGTGAAGATCGTCCAGGAGCCCTGGGGTTCCTTCGGCGACCGCTTCTTCACCGAGATGGCCGCTCAGGGCGACGCCTGGGATATGGTCGTCGGCGACAGCCAATGGCTGGGCCAGGGCGCAATCCAGGGTCACTACCTCGAGATGACGGACTTCCTGAACACCACGGGGCTGGCCGACTCTGTGACGGAAGCGACCCTGACCTACTACGGCGAGTACCCACCGGCCTCCGGCCAGCTGTGGGGCTTCCCCACCGAGGGTGACGCCGATGGCTGGGCCTACCGCAAGGACCTCTTCGAAGATCCCGACGAGAAGGCCGCCTTCGAGGAAGAGTACGGCTACGAGCTCGCCGTTCCGAAGACGTACAGCGAGCTATACGACATCGCTAACTTCTTCACCCGGCCCGACGACGGCCTCTATGGCGTAGCCATCTACAGCCAGAAGGATTACGACGCCATCACGATGGGCGTCGAGAATACCTTCTTCAGCTACGGCGCGCGATGGCAGGATCCCGAGACCTTTGAGGTTCAGGGATACGTCAACTCCGACAAGGCCATCGAGGGGGTGCAGATGTATAAGGATCTGTACGACTGCTGCCAGGCCCCGGGGCTCACCAACGCCTTCTACAGCGAGACGAACGACGCCTTCATCAGCGGCCAGGTGGCGATGTCGATGAACTACTTTGCCTTCTTCCCCGCGCTGGCGAACCCGGGCGTGAGCCCCTACGCCGAGGACACCGGCTTCTTCCCCAACCCGGCGGGTCCGTACGGGGACAGACACGCCGCGCTCGGTGGTCAGGGCCTGAGCATCATCTCCTACATCAGCGAGGAACGGCAGGAGGCATCTAAAGACTTCGTCCGCTGGTTCGGCCAGGAGGAGATCCAGGCTGAGTGGGCAGCGCTGGGAGGCTTCACCTGCAACGCCAACGTACTCGAGTCAGAAGCATTCCTGAACGCGACCCCGTTCAACCCCGCGTTCGCCACGACGATGACCTTCGTCATGGACTTCTGGAACATTCCGGAGTACGCACAGCTGCTGGAGGTGACGCAGCGCGAGCTGCACCGCTGCGTGGTGGCCGGTGAGGCCACGGCGCAAGAGACAATGGAGCGCATCGCCGAGGAGCACCACGAGATCCTCGTGGATGCGGGCTACCTCGAGTAGCAACGAACGTAGGTGCATCTCTGCTTCGCAGCCGCCGGATCGCGAATCCGTCGGAAGCGAAGCTCTCGGCACCGGAGACGGGGAGGCGGCGGGCCGAACCGCCCAGGCGGAACTGCCTAGGCCGCTCGGCCTGCCGCCTCCCCCTGACCAAGAAACGCTGAACCTTGCGAAGGTCAACGGCGACCTTCGCAAGGTTGAGGGGGGAGGGACCCTATGATTACAGCTTTGCTCGGCGAAAGCGGGCGGCGCCGCCAATTGAGTGACATGGCCATTTTGCGCCTCTTTGTCTTCCCCACGCTGATCCTGTTGATCGCCATGAACATCTTCCCGCTGTTCTACAGCCTCTATCTCAGCTTCACAGACTTCTCCGCCATCGCCAACGAACCGCCGAACTGGATCGGGTTAGAGAACTTCCGGGACATCCTGCGCGACGACCAGCTGTGGACGTACTTCGCGACGACGGGACGGTATGCCCTGTTCTCGGTCGGCTTGCAGACCCTCGTTGGCTTCAGCCTCGCCATGCTGCTGCGCGAGAAGTTCTGGGGCAGTGGGTTCATCACCACGCTGATTCTGATACCCATGATGCTCTCGCCCGTGGTGGTGGGCATGTTCTGGACGCTGATCTACCACCCCGCCCACGGCCCCTTCAACTATCTGCTGGGCTTCACCAGTCCCGCGACCTCGCCGGAGTGGTTGGGCGCCCCCAAGCTAGCTCTCTGGGCAGTGGTGATCGTAGACGTCTGGATGTGGAGCCCCTTCGTGATGTTGCTGTGCATGTCCGGCCTGAAGGCGATCCCTGATTATCTCTACGAGGCAGCAGCCATCGACCGCGCGAGCCCCTGGCGGCAGTTCTGGCACATCACGCTGCCCCAGGTAGCCCCCCTCCTGCTGATCGCGGTGCTCTTCCGCTCTATCGAGGCCTTCAAAGCCTTCGATCTGGTGATGGGCCTGACCGGGGGCGGTCCCGGGGATGCCACAGAGCTGGTCGCGCTGAATCTCTACCGTCAGGCGTTTCTCGGCCAGTGGCGCACCGGGAGGGCCAGCGCCCTGGCCTACGTCGTGCTCATCATCGTGATCGCCGTGAGCAATCTCTACATCCGCTATTTGAACCAGATGAGAGGGGAGGCTTAGGCTATGGCTAGTGGAACCAGAGGCAGCAGCCGGAAAGGCATCACACGGGCTGCACGCGTTGACAAGGTTGGCCCACGTGCACGGCTGATGCGCGTTATTCGAGCACTCGTCGTCCTGGTGATCGCTCTGATCATGCTGATCCCGGTGGCCTGGATGGGCATGACGGCTTTCAAGTCCCGCGCGGCCGCGGTTGCAGTGCCGCCAAAGGTCTTCTTTGACCCCACGCTGGAGGGCTTCGTCAACCTACTCACCGAACGGGCACAATTGACAGAAGGCAAGCGCGCAGAGATGCCCCCACGCTCCGAGTTAGCCTGGTATCATCGCATCGCCCTCGATCAGGGCCAGATCATCACCGGTCCCAGCAACTACGTCAGCCATCTGAAGAACTCGGTCATCATCGCCGGTGGATCGACGATAGCGGCTGTAGCGCTGGGCGTGCTGGCCGGCTACGCTTTCAGTCGTTTCGACGTGCCCGGCAAGTCAGACCTGCTCTTCTTCATCTTGAGCACCCGGATGCTGCCACCGGTGGTGGTGGCGATCCCGATCTTCTTGATGTATCGCCAGCTAGGCCTGCACGATACGCACGTGGGGATGATTCTCCTCTACACCGCCTTCAACCTCTCCCTCTCGGTCTGGCTGCTGCGCGGGTTCATGGACGAGATCCCACGCCAGTACGAGGAGGCAGCCCTGGTAGACGGCTACACCCGGCTGCAGGCCTTTGCTAAGGTGGTACTGCCAAATGCCCTGACGGGCATCGCCGCCACCACCGTCTTCTGCCTGATTTTCGCCTGGAACGAGTATGCCTTCGCGCTGATGTTGACCAGCGACAACGCCCGCACCGCGCCGCCCAGCATTACGACGATTCTGGGGAGAGGGGGCATCGAGTGGTCTGCCATCGCCGCTGGCTCCCTGGGGTTCCTGATCCCGGTGGTGATCGTCACCTTCGCGCT
This sequence comes from uncultured Anaerolineales bacterium, assembly GCA_964575455.1. GTDB lineage: Bacteria > Chloroflexota > Anaerolineae > B4-G1 > B4-G1 > SKLM01. Next base: position 26,702 of record CAZNRX010000014.1, on the reverse strand, counting down.
GCGAAAGCACCTGCTGCGCGGCGTCACGTTTGGAGCGATTCGTCAGTAAGGTTGAGCTATGGCTACAATTGAGTTACGCAAAGTCGAGAAGAGATTCGATGAGCTCCAAGCCGTCAAGCCGATGGATCTGACCATTCACGACGGGGAGTTCCTCGTACTGCTTGGCCCATCCGGATGCGGGAAGACGACCACGCTGCGCATGATCTGCGGGCTGGAGACGGTCACCGGAGGGCAGATCCTGATAGACGGGCGAGATGTGACCTGGGCGGATCCCAGCAATCGCGACATCGCCATGGTGTTCCAGTTCTTCGCCCTCTACCCCCACATGAGCGCCTGGCAGAACATCGCCTTCCCCCTCCAGTCCCAGGGCGACCCACATGAGAAAGTTACCAAGCGCGTGGACGAGGTGGCGCGCATGTTGGGCATCGACCACTTACTGGATCAGAAGCCAACGGCGCTGAGCGGCGGCGACAAGCAGCGCGTTGGACTCGCCCGTGCTATGGTACGTGAGCCAGCAGCGTTTCTGATGGACGAGCCGATCGGCGCTCTCGATGCAGACGCTCGCGAGACAATGCGCGCCGAGATCAAGCAGTTCCACATGGCTCAGAACACCACCACGGTCTACGTCACCCACGACCAGGTTGAGGCCATGGCCCTGGGGAACCGCATCGTGGTGATGTCCATGGGGGTGATCCAGCAGGTGGGCACGCCAGCGGAGGTCTACTACAAGCCAGCCAACCTGTTCGTGGCTAATTTCATCGGCAGCCCGGGCATGAACCTGATCCACGGGGACTACGCCGATGGCGTCGTGCACCTGCCGGGATCGAACCGCTACCATGTGCCCCCGGCATGGCAGACGACCATGGAGCGAGAACTGGACGGCGAGCCCGTGATCCTCGGTTTCCGCCCCGAGTCCGCATGGATCAGCGAGGATAGATCTCTGAAGGGCGAGGTCTACGCCATGGACATGCACGGAGCTTACAACATGCTCCACCTGAGCTTCAACGACGAGCTGATCCACGTACGCGCGGATCGTGGGACAGCCTATCCCATCGGCGCTACGGTCCGCTTCAACTTGGACCCGGAGATGGTCCGATTCTTCAACCCGCACACGGAGGATGCCCTGCGAAGAACGACAGGCACGGCAACGCAGGACGCGACATCCACCGAGGAGGTGGAATAATGGCCGACGTAGCCCTTCAGAACATCACCAAGCGCTTCAAGACGGTCACCGCTCTCAGGAACGTCTCCTTCGACATCAAGGACGGGGAGTTCTTCGTATTGCTGGGCCCAACAGGCGCCGGCAAGACCACGACACTGCGCGTCATCGCCGGGCTGGAGGAGCCAGAGGAGGGCAGCGTGCTGTTCGACGGTGAGCCAGTGGATCAGCTCACACCCTCGGAGCGGGATATAGCCTTCGTCTTTGAGCAGTATTCGCTCTACCCCACGAGGACGGTCTACGAGAACCTGGCGTTCCCGCTGCGTTCGCCTCTGCGGCACACACAGGAGGAGGCAATCCGTCAGCGGGTGGAGACGACAGCCAAGAAGCTGCACATCGACCACTTACTCGAGCGCACGACGGCGCACCTCTCGGGCGGCGAGATGCAGCGCGTCTCGCTGGGTCGGGCGCTGGTGCGAGATCCAAGGATCTACCTGATGGATGAGCCGCTCTCCAACCTGGATGCCAAGCTGCGGGAGACCCTGCGCGTCGAGCTCCAGCACCTCCAGAAAACCGAAGGCAGCACTACGCTGTTCGTGACCCACGACCAGATCGAGGCTCTCACCATGGGGGACCGCATTGCCGTGCTGCATGAGGGCCGCATCGAGCAAATCGGGACGCCCGAGGACATCTACGACCGGCCGGCGACCACGTTTGTGGCGAAGCTCGTCGGCACCCCCAGGATCAACTTGGTCAAGGGCGTCCCGGAGAACGGCACGTTCCACGCCGCTGGCACCACCGTTCGATTGCCCCTCCCTCCCGGCAACGATCTTCCGCCCTCGTTCCTTCTGGGCGTCCGCCCCGAGGACGTAGAGATTCAGCAGGGGGGCAATTTCGCTGGCTCGATCGAGCTGATCGAGCCACTGGGCGTGGAGACCATCATCCACGTCAGGACGGGCGAACAAACGCTGCTGAGCCTCGTGCCGGGTATGACCGACCTGCAGGTGGACGACAACGTACGATTCAACGTCGCCCGTGAGCGGCTACATTTCTTCCGTCAGGATGGGACGCGCATTCCAGTGAGGCAGGAGTAGAGTAAAGGAGAACAGAAAGATGAAGTTCGGCGTAAATGCATGGGTTTGGGCAGCACCTGTGACGACGGAGGTGCTGGAAGATCTGGTGCCGCACGTCTCCGAGATAGGTTTTGACATCGTAGAGGTACCCGTTGAGGGTCCCGGCATCGTCGATTACGATGCGGTCGGCGCGATGATCGACGATCACGGCCTCGGCGTCAGCGTCTGCGCTGCGATGGGGCCGGACCGCGACCTGATTCACCCGGACGAGGGGATTCGAGAGAATGGCATCGCGTACGTGAAGCACTGCATCGACGCCACGCAGGCCCTCGGCGGCACCAACCTGGTGGGGCCGCTCTACTCGGCCGTGGGCCGCGTCTGGCAGGCCACGCCCGCAGAGCGAGAGCGAGACATGGCTCTCCTGGTCGAGCAACTGAGCGAGCTGGCGGACTACGCCGCCGATCGTGGGGTCGTGCTGTGCGTCGAGCCGCTCAACCGCTTCGAGACCAGCTTCATCAACCTGGCCTCGCAGTTGGTCGAGGTGCTCGATCGGGTGGATCACCCTCACTGCCAGGCCCATCTGGACACCTTCCACATGAACATCGAGGAGAAGTCACTGGGCGATGCCATTCGAACCGTTGGCCCCCGACTGCGCCACTTTCACGCTTGCGAGAACGACCGTGGCGCGCCGGGCTCCGGTCACGTGCCGTGGGAGGAGGTCGCTGACGCGCTGCGCGACGTCGACTACGATGGCCCGGTGGTGATCGAGTCCTTCACCGCCGAGGTGAAAAGCATCGCCCGCGCGGCGGCGATTTGGCGCCCCCTCGCCTCCAGCCAGGACGTTCTGGCCGAGGACGGCCTCGCCTTCTTGAAGGAGTACTTCGGCTGACGAGGAGAGGCCTGGCCGCTCTGCAGGTCCAAAGGAGTTAGCGAATGAAGAAACTGGGCCGAGGCACAATCCTATACGGCGATGACGTGGAGTCGCTGGCCTTCGACTGGGGCACGCTCAAGTTCCTGAGCACGCCTGAGGTCACCGGTGCTGAGCGCTTCAGCTTCGGCATCGTCATCCTATCCCCAGGGCAAGGCCACGAGCGTCACAATCACCCTGGTGTGGAGGAGATCATCTTCGTCATGTCGGGAGAGGGAGAGCAGACCGTGGATGATCATCCGCCGGTTGACGTGCGTCCTGGGGCCTGCATTCACATCCCCCCAGACGTCCCCCACTCGACCGTCAACACTGGATGGGAGCCGATGCGTTTGGTCGTCGTCTACGCGCCGCCCGGAGCTGAGCGGGATCTGCGTGAGCTGCCCGACTGCGAGGTCCTTCCGCCCGGTCAGGTGCCCGAATGACACGTGATGCTCACCCTGGAAGGAGGTAGGTATGACAGGCACAACGTCTGAAGCACCCGCGAAGGAGAAGCGCACGCTTGTTGAAGACGCCCTGGCGAAGGGGAACGGCATCCTCAGGCTGGAGCCCGCCTGGGTAGCCAGGGACTTCCTGCCGCCCGGCCGCCGTCTGGGGCTCGAGGAAGAGGCTTACGACGTCGGTGAACGAGGGTGGATATCGGAGCGGTGGCTGGGCTCCACGACGGAGGCCGATAACGCCGTGGGGCCGCCCGACGAGGGCCTAAGCTACATCGCACTGGATAGCGATCAGAGGACCACCCTCAGAGAGGCCGTGGAGCACGCCGGCCCGGCCATCATGGGGGATGAGTACGCCGAGACGCACCAGGGCCTGGGGCGGCTGGCGAAGATCTACGACTTCGGGGCTCGGATACCCTACCATCTCCATCAGATGGAGGAGGACGCGGCGCTCGTGGGGCGCAATCCAAAGGAGGAGGCTTACTACTTCCCAGAGGACGTGCCCTTGGGTCCGCACCCCGAGACCTTCTTCGGCGTGCACCCCTACATCGCCGACCAGAAGAAGTACGACCTGCTGCTGCCCTATCTGGAGGACTGGAAGGATGATCTGATCCTGAGGCACTCCAGGGCCTACTTGCTGGTGCGCGGTGAGGGCTTCCATCTGCCGTCCGGGGTCCTGCACGCGCCGGGCACGGCGCTCACCATCGAGCTACAGGAGGACTCCGACGTCTTCGCTATGCTCCAGGCGCGCGTGGCCGGTGAGATCATCTCCAAAGAGCTGCTCTTCAAGGACGTCGCCCCGGAGGCGCGCGAGAAGCATGGAGAACGAGCGATTCTTGACCATGTCAACTGGGAGGTCTCTGGAGACCCCTACTTCTACGAGAACCGGCATACCTCGCCGCAGTTGGTCGAGGAGACAAAACAGGAAGGCGGCGAGGAATACTGGATCTACTATAACACCACCAAGTTCAGCGGCAAGAAGCTGGTGGTGAAGCCAGGCCAGCAGTTCACCAGCGTCGACAACGGCGTGTACAACATCCTGGTTTGGCAAGGGCGGGGGGTCTACGATGGGCACGAGGTTGAAGCCTGGAACTTCGGCCTGGACGAGCTCCTCGTCTCTCACGCCAAGGCTACCGAGCCGATCGTCATCGAGAACACCGGCTCCGAGGAGCTGATCATCTTCAAGTTCTTCGGGCCAGATATCAACCTGGACGTTCCAACGATCTTACAGTACGAGAAGGACTGACGTCCTTAATACTCAAGACCGGCGTAGGAGAGGGTTCTCCAGGGCGTCCAACCGACCTCTGGACATATCTCCTACCAGCATCAAAGGAGGTTCGCTATGAGCAAGAAGATTTCCATTGGCGCCTGGGCATACATCTGGGGCGGATACGAGGAGGACCCGGTACCGCTGCCGACCGTTCTGGATCGTCTGGCGGAGCTGGACTTCGACGGCGTGGAGCTGGCCGCGTTCCCCCCTCACCTCGACCCGGCGGAGTACGACACGCAGGCAAAGCGCAAAGAGATTAAGAAGATGCTGGACGATCGGGGCCTGGAAGTCTCAGGGCTGGCGGCCAACTTCGGGGCCGTACCCCCGCCGACGGCGAAGCCGACCGACTACATTGAGGTGGTGAAGACGAACCTCGACATCTGCCACGACCTGGATATCCCTAAACTGCGCGTGGACACCGTCAGCCCACCCACGGAGATCCCGGGGGGCATGGACTACGAGACTTGCTTCTGGCGGGTGGCCCAGGTTTGGAACCGGGCGGCGGACGTGTGCGCCAATGAGGGCATCAAGTTGATCTGGGAGTTCGAGCCGGGCTTCCTCTTCAACAAGCCCAGCGAGGTGGTGCGCATGGTCTACGCCGTGGATCACCCCAACTTCACCGTCCTCTTCGACTCGTGCCACGCCTATATGTGCGCCGTGATCGGCGCGCGACAGATGGGCGAGAAGGAGACGCTGCCCGGCGGCGTGACGCAGTTCGCCCACATGCTGACCGGCAAGATCGGCCACATCCACTTCATCGACTCGGATGAGACCTTGCACGATGACGAGACGAGCACGCACGCGCCTTTCGGGCAGGGCGTACTCGACTTCGATGAGATCGTGAAAGCCGTGGAGGAGGCGGGCTACACCGACGAGTGGTGGCCGATCGACCTCTGCTTCTGGCCCAACGCCCTGGACGTGACCGAGCCGGCCAAGGCGTTCATGGACGATCTCGTGGCCAAGCACACCTAAACGCAAGATCCTCCGAGGTCACAGAGGACCTCGGAGGACACAGACCACTGAGGAGGCATGCTAATGACAGAGAAAATGAAAGCCCAGGTCTTCTACGAGGCCGAGAAAATGGAGCTGGAGGAGGTCCCCGTTCCAGAGGTGACCGACGTAGACGTACTGGTGAGGGTGAGGAACTGCGGCATCTGCGGTTCAGACATCTCCTACTACTACGGCTTGAGCCCCGTGGGCACGCCGACCGGCAAGGGGCCCATTGTGCTCGGCCATGAGTTCACGGGTGACGTGGTAGAGGTCGGCGCGGTACCCAAGTCGCTTGGCCTGTTCGAGCCGGGCGATCGGGTGGTGGTCAACCCCGTGCAGCACTGCAACGCCTGCTACGCGTGCGCTGCCGGTCATACGAACCTCTGCGAGAACCTCCACGTGCCCGGCGTCTCGGCGGACGGGGCGTTCGCCGAGTATACCGTGTCCCGCTACACCGGTCTCTTCCAGCTTCCCGGCGACGTCAGCTACGCCGCCGGGGCCTTCACAGAGCCCCTGGCCTGCGCCGTCTACGGGATGAACAAGCTGGACATCAAGATGGGGCAGTTTGTGGTGGTCTCCGGGCCCGGCCCGATGGGTATGATGATGATACAGCTCGCCAAGTCAATTGGCGCGGGCAAGGTGGCCCTCATCGGCACGCGGGACTACCGCCTGGAGGAGGGCAAGAAGCGCGGGGCGGACTACGTCTTCAACGTTCGGGATGAGACGTCCCCCTACTACGCTGACGACCTGAAAGCCGCCATCGCCGACGTGACCGACGGGGCCATGGCCGACCGCGCCATCGTCCCCACCAGCTCCAACGAGGCCTTCGAGCAGGCGCTGGCGTACACGGGCCCGGCGGCGATCCTGGTCCACTTCGGCCTCCCCGACGAGGACGACGTGATCCACGTGCCGGCCCTGGAGACGCACACGATGGATAAGGAGATCCGCTTCTCCTGGCTGGCCCCCGGGACGTGGCCAGAGGCGATTCGAGCGATCTCCTCGGGGCTGCTCGACGTTGAGTCGTTGGTCACCCATACGGTCCCGCTGGAGGAGGCGGAGGAGGCCATTCGCGATCTCAAGGACCGGGTCGACGATCCGATCAAGGTGCAGGTCACACCGTAGACACAAGCCCAAAGAGCGGTGAAGTTGGAGGCTTCACCCTATCGCTATGAAGAGGAGTAGCTAAATGAAAGATCAGCTTATCGAGGCGCTTGCAGACATGCGAGAAGAAGAGGCCCTGACGCTGGCACGTCAGATGCTGGAGGATGGCGAGGATCCACAGGCCGTTCTCGACGCCAGCCGCGAGGCCATGGGAGTCGTCGGCGACCGATATGACCAGGGGGAGTATTTCCTCCCCCAGTTGGTCATCGCCGGCGATGTCCTGGCCGAGATCGCCGAGATGGTCAAGCCCCAGATCGAGGAGAAGGGTGTGACGGCCGAGCCGGTGGGCACCGTCGTCATCGGCACGGTCGCTGGAGACATTCACGACATCGGCAAGGATATCGTCGCCTTCATGCTCGACGCCAACAACTTCGAGGTTCACAACCTGGGGGTCGATGTGTCGGCGCAGACCTTTGTCCAGACGATCAACGAGGTAAACCCGGAGATCGTGGGCTTGAGCGGCTTCCTGACCCTGGCCTACAATGCGATGAGGAAGACGGTGGAGGCCATCAGCCAGGCCGATCTCCGCGACGAGGTGAAAATCATGGTCGGCGGCGCTCCAATGAACGAGGGCGTCCTGGAGTACATTGGCGCCGATGCCTACGGCCCGGACGCAACGGCGGCCGTCAGGCTCGCCAAGCAGTGGTTAGGGGTGGAGTAAGATGACAAAGACAGCCAAAGAGCTCTATGACGAAAGGAAACAGCGTATCCTCGACGCTGTCGCCCTCAAGGAACCGGACCGCGTGCCGATCGTCGGTCCGTACCAGCTCTTCCCGTACGAGTATGCTGGTGTCACCTTCAAGGACGCGATGGAGGACTATGCGCTGGCGCGCGAAGCGTGCCACAAGTTCGTCGACGACTTTGAGCCCGACGCTGACTTCGGCCCGATCTTCGCCTATCCCTCCAAACCGATGGAGACCCTCGGCATCAAGTGGTTCAAGTGGGCCGGGCACGGGCTGCCAGATAACACCATGTACCAGTTCATCGAGGGCGAGTACATGACAGCCGATGAGTACGACGAGTTCCTCTACGACCCGTCGCACTTCCTGGCGAGCAAGTGGCTCCCCCGCTCCTTCGAGGCCCTCGAGCCCTTTGCCAACTACCCGCCCATGCGCCGCATGATGTGGTTCGGCTGGACCGGCCTGTTCACGCCTTTCGCCGGCGACGAGATGCGCGAGGCGTTGCAGACTCTCACCCAGGCTGGCAGTGAGCTCGGGGAGTGGTTCGCCTCGCTTGGCCAGTACGGCCAGGAGATCAAGGAGAAGGGGTTCCCTCAGGCATACGCTGGCTTGGACTGGACGCCCTTCGACATCATCGGTGACACCCTGCGGGGCACTCGGGGCATCATGGGCGACATCATCCGACGCCCGGACAAGCTGCTCAAGGCCATCGACAAGGCCACTCAGATTTCCATCGAGTATGGACTGGGCGCCGCCGGAGCCGATTTGCCGTTCTGCTGGATCTGGCCGCACAAGGGGTCGGCGGGCTTCATGTCCGATGAGCAGTACGCCAAGTTCTACTGGCCGCCTCTGCGCACAGTCATCGAGGAGCTCATCGCCCACGACATCACCCCGGTCATCTACTTCGAGGGCGACGAGAGGCCGCGCCTCAAGTACTTCACCGAGGTGCCGCCGGGCAAGGTCTGGTTCCACTTCGCAACGATGGACATGGCGAAGGCCAAGGAGACGCTCGGCGATACCGCGTGCATCTCGGGCAACCTGCCCAGTTACCTGCTGCTGACTGGCACGCCAGATGAGGTCCGCGACCACGCCAAGAGGCTCATCGACACCTGTGCTCCAGGCGGAGGCTACATCATGGACACGTCCGTGATGCTCGACGAGGCCAAGCCAGAGAACGTCAAGGCGATGTTCGAGGTCACTAAGGAGTACGGCGTTTACTAATCTTTTCACGACGTCCGCTCCGAGCCTTAGGCTCGGAGCAGATGCATTCCGAACCGACCGCCCGGTTGGACGTATTGGGTTGAGGTTCGGCATTCTTGAGCCGGTTCTTTCGACGAATGGGAGGTTAATGAATGAAAGTAGGATGCTTCGCCCTGGTCGACCCATTTCAGACCTTGGATCATCAACTGCAGCGTATTGCAGACTTGGGCTTCAAGTACGCTGACATCACAGATAACCATCCCGGCGGACTGCTGGGGCGTGAGTTCGGCTTCACCGCCACAGTCAGCCTGGATGACAATCCGAAGGACGTTCTCGACCTGTTCGGCAAGTATGGCTTGACGATCACCAGTGTTTGCGCGCACGCCAACCTGCTCGATCCCAGCTCACCAGCGCGGTATGCGACCGCGGAGGTCATGAAAGCCATCAGGCTCGCCGCCGGCACGGGCGTTAAGCACGTGATCACCACCGAGGGCGACCCGACCTCTGAGTGGGGCCACAACCTATCCTACGACGAAAAGGTCTTCATCGTGGCCGAGAAGCTGCACGAGCCGGTCCGCCTCGCGGAAGCTATGGGGGTGCAGCTCCTGCTCGAGCCCCATGGTATCTTGACGGACTCGATCGAGGGGATGCAGGCTATCCTCGACAGACTGGGGAATCCGGATCACGTAGGCATAGGCCTGGATACGGGCAACTCCTGGCTTGGGGGCAGCGATCCGGTGGAGTTCGCCGAGACGTTCCGCGACCGGGTCTGGCACGTGCACTGGAAGGACCTGCCCGCGGAGTGGGAGGAGCAGCGCGGCGAGGTCTACGGCTGCGGGTTCAGCCCCATCCCCCTGGGAGAGGGCGTGATCGACATCGCCGGCGTCTTTGAGGTCCTAAAAGACGCGCCGGGGCTGGAGTACTCGACCCTGGAGATCGGCGGCGACGAGAACATGTTGAAGAGCTATGAGTATCTCAAGTCCCTGGGCGCCGAGTGAGACAAGCACAGCGGATGGCCGATAGCGTTATACACGTAGGTCGGGTTTCCATACCCGACCAGTAGCGACACGCAATACACTAGCATAGGGAGGACAAAACCATGTCACGACCAGTCACCCTGTTCACGGGACAGTGGGCCGACCTGCCTCTGGAGACACTGGCCGAGAAAGCCAGCGAATGGGGGTTCGACGGCCTGGAGCTCGCCTGCTGGGGCGACCACTTCGAGGTGGACAAAGCCCTCGAAGATGACGCCTACGTGAGCGAGAAGTGGGACGTACTGAAGAAACACGGGCTGCAGTGCTTCGCCATCAGCACCCATCTGGTGGGCCAGTGCGTCTGCGACCCGATTGACGAGCGCCACAAGGCGGTTCTGCCGCCGCGTATCTGGGGCGACGGCGACCCCGAGGGTGTGCGTGAGCGCGCCGCCGAGGAGGTGAAGAACACGGCCCATGCTGCCAAGCTGTTCGGCGTCGACGTCGTCAACGGCTTCACCGGCAGCAGCATATGGGGCAAGTTCTACTTCTTCCCACCCACCGGCCAGGACGTCATCGACGCCGGCTACGAGGACTTCGCCAACCGCTGGCTGCCGATCCTGGACGTCTTCAAGGAGGAGGACGTCAAGTATGCGCTGGAGGTGCACCCGACCGAGATCGCCTACGACATCGTCACGGCGCATCGGGCCCTGGAGGCCGTAGACCACCATCCAAGCTTCGGCTTCAACTTCGACCCCAGCCACTTCGTGCATCAGTTCATCGACCCGGTCTTCTTCGTCGACGAGTTTGCTGACCGGATCTTCCACATGCACGTGAAGGACTCGCGCGTCCAGCTCAACGGACGCAACAGCATCCTGTCGTCACACCTCCCCTTCGGTGACCCGCAGCGCGGGTGGGACTTCGTCTCGCCGGGACGCGGAGACGTCAGCTGGGACCAGATCATCCGCGCTCTCAACCGCATCGGTTACGAGGGCCCACTCTCCATCGAGTGGGAGGACAGCGGCATGGATCGCGAATGGGGGGCGCAGGAGGCGCTGCAGATGGTGCGCAGCCAGGATTTCACGCCATCGGAAGCCGCTTTCGACGCCGCATTTGCAGGCGACTAGTGCCCTAGACCTCTAGAGTTTGCGTCGGCACCCCTTCGATGCGTCCGGAGGATGTATGGCAACAGAGGGTGTATTGCGGGTGCATGTCTGCTGAAACCCTAAAGGTCTAGCCGCTTGCTTAACTCTAGTAAGGAGGACGCTATGCCCGAGGAGACTGGATTCACGACGATGGCCGGAGCCAAGGCCGAGGCCGAAGCTCCAGAGATTGGCGTAGGGATGCTGGGCTACGCCTTCATGGGAAAGGCCCACGTCAACGGCTACAAGAAGATGCCCTACATCATGTATCCACCGGTGGCGATTCCCCGTCTGGTGGCTGTCTGCGGACGCACCGAGGATGCCGTCGCGGAAGCGGCGCGTCGCTTCGGCTACGAGGGCTACTACACGGACTGGCGCGAGATGCTGGAGGATGACCGCGTCCACCTCTTCGACAACGGCGGTCCGAACAACATGCACGCCGAGCCGTGCATCGCGGCCGCTCAGGCGGGCAAACACGTGCTGTGCGAGAAACCGTTGGCGCGCAACACCGAGGAGGCGAAACGAATGCTGGACGCCGTCGAAGATGCCGGCGTCAAGCATATGACGGCCTTCAACTACCGCTTCGTCCCGGCAGTTCGTCAGATCAGGGAGCTGATCGACGATGGTGCCCTGGGCGAGATCTACCACTGGCGCGCCGTCTACCTGCAGGAATGGATCATGGCGCACTACAACGCGCCGAAGTGGTGGCGAATGGACAAGGAGGTGGCCGGAAGCGGTGCGCTCGGCGACCTCGGTGCGCACATCATCGACCTGGCGCACTTCCTCGTTGGCGGCATCGACAGCCTGATGGCCTACACCAAGACGTTCATCAAGGAGCGCCCCCTGCCCGGCGACCCGGACACGATGGGGGAGGTGGACGTGGACGACGCCTTCGTGACGGCCGTCGAGTTCGAGAACGGCGCACTCGGCACCTTCGAAGCGACGCGATTCGGGCTCGGTCGCAAGAACTACAACTGCTTCGAGATCAACGGGGAGAAGGCCAGCGTGCGCTTCAACCTGGAGCGGTTCAACGAGTTCGAGATCTTCTACCGCGACCACGAGCCGAAGGAGACGGCCGGATGGACAAACGTGCTCGTCACCGAGGGTTACCACCCCTGGATAGAGAACTGGTGGCCACACGGGCACATCATCGGCTGGGAGCACACCTTCGTGCACGAGATCAACCATCTCCTGGATTGTATCGTCAACGACAAGGATATCGCTCCCTACGGGGCGACGTTCGAAGACGGCTATCGCACAGCCGTGGTCTGTGACGCCATCCTCGAATCGGCCGCCAAGAAGACGCGAGTGGACATCAACTACTAGCGATCGGGATCACGAAGGACGCGAATAAGGTGTGGGAGGGCGCGGCTCTGCCCAGCTCGTAGTGCGGCTCGTAGCGGAGCGAAGTGCCGCCGCAGTGCCGCCGAACTACCCTCCCCCACCTCCACTCGCTAGATCAAAGGAGAGATTATGACGACCAAACGCTTCCGTCCTCTGATAACAGGCGGCATTGTGGTGGCCGTGCTCTTGATTCTGCGCCTCATCCTGCCAGGCCTGCTGCCCTCATTGGCAGGACAGGTCGCCTCATTCCTCACCGTCTTCCTTGCCATCTTGATGGCTTTCATATTTCTCATCGCCTTTGCATCGTCGGAACTCGGCGGCGAGATCCCCCGGCGGCTCTACAGCCTGATTGAGGGCGCCACTATTGCCGGTATCCTTCTGGGGGTGGTCGGGATGTTCCAGCCTTGGGCCATGCTCGGCTATCGGATCGGTTTTCACCTGCTGCTTCTCTCGACCCTGGCCTTCACATTGTGGAGTCACGTGAGTCCGAAGATGGCCTCCAGAACTGACACCGTCTCGGTCCGTGAGGCTGTGGGGGAATAACACGACATGGACCACTTGCTGGGAATCGATGTAGGCACGACCGGGGCCAAGGCCCTCCTGATTGATTCGGACGGCGTCGTGAAGGGCAGCACCACGACCGAGTACCCCATGTCCACTCCCCATCCCCTCTGGGCCGAACAGGAACCAGCGGACTGGTGGGCCGCTGCAGTAACCAGCATCCAGCGCGTGCTCAGGAAGGGCGGCGTGAGCCCTGCGGACGTGGCCGGCGTGGGCCTTACCGGTCAGATGCACGGCCTGGTGGTGCTCGACGCCCAGGGCGACGTCCTTCGCCCCTGCATCATGTGGAACGATCAACGCACAGAGGAGCAATGCAGCCAAATCACCCAGGAGGTGGGCAAGGAGAACCTACTCCAGTTGACCGGCAACCCCGTGCTGCCCGGCTTCACCGCCCCCAAGATCCTCTGGGTGCGCCAGCACGAGCCTCGCATCTACCAGCAGGTCGCCAAGGTTTTGCTGCCCAAGGACTACGTGCGCTATCGCCTCACCGGGGAGTTCTTCAGTGAGGTCTCGGATGCATCAGGCACCTCGCTCTTCAACGTCGGTCAGCGCCGCTGGTCGGACGAGATGCTGAAGGCTCTGGACATCCCGCGCGCGTGGCTCCCGGAGGTGACCGAGTCGTCAGAGGTGAGCGCCCATGTGAACGCCTGGGCCGCCCGGGAGTCCGGCCTGCTGGCGGGAACCCCGGTGGTGGGCGGCGGTGGCGACCAGGCCGCTCAGGCAGTCGGCACCGGGATCGTCACCGAGGGTCTGGTCTCCGTCACGCTGGGCACGTCGGGCGTGGTCTTTGCGGCGTCGGACGATTATCGCGTGGAGCCGGAGGGCAAGCTGCACGCCTTCTGTCACGCGGTACCTGGAACGTGGCACCTGATGGGCGTCATGCTGTCGGCCGCCGGCAGCTTCCGCTGGTATCGCGACACGCTGGGCGACCTGGAACGCGCCGAAGCGGAGGAGACCGGCCGCGACGCCTACGACATCCTCACCCAGTCCGCCGCCAACGTCCCAGCGGGCTGCGAGGGGCTGCTCTTCCTGCCCTATCTGAGCGGCGAGCGCACGCCCTACCCCGACCCCGATGCCAGGGGCGTCTTCTTCGGGCTGACGCTGCGGCACGACAAGGCCCATATGACCCGCGCCGTGCTGGAGGGCGTCTCCTACGGGCTGCGCGACTCGCTGGAGCTGATGCGCGCTCTGGGGCTCTCCATCAAGCAGGTGCGCGCTTCGGGCGGAGGAGCCCAAAGCCCACTCTGGCGTCAGATCCTGACCGATGTCCTCGACACCGAGATCGTAACCGTCAATGTGACCGAGGGCGCGGCCTACGGGGCAGCGCTGCTGGCAAGCGTGGGCGCGGGCGTCTACCCCAGCGTCCCCGCGGCCTGCGAGGCCGTGATCCGCCTGACGGACCGCATGGAGCCGGGATCGTCGGCATCCGTCTACGCCGACTACTACCCCCGCTACCGGGCGCTCTACCCCGCGCTCGCCCCCGAGTTCGAGGCCATGGCCCAGGTAGTAGATAAGCACCTCTCCCCTCCCCCCTCGGGGGAGGGTTAGGGAGGGGGCACCACCCCCGCGCGAGCGCTAGGATGGGGGCACCACCCCCACGCGAGCGCTAGGATGGGGGCACCACCCCCGCGCGAGGGCCAGGGTAGGAGCTCAACTGAGGCAAGAGGAGAGAAGCCTAATGTCATCCGACGACGAGAGCAAAGGCATCGTCTGTTTGGGGATCATGGTCGCCGATGTCGTGGGACGCCCCTTGCGGGCACTGCCCGACGCCGGCCGGCTGGTGCTGGTGGACGAGATGAGCCTCCACACGGGAGGCTGTGCCGTCAACGCGGCCACCGCTCTGGCCCGGCTGGGGCTACCCGCCGACGTCATCGGCAAGGTCGGCGCGGATCCCTTCGGGGAGTTCCTTCTGCAGACGCTCAACAAACGAGGCATCGACACGCAGGGGGTCTCACGCGACCCCGATATCGGCACCTCGGCCACCATGGTGATGGTAGACCCCGACGGCGAGCGGCGCTTCGTCCACTACATCGGCGCCAACGCCCACCTGACGCTAAACGATGTCGACCTCGGGATGATCGAATCCGCTTCGATCCTCCACGTGGCCGGCTCGCTGGTCCTGCCCGGTATAGATGGAGAGCCCACCGCCGAGCTTCTCCGGCGAGCTCAGACAGCCGGGGTGACCACCTTCCTGGATACCGTTTGGGACGACACCGGGCGCTGGATGGACCTGCTCGGCCCGTGTCTGCCCCACGTGGACTACTTCGTCCCCAGCCTGGCGGAGGCACAGGCGCTGACCGGGCTAGACGAGCCGGAGGCGGTGGCGCGCGATCTACTGGAGCGTGGCGTCGGGACCGTCGGCCTCAAGATGGGCGCTGAGGGCTGCCTGGTGATGACCGACGCTGGCGAGCTCCCCTCCCCCGAGGAGGAAGGGCCAGGGAGGGGGGCCAACTCCTTCCGCGTCCCGGCCTTCGAGGTCGACGTGATAGACGCGACCGGGGCGGGAGACGCATTCGCCGCAGGCTTCATCGCCGGCGTCTGGAAGGGCTGGCCACTGGAGAAAACGGCCCAACTGGCGAACGCCGCCGGCGCCCTCTGCGTGACCGGACTCGGCGCCACAGGCGGCGTGAGGTCGCTGCCCGAGACACTGGCCTTCATAGAATCCGCCGAGACCAAACCAAGAACCACAACCCGTCCGTAGTGTTCGTAGTGCGGCTCGCAGCGACTGGCTCGAAGAGCCGGAGTGCCGCCCCAGCACGACAAACAAGATCACCCGTGAACACAAAGGGGGAACCCATCCCCCAGGAGGACATCATGGAGAAATATGGTTACCGCTTCTCGTTCGGCCCCTGGAACATCCACACGGGGGCCGACCCATTTGGGCCGCCAGTCCGCCCCGCGCGGGACTTCGAGGACAAGCTGGCGGTCTACAAAGAGCTCGATTTCGACGCGGTGCAGTTTCACGACGACGACGCCGTACCCGAACTGGACGACCTCTCGCCCTCTGAAATCCGCCAAGAGGCCCGCGCCGTGCACCAGAAGCTCCTCGACAATGACCTCGTGGCGGAGTTCGTCGCGCCGCGCCTCTGGGAGCACCCCATGACCATCGACGGGGCCTTCACCGCGAACGACCCCGAGGCGCGCGCCTACGCCATCGACCGCGCCAAGAAAGCGGTGGACATCGCCAACGAGTTGGACACCGACCTGATGGTGCTCTGGCTGGCCCGGGAGGGCACCTACCTGCGCGAGTCCAAGGACGTCGTCCTTGCCACCCACCAGTTGCTGGAGGCGATCAACACCCTACTGGCGTACGATCCCGAACTGCGCATCGCCATCGAGCCGAAGCCCAACGAGCCGACGGACATGGCCTTCATCCCCACCATCGGCCACGCGCTGGCGCTGGGGTTCCAGGCCGACGACCCCTCTCGCGTGGGCGTGTTGATGGAGTCGGCCCACGTCGTCCTGGCGGGCCTGGATCCCGCCGACGACATCGGTTTCGCCATGGCGTTCGACAAGCTATGGAGCGTCCACCTCAACGACCAGAACGGCCCGAAGTACGATCAGGATCGGGCCTTCGGCATGGTCAACCTGCGCCGCGCCTTCAACCAGGTGCGGGTGATGGACCAGAACCGCTTCTGGGAGGCGGGGATGGTTGGCCTGGACGTGAAGGCGCTGCGTACACAGCCGTTCGAGGTCGCGACCAAGCACCTCAGCAACAGCATGCACATGTTCCTGCGGCTAGTGGAGCTATCCCGCTCGCTGGACCAGGAGGCAGTCGACGAGCTGATCGCAGCGCAGGACTACGAGGAACTGGACTGGCTGATCGTCAATCACCTGATGGGACAGTAGAGCAAACACCCGTTTGTAGCGCGGCTCGGAGCGACTGGCTCGCAGAGCCGGAGTGCCGCCTCAACACTGCTTCACCTGGAGGTCGTCATGGCGAAAACAGTGGTCATAGCAGGCTCCCTGGACACAAAAGGCGAGGAGTTCGCCTTCGTCAAGGAGCTGATCGAGAGACAGGGGCTCAGGACACTGGTCGTCGACTTCGGCGTGATGGGCGAGCCCGGCCTCGAGCCAGACGTGACGCGCAAGGAGGTCGCCAAGGCCGCCGGTGGCAGCCTGGCGTACCTGGCGTCGGGCGAGCACAAGGACGAGGCCATGGAGACGATGGCGGCCGGCCTGGCCATGGTCGTGCGCAAGCTGTACGACGAGGGCGAGCTGGACGGCATCCTCAGCATGGGCGGGAGCGGCGGGACCTCCATCGCCACCACGGGGATGCGCGTCCTGCCGGTCGGGGTGCCCAAGGTGATGCTCTCGACGCTGGGCGGCGGCGACATCGGCGCCTACACGGGGACGCGGGACATCACCTTCATGCCCTCTATCGTCGACGTGGCCGGGATCAACGCCATCAGCCGCCAGATCTACACCAACGCGGTAGGGGCCATCGCCGGCATGGTGAAGATGGAGCCGCCCGTTCCGGAGGATGAAAAACCGCTCATCACCGCCTCGATGTTCGGCAACACCACCGAGGTGGTGAGCCGGGCGCGCGCCATGCTGGAGGGGGAAGGCTACGAGGTGCTGGTCTTCCACGCCACAGGCACCGGCGGCCGCACCATGGAGAGCCTCATCGCCGACGGTCACATTGTCGGTTCGCTGGACATCACCACCACCGAGCTGGCCGATGAGGTCTGCGGCGGCGTGCTTAGCGCCGGGCCAAAGCGCGGCATGGCCGCTTCCCGCGCGGGCATACCGGCGGTCATCGTCCCCGGCTGCGTCGACATGGCCAACTTCTGGGCCATCGAGACCGTGCCGGAGAGATACAGAGACCGCAACCTCTACCGGTGGAATCCCAGCGTCACCCTGCTGCGCACAAACGTCGCGGAGAACCGCCGGATCGGCGAGATGATCGCCGCGGCGGCGAACGCGGCCACGGCCTCGGTCGCGGTCGTGCTGCCCCTCGGGGGCGTCTCCATGCTGGATAGCGAGGGAGGCCCCTTCTGGGACCCGGAGGCCGACCAGGCCTGCTTCGACACCATCAAGCAGCACCTCGAGCCCAACGTCCCCGTCATCGAGATGGACCACAACATCAACGACCCCGAGTTCGCCGACAGATGTGCCGAGCTCCTGCTCGACATGCTGGAGCCTGAGACACAGGATACGACATAGGCCGACCTTGCGAAAGTCGCCGTTGACCTTCGCACGGTTGCGCTCGACATCCGCCAAGGAGGAACCCATGGCGTTCATAACCCGTGAGGAGACACTGGCCCAACTTCGCAAGACGTTCGAAGCCGGGAGGCCGATCGTCGGCTGCGGGGCTGGGACCGGCATATCGGCCAAGTTCGCCGAGAAGGGCGGCGCGGACCTGATCATCATCTACAACTCCGGGCGCTACCGCATGGCGGGCCGTGGCTCGCTGGCCGGCTTGATGCCCTACGGCGACGCCAATGGTATCGTCGTGGAAATGGCAGCCGAGGTGTTGCCCGTGGTCCAGGACACACCTGTGCTGGCCGGCGTCTGCGGCACCGACCCCTTCCGGCTGATGCCCGTCTTCATCAAGCAGCTCAAGGAGATGGGCTTCACCGGCGTGCAGAACTTCCCCACAGTGGGGCTGATTGACGGCAACCTCCGAGCCAACCTGGAGGCCACCGGCATGGGCTACAACAAGGAGGTCGAGGCGATCCGCATCGCCCACGAGCTGGACATGCTGACGACGCCCTACGTCTTCGACGCCGAGGACGCCCAGGCGATGGCGGAGGCAGGGGCCGACCTGCTGGTGGCCCACGTGGGGCTGACCACCGCTGGCTCCATCGGCGCGGCCGTCGCTATGAGCCTGGACGAGGCGGTCGCCAAGGTGCTGGAGATCGCCGAGGCCGGGCGGCAGGTGCGAGAGGACATCATGGTCATCTGTCACGGCGGGCCGTTCGACGAGCCGGAGAACGTCGGCCGGGCGCTGCCGAAGATGCCCGGCATCGTTGGCTTCTTCGGCGCATCGAGCATCGAGCGCCTGCCCACGGAGCGCGCCATCATCGCGCAGACCAGGGCCTTCAAGAGCCTCACCCTCGCCTAAGGGCGACTCCAGCTCAAAGGGAATCTGCGACCCCGCCAATGCTCGCCTTGGAGGAAACTGATGAACGTTAAGCTGGCCTACGGCAAGACCGGGCTAGAGATCGATCTGCCCGACCAGGCCGACGTGACCGTCGTCGAGCCGACCTACGTGCAGGGGCTCCCAGACCCGGCTGCCGAGGTGCGGAGGGCGCTGCGGCACCCCATCGGGGCGCCCCCCTTGAGGGACCTGGTCAAGCCGTCGGACACAGTCGGGATCGCCTTCAGCGACATCACACGCCCCACGCCCAACGACCTGATCCTGCCCCTTCTGCTGGACGAGCTGGACCACGTGCCGGCGGAAAACGTCACCCTGTTCAACGGCACCGGTACGCACCGCCCCAACACCGAGGAGGAGCTCCGCCAGATGCTGGGCGACGCCATCGTCGATCAGTACCGCATCGTGCAGAACGACGCCGACGACCGGCCCTCCCACGTTCTGGTGGGCACCAGCTCGGGCGGCAACGACAATTGGCTTCACCGGGGGTTCGTTGCCTGCGACGCGAAGATCCTGACCGGCTTCATCGAGCCGCACTTCTTCGCCGGCTTCTCGGGCGGGGGGAAGGCCGTGATGCCCGGCCTGGCCCTGCTGGAGACGGTGACGCGCAACCACAGCGCGCAGCACCTGGACAGCCCCCGCGCGCGATGGGGGATCCGCGAGGGCAACCCGCTCTGGGAGGAGATCCACGAGGCCGCGGGTATAGTAGATCCGACCTTCCTGCTGAACGTGACGCTCAACCGCGACCAGCGGGTCACGGGCGTCTTTGCCGGGGATTGGGAAGAGGCCCACGCCAAAGGGTGCGCCTTCGTTAAGCGGACCGCGATGGTGGCGGTCGATCAGCCCTTCGACGTCGTGATCACCTCCAACTCCGGCTACCCCCTGGACCTGAACGTCTACCAATCGGTGAAGGGGATGAGCGCGGCGGCCCAGGTGGTGAAGGAGGGCGGCAGCATCATCGTCGCCGCCGAATGCTGGGACGGGATCCCCGAGCACGGTGACTACGGGAAGATGTTGCACGAAGCGGACAGCCTGGCGTCCCTGCTGGAGATGGCGCGAGATCCAAACAACGAGCGCCAGGACAAATGGCAGATCCACATCCACGCCCTCATCGGCCAGAAGGCGGATGTCTATCTCTACAGCGACAACCTGACCGACGAGCAGATCAGGGACGCTCTGCTCATCCCCTGTCGCAATATCGCAGGCACCGTGGAGGTGCTGTTGGAGCGCTACCCGCCAAATGCCAGTCGGAGGCAAGGGCTCCATACGATCTGCGTCCTCCCCGAGGGTCCACAGACCGTGCCGTACGTCCGCCCCGATTGATCCACCCACCCTGGCCCCTCCCCCAGGGGGAGGGGAGTTCCGTCCGCGACAGTCGCTGCGCGCCGCCGCCATAGGCGCAGCCACGTCACAAACCAGTACGGGTTTCCATACCCGACAAGTAGGTCGAGTTCCCACACCCGACAAG
This sequence comes from uncultured Anaerolineales bacterium, assembly GCA_964575455.1. Taxonomy (GTDB): domain Bacteria; phylum Chloroflexota; class Anaerolineae; order B4-G1; family B4-G1; genus SKLM01. The sequence continues at coordinate 6,221 of CAZNRX010000014.1, read as the reverse complement.
TAGGTCGAGTTCCCACACCCGACAA
>CAZNRX010000014.1:0-6096 GCA_964575455.1 uncultured Anaerolineales bacterium | reverse complement strand
TCGAGTTCCCACACCCGACAAGTAGGTCGAGTTCCCACACCCGACAAGTAGGTCGAGTTCCCACACCCGACAAGTAGGTCGAGTTCCCACACCCGACAAGTAGGTCGGGTTTCCATACCCGACAAAAGGAGGCATTGTGACAGAGAAACACACGATTGGCTTCATCGGTCTCGGCGTCATGGGGAAGCCCATGGCGAGCAACCTGCTCCAGGCGGGCTATCCCTTAGTCGTCCACAACCGCAGCCGCGGGCCCGTTCGCGAGCTGGCCCGAGAGGGGGCCACACCAGCCCACGCGCCAGCCGAGGTGGCCCAGAAGAGCGGCCTGATCATCACCTGCCTGCCAGACTCCCCCGACGTTCAGCTCGTCGCGCTGGGGGACGATGGCCTAATCGAGAGGGTCGAGGAGGGTGACATCTACGTCGATATGAGCACCATCGCGCCCACCGTGGCGATAGAGGTGGCCGAGGCTATGGCGAGGAAGAGCGTCCAATGCCTGGACGCACCCATCAGCGGCGGCGACGTGGGAGCCCAGGAGGGCACGCTCTCCATCATGGTCGGTGGCGACCCGGAGGTGTTCGAGACGGTGAGGCCCGTGCTGGACGTGCTGGGAGAGACCATCGTCCTCTGCGGCCCCAACGGCGCCGGCCAGACAGTGAAGGCCTGCAACCAGGTCCAGGTAGCCCTGAACCTGATCGGCATGGCAGAGGCGCTGGTGCTGGGGCAGAAAGCGGGCGTCGACCCGACCATCGTGGTCGAGGTCCTGAGCGGAGGATTTGCCCAATCCCGCGTGATGGACGTCCGGGGGCCAAACGTCATCCAGGGCATCTTCGAGCCTGGGTTCAGGAGCGAGCTCCACTACAAGGACCTCAACATCATTCGAGAGACGGCGCGCGCCTACGAGGCCTCCCTCCCGGCCTCCGCCCTGGCGCACGAGCTGTTCGGCGCCATGCAGGCGCAGGGCTGGGGAGATCTGGACCACTCGGCCGTCATCCGAGTGATCGAGCTGCTGTCGAGCGCCGAGGCCCGCACCGGCAGACCCAAGGAGTAAGGTGACCGGTGACTGCGTCGACCCGGTGACTTGCAACCGAGCCCGCAAAACCGCTCCTCGTGTGTCAGACAAGCCACTCGTCGTCCAGCAGGAAGTCGTTCGAAGTGCCGGTCACCTTGATCGCCAGAATGATAAGGCCCTGCGAACGCCTTCACGCCCCTTGACAAGGACAAACGACCAGGAGTATACTCTGGGTCGACGTAGTCACCCAAGCACTGAAGCATTGCACGCGGATCGCACGTAGTCGACACGCTGAACGCCTCAGATAAATCCGACAAAGGGGATAAACCATGTCCAACAATCAAGGACAAGAACCGCTGCGCGTCTGGCTGCCGAAAGTTGTGCTCACGTTCCTCGTCTTCCTCGCCCTCGTCTTCGTGGTCTACCAGATGACGGTGGGGCTGGGCGACCGCGATCTGGGCCAGCGAAGCATGTGGGCGCTAATTGTGGCGATGGGACTCCTAATCCTGCTGCCCGTGGTAGATCGCATTCAGACCATCAGCATCTCGCCCGGTGGCTTCGAGGCCACGCTGGGCGCCGCCAAGGCCCGGGCGTTGGCGGAGGTCGGCGCGCTTGAGGACCAGGAGGTGGCCGAGGCAGCGCGGGAGCAGATCCGCCAGGCCAAGAGCACCGACCAGGTGCAGGCCGCCATGGCACTGGCCGTCGATCTCAACATCAACCGGGTGATAGAACGGGTGAAGGAAGCCATCCGCCAGAAGCGCAAGTGCTACGTGCGCTACCGACCCGATCCCGAGAGCCCCATCGAGACCTACCACATCGCCCCGCTCGACATCAAGCCGGGCAGGACCCCGGCGACGCAGGCCAATGACTACCTGTGGGTCCACTCCTACGAGCATGGAGGGACCATCTCGCTGCGCATGGGACGCGTGCTGGGCGTCGAGCTGAGCGAGGAGACCTTCGAGCCACAGGAGCTCATGGCCGACTGGACCGACCAGGAGCCCACGTGGAACGTGCCGCGCGAGTGGTAGCGCATACAGAGAAATGGGTGGGGTGACCCTGCCAGGTCCAGGTGCCAGGCACCGTGCTCTATCCCTGATTCGCCATATCACCTACTGGAGGCCAAAGATGAGAAGAAGAGCCGCCATGCTGACCCTGTCCCTGCTGATCCTTCAGCCGATACTGAGCCTGGCCGCTCCCACACCCGCCCATGCGGGCGGCGGGGAGGACGTGCTGGGCCATCTCTACGCTGGGACGAGCGACCCGGCCGTCGTCTACAAATACGTCAGCGGGACAGACTGGGAAGCGATATCTCCCCTCCCCCCCTCTGGGGGGGACAGGAGGGGGGGAACCTCCGCGCCGCGCGTTGAACCGCCAAGTCCAGCTCCCTATCAACGCCTATACCTCGCCAGGCACGCCCAAACACCGCTTGGGAGGGCCGTGCTCGATCTGACCACCTACGAGGGGCATCTCTACGCCGGGACGATCTCCCAGAGCGGCACGGGCCAGGTGTGGAGGCACGACGGCGGGACCGCCTGGACCCTGGTTGGCGACGACCTGGACGACCGTGTCTCCTCCCTACAGACCTACCAGGGCGAGCTGCACGCTGCCACCGGCGCCTGCGGCACCCTGGTGTACAAGTACGCGCCGGGAACCACGGCAAACCCCACCGCCGACTGGACGCTCCAGGCCGACCGCACGGCCCTCTTCGGCGGGATAGACGAGGGCCATCGCCAGGCAGCAGCCTCCGTGCCCTGCGTCCACGACGCCGTGGAGCACCGGGGCGACGCCTATCTGGCGGCCCATGACACCATCCTGCGCCTATCGTCGCACGAGGGTGGCTGGCATCCGCTCCTGCCCTTCAGCTTGGGCCATCCACGAGCGCTGGAGATCCTGAACGGCTTGCTCTACATCGGCTACCACAGCGGAGACCTGCGGGTCACGGACAGCGGCAATGGCCCGGGGGAGCTGGTGTTTGCGGCGCCCGCGCCCATTCGATCCATGACCACCGATCAGCGCGCCCTCTACGTCGGCACCGGCAGCGTGCCTGAACCCGGGTCGACACAGTCAGGGGCGGGCCAGGAAGCGGGGGGAAGGATCTACCGCATCGACGACCCGCGAGGTGACGCCGAGCTCATCTCGGGGGACCTCGGGGCCTCCATCCAGGCCCTGTACGCCGTGGGACCCAGCGGCCTGGATCTGAGCAAACTGGAGCGAGGGGACATCCTGCTGGTACGAGGGCCCGGCGTGGTCAACGGCGTCATCGGCTTCGTGGCCACCTACCTGGGCGGCAGCTACTGGATCCACGGCGGGATGTACGCTGGCGAGGGCCACGTCGTCGAAAGCTCCAGCGCCGTGGCCGATGACTTCGGCATGGTGCGCACCACGACCATCACCGAGACCCTCTTCTGGGAGGAGGAGAACTACTGGGCCGCCGTGCGCGTCACGCAGCAGGACGCGCGCGACCCGGCGACGGGCTACGCGGAGGGCCAGGAGGGCGACCTCTACAACGTCGACTACCCCTTCTGGGGTCTGCCCGTGAAGCAGATCTGCCAGCTGCTGGGGCCCATCATCGGCATCGACCCGGCGGTCTGCTGCGCCCACCCCGTGACCGACAGAGAGACGGAGGACGACTGCTTCTACTGCACCCACCTCCCCTGGCGCGCCTACCACACCCAGGGCATCAACCTCGATTCCGACGCCGCGTGGCCGGCCAGGCTCTTCGCCCCCCAGGCCATACCCGGTGATGACCTCTACTATGACGACGACGTCACGCTGGTGGATCAGAAGAAGGGTATGCAGGCCGTCGTCATCAGCCTGGTCGGGAGCTCTGTGGACCTGCTCGTGATCGACCCGGAGGGCCGGCGGACCGGCGTGGACCCGGACACGGGAGAGATCGTCGACGAGATCCCGGAGATCACCTACGGAAGGATAGAGCTACCGTCTATACCCCTGCTCGACGTCTTCCTACCCGACGAATGGGAATCGGACTTCGCGTCCATTCCGAATCTGGACGACACGTGGGAGATACGCATCACAAGCACCAGAGGCGGAGACTACATGCTGGGCGCGGAGCGGGTCGACTGGCAGCACCACCACACGCAGACGCTCACACGAACGACAAAGGCCGGCCAGGTCGACACCTTCAAAGTCGAGTACCCAGAGAACCCAGCAAGCCTCATCATCCGCACGTCCGAAGTCTACCTGCCGCTCGTCATGCGAGGGCGCTGATGCTGGCTAGGTGAGAAGATCGGGTCGATATCGCTCTCTATACAGCCCTTCCCGCTCTTCTGATCTACCTGGAGGGGTTCTCTCGGAGAGTCAAACCTGCTGACCAGTCGAAGGAGTCGTCTGATGGCTGAACCACGCGGCTTGAGATCTCGAAAGGTGGATTTGCACACCCACACGCCAGCATCGGCCTGCTACAGACACGACCACAGTGCAGCAGAGATCGTCAAGACTGCCCTGGAAAAGGGCATGGACGCCGTTGCAGTCACCGACCACAACACCGCTGCCTGGATCAAAGAGATGAAGATGACAGCGGAGGCCATCGAGGTGGATGGGCGCCAGCTGGTCATCTTCCCGGGCGTCGAGATCTCGGTTCACGAGGGGTATCACGTCGTTGCATTGTTCGACCCCAGCGTCGGTCAAGCTGAGGTGGAGAATTTCCTGGGCGCCATCGGGATCACACCGGAGGAGTACGGCAGGTCCGATGCCCTGTGCAAAAAAGGCGTCTTCGACGTCCTCGAAACCATCCACAAGCGGAATGGGCTCGCCGTCCTCGCTCACATCGACGAGACGAAAGGCGCCTTTCAAGAGCTGACCTGGGTGCATCCTGAGACTGGAAAGGTGAAAGTCCCCCTGCCGTGTGCTCGACTGTTCAACGAAGGGTCCTACGACGCCGTTGAGGTGACCCAAGGCAAGCTACCCGAGGAATTCGACGCAGAGCACAACATCAACCGAAGGCCCGCCTTCTACCAGGCGTCAGATAACCCTGATCCCAAAGACCCGATCCATCATTCCAAGGATGGGATAGGAGTGCGATGCAGCTGCTTCAACTTGGATGAGATCACGCTGGAGGGACTGCGTCAGTGCTTTGCCGATCCAAAAGTGCGCATTGCCCTGGCAGAGCCATCGGGCGATGATCAATGGCCCCGCATCGTCAAGATGCGCATCGGTGACGAGGGCTTCCTGGCGTACCAGCGCTTCTACTTCCACCGAAGCCTGAACTGCCTCATCGGTGGGAAGGGTGTCGGCAAGTCGCTGGTCATCGAGTTTCTGAGGTTCGCCCTGGGACAGCCATCGGAGAATAGAGATATCCGCAAGGACCACCGAAGCAAGTTGGAGAAGCAACTGCGACCTTTCAATAAGGTGGAGATCGACTTCGAGCTCGCGAACGGCGTTGCGTACGTCTTGACGAGGACGTATGAGGGCGATGGCGAAAGCTCCTTCACGTGCACCAATCAGGCCACCGGAGAGAGATATGAAGGCGACATCGCGCAGCTCTTTCCCATCCTGGCCTACAGTCAGACCGAGGTGGTGAAGATCGCCGAGGATGAGGACGCCCAGCTGCACCTGCTGGACTCGCTCTTCGACGCCCGACCCTATCAAAGGGCTATTGCGGAGATACAGGAGCAACTGGACGATAACGACCAAAGGCTCACCGATGCTCTCGACGCCCGCGATCGGGTCGAGGAGGCTCAACAGGAGATCGCCACGTTGGAGGAGAGGATTGCCAACATCGACCAGATGCTCGACAGCCCTTTGGTGCAGCAGATGCGAGAAGCAGAGGCCAAGCGGGATGCTTTCAATGCTCAAATCAACTACCTGGATCAACTGGCTAAACTACGCGAGACCTATGAGGATGATGTCGAATCGCTCACGCCGCCTGCGCTGCCGGATGAACTGTCCACTGATGAACTCCTTCAGGGTCAGCGCACGCACACAGAGACCGCCCACCTTGCTTTCCTCAACGCATTGACCAAGCTTGCCCACTCCCTCTCAGAAACTCGAAAATCTGTGTCGCAGGCCAAGGATGTTGTCAACGAAGTAAAAGTGTACCAAAATCACCGAAGTAAAAGTGTACCACC
>CAZNRX010000013.1:0-70393 GCA_964575455.1 uncultured Anaerolineales bacterium | reverse complement strand
GCCTGGGATGAAGCTGTCTTGAATTGTTAACGTGCGACTTTTACCTTAATGCGTTGAAAGGATCTAGCGCGTGGACACCAGCGACTCTGACAATCACCCAGCTGCCCAGAGAGCGAATCGGGTAGTTCTTTTCGGCGTAGACGGTATGCGGCCCGACGCCTTGGCCCTCCTCAACCCCCCAGAGATCATGCGACTGATTTCGGCCGGAGCCTACTGCGACCACGCTCAATCGGTGAACCCCCCGATCAGCCTACCGTGCTGGCTCTCGGCTATGACAGGGACATTGCCACAGCAACACGGGACTCTCACCAATGTGTGGAAGCCGCCTGCGTCTGGAGAACTGGTTCCCGCTCTGCTCGATGTGGCCCACCAAGCGGGCCTGCGCACTGCCTCGTTCTACAACTGGGAGCCGATACGAGAGGTGGCGCGGCCAGGCTCACTCGACCGATCGTTCTTCTGCCACATGGGCAACCCGGAGGGTGATGCTGATCTAGAGGTAGCGGAGGTGGCGGCGGAATCCATGGCAGCCCACTGTCCAGACATCGCCTTTGTCTATTTCGGAGCGGTGGACGAGGTAGGGCACTTGCACGGTTGGATGTCGAGACCCTACTTAGAGGCGATCCGCAAAGCTGATCGGGCGATCGGCCTCGTCCTGACGGCCCTGGAAGCAGCGGGCTTGGTGGAGAGCACGGCCTTTCTGGTGATGGCTGATCACGGAGGCGAAGGCCACAACCACGCCGATGGCACAAAGGTCCCCACGGTTATGACGGTGCCTTGGGTCGGTAGCGGAGCCGGGTTCCGTCGCGGGCATAAGATCTCCGAACAGGTTAGCCTCGTGGACACCGCGCCGACGGCCGCCCATCTGCTGGGACTTACGCAGCCCGCGGCCTGGACCGGCCGGGTAGTCACTGAGGCGCTGGTGCCGTGAGTTGCGCTTATCTCAGCGCAGAACGCACTTGCTCAGAGAGGAGCTGGCGATCTGGCCAGCCCAGTAGGTTGACGCGACTCCTCCACGGCTCCCGCGCTGCCGGCGTCTCCGGCGGACGAAACGGGTAGCGCCCAAACGCCTCAACAGCGCTGTGGAGAGCCTCACCCTCTGCGGGTCATCGAAGCGTATGATCCGCAGCGCGTTCTCCTTCGCATTCATGCTCGCTCGATCCGCTGGGGCCTGCCCCGACACCTCAGCCGGCGTCGCCGATCTCCCTCAGGGCGTCTAGGACCACCGGAACCGACTCGCGCCAGTTATCGGGATACCGCTCCGATATCTCAAAGGCCAGCTTCCGGCCATCGGGGGCCGCCTGCTCCACCCGCTCCATCACGACGTGCCTCAGCTCATCCGGCGGCAGGTCGTAACACCCCAGGTTGATGTTCGACCAGAACAACTTGTCCGGCCACGCCTGCCGGGCCTCGGCCAGCGTCTGGTCGCCCTCGGGGGGCGGCGTGAGCGACTCGATCACGTCGATGGGCGCCCGAGCGATCTGCTCCTTGCAGCTGGCGGTCCGGCCATCGTAGTGGCAGCCCACAATCTTGCCTGCCTCGTGGAGCGTCGGGAAGCACGCTTCGTACACGGGCATGAGGAACGCCTCGTAGCGTTGAGGGCCCAGCGTGTCGGCGGTGAAGTTCTCCAGAACGGAGATATACTGCCCCGGCCCGTCCGCCGCGATGTCCACGATGCGCCGGAAGTTCCTCAACAGCGCGTTGTAAAGCTCTCTCACCTCGGCCTCGCACTCGAACAGGTGCATGGCGAGGTTCTCCAGCCCGGCCAGGTCGACCATGATGGTCTGCAAGGGCGTGCGCCCAAGCATGGGGATGGCGATGTGGTGCTCGGGGAGCTCACGCTCCTGAGCGAGATACGCCTCGTAGGCGGGCTCGATCCGGGTGTGCTCGGCGATGTAGGTCATCACCCGGTAGTCCTCGGGCGTCTCCAGGTAGTACGTGCCGTTCCAGCCCTCGATCCAGGTCGCGTCGATCTCGCCCACCGGCGTACGTTGCACGCGGCGGAACACGTGCCTGCCGTTCTCGACGACCTCCTTGTCGACGACCTCCACCTGGTCGTACGCGATCTCATACGGCGCCAGGTACCAGGTGACGCCGAGCCCCTTCTCGAACAGGGGCTGCCAGGCAGGATCGTCCTGCGTGTGCCGCCATTCGTACTGGTAGATGGTGTACGGAATCTGATCGGGCTGCTCGCCCGACCAGAAGGCCTCCAGCCTCTCTCTGACGTTCATCGCCACGGAGCGTTCACAGGCTCAGGTCCCGCTGCAGCACCAACAGATCCCGACGCGGAATGTGGCAGAAGGTGGCGTGACCCTCCTCAATGTGGGGTTCGGGCGCCACTTTCTCACAGATGTCTCCGATCTTGCGCGGGCACCGCGTGTGGAACCTGCAGCCCTTGGGGGGCTCGATCGCGCTGGGCACGTCCCCCTCCAACTCAATCCGCTCACGCCTGTCTGTGGGATCGGGGATGGGTATCGCGGAGAGCAGCGCCTCGGTGTAGGGATGATAGGGTGGGCGGAACACAGAGCCCACCGGGCCAAACTCGCACAGCTTGCCCAGGTAGACGATGCCGATGTAGTCGGAGATATAGCGCACGACAGCCAGGTCGTGAGAGATGAACATCATGGAGACGCCGAGATCATCCTGGAGGCCCTGCAGGAGGTTGAGGACCATGGATTGGACCGAGACGTCCAACGACGACGTGGGCTCGTCGCACATGACCAGCTCCGGGCAACCCGCGAAGGCGCGCGCGATGGCCACCCGCTGCTTCTCGCCACCGCTCAGTTGAGAGGGGTACCTGTGCAGGTAGGTGTCGTCGAGGTTCACGGCCGAGAGAAGCTGGCTTATGGCCTCGTCCTCCTCGTCGCGCTCCACGATCTGGAAAAGCCTGAGAGGCCGTCGAAGCTCCTCGGAGACGGTCTTCTGGGGATTCAGCGTCGACTCCGGGCTCTGGAAGACCATCTGCAGCATCTGCAGCGTCTCCTTGGGGCGCTTTCGCACCGGGTCTGTGAGAGGTCTGTCCCCAAGTTGGATCACGCCGTGCTTCACCGGGGCAAGGCCGGAGATGGCGCGAGCCAAGGTGCTCTTGCCGCAGCCACTCTCGCCCACGATCCCCAGGGTCTTGTGAGCGGGCAGCTCCAGGTCGATGCCGTCGACCGCCTTGACGGTCTTCCTATCCAGCCCCAGCAGGCCGGCGCTGCTTGAGGCCCGGAAGTAGACCTTGAGGTCATCCAGGATCAACGGACGGTCCTCGACCTCCATCTGCCTCTTGAGCGAGAGATCGACGGTGTAGAGCGTCGTGTCGCGCAGGTCGGCGGCGTCGAGCTGGTCCCAGAACAAGCAGCGGCTCTTGCGGCCCGGGCCTGTCTGCTGCAGGGGCGGCTGGGTCTGGCGGCACTCGGAGCGGGCCATCCCGCATCGTTCGTAGAAGACGCAGTAGTCGGGCAGCGCGTGCAGCGGCGCCACGCGCCCCGGTATCGACCGAAGCTGCTTTTCTCGCTTGCTGCTCCCCTTCTGGGGGATGCAGTCCAACAGCCCCATCGTGTAGGGATGCTGTGGTTGCTGGAACAGGTCGAGCACGGGGGCCTCCTCCACCATCTCGCCCGCGTACATCACGCCGACGCGATCGCAGAGTCGGGCGATCACCCCCAGATTGTGGCTGATGAAGAGAATGGCCGTCTTGAAGTCGGCCCGCAGGTCGTTGACCATGTCAAGCACCGCGGCCTCAATCGTCACGTCGAGCCCGGTGGTGGGCTCGTCCATGATCAGCAGGGAGGGCTTCAGCAAGAGCGCCATGGCGATCACCACACGCTGCTGCATGCCGCCGCTCAACTGATGCGGGTAGCGGCGCGACACGTTCACGGGGTCCGCGATCTGCACGTGCTCCAGGAGGTCGAGGCACTCCGCACGCGCCTCCTCCCTCGACATCTGCTCGTGCACCGTCAGGATCTCCGTCATCTGCCTGATGATGGTCATGGAGGGGTTCAGGGCCTGGAGGGCATCCTGATACACCATGGCCATCCGGTTGCCGCGCAGGTCACGGAGCTGGCGCTTGCTCACCTGCAGCACGTCCTGCCCAAGAAGGTTGACCTCACCCGCTACGTTGGTCCCGGCCGGCAGGTAGCGCATGGCGGCCAGGGCGACGGTGCTCTTGCCACAGCCGGACTCGCCGACCAGCCCGTAGACCTGCCCCTCGTGGATGGTGAGCGAGAGATCGCGCGCCGCCGGCGTGCGGCGGAACGGCGTGACGTACTCGACCGTGAGGCTCTCGATCCGGAGCACCTGGGGTTTCGTCGCTCTATGTGTCATCTTATTCAACCCATCCCGCCTTGCGCAGTCCATCGGCAACCAGGTTCAGGGCGACGACCAGAGAGCTCATCGCCACGATGGGCGGTATCGGCGCCCAGGGGACCTGAAAGATCCAGGACCTGCCCTCGCTGATCATCTGCCCCCAGTCCGGATAGGGCGGGGGCACCCCCAGGCCCAGGTAGCCCAGGCCACCGGTGGCGAACATGGCGAACGCGACGCGGATGCAGGCATCCACGACGACGGGGCCGGTGATGTTGGGGAAGATCTCGCGGGCCATGACGTGGAAGCCGCTCTCCCCCCGCATCTGAGCGGCGAGGACAAACCCCTGGTCGCGGATTTCGAGCGTCAACCCCCTCACGAGGCGGGCGATGCCGGGCGTGGCGCCGATGGCAATGGCCCACACCACGTTGACGGCCGACGGACCGATGGCGAAGATGACCAGGAGATAGAGCATCAGCATGGGGAAGGCCATCATGATGTCCATGATGCGCATCATGACGTCATCGACGATCCCGCCGTGATACCCGACGATCAGCCCCACCGCCGTGCCGACCACCACCCCCATCAGAACGCCCGAGGCCGGTACGATCAACATAAGCCGGGCGCCAACGGCGATCCGAGCGAACATGTCGCGCCCCATGCGGTCGGTCCCGAGCCAGAACTGCTGCGAGGGCGATTGCCAGGGCGGGCTTGCCATCTCGCTGTAGTTGTACGGGCGCAGCAGAGGACCCACGACGGCCATGGCGATCCAGAAGACCACGATGGCCGCCCCGATGATGAACTGAGGCTCCTTGAGGGTCAGCTCCACACGCTGGGCCGTCAGCGAGCGGGGCTGCTGCGCTTGCTTGAGGGCCTGTCCCTCAGCGCGCTCGACCTCTCGACCGGTGGATTGCTGGGTCATAGACGTATCCCTTCTGCGTGACACGCTCAGCTGTAGCGGATCCGCGGGTTGAGGAGGCCGTAGAGGATGTCGGCCAGGAGCTGTGAGAAGATCGCCACCAGGATGCCCAGCAGCGCCGACGCCTCCAGCATGGGAATGTCGTTGAAGATAGCGGCTCCAGCGAACAGACGTCCCAGACCGGGGTAGGTGAAGACCGTCTCGATGACGATCAGCCCTCCCAGCATCCAACCGAGATTGGTGGTGATGACCGTGATGGGCGCCAGCAGGGCGTTTCTCAAGGCGTGGCGGAAGACCACGGTGCGCTGGGGCAATCCCTTCAGCACAGCGGTGCGGATGTAGTCCGATTTCATCACCTTGGCAACGCTCACGCGCGTGATCCTGGATATGTAGCCAAACTGGCTGATGGCCAACGTCATCGCGGGCAGAACCAACCTGGCCGGCTCCGCGAGTGGATTCCCGGACTCGTTCGTGGGCAGGCTGTTGCCAGGCAAGACATTGAGCCACCAGGAGAAGACGATGATCAGCAGGACGCCGGTGACGAACTCGGGCAGCGACGTCGCCAGGAGCCCCGTGATCGATATCACGACGTCCGGGATCTGCCCCTCCTTCAGACCCGCGATGACGCCGCAGAGCAGCGAGACCGGGACGAGGAAGACGAGGGCCGTCACCGCCAGGTAGATCGAGTTTCGAAAGCGTTCGAGCAGCAGGGGCCTGATGGGCACCCCCAGGCGGAACGACTCGCCCAGGTCGCCCCGTAACGAGCTGGACAGCCAGCTGACGTACCGTTGAACCAGAGGGCGGTCAAGGCCCATCTTCTCGCGGAGCTGCTGCACGTTCTCCTCGGTGGTGTACGCTCCGAGAATCGAGCGAGCGGGATCCACGGGCACGACCTCCGACATCACGAAGATGATGATGGAGGTGGCGAACACCGTGATGATCATGGAGACCACGCGCCGGACGATGTGGTTCAGCACTGTGGCAGTTCCGTCCTTTCTCTAGGGCGAGGGGCACGGCGAGCGTCAGCCCCTCGCCCAATCAAGCTCTGTAAGGCCAGCTAGGCCTCGAGCCAGGTGTGCCGGTAGTCCGTGAACCCCATGGGGTTCACCCGGAAGTCGTGCAGCTTGACCGCTTCGGCATAGAGCACCTTGTAGTGCCCGGCGGTCAGCAGTCCCCCCTCCTCCTTGATGAGGGTGCACAGATCCTCCAGCAGCGCGCCCCGCTTCGTCGGATCGAGCTCCGCGTCGTAGTCGGCCAGCTTCTGATCGAACTCGGGGCTGTTCCAGTGAGTCTCGTTCCAGTCGGCTTCGGAGTGGTAGGCGATGTTGAAGTACTCACTGGGCGTCGCGCGCATGCCCCAGTTCGAGACGCCGAACTTGTTCTCGCCCCAGTCGTCGAGCCATACCTGCCAGTACTCAGGATTCGGCGAGAGCTCAATGCGGAAGCCGGCGTCCTTGGCCGACGCCGCCAGCCATGTGGCGGTGTTGGTCGTCGTCTCATCGTTGATGAAATGGGCCACCAGATCCAGGCCATCCGGATACCCCGCTTCGGCCAGCAGCGCCTTGGCAGCCTCGATGTCCTGCTCCGTGGGCGGGATGTCGGGCGCCATGTCGTAGATGGGTGAGATGGGGGTGTCGTTGCCCGGTATAGCGTAGCCCATCTCGACAGAGTCGACCCATTTGCTCCGATCCACGGCCAGCTTCAGCGCTTTGCGCACCCTCACGTCGTCAAAGGGCGGCTCGTCGGTGTGAAGAACGCCGTTGAAGAAGCCACCCGACTGATAGTACGTGGGGCTGATGGCGTCTATCTTCATCACCTGCTGCAGCGTGGACAGGCCAATGCCGGTCACGTGCACCTCACCGCGCGTGAGCGCGTCAAGGTAGGACGCGTCGTCCGGGTAGTTGCGGATCTCTAGCTCGTCGAGGTAGGGCAGCGGGCTGCCATCGGCGCCCTTCTTCCAGTAGTCATCGCGCGCCTTGAAGACGATCCGCTCGTCAGGACGATACTCCTTGATGGTGAACGGCCCGGTACCCCACGGCTCCTCGTAGAAGTCCCCGCCCCAGTCCGCCGGAAGGACGGCCGCCATGTAGCTGGACAGATGGTAGGGGAAGTCTGCCACGACGCGATCTGTGTAGAACTTGACGGTGTAGTCGTCGACCTTCTCGATGCTATCCGGCCCCATGTAGTTCGCGATGCCGGTGAAGCCGGAGCCAGTCTCAGGATCGAGCAGACGCCCAAACGTGAAGAGAACGTCGTCTGCGTTGAACGGCTTGCCGTGATTGAACGTCACGCCCCGACGCAGCTCCACGGTCCAGACCTTGCCGTCCTCCGATGGGGTCCAGGCGGTGGCCAGGGAGGGCTCCACGGTAAGATCCGGGGTGATGTGGGTCAGGTAGTCGCAGACCTGCCTCAGCGTGTTGCTGACCCAGAAGTTGCTGATGATCGCAGGGTCGTTGAAGCGCTCCGTGGAGTAGTGCATGTTGGAGATCAGCTTCCCACCACGGCGAATGCCTCCTTCTGGCGTTGGCTCAGGCGCCTGCGTGACGACCCGAGTGACCTCCTTCTCCGCCACCACCGTCTCCTTGACAACCTCCGGCGAGGGCTCCTCCTGCGGAGTGGTACATCCTGCGATGCCGAGGGCCGCGAAGGACGCACCCAACGCCGAAGCGAACCTGATGAAGTCCCGGCGGCTGATCCTCCCCCGCCGCATAGCCAGGAACGCCTCCATCACGCGTTCGTCTCTGAACTTCTTGTCACGGTCAATCGTCATGATCTTCCTCCCGAAATTGTTTGCTGCAGACTCCTGCTGTTAAGTAGGCTCTTGTGCGCCTTGATGTCCCTCAGTGGGTTGCCGTACGTACCTGCTCCCTATGCGCTGACACCTCCTTTCCCATGATCGAGTCCAGATGCCGCTCGATGGTCACCGCGAGCGCTCCGCATCCGGATGGGCTGGCGCATCGCCGGCGGCGAACTACCCGCGCGCTTGCCCTCATTCACTCCGAAGGCCCGCCAGATGAAAGAAGTTCCTGAGCAGCGTGTAGCCATCTCGATGCTCGGCGCTGTTGACCTCAGGATGGAACTGCGTGCCATAGATCAGATGCTCCCGGTGTCTCATGGCCTGCACCTCCACCTCCTCGGTGCGGGCCAGAATCTCGAACGCGTCCGGAAGCTCCTTGATCTCCCAGTAGTGATACTCGAAGAAGATGGGCTCACGTCCCAGATCCCGAAAGATGGGATCCTCTTTGACCACCTGGACCGGCGTGTAGCCGATCTCCTTGTACCAGCCAGGGACGAAGTCGGGGTTGATGTCTTCCTCGCCGGGACGGAGCTCGCGGATGGCGCCACACGTGCCATCGAAACAGAGCGCCAGCAGCTGGTGCCCCCCACACAGGCCGATCGTCGGGAAGTCCCCCGATCGGATCAAGCCAAACAGGGGATCGAACGTCTCGAAGTCATACTCGGCCCAGTCCGTCGTGTTGCCGCTGATGACCAGCGCCTTGACGTTCTGCGCCTCCGCCAGCTCCCGACTGACCTCCTGATACAGGATAGGCTCACACGTCACACCTGCGGCTGTGCCGGAGATCCGAGCGCGCTGGTTGCGAATTCTCTCGAACTCCGGGGCCCTATCGGGGTCCGCCAGCGCTTCCTCATGTTCGATGTCGACGTACCAAATCAAGGGACTTGCCTCCTGGTCTGACGTTCGGGTGGGATCCGGGCCTGCGGCCGCCGGCGTCGGGCTGCTGACCCCTGAGCGGCAGCTCACCAGGCTCAGCATCGTCGCAGACAGGACCTCCTTCAGAAATCCTCGTCGGTCCATCAACCGCGATGCGACCCTACACCTCACGGAACGCCTCCCACCGCCCGATGCTCAACGGCCTAACCGATCCACGGCACGCCCTATGCCGCCGATCATGTGCTCGATCTGCCCGTCGGTCAGATGGTCATAGATGGGCAGCTGAATCTGATGCTCGAAGTACATCTTCTCCGCCACCGGGCACTCGCCATAGCGGTACCCCAACGCCCGGAACTCGGCCAGCAAGTGCACCGGGAAGTACCGGATGACGATCTGGATGCCCTCCTCCTGCTCTAGATAGCGGATGAAGTCGTCCTTGGACGCTCCTACGATCTCGGGGTGGTAGAAGAAGGTGTAGAGGTGGTAGACGTGGTGGGCGTAGGGCTTCTCCTCCTGCAGGCTGATGCCCCGCAGACCACGCAGACCCGCATCCAGACGGTGAGCGATCTGACGCCTGCGCTCGTTCAGCTCCGGCAGCCTGCGGAGCTGCGCCCGGCCAATGGCGGCCAGAATGTCGCTCATGCGGTAGTTGTTGCCCACCTCGAAACGGTCCCCCACGTAGTCCCTGTTGAAGGACTGCTTCGCGTGCCAATCCTTGTAGTACGCCGGCTCCTCGTGGGGGCCGATGCGCTTGTCGGTGCGCTCGACCATCTCCCCGAACATGTGGATGGTGCCCAGTGGCTCGGCGTACTCGTACAGCTCGTCGTCGTCAGTGACCAGCATGCCCCCCTCGCCCGTTGTCATGTTCTTCAGCGAGTGGAAGCTGAAGCAGCCGACGTCACCGAACGTGCCGACACAACGCCCTTTGTAGGTCGCTCCCGGCGTGTGCGCACAGTCCTCCACAACGCGCAGACCGTGCGCATCGGCGATATCGATGACGGGGTCCATGTCGACCGCCTGACCGCCGTAGTGCACAACGTAGATGGCCTTCGTCCTGTCCGTGATCAGCGGTTCGATCTTGGCGGGATCGATGTTGAGGCTGTTGGGGTCGATGTCGGCGAACCGGATCTTGCATCCCCGGACCAGCATGGGCCACGTCGTCACCCAGAACGTCTGGGGGGTGGTGATGACCTCGTCGCCCTCCTGCAGCCCAAGGATCTGAGCGGACAGAAAGAGGGCCGTCGTGCACGACGAGGTGGCGAGCGCGTGCTTGACGCCGATGTGATCAGCGAACTCGCGCTCGAACCTCTCGGCGGTCGGCCCCTTGTTGAGGCAGTCCTGCTGCATGACCTCGAGGACTGCCCTGGCCTCCTCCAGGCCTAATCGGTTTGAGACCCCGCTGTATGGCACCTTCCACGTCATGCTCACCTCATTGTCATCAGAACGGCTGGTCGTCTTGGGCTACCATTTGAAGGCACAGGTCAGGAGTTGGTCTGGTTGGCGATAGAGCGCATCGTAGACGTCGGCGGCATCGCGCGGGTCGGCGACGTCCGACACCATCTCCTTCATCGTGATCCGCCCCTCGGCCATCATGGTCAGGCACTCCGCCGTCATATCCGGCGCCTCGCCGGCCGTGGCCGAGATAGTCAGGTTCTTGTCGAACAGCTTCCGGAGCATGTCCTGCGGCGCCGCGTCAAGGTACATGCCCTGGGCGTGCACGTGCCCGTAGGGACGCACGACGTCGAACGCCTCTCGCAACGGCTCCAACTCACCCGTCACCTCAATGACGGCGTGGGGCGCCTCGCCGCCCGTGCGCTCCAAGACAGCATCCTGGAGCGGCACGTCGGCGTTAAGCACCGTCTCCTCCACCCCGTTGGCACGCGCGATATCGAGCCGGCTCTCGTGGTGATCGGCCACGACCACCTCAGCGCCCATCATCTGGCACAGCTGCGCCGCGAAGAGGCCGATCACGCCCTGGCCGATGACGAGGATGATCTCCCCCGGCTGGGGCCGCACCTTCTCCCTGACGCCATGCCAGGCCACGCCGGCCAGCATCCCCAGGCCCGCCTGCTCGGGGCTCACGCTCTCCGGGACCCGCACCGCCCGCTTGCTGCCCAGGGCAGGATGGGTGGTGCGGCCAATCATGGTGTAGTCGGTATGCCCGGCCCAGGCGATACAGAACCGCTCGTCGAGCCCTGCGAACAGGTTGGAGCCCACCACACGATCACCGGGCTTCAGGTGGGTCACCTTGCTCCCGGCATCCTGCACGGTGCCCACGGGAATGTATCCCGGGAGCAACGGGTACCATTGGGTATGCACACCTCGTCCGTGCATATCGCCCACGTAAAGGTCCAGCTCAGTGCCGCGACTTATCATGCTGTACTCTGTTCGGACCAGAACGCCGTCGGCGTCCATCTCGGGCAGAAGGATGTCCTCCCGCAGCTCAGCATGCAGGGGCCGCTTGAAGCATATACCACGGACCGACTGACTCTTGCTCATGTCCTCCTCTGAATGGTCACAACAGGGGTTGAGTGTGATGCGCATACGGCTCCACGCCGTAGGAGGCGGTCAGGCCGATGTCCTGCAGCTGATCTGAAAGCTCCGAAGCCGCATCCCGCACCGCGTCGGCGAATTGGGCCGCCTCATCCTCCGTCGCGGTGGTGGTGGGGAAGACGAGATCCAGACAACCGACCACCTTCAGCGTGGCGTCCCTGACGGGCGCGGCGACACAGGCGACGCCCTCCCCGTACTCCTCACGGTCGTACGATATGCCCTCGGCACGGATCTGCTCAAGCTCGGCTTCGAGATCGTCCGGGTCCGTGATGGTGGACGCGCTGAAGCGAACCAGCTGGGCCTGGCGAAGGTAGTGTTCGAACTCGGTTTTCGGCAGGTGCGCGAGCAGGAGCTTGCCCGACCCGGTGGCGTGCAGGGTGGACACTCGGAGCGGCGCGTGCCTCGCCACCAGAGGCCGGCTGCTGCTGATCCCCGTCATGGGCGTGCGCAGCAGGCCATGGAAGGCCAGCAGCGATACAGATCTCCCGGTCTCCTCCGATATCCTCTCCAGGTAGGGGCGGGCGACCTGCGGCACGCTCGTGGCCTGGAGCGCGACGTTTCCCAATCGAACCAAGTGGATGCCCAGGCGGTACTTCCGGGACGAGGAGTCCTGCTCCACGATGTCCCGCTCCCTGAGCGTGGATAGGATGTGGTGAACCGTGCTGGAGCTCACCCCAATCCCGTCGCTGAGGCCGCTCACGGACGCGCCTTCTGAACCGGCCTCGGCCAGAAGATCGAGAATGGCCATGGCTCTATCGACAGATTGAATGAAGCCTGATCTTGATGCCACGTTTTCACCTTTGTGAGCGAGAGGAGAGAACCCGGTCCATCAGGTTCCCATATGCTTATTTCACATTATGAAACGAGTTTCACAAGAACAATTATAGCACATCGTGGTGCAAAAGTCAAGGATTTCGCCCCCTCCTCACCCACAGGGTCGCAGACCCTTTCTAGCCAGGGGAAGCGTTTCGTGGGGCAGCAGACCCGACCTACGTCGGCGGCAGAGAGAGGGCTACGCTACTCGATTGGCAGGCGGGTTGCCATACCCGCCCCTCAGCCCTGGCTGAGCGCGGCTGGTCTGGACGTAACCGACAACGTTTGCCCGCCTACAGCCATCGCCAGCGGCGACAGGACCATCGCGGCCAGCATGAGCGCGAAAGCCGTCCGGCCAGTCCATCCCTCCAGCGGCACCACCGACTGGAAGAAGTTCATCTCGAGCATCTGATGCGCTCCCGAATCGCATTGTAGCCCGCCAGCACCAGGGGCGTGAAGATCATCAGGTTGAGAACGTCGGTGGCGGCGGCCGGCGCAAACTCGCCGACCAGGGCGGTGGTGAGGCTGTACTCGTTCATCCAGATGTGAGCCACGGAGACGAAGCCGACGCCGACGATAATGCCCAGCGTGCCCCACAGGTTCACCGCCGCCAGCGCCAGACTGACCTGCTCCAGCAGAAAGCGATTGGCCACCATCACCACGCCCCCAATAATGAGGGCCCAGCCCCAGAAGGAGAAGTCCTTGACCTCGTCCGTCCAGGGCTCTGGCGCCAGGGGATGGACGAAGACGATGGTCGCGGCAATGGCGACCAGCAGGATGACCAAGGTGGACAAGTAGCGCAGATTGTGCCTATCCTGGGCCAGAAGCGTTGTCAACCCCGGCACCATGCCGGACAGTCCACTGCCGATGACCCACGCCGGGAAGACGCCAAAGGCGGTGAAGACATCGCCCAGTAGCCCTCCCACGGCCCCGGTGAAGAAGCCGACGACCGGGCCGAAGGCGTAGCCGAAGAGGATCGGGATGCATATCATGGGACGGATCGCCACCTGCCCGACGGAGAGGTCCAGGCGCGCGTCGAAGACGTAGGCCAGCCCGGCGTAGAGCGCTGCCCCGATGGCCATGATGGACACATGGCGCGGTTGGACCCGCCAGACTCTGCTCTCCGCAGTTGCCCGGTAGACGCCGACAAGGCCCGCCAGAGCCACAGCGATGACGGCGATCGGGGCAACGCCCGCGAAGGTCTCGCCCTCGGTGAGCCAGTTGGCCAGCGCCAGCAGCACCACGAAGGTGAGCAGCACGGCCAGCCAGGTGATGGTCCGGTTCTTGATGAGGCGTCTCATTGCCTTGCCTCCCTTCAATCAAGCGTTACCGATAGGGTGGCTGATTCGCCGGGGGCCACCGATTCGACGCCCCTGAGAACCTCCGCCCTCTTCCCTTCACCGACCTTGATGGAATAGGACCCTGCCTCAAACACCTTGGGCCGATAGGACGTTCCGTTGATGCGCAGGGTGTACACAATCTCTCCTCCAGGCTCCTGAATCACCTGCACGACCGGGTCCTCCGCGCCGGTGATCTCGAGTGTCGGGAGATAGGCGACCGGCTGACGCCCGTAGTTGTCCTCCTGCGCGATGGTGATAGGCCATCCGGGATACTGCTCGCAGTCCGGATCGGTGACGTCACAGCCACGAGGCCAGCACGCTATGGTGATCTCGCGGGTCCGCTTGTTGAACCGTACGAGGCCATACCCGGCGGCTTGAGCGCGCCACTTGTCGTATCCACGTCTGCTCAGGTCTGGATTGGCGTAGGCCACCATGGTGATCTTGTTGCCGAAGCCGTCCTCGTACTGCCCCGCGTGCTCCAGGGCGCCCTCCGGAAGGTTTCGCTCAGGTTCCAGCGGCTTCCACCAGCGCCGGTAGTAGTTCACGACGGAGGGCACCGAGAAGGAGAATGATGCGTCGCCCCAATCATCGACGCCCTGGTGGATCGCCGTCGCCAGGTGCTGGTCGCCGTTGATGTGGAGCGCGAAGCCCTTGCGCATCTCTCGCAGGGCCCTCTCCCGCCCACGCTGCGGCCAGCCGTTGGTGTCCAGATCCACCTCCAGGCGCTGCCTCGTCGGGCCGTGCACGTGAGCCGAAACGGCGAACGGCGCCTGCGAGAGGACGGCCTTCATGTCCTGGCCGCTCCAATCTGCCGTCCAGTCGCGGAGGAAGGTGAGCTGACGCTCGCCCAGCAGTGTGGCCGTGGCGACGTCGACCATCTGAGGGTCAGGCAGCTCCTCAATGTGGTCGGGCCGGGCGAACTCAACGCCCTGCCGCTCCAGGGCCTGGCGATCCAGGACGTCGATCTGAGACTTGAACTTGCGATCCTCGATGATGGCGAACCCGATCCTCCCCCAGGTCATGGAGGTGTAGTAGACGCCGATGCCTCGCTCTATGGGCGTGGGGTCGTAGGGATCGGGGAGGTGGCTGGTCTGGGCCCTCTCGACCATTCTGACGTAGTCGGGATCCTTGTAGCCGCCCGGTCCTGGCTCGCCGCCCTCTCCCCACAGGTTCCGCACCCCCACGTCGTGATCGTCGGGGATGACGACTGCTGGCCTGTTGCGCGTGATCTCGCCGAACTGACGTCCGAACAGGAGCCAGGCTGCGAAGTGATCGTTGTGGTCGTAGACCTGGTCGCCGGAGAAGAAGAGCAGGTCGGGATCCTGCCGCTCCACGTTCTCGATGACGTCAGCCCGCGGGCCACGGTCCTTGTTGGAGTTCCCCGTGAAGGCGGCGACGACGATCTCCTCCTTGTCCACCGGGTCTCTTCGTATCACGCCAGTGTAGGACGCGCTATCCCCGTGAGCGACGCGATAGTCGTGATCCCGGGTCGCATCCCAATCCTCCACCCGAAAGACCGCCACCCAATCCGGCCCGCTCACCTCGGTCTCGGCGATCTGTCTCCAACGACCCGCCTTCTTGACCTGGAGGCGGACCGTGCGGTCGGCCTCGGGAGGCAGCTCATAGAGCTGGGCCGTCAGCTTCAGAACGCCATCGTTGACCGTGTAGAGCGTGAAACAGATCACCTCATCCTCGGGCACTTGGGTGATCTTCCAGGGTGGGTTGCGGAGTCTGGCTCGCACCCTGCTCGTGCCGACGATCAAGACGGCGGCCGCCGTGGTGATGATAATCAACGAGACGAGTGTTCGCAGCAATCGTTTCATCGTCTTCTTGCGAGATCCCCCTCTCTTGGCTCGTGTCTCGTGACATTGAGTCCGAGACTGCCGCCTGTGCCAGGCCTGGAAGGCGAAGGTGAGTCCCGCTGGCTTGACGGTCTCGCCTGCTGATGTCTATTGTATGTCAACCTGGCCCCAGGTCAAGAGCTCGGGTCGTGGCACCCGTGATCCGCCAAAGGCCATTGCCCTGCCTGCCCGATCGCCCCGATTTGACATCTCAACGGCCTTGAGTATAATACAGCGTGGATCGGCGGGTGTAGTTTAGCGGTAGAACGTCAGCTTCCCAAGCTGAATGTCACGGGTTCGAGTCCCGTCACCCGCTCTCAAGACATCACAGCCGTCGCAATCAAGAGACAGACCTAGTAGATCCAAGACTGCTCTAAGGGGATTGTCAAATCCCCGTTCTTGCCCCGGATCTGGCGATCCAGGGCGAGCGAGTCGGGCCAAGGGTGAGCAAGTCAGACCTGGAGCGAGCAAGTTGGGTCTACTGAGACGACATGAACCGTCGGTGTGTTTGCCGGCGGTTTCGCCTTGCAAGGGAGCGATTGTTCGGCGCGGTCGGATCTGCGATCCGACCGCAGCAAAGTGGTATGGGAGAGAGTATGAATCAGGAGCAGATCCGCGATTTCTGCATCGTGGCCCACATCGACCACGGCAAGTCGACGCTGGCCGACCGGTTGCTGGAGCTGACGGACACCGTCGCCGACCGGGAGATGATGGACCAGGTGCTCGACTCCATGGACCTGGAGCGCGAGCGCGGGGTGACCATCAAGGCCTCGGCGGTGCGCATGCGGTACACCCCAGCCGACGAAGCGGACGAGACAGAGGAGGACGACGAGGGGTACGAGCTGAACCTGATCGACACGCCGGGCCATGTCGACTTCTCCTACGAGGTGAGCCGCGCGCTTGCCGCCTGCGAGGGGGCGATCCTCGTCGTCGACGCCGCCCAGGGGATCGAGGCCCAGACGCTGGCCAACCTCTACCTGGCGCTAGATGCCGACCTGGAGATCCTCCCCGTGGTCAACAAGATCGACCTGAAGATGGCGCGCACGGTGGACGTAACGCTGGAGCTGGCCGCCCTGCTGGGCGTAGACCCCGACGAGGTGCTGCACGTCTCGGCCAAGGAGGGCTGGGAGGTGGAGCAGGTGCTGGCGGCGGCGGTTGAGCGCTTCCCGCCCCCCAACGGTGATGAGAAGGCCCCCCTGCGCGCCCTGATCTTCGACTCTCACTACGACCCCTATAAGGGCGTGGTGGCCTACGTGCGCGTGATCGACGGCACGCTGGAGATGAGCTCTCACCTGCGGCTGATGGCCACCGGCGCCACCACGGAGCCGATGGAGATCGGCGCCTTCGCCCCGCAGATGCTGGAGACGGGGAAGCTGAAGACGGGCCAGGTGGGCTACGTGGCCACGGGCCTGAAGACGGTGCGCGAGTGCCAGGTGGGCGACACGCTCACCAGCGCGACGGAGCCGGCGGCGGAGCCGCTGCCCGGCTACCGGCCCGTGAAGCCCATGGTCTTCGCCGGGATCTACCCGGTTGACGCCGACGACTTCCACACGCTGCGCAACGCGCTGGAGAAGCTGCAGCTCAACGACGCGGCCCTGACCTTCGAGCCGGAGACGTCGCAGGCACTCCAGTACGGCTTCCGCTGCGGCTTCCTGGGGCTGTTCCACATGGAGATCGTGCAGGAGCGGCTGGAGCGCGAGTACGACCTGAACCTGATCGCCACCGCCCCCAGCGTCGGCTTCCGCGCGGTGACCCACGACGGCGAGGTGGTGGAGGTCTCCAGCCCGGCCGATCTGCCGGAGCCACACCGCATCGACGAGATACGCGAGCCGTGGGTCCGGATCCAGATCTTCACGCCCTCGACGTACATCGGGCCGGTGATGGAGCTGATCATGCAGCGGCGCGGCGAGTACGTCACCACCGAGTATCCGGACAGCGAGCGGGTGATCCTCACCTTCGAGATGCCGCTGGCGGAGATGATCGTCGACCTCCACGACCGGCTGAAGTCGTGCACCCGCGGGTACGCCTCAATGGACTACCACTTCGTCGGCTACCGCACGGAGGACCTCGTCCGGATGGATATCCTGGTCAACAAGGAGCCGGTCGATGCGCTCTCGCTCATCGTCCACCGGGACAAGGCGTATGAGAAGGGCTCGGCGCTGGTGACCAAGCTGAAGGACGTGATCCCAGAGCAGCTCTTCCCGGTGCCCATCCAGGCCGCCCTGGGCAGCCGCGTCATCGCCCGGGAGACGGTGAAGGCGCGGCGGAAGGACGTGCTCTCGGGGATCTACGGCGGCGACGTGACCCGGAAGCGGAAGCTGCTCGACCGGCAGAAACAGGGCCGGAAGCGGCTCAAGCGGCTGGGCGACGTGGCCATTCCGCAGGAGGCGTTCATGGCCGTGCTGCGTTTGGACGACGATTGAGTCGCCGGCGGTCGCCAGCCGCCGGGAGCCAGGGGCTGAACCTCCCGGCTCAAAGCCAAACCCTGCTACGCAGGCCGCAATAGCCCGCGCAGCGGGGTTCCGCTATCAGCACGGCGGTTCAGCGCTGTGGCGATGTTCCACCAACGCGCACTCGCGCCGCCATCGCGGGGCGGTGTGGATGGACGCAGTGGGCGTGACGACCCAGTCCATGCGCCGATCGTGGTCCGCGCAGGGGAGCTGCTCGGCCAGGCAGTCGGCGTGGCAGATGCCAATCCGCGTGGCGGACGTCTTCACGAGAAAACGGTCGTAGAATCCCCCACCGAACCCCAGGCGCCCGCCGCGCGGGTCGAAGGAGACGCCCGGCACCAGCACCACGTCCAGATCCTGCGGGTCGACCACCGGCGCGTCCGCCGGGGGCTCCAGCATGCCGAAGGGATGGCGGACCAGCCTATCCGGTTCGTAGGGATGGAGGATCATCTCCTGACCCTGGATGCGGGGCAGCACCCACTCGATGTCGGGCAGGAGCTCGAACAGCAAGCCCAGGTCGACCTCGTTGCTGAACGCCAGGTAGGCCATCACGGTCTCCGCTTCGCGCATCAGCGTCATGCTCGCCAAGCGCCGACAGACGGCCGCGGATCCCTCAGTGACGCTCGCGGCAGAAAGGCTCTCTCGAACGTTGCGGTACCTCTCACGTAGCTTAGATTTGTCCATTGTCCTCACTCATGCAGCGATGACGGGTCAGCGCGGTGCGCAGACCCAGATGTCGTGCCCTTTCCAGCGGCGAGCGGATCCGCACCCCGACACCGCTCTGGCGAATTCCGAATCGGCCAGCCTCCGGATTACGAACCCGGAGGAAGCAGTGGTGAGTGAAAGGACCGCCCTAGCGGTTCTCAGCGGATGGGCAACGCGCGGCCGGTGGCGCTGCGGTGGACGCTGCCGAAGTCGCGCAGCCCGTCCAGCTGCTCCACGGTGAAGACCGGCCCATCCTGACAGACCAGCAGATCGTCCAGCGCGCACTGCCCACAAATGCCGAAGCCGCACTTCATGTACCGCTCCAGGCTGAACTGGCCCAGGACGTCGTGCTCCAGGCACAGCCGGTGGAGCGCCACCAGCATCTGCTCCGGGCCGCAGGCGTAGACGGCTATGTCGGGCTGCTGCGCGACCACGCGCGAGACGGCCTCGGTGACGTAGCCCCGCTCCCCCTCCGATCCATCGTCGGTGGAGATGAGCACGTCGACGTCCAAGGCCTCGAATCGGTCGACGTAGAGCAGGTCGAGCGCCTTGCGGGCGCCGATAGTGACCAGGGCGGGCACGCCTGCCTCGGCGGCCCGTTCGGCCAGGAAGTAGAGCGGCGCCGCCCCGTATCCACCGGCCACCAGCAGCGCGGAGCGGTCCTCGTCCAGGGAGAAGCCATGCCCATACGGCCCGCGCCAGCCCACGCGATCGCCGACCCGGCGCCGGTGCAGCTCCGTGCTGAAGGGCCCCACTCGCGCCACAGTCAGCGTCAGAGGCGCGGGGCGCGCGATGGCCAACGGCTTCTCGTCCACGCCCGGCAGCCAGAGCATCACGAACTGCCCCGGCTCCGCCTCCTCGATCTCTGCGTCGAGCACGAACGTGCGGATGGTGCGGGTCTCGTCCCAGATGTCCTTTATCGTAACGATTTTCGGCAGGCTCACGGCTCAACTCCTTCCACAGACTCCGGCCAGAAGTCTAACACAGGACGCGCGTTCTGAAAAGCGAGGTGACCGGATCGGTTCCCCGGTTGGCAATCTGAGGCAGCTGTTGTATACTACCCACGTCTGCAACGTATGTTGACAGGCTGTGGATGTCCTCGTGAGACCACCATTCAGGCCGGCGACAGCCGCCGACCGCAGCCCTCGGGGCAAAGGAGGTACGACGTGCATAGGAATACGTTTTCCACAGTGCTCGCAGCGGTGATCGTGGCGCTCCTGATCCTACCAAGCGCGGCCTTGGCCGCCCCCGTCAGGGAGAGCGTCCACATCGTGCAGCGGGGCGAGACGCTCTCCGGCATCGCCGCCCGCTACGGGACAACGGCGTCGAGGCTCGCCCAGATCAACGGCATCACCAACCCCAATCTCATCTACGTCGGCCAGCGACTCACCATACCCTGCGAGCAGCCCGCAGGTCACGTCCACGTCGTGCAGCCCGGAGAGACGCTGATCCACATCGCGCTCCAATACGGGGTCAGCGCGTGGAGCATCGCCCGCGCTAACGGCATCACGAACCTGAATGTCATCTACGTGGGCCAGCGGCTCACCATCCCCGGTGCACCGCCGCCACCACCACCCCCGCCCGAGGACAGCACGCTGCCCAGCTCGTTCCCCGGCCCGTGGACGGGACAGTACTTCGACAACGCCGAGCTGAGCGGGGCCCCCTACACCACGCGCACCGACGCCGGCGTCAACTTCAACTGGGACTACGGCCCGCCGGCCGGCGGCATGCCGACGAACCACTTCGGGGTCCGCTGGACCGGCTCCTTCCCCCTGGACGGAGGCACCTACCGCTTCTACGCCAAGGTGGACGACGGCGTGCGCCTGGCGGTCGACGGCCATCGCATCATCGACGGCTGGCGCGACGGTGGGTTCCGGCTGTACAAGGCGGATAAGGCCCTGGCGGACGGCCACCACAGCGTGGAGGTGACGTTCTACGAGAGCACGGGCATCGCGCGCATCCACGTCTGGTGGGAGAAGATATCCGAGGAGGAGCCGCCGGAGGCCCCGGCGACGGAGGCGTGGTACGCGGAGTTCTTCGACAACGAGAGCCTGCTGGGCACCCCGGTCCTCACGCGGCACGATCCCTACATCGGCTTCGAGTGGCGCGGAGACCAGCCCGCGTCCGGCGTCCCGCGCGACCATTTCTCGGTCCGTTGGACACGGCGCCTAGAGCTGGAGAGGGACCATTACCGCTTCTGCGCCATGAGCGACGACGGCGTGCGGATCTGGGTCGATGGAGAGCTGGTGCTCGACGAATGGCACCCCAACAACGGCGTGGCCTACTGCGGAGAGACGTACGTCCACGCCGGTACGCACGACATCAAGGTCGAATACTTCGAGCGAGGGGGCGAAGCGCTGATCTACGTCTGGTGGGAGCCGGACTAGGGCGCGCCGCCACGGAAGGGATCGATGGCTGAATAGCCTATGAAACTACAATACCGCGTGCTGCAGGCCCGTTGGCCGGAGAAGGCCACCCCATCGTCGGTGACGGAGACCGAGTGGCAGAACTGGGGCTTCTTCTACGAGATCGTCGACAGCGGGAAGACGAAGGGCGTCTACCTGCACCACAACATGGACGAGCTTCAATGGATCGTGCACCACATCACGCACCGGCTGGACAGCCGCAGACTGCGGCTCAACTGCGTCGAGGAGTCGCTGGCCAAGTATTCGGCGGGCTTCCGAGCGCTGCCCACGATTCACCGCTACGAAGCCGAGGACGAGCCCCTCTCCGCGGCCATCAACGCCGTCGAGGCCCGGGTGCTGAACCTGGAGCACATCGAGCCCCACGACGCCTCGGAGGAGCGGATGCGCATCTTCGCGGGCAGCGCCAACCGTCCGCTGGCGCAGGCGGTGGCCCACCTGCTCGGGTTCCCGCTCTCGGCGCTCTCCGTCACACCGCTCCCAGACTCCGAGGTGCACGTCCAGATCGACGAGACGGTGCGCAAGCAGGACTGCTTCGTGATCCAGCCGTGCACGGCGCCGGTCAACGACCATCTGGTGGAGCTGATGCTGTTGATCGACGCGCTGCGGCGCGCGTCCGCGCGGCGGGTCACGGCGGTGGTGCCCTACTTCCCCTACAGCCGCCAGGAGCGCATGGCGCGCGGCCGCGAGGCGATCAGTGCCCGCGTCGTCGCCTCGATGCTGGAGATGCTCGGCGCCGATCGGGTGATCTACGTCGACATCCACTCGGAGGCGATTCAGGGGTTCTTCACCGTGCCGGTCGACCAGCTGCCGGCCTATCCCACGCTGGCCGACTACTTCACAGGGAAGCCCTTCGTCCAGGATGCGGTGGTGGTCTCCCCGGACGTGGGCCGTGCGCGGCTGGCGGGCAAGTACGCCGAGGCGCTGGACGTGCCGCTGGTGATCATGCAGAAGCGACGCTCTGGCTTCACCCAGGCCGAGACGACACACGTGGTGGGCGATGTGAAGGACAGGGTGCCGATTCTGATCGACGACATGGTCGCCAGTGGGAGTGTGCTGCGCCAGCTGCCGGTCCTGCTAGAGCAGGGCGCCCGGCCGGAGGTCCACCTGGCCATCACCCACCCGGTGCTGCTGCCCAGCGCGCTGGAGGAGCTGGATCGGGACTACATCGCGGAGCTGGTGGTCACCGATTCGATTCTGGTGCCCCCGGCGAAGCGCCACCCCAAGCTGAGGATGGTCAGCATCGCGCCCATGCTGGCCTACGCCATCCGCGGCATCTACCACGGCGAATCGATCAGCCCGCTGTGGGATCTGGACGCGCCGCAGGCGCTGGGGCTCGGGTAGCGATTCAGCGATAAAGCGATTAGGCGAGACGGTGCCTTGCACGTGCCAAGCGAGAAGCCGCGAGCGAAGTTAAGCCGTGTGAGGCACGTGACTGCTGGAAACCTGACGAGATGCAACGCACCGGGGAGGTGCATCGCATCTTGGGTATGCTGCGGAGCCATGAAATCAGGTGCATCAGGACGACCGATCACGGTCTACGGCGCGATTGTCGCCAACTTCATCATCGCCGTGGCGAGGTTCGTCGCCGCCGCGTTCACGGGCAGCTCCGCCATGCTCTCCGAGGGCATCCACTCGGTGGCGGACACGGGGAACCAGCTGCTGTTGCTGCTGGGCATCCAGCGGGGACGGGTGCCGCCCGACGATCTGCACCTCCTGCTAGAGATCCTGAGGGTGCGAAGCGAGGGGCAGAACCTGTGGCAGGCGCTCCAGGGAGGGGTAGCGTCAGGTGGACGGCACTCCGCTGCGCTCCGTGCCTGACTACAAACCGGCCGTCACCTCTTCAATCGCCTCCCGCAGCAGCTCCACCAGCTTGTCCATCTGCTCCTCCGTGATGATGAAGGGCGGGCCGAGCGTCACGTGGTCGCCGGCGGTCCCGTCGACGCAGCCGGCGCCGGGATAGACCATCAGGCCGCGCTCCAGCGCCGCATCTGCCACGCGCTGGGCCATGTGCGCCTCGGCGGGGAAAGGGGTCTTGCTCTCACGGTCGGCCACGAACTCCGCGCCCCACATCAGCCCGACGCCGCGCACGTCGCCCACGCTGGGCAGATCCCCCAGGCCGTCGCGCAGCTTCCGCTCCAGCACCTCGCCCTTGCGCGCGGACGCCGCCACCAGATCGTGCTCCTGCAGGTAGCGCAGCGTGGCCAGCCCGGCGGCGGTGGTCACCGGATGATGGGAGAAGGTCCCGCCGTGGACGAAATCGCCGCTCCCCTCCACGATGACGTCGACGAGCTCGCCGCGCGCCGCTGTGACGGCCAGCGGCACGTAGCCACCGGCTGTGCCCTTGCTCATCGCCACCACGTCGGGCACCACGTCCCAGTGCTCCATGGCGAACCAACGGCCCGTGCGCCCGAAGCCCGTCATCACCTCATCCGCGATCAGCAGCACGTCGTGGCGGTCGCAGATCTCCCGCACGCGAGGCCAGTAACCGAGCGGCGGTACGACCGCGCCGAGCGTGGCGCCGCTGACCGGCTCCGCGATGAAGGCGGCCACGTTGTCCACGCCCACCCGCTCGATCTCGCGATCCAGAGCTTCGGCGCAGCGGAGGTCGCAGTCGGGATACGACAGCCGATAGGGACAGCGATAGCAGTAGGGCGGCGGGATGTGCGGCACGTCGGCCAGCATGGGCCCGAAGGGGCGGCGCATCTTCGGCTTGCCGGCCACCGCCAGCGCGCCCAACGTGGTGCCGTGATAGGATTGCCAGCGGGAGATGATCAGGTAGCGCCCCGGTCGCCCGCGCTCCAGCTGGACCTGCCGGGCAAGCTTGATGGCGGTCTCCACCGCCTCCGACCCGCTGCTCAGAAAGAAGAAGCGGGGCTCGGGCAGGGTCACCACCTCGGCCAGCGCCGCGGCGTAGGCCTCGGCCGGGCGGCTGGTGAACGCGCTGGGGTGGGCGTAGGCCACCCGGGCGGCCTGGTCGGCCAGCGCGTCCGCGATCTCGCGTAGGCCGTGGCCCACGTTGACCACGACGGCGCCACCGGAGGCATCCAGGTAGCGGCGGCCCTCAGTGTCGTAGAGATAGACGCCCTCGGCGCGCTCGACCATGGGGTGCGGGCGGCGGGCGCCCCGGTAGAGGATGTGGCCGTCGGGATGGGCGTAGTGGGACTTGGTCTTCGGTTCTCTGTGCTGTTCAGTCATTACGGGAGAGTCTCCTCTGCTTGCCATTGCTCCCTCCAGATTGCGAATCCGGAGGCTGGCAGATTGCGAATCCGCCAGAGCCACGTGGGGCAGATTGCGAATCCGCCAGAGCCACGTGGGGCAGATTGTGAATCTGCCAGAGCGGTGCCTGCCACCGCGCGCTAGAGCCGCTTCACGAGCAGCGCCATGCCGAGGCCACCACTGACGCAGAGCGTGGCCAGGCCGATCTCCGCGTCGCGCTGATGCATGGCGTGGAGCAGCGTGACGACGATGCGCGTGCCCGTGCATCCGGTGGGATGGCCCAGCGCGACGGCGCCGCCGTGGACGTTGCGCTTCTCAGTGTCCCAATCGAGCTCGTGCTCCACCGCCAGCACCTGGCCGGCGAAGGCCTCGTTCAGCTCGATCAGATCTACATCGTCCAGCGAGAGCCCCGTCTCGGCCATCACCTTCCGCGTGGCGGGCACCGGCCCCATGCCCATGCGTCGGGGATGCACCCCGGCGCTGGCGAAGGCCTCAATGCGGGCCAGCGGCTGGATGCCCAACGCCGTGGCCCGATCGACCGGCATGACGACCGCCGCCGCGGCCCCGTCCGTGATGCCGCTGGCGTTCCCGGCCGTGACCGTGCCGCCCTCCTTGAAGACCGGACGGAGGCGCGCCAGCTTCTCCATGTTCGTGTTGGGCCGGGGACGCTCGTCCTCTTCCACCAGCTCGGTCCTCCCCTTCCGGCCGGGCGCCTCCACGGGCACCACCTCGGCGTCGAAGAGCCCCTCCTCCCAGGCGCGCACCGCCTTCCGGTGGCTCTCCAGGGCGAAGCGATCCTGCGCCTCGCGGCTGATGCCGTACTCCTCCACCAGAATCTCGGCCGTGCGGCCCATCATCATGTCCGCCAGGGGGCAGTAGTACCCGTCGCGGTGCATGGCGTCCACCAGCTCGTCGCCGCCCAGCCGGTAGCCCCAGCGCGCCTTCATGAGCAGATACGGAATCTGAGACATCTGCTCCACGCCCCCGGCGAGGATCACATCGTTCTCGCCGGTGACGATGGATTGGTAGGCCAGGGTGATGGCCTTGAGGCCGCTGGCGCAGGCCTTGTTGATGGTATAGGCGGGGCGGTCGACGGGCACGCCGGCGTGAAAGGCAACCTGGCGGGCCAGATTTGGCCCGTTGCCGGCTTGGCGAGCATGGCCCAGGATCACCTCGTCGACGTCCTCGGGCGCCAGCCCGATCCGGTTCAGCGATGCCCCGGCCACCAAGCGTCCCAGCTCCGGGGCCGAGACGTTCTTGAGCGCGCTTCCAAACTTGCCGATCGGCGTGCGTACCGCCGAGGCGATAACGACCTCACGCATCCTGCTGCCTCCTCCTTCTCGCTCGCTCGTTTCTCTCGCGCCGTTCAAGGTGCGCCGGCTCCAGCGTGTGCGCCTCGCCGCTGAAGAGGCGGGCCAGGCCCACCTCCGGTTCGTCAAGGCCGCGCTCCAGCCGCTCCTCGCAGATGTGGCACTGCTCGGGGCATCCGTCCCAGCCGACGTCCTCCGGCTCGACGTAGCGGCCGATGACGCCCTCATAGTTCCTGAAGATCACCATGCGATCACTGCGGCTCAGCATATAGCAGGGGCTGATGGGCGTCTTCCCCACCCCGCCCGGCACGTCCTTCACGTAGCGCGGCACGGCAAAGCCGCTGGTGTGGCCCCAGAGGTGCTCGATGATCTCGATCCCCCGGCCGATGGACGTGCGGAAGTGACCAATGCCCTGCGAAAGGTCGCACTGGTAGATGTAGTAGGGCCGCACGCGGTTCTGAATCAGCCGCTGCACCAGCTCCTTCATGATGATGGGGCAGTCGTTCACCCCTCTGAGCAGCACCGACTGGTTGCCGAGGACGATGCCGCCGTCCGCCAGCTTGGCCAGCGCTTCGCGGGACGCCGGGGTCATCTCCTTGGGGTGGTTGAAGTGGGTGTTGAGCCAGGCCGGCTGGTACTTCTTCATCATGGCGATCAGCTCGTCCGTGATGCGCTGCGGCATCACCACCGGCACCGCCGAGCCGTAGCGCACGATCTCCACGTGCGGGATCTCGTGGAGCCGGGCCACGATGTACTCCAGACGATCCGTCGAGAGGGTAAGCGGATCGCCCCCGCTCAGGAGGACGTCCCGGACGCCGCGCGTCTCGCGCACGTAATCGATCATCCCATCGATGCGCGACTGCGGCAGGGCGCGGTCGGTCTCCCCCGCCATGCGCCGCCGGGTACAGTGGCGGCAGTACATGGAGCATTGGTCGGTGACCAGGAAGAGCACCCGGTCCGGATAGCGATGGGTGATCCCGGGCACCGGCGAATCGACGTCCTCGGCCAGCGGGTCGGCCTCATCCTCGGGCCTGATCTCGGTCTCGTGGATGGTGGGCACGGCCCGCATGCGGATGGGACAGGCGCGGTCATCCGGGTCCATCAGGCTGGCGTAGTAAGGCGTGATCGCCATGCGCAGGCTGTTCAGCGATCTCTCGATGACCTGCTTCTCATCCTCCGTCAGGCTGATCACCTGATCCAACACATCGACGGTGGTGATGCGGTTGGCGATCTGCCAGCGCCAGTCGTTCCACTGCTCCTCCTTCACATCCCGCCACAAAGGGATGCTGCAATACGGTCTTGGTTCAAACAAGTCACACCTCCTGTGTCGTGCTCAAACAACCCTCTCCCCGGTAGGGAGAGAGCTCAACGGCCTGCTAGCGATAGAGGCCCTCCGGATCCAGCTCCTCGCGCAGGAGCTGCAGCTCCTCCTGCCCGGGAGGGGCCGCCTCCTGCAGATCCGGCGCCACGCGCAACTCCCAGCCCACGTTCCCCCGCACCTCCTCCAGCGTCACGCCCGGGTAGAGGCTCTCCAGGGTGATCTCGCGCGTCTCATCGTCGAAGCGGAAGACACACTTATCAGTGACGACCAGGCGGGGGCCGGCGCCGGGCAGCCCCAGCCGCCCCCTCTCACCCTTCCCAGAGAGGTGCCCCGGGCTGGTGCGGAAATGGAGCTCCTCGACGAAGGCGCGCCGCTTGAGCCGCATAATGACGAAGACGTTCTGGGCGTTGGTGGCGATCTCACACGCGCCCCCACTGCCCGGCAGGCGCACCTTGGGCTGCTCCCAGTCGCCGATCACGGTCGTGTTCAGGTTGCCCATGCGATCGATCTGAGCGCCGCCCAGGAATGCGACCTCGACGCGCCCGCCCTGCAGGTAGAGCCCGAAGAGGTCGACCATGGAGCAGATCGACGTCGCCCCGCTGATCAGGGTGGGATCCCCGATGGAGAGGGGGAGCCGGGCCGGACGCGCGCCGTAGATGCCGCTCTCGTAGATCAGCTCCAGATCCGGCGCCACGGTCCGCCGCGCCAGGTTGCAGGCGCTGTTGGGCAGCCCGACGCCGACGAAGACGGTGCGCACGCCCTGCAGCGCACGCGCCGCGGTGACGATCATCATCTCGGACGGCGTATAGGTTGATGGCATAGAACCTACCTTTCGTGTTTCAACTCCCGTACATCCCATAGTTCACCGTCTCCGCCCATGCGTCCCCGGGCTGGAGCCGCTCCCACACCTCGCCCCCCATCTTCTCCACGTACTCCGCCCGATCCCGCACGCCGTAGACCCACTCGTCGAGCCAGGCCTCGGTGGACGCCCGATCCTTGCTGATCTCGTACCAGCGCAGGTAGAAGGCGTTGTCCCGGTCGTAGTAGCCCTGGACGTAGGAGGGGTGGGCGCCGTACGGCTCGTGCACCACGGCGTCCACCACCAGGTCCGGGATGACGGTGCGGTTCGGGTCGGAGCGGATCACGTCCTGGTCGACAATCTCCTCCACCACCACGATGACGCGATCGGCGGCGAAGGCGGCCTCCTTCTGCA
The DNA here is from genome assembly GCA_964575455.1 of uncultured Anaerolineales bacterium. Lineage (GTDB taxonomy): Bacteria > Chloroflexota > Anaerolineae > B4-G1 > B4-G1 > SKLM01. Next base: position 42,329 of record CAZNRX010000013.1, on the reverse strand, counting down.
CGCCGAGCAGGCCCCAGAGCTGCGTGTTCCCGCTGCTGTCGGCGCGGGCGGCGTGGACGATAGCCACGTCCGGGTTGAGCGGGGGCACGACGGCGATGCTCTCATCGCCGTAGGGGCTCTCCACGTAATGAATGCGTGGGTTGACCCGGGGCAGATCGCTGCCCTTGTACGAGCGGAGGGGAAAGAAGGGCAGGCGGTACGCCCCGGCCGTGTACCGCCCCACCATCCCGAAGTGGGAGTACTCCTCCAGCTCAATGGCACGCGGCACGGCCTCCTCGACGGCGCGGCGCACGCAGTAGAGCGAGCCGACCCCCGGGTTGCCGAGGTAGGAGAAGACCATCTTCCTGGCGCATCCGGCCGCGATCATCTGATCGTAGATCAGGTCGGGCGTCATGCGGCAGAGCGTGAGATCGCTGAAGCCCTGGCGCATGATCTCGTGCGCGGAGGCGAAGCAGATGCAGGAGGTGAAGCCCTCGATGGCCACCGCGTCGCCATCGTGGACGTGGGCAGCAATGGCCTCCTCCATGTCCATCAGCTTATGCGTCATAGGCCACCTCGTCCAGCGCTGCCTCCAGGACCTCCAGCGCCAGGTCGACCTCCTCCTGGCCCACGATCAGCGGCGGGGAGAGACGGACCGCCTTGTCGCCGCAGGGAAGGACGATCAGGCCGCGCTGGAAGCAGCCCTTGACCACGGCCTGGGCCAGGTCCTTGGTCTGGAACTCCATGCCAATCATCAGGCCCAGGCCTCGCACGTCGATCAGGGCGTCATACGTCTCCTGCAGCCCCTCCAGCCGCTCCATCAAGTAGCGGCCCATCCGACCCGCGTTCTCTATCAGGGACTCCTCCAGCAGTGCGATCGTCTCTTGGGCCGCCCTGCATGAGACGGGATTGCCGCCGAACGTGGTCCCGTGAGCGCCCTCGTCCCAGATCATCAGGTCCTTCTTGGCGATGAAGGCCCCCAGGGGCATGCCGGAGGCGATCCCCTTGGCCACGGCGATGATGTCCGGCACCACCGGTCCTTCCGGCCCTGCGAAGTGCTCGAAGGCGAACATCTTCCCGGTGCGCCCCATGCCGCTCTGGATCTCGTCGGCAATGAGCAGGATGCCGTGCCGATCGCAGAGCTCGCGGAGCGCAGGCAGCCACCTCGGCGGCGGAACCACGTAGCCCCCCTCCCCCTGCACCGGCTCGACGACGATGGCCGCCACGTCCTCCGGAGGCGCGATGCGCTTGAAGATCTCCTTCTCGATGAACTCGATGCAGGCCAGCTCACATACAGGATAGGTCAGGTTGTAGTGGCAGTCGAGGCACTTGCCGTAGGGCACGTGGGTCACGTCGGCGAGCAGCGAGCTGAAGCCGCGATGGTACTGGGGCTTGCTGGCCGTCAGCGTGATGGCCCCCATGGTGCGCCCGTGGAAGGCGCCCAAGAAGCCGATGAAGCGATGGCGGCCGGTGGCGTAGCGGGCCAGCTTCAGCGCCCCCTCCACGGCCTCCGTCCCCGAGTTGGTCAGGAAGACCTGCCAATCGTCGGCGTCGGGCGCAATCTCGGCCAGCTTCGCCGCGGTGTCGACGTAGGTCGGGTAGTAGAAGTCCGCCGAGATGTGAATCATGCGAGCGGCCTGCTCCTGAATCGCCTTCACCACACGCGGATGGCAGTGACCGGTGGAGCAGACGGCAATGCCGGCCGCGAAATCGAGGTAGCGGTTGCCGTCGACGTCCATCACCGTGCAGCCTTGGGCGCTGTCGGCAACCAGCGAGTAGGCACGCGGGAGCGAGGGCGAGACGACGTCACTGTCCGCTTCGACCAGGGCGCGCGCCTTCGGACCGGGCACCTCGGTGACCAAACGAATCAGCTGATCCAGATCGCGGTCCGCGGGATGGTTTTCTGTTGTCATCATATCTCCTATATCATCATACTAGAACGTGAACCGTTACTGCCTTGCTCTGCGCAATCGTCACATCAAACATGGTCCCCACTCGACGGCTCGCCCAGCAACCTCAGAACGACGCCGTGAATGAGCTCGGGGACCTTCTCGAAGCTGTAGGGCATGTGGACCCGCTCGCCCCGCCCGTGGGCCTCCTTGCCCCAGGGCCCGATGTTGGCCACGTCGCAGTCCAGGTCTCGGATCAGGTCGAAGGGGACGCTGAACGTCTCGACCCCGAGATCGTCGGGCAGGCCCTCGGTGCGATCCCGCCACAGGGGGAAGTTATCCTTCAGCAGCGGCAGGCTGTCGTAGACGGCCTGATCCACCCGCATGAAGCTGATCTCGGAGACGTAGGGGTAGAAGCCCCGGAACTGGAGCTCCCCGTAGTCGCCCTCCCCCACCTCCGCCGCTATGGCCCGGTTCAGGCGAGAGTCGGGGTCGCCGCGGATGGGAGGGAAGAAGGGTGGCGCGAAGTAGACCACGATGGCCGGGGCGCGGGCGTCGAGCACCCCGCCTGCGGTATCGCTCATGGCGACGTCCACCAGCTCCCTCACCATCACGAGGCTCCTCTCCCGGCTGTCCATGTGGACCAGGTGGGCGCGGTCGATCAGGGCGTCCCGCTCCGCCGGGGAGAGCGGTTCCAGCATCTCCCGCACCCCGGCGATGGCGCCAAAAGCCCGCTCATCAAGCTCCTGCCGCAGGTTGTCGCCTCCCATCCGCTCCGCCACCGCCCGGTAGAGCTGCCGGAAAGTCAGCACGCGACCGCCGAGCCCCGGGAGCGCGTCCGTGCTCCCCTGGCGGCGGGCGTAGTCCCCCCAGGCCTCGATCCGCCGGTGGTTGGCCTCGCTCAGCGCCCGGCTGGCCAGCGCCACCATGCGGGATAGGACGTCCCGTGGCGTCCAGCCGTGGACCAGGCAGCTGCAGTGGACGACGGCCGAGATCGGCGTCTGGGCGTCGTAGCGGGCCTTGAAGTCGCGCACCTTCTGGGTGACGGGGGGGACCGTGATCTCCCCATCGGCCTCATCGCAGAGATCGGGGTTCAGGTTCGTGGCCCGCACCAGGTTGGCGGCGATGAGGTTGGCGTCCAGGCCGCGGAAGGCCTCGCCCACGTGCGTCTCGCAGCCGCGCACGTAGAAGCAGCAGAGCAGCTTGCCGATGGTGCCCCGGTAGATGTAGCGCTTCTCGTCGCCGGGCTGGCGCGGCGCGGTGTAGTCGGAGTTGATGACGCCGATGAGGTCGAGCCCGCGCGCGTCGCGCAGCTCGATCAGGGGCGCGAGGGCATCCATCAGCCCGGCGGACTCCACCTCCTCGTCGGGCGTGGTGACCATGAGCACGTTGCCCGGCAGGGAGGCCTTGGCCCGCTCCAGCGCGCCCATGACGGCGATCTGGGCCGCGACGCCGCTCTTCATGTCGAAGCTGCCGCGCCCAAACATCCACTCCCCGCTGGCCGCGTCTTGGAGCCGCTCGTCCTCGGCGTCGGGATGGCGGCGCCAGCGCTCCAGCAGTCGCTGGAGCAGGCCCTGGGGGTCGAAGGGGTCGAGATCCGAGCCGTAGTCCTGGATGCCGGCGGTGTCGAGGTGGCCGAGCAGGATCACGGTCGGGATAAGCTCGGCGTCCGGGGGGACGGCGCCGCCCTCCACCATGGCCCAGACGATCCTGCGGTCATCGGCCCGCATCGGCCAGGTGGCGGACGCGACGCCGCGCTCGGCCAGCGCCTGGCGTATCTCGGCGGCGCAGGCGTTCTCGCCCGCCACGCTGGGGCTGACGCTGTCGATGCGCACCAGCCGGGCGGTGAGCGTCTTAACCTCGTCGTACCATCGCCCCTCCGTCGTCGTCAAGGCACCAACCCCAACTCCGCCAGCTTCTCCTCTGTGGGCACGCCGTCCTCGTCCCAGCCGCGCAGCTCGTAGAACTCGGGCAGCATCTCGTCCAGCTCCACCACGTGGCCCTTGGCCGGCCCGTCGGGCATCGGCTCCTCCAACATGCGCTTGGGCAACGTGTCGTCGGCGCGGCTGAAGCCGGTCTTGTTCAGGAAGAGCCGCTCCAGGGTATAGATGCGGTCCCCGGCCTCCATCAGGCTCTCCACCGTGTACCCGGCGCCGGTGGCGAGATTGAGCAGCTGGGCCAGCCGGTCGGGCATGACGTCGTAGGTGTTATCACAGAGATACCGTATGGAGAGGAAGACGCACAGCCCGGCGGCGTCGATGATGGTGAAGAGATCCTCGAAGTGCTTGATGTACCACGGCTTCCGCTCGATGCTCAGAGGATCGATCTTCTTGGGCACCCCGAAGACCTCCATGTAGGCCAGGTCGCCCGCCATGTGAGAGGCGCCCACGTTCGACGTGGCGTAGAGCAGGCCCATGCCCTTGGAGCCGCGCGGATCGTAGCCCGGGAACTCCTGCTTCTTGGCCGTGATGGAGAGCTCCGGATGGCCGTATCGCTCCGCCATGCGGTAGCTGCCCTCGGCCAGCACGTCGCCGAAGCCATCGCGGTAAGCGGTCCGCTCCACCAGCTCGATCACCGCCTCTGCGTCGCCGAAGTGGAGCGGCATGCCGACGTCCTCCTCCGGCAGAATACCCTTCTCATAGAGCTCCATGGCGCAGGCGATGGTCACCCCGACGGAGATGGTGTCCATGCCAAGCTCGTTGCAGAGGTAGTTGGCCTTGGTGATCGCCGCCATGTCGTCCAGGCCGCAGGCGCTGCCCAGCGAGGCGATGGTCTCGTACTCCGGCCCCTCGCCCTCCCCCTCGTACGTGGAGCCCTCAAGCGTCGTCTTCCGTCCGCACGCGATGGGGCAGCCGTAGCAGGGCTTGGGCCGAATCAGATACTTCTCCCGCAGCACCTTCCCCGTGATGCCCTCCACGCCCTCGAAGACGCCAGTCTGGAAGTTGCGGGTGGGGAGGATACCAATCTCGTTGGTCACGATGGGCACGTAGGCGGTCCCGTAGTCGCGCAGCGTGGAGCCCTTCTTCACGTCGGCGGCGACCTCGCGCCGCACCTCCCGGCAGAGCTCGCGCATCTCGTCGGGCTGGGCCAGGGGCACGTCCTGCGTGCCGTGCACCACCACCGCCTTGAGCTGCTTGCTGCCCATCACCGCCCCCACGCCGGAGCGACCGGCGGCGCGATGCTTGTCGTTCATGACGCTGGCCATCTTCACCAGCCGCTCGCCGGCCGGCCCGATGCAGGCCACGCGCGCCCGGTCATCCGTCTCCTTCAGCAGCGCGTCCGTGGTCTCGGGCACCGGCTGGCCCCACAGGTGGTCAGCGGGGCGGATCTCCACCTTCAGCTCGTCCCCGGTGCCGTCGACCCACAGGTAGACCGGCCGCTCCGCCCGGCCCTCGAGCACGATCATGTCGAGGCCGGTCCTCTTGAACTCGGTGGGATACGTGCCACCCGAGTTGGAGCAGGCAATGGCCCCGGTGAGCGGGGCCTTGGTGGTCACCATGTAGCGGTTCCCGGTCGGGGCCGGCGTGCCGGTCAGCGGCCCGGCGGTGAAGACGAGCTTGTTCTCCGGCGACAACGGGTCGACGTTGGGATCGACCTCATCGTGCAGGATCTTGATCGCCCAGCCCCGGCCGCCGATGTAGTCCTTGGCCATCTGGGGATCGATCTCCTCCACGGTGGTCCGCTCTCGGGTCAGATCGACTCGTAGGACTTTGCCGTGCCATCCGAACATCGTGTTACCTCCTGTGACGTGATGGTGAGTTGTGAAACGTGAAACGTGAAACGTAACGCGTAAGGCGTCGTCAGCCGCCTGCGAGGGCGGGAAAGACAGCCACGACGTCGCCTTCGTCCAGCGGGCGCTTCAGGGCCGCCGCGTGGCCGTTGACCAGGATGACGACGCCGTCGGTTGGGACGTCGAAGCGAGCCAGCACGTCCGCGACCGAGGCGCCGGGGGCGACCTCCAGGTCGTGGGCGTGGCCCTGGGTGCCCGGCGGCAAGTAGCGCCGAAACGTCGCAAAGAGCTTCAATGTTACCCGCATCTTAACTGACTGTCAACGAGGCGCCTCCGTGATCTTCGCATATCCGGCAGGCTCCGGATTGCGAATCCGGAGCGAGCATGATGTGAGTAGCGACCCTCATCAGATCAGGAATCCCTCCGGGAATGGATCGTCCGGCCCAACCGTGAAGCGGTGCAGGCCCGTCACGTGAGCCGCGCCGCGGATCTGGGGCACGATGCCCGGGAACGTGCGCCCCGACCCGGCGGCGTCGCCCACCGTGATCTCGCGCAGGATGCGCCCCTCGAACGAGGTGCCCAGGATGCCGTGGTTGACGTACCGCTCCCCCACCCCCAGCTCGCCGCGACGGTGGAGCAGGGCCATCTTCACGGAGGTGCCAGTGCCGCAGGCGGAGCGGTCGACGTGCCCCTCGCCGTAGATCATGGCGGCCTTCCCCCGCCCACCAACGTCATACCCGGGATCGTAGAACTCGGCCGAGTCGACGCTCCCCATGTACGTGCGCGTGGGGTGCCGCACCTCCAGCTGCCGATTGGCGGCCTCAATGGCCTCCATGCCGCAGCGGGCGAGCGCCGGCGCGTTCTCCGGCGTGAGCGCCAGCCCGACCTGCTCGTTGGAGATGAGCAGCCCAAAGCCGCCGGCGAAGGCGACGTCGACCGTGAGGCGCCCCCAGCCGGGGACGTCCAGGGGCTGATCCTGGGCAAAGACGAAGGCCGACTCCAACTCGATGGCGACGGACGCGACCCGCGGCGGAGCATTCGGGCCGCGCGACGCGCCCAGGCGCGCTCGGGCCCGAACCGGCCCGGCGGGGGCGTCTACGGTGACGGGGATGTCCGTCCCGGCCACGTCGGCGCCCGCCACCCCCAGCCAGCCCATCTCAATCAGGGCGGTGACCGCCCCGATGGTGCCGTGGCCACACATGTAGGGGTAGCGGCGCGGATCCATGAAGACGATGCCGACGTCACCGTCCTCGCTCACCGGCTCCGTGAGGACAGCGGCGAACATGTCGCGGTGACCGCGCGGCTCCCGGGTGAGCAGCAGGCGCACGTGGTCGAGGTGGTCCTGCAGGTAGAGCCGCTTGCGGTTGATCGTCTCCCCGGGGATGGGAGGCAGCCCGTCGATCACCAGACGCACCGGTTCGCCGCCAGCGTGTAGATCGAGGGTCACCAGCTGATCCTCGAACTGGAGGAACGGCCCGGTGCTCAGCTCCACGCCAGCTTCCTCACTCAGATCAGAAACCCCCGCGGGAACGGATCATCAGGCGTGACGACGAAGCGGTGCAGGCCGGTGACGTGGGCCGTGCCGCGGATCTCGGGCACGATGGCCGGGTGGGGGCCGACAGTCGTCTCCTCCACGATGCGGCCCTGGAAGGTCGAGCCCAGGGGGCTCTGGTTGACGAACGTCTCGCCCGCGCTCAGCCGGCCTCGTCGGTGGAGCAACGCCATCTTGGCCGACGTACCCGTGCCGCAGGCGGAGCGATCGATGTGTCGCTCGCCGTAGATCACGGCGTTGTGGCCGCGGCCCTCGGCGTCCTCGCGTGGATCGTAGAACTCGACCACGTCGACGGTGTCGATGTAGGAGCGGGTGGGATGCCGCACGTCCAGCTGCTGATTGGCGGCCTCCGTGATGGCCATGCCCAGGCGGATCAGCTCTGGCGCGTTCTTCGGCGTCAGCGGCAATGGCGCCCCGCCCGCGGAGCCGCCCGCTCGGCCCAGCTCCCGGTTGGAGACCATGGCGAAGAAGCCCCCGGCGAAGACCACGTCGACCGTGATCTCGCCCAGCCCCGGCACCTCCAGGGGCCGGTCGAGCATGAAGGCGAAGGCCGACTCCAGCTGGATGGCGACCGACTCCACGCGGGGACGCCCGTCCTCCCGGGTCGCCACCCGGGCCTGGGCGACGATGGGGCCGCTGGGGGAATCGACCACCACCGGGACCGGCGCCTCGCGCGCCCCCAGCCGGTCGACCTCCAGCCAGCCCATCTCGATGAAGGCCGTGACCGCCCCGATGGTGCCGTGGCCGCACATGTAGGGGTAGCGGCGGGCGTCCATAAAGACGATGCCGAAGTCGCCGTCCTCCCTCACCGGCTCGGTGATCACGGCGGCGAACATGTCGCGGTGGCCGCGCGGCTCCCGGGTGAGCAACAGGCGCACGTGGTCGAGGTGGTCGCCCAGGTAGAGCCGCTTGTCGTTGATGGTCTGGCCCGGGATGGGCGGCAGGCCGCCGATGAGCAGGCGAATGGGCTCGCCGCCCGCGTGGAGGTCGAGCGTGGTGAGCTGGTTCTCGAATGGCTCGAATGACCTCGTATCCAGATGCACGCTCTCAATCCCTTCGGGAAGCGCTACTCCGCTTCGCTACGTAGCGCACTACAAACCTGCTCCCTCGTTCGTAGTTAGGCACAGTGCCGTCCGTTCCGCCCCCTATAACCAGAGCGCCTTCTTCAAATCGTCGAATGCCTCCCGCGGGCCCTCGTGACGATTGCGCCCCAGCTCCAACACGTACACATAATCCGCGATCTCGATGGCCTGGCGGATGTTCTGATCCACCAGGAGAATCGTGACCCCCTCATCCTTCAGATTCACCAGCAGCTGATAGATGTCCCGCGCCAGCATGAGGGCCAACCCGGCGGTCGGCTCGTCGACCAGAATCACCTGCGGATCGGTCATCATCACGCGGCCCAGCTCCACCATGCGCTGCATGCCGCCGGAGAGCTCCCCGGCGGGCGAACGGCGTCGCTCCTTCAGGATGGGGAAGCGCTCGTAGTTGGCCGCGATCTTCTCGCGAATGCGCTGGCCGTCGCCGCGGAACGACCACGCGCCCAGCTCCAGGTTCTCCTCGACCGTCATGTGGGGGAAGACGCTCTGATGCTGGGGGATGTAGGAGATGCCCAGGTCGACCAGCTTGTGCGCGGGCGTCCCGACGATGTCCTGGCCGTCGAGGACTATCTCGCCCTGGTGCGGCTTCACGAAGCCAAAGATCGACTTCAAGAGCGTCGACTTCCCCACCCCGTTCGGACCCAGCACAGCCGTGATCTGGGCCTCGCGCGCCGACAGGGAGACCCCCTGCAGGATGTTCAGATCCTTGTAGTACCCGACGTAGAGATCCTTGATATCGAGCATCTCAGTCCTCCTGCCCCAGGTAGGCCTCGATGACGGCCTCGTCGCGCTTCACGTCCTCCGGATCGCCGTCGGCGATGATGTTGCCGTAGTTGAGCACCACCAGGCGCTGGCTCAGCGTGAAGATGGACGTCATGTCGTGACTGATCACGATGAACCCCTTCCCCTGCCCGTGAAGCGTGGTGATGTAGTCGAAGATCGTCTCCATCAGCTTGGGGTGGACGCCGGCGAAGGGCTCGTCGAGCAGGATCAGGTCCGGATCCGTCATCATCACCTGCCCCAGCTCCAGCAGCTTCTGCTGGCCTCCGGAGAGGCTGCGGGCGTAGTCGTCCCGCAGGTGGTCCATGGTGAGGAAGTCGAGCACCTCCCGCCCCCGCTCCTCCCAGGCGCGCCGCCCTCTCTCCGGGTGGAGCGCCATGGCGGGCACCAGCAGGTTCTCCATCACCGTCATGCGGCGGAAGGCCCGGGTCACCTGGAACGTGCGCCCGATGCCGCGCCGCGCCACCTGGTTCGGCTTCAGGGACTCAATCGGCTCCTCATCAAAGAGGATCTTCCCCCCCGTCGGCTTGTAGATGCCACCAATGGTGTTGACGAGGGTGGTCTTGCCCGACCCGTTCGGCCCGATCAGGCCCACCAGATCGTCCTCCGAGAGCCGCAGGGAGAGGCCGTCCAGCGCCCGAATGCCGCCAAACCACTTGGTCAGATTCCGAATCTCAAGCTCCATCAGCTGTAGCCTCCTCTCGCAACTCCGCCCGCGGCCCCATCCCGAAGAGCGTGCGGAAGAGGGGCGCCAACAGGCCGTTGCGGGCGAAGCGGAGAATGATCATCAGCAGCGCCCCGAAGATCACCAGGCGCCAGGACCCAAACTCGCGCAAGAGCTCCAGGCTCACCTGGATGAGAATGCCGCCGATGGCGGCGGCGATCAGGTTCTCCACGCCGCCGATGATGGCCATGGCCATCACCAGGCCCATCTGCGAGAGCACCATCATGTTGGGGCTGATGATGGTCACGTAGTGGCCGCGGAAGGCGCCGGCCAGCCCGGCGATCATGCTGGTAATGGCAAACGCCATCACCTTGTAGCGGACCACGTCGACCCCGCGCGCGGCGGCCGCCTGCTCGTCCTCTCGAATGGCGCGCAGGAACATACCGATCCGGGAGCGGACCAGCCAGTACATCAAGCCCAGACAGCCCACCAGAATGGCCAACATGATGTAGTAGTAGGGCACGCGCGAGATCACCTCCGCGCCGAGCAGCGGCTCCATGTGTAGGCCGTGGTCGCCGCGCGTGAGCTGCGTCTCGCCGCGGATGAGCAGCCGCATGATCTCGGAGAAGGCGATGGTGAACAACGCCAGGTAGGCCGGCTGGAAGCGCAGCACCAGCGCCCCGATGCCCACGCCGATCAGCCCGGCCACCACCACGCCCAGGGCGATCCCAACCACGGGGGGCCAGCCCAGATGCTTGCCCAGCATGCCGGCGGTATAGGCGCCGATGGCCGCGAACGCCACGTGGCCGAACGAGAACTGCCCCGCGTAGCCGGCCAGCAGGGACCAGCTCGAGGAGAGGATGGCGTAGAAATAGGCGATGATCACGACGTGCAGCCAGTACGTCTGCAGAAAGGTGGGGACCAGGAGCGCCACGATCAGCACGACCGCGGCGACCACCCACTGGAGGTGCTCCCTGGACCAACCACCGACTATGGAATCGCGGGTCATTCTTCCTCCCTCCCGAAAAGCCCGGTCGGCCTGAAGAGCAGCACCAGCATGAAGATGATCAGGCCAAAGGCGGTCTTGTATCTGAGCCCACGGCTGGGGTCGGGGAAGTAGCTCGCGGCCAGGGCCTCCACCAAGCCGATGATGATGCCGCCGAAGATGCTGCCCTTGATGGAGCCCATCCCGCCCAACACGATGATCACGTACGAGCGGATGGAGGGCTGGGCGCCGACGTCGGGGCTGATTGAGAAGCTGGGGGCCAAGAGAGCGCCTGCAATCGAGGCCAGGCCGGCCCCGACGGCGAAGGCGATGGAGTTCATGCGGAGCGAGTCGATGCCCACCACAGCGGCGGCCTGCTTATCCTGGCTGACCGCGCGCAGCGCCTTGCCGATCCAGGTCTTGTTGATGATCAGCAACAGCCCCCCCAGCAGGAGCAGCGAGAGGGCGCTGGCCGTGAGCCGGTCGGCGCTAACGTTCACCAGGCCCATGTCCACCGTGCCGTGGAAGAAAGAAGGCGGCCGGTGGGGATAGGGGCCGATGACGGCCAGCGTCAGGTTGATGAGGAAGAAGGAGAGCCCAAACGTGACCAGAATGGCGTACTCGTCGGGACGGTCGATGCGGTCCTGGTGGATCGGGCGCAGGAAGAGCACCTCGAACAACAGGCCGAACAGAGCTCCCACCAGCCCGGCCAGGGGCACCACCAGCAGGGGGTGAAGGCCGGTCAGGGAGCTGAGGATCAGATAGGCCGCGTAGCCGCCCATCATATAGAACTCACCGTGGGCGAAGTTGACGATGCCCAGGATGGAGTAGATCAGGGTCAGACCGAGGGCCATCAGGGCGTAGATGATCCCCATGATCAGCCCGGTCGTGCTCACAGATAGAAAAAAGTCCATGGAAGCCCCCTCCACGCTGTGGGAAGCGGGTAGGTCCCCCCCAGGGGGAGGGACCCACCTCGCTAGGCCAGGCTACGGTGACGTATAGAGCGACCCGGTCGCGACCTCCGGCGGGAAGACGACGGGAGCCTCCTCAAGCGTCTGTCCCACCTCCGTGTACTGGATGATGTAGACGCTGGGCGTGAGCCATTGGTGCCACTTCCAATCCGGCTCATCCTCCGGCACCGGGTTGTCGGACGTGTACTCGAACCAGAGCTTGCCCAGGGCGCCGGTCATCTCGATGTTCTCCAGGGCCTCGATCACGGCCCCAGACTCGGTGGTGCCAGCGTTCTCGATGGCGGTCAGCAGCAGGTACGTGGCGTCGTACGCCTCCATAGAGGGGGCGCCCGGCGTGTGGTTGTAGCGCTCCTCGAAGTTGCTGACGAAGGCCTCCGTCTTCTCGTTCCAGACCGTCTTGGGCAGGCCGACGAAGGTGAAGAAGACGTACTGCCCGCAGTCCCCCACGTTCTCCCAGAAGTCCTCGTGGTACTGGGCGTCGGAGCTGGCGTAGTAGGCGGTCTCGGCGCTGGGGGCCAGCCCGATCTCGCAGGCCTGGCGCACCAGGCGGCTGTTGCCGATGCCCGTGATCACGCCGGCCAGCATGTCCGGGGGATCCTGCTGAATGCGCTGCAGGATGGGGGTGAAGTCCTCGGTGGCGGGGTCGGCGTAGATCACCTCGACGTCGGTGACGCCGGCATCCTCCAGCTGGCCCACCCAGCCCTCGGCCTGCAGGTGACCGTAGTCGGTGTCCTCGACCACGAAGACGATCTTCTCCCAGCCGACCTCCAGCATGTAGTTGACGGCGATGCTGCTGTAGTACTCGATGGACGGCGCGATGCGGAAGATCTCCGGGTAGCCGCTGCCCGTGATCTCGTCCGCCCAAGGCTCGGCGAAGACGGTGGGCACGCCGTACTTGTGGGCCACCTCCATCTCCGTGAGACCCACGTGGCTGTGGAACTCGCCCGTGAGCCCGACCACCTTGTTCTGGGTGATCAGCCGCTCCGTGACGGCCGTGCCGCGCTCCGGCAGGCCCTCGGTGTCGCCGAAGACCAGCTCCACCTCTTTGCCCAGGATGCCGCCGGCCTCGTTGATCTCATCCACGGCCATCTCCGTGGCCTGGCGCATCTGAGTCCCGGACTGATACGAGCCGGGGGCCGAAAGCGGGCCGAACCCGCCGATCAGGATCGTCTCCATCTCCTCCACCGGCACCGACGTGGGCGTGACGACGACCTCCTTGGTGACCTCGACCTCCTTCTCGACCTCGACTTCCTTCTCCACCACCACGGTCTCGCGGATCACCTCGGGGGTGGGCGCGGGGCCGCAAGAGACGACCAGCATGCCAAGAACGAGTGCTATGGCGCACAGATTGAGGGTGCTTCTGCCCTTCATGGGTTTCCTCCTCCTTTGAGAAAGACGCTACACGGTTTCAAGTGGGCCTTGCACGTGGACATCCTATGGTTGCATACCTCCCTCCCTTTCGTCCTAGCTCGGCACTTCCACGCAAACTCGCGACGTGCTCCCAAAACGCTCCCGGGGGTGTGTCACCCCCCTGGCCCTCACCCCGCCACCCGAGCCCCCAACGTCAACGAAACCTGCTGGCTCGTCTCCACCACCATCGGCGCCAGACGCTCCTCCAGCTCCCCAACCGAGACGCGCACGCTGGGCACAGAGATGTTGATCGCGCCCACAATGCGGTTCGTGTGCCCCCGCACCGGGGCCGCCACCGCGCGCAGCCCCGCCACCAGCTCCTCGTCGTTCACCGCGTACCCCTGCCGCCGCACGCGATCCAGCTCCGCCGTCAGCTCGTCCAGCGTGGTGATCGTGTTCGGCCCCCGCCGGGGGTACGGCTCGGCGCCCAACAGGTCAGCCAGCTCCTCAGGCGTGAGGTCAATGAGCTGCGCCTTGCCCATGGACGTGCAGTAGACGGGCAGGCGCGAGCCGAGGTGGAGATCGACGCTGAGGATCTGCTGGGTCTTGTTGCGCGCCACGTAGACGATATCCCGCTCGTCGCGGACCGTCATGTTCGTCGTCTCACCGCACTGGTCGGACAGCGCCTTGAGGAAAGGCTGAGCCACCTGCCCCATCTCCAGGCTGTTGAGCGCGCTGAAGCCCAGGCGCAGCACCTTCAGCCCGGGGCGGTAGCGCTTCGTCTCCGGATCGCGCTTCAGATAGCCCAGCTCCTCCAGCGTGTAGGTGACGCGGAAGGCAGTGCTCTTGTTGAGGCCGGCCTGCTGGGCGATCTCGGTCATGCTCAGGCTCGATGATTTGCTGGAGAACGCCTCAAGGACGCTCAGACCTCGCTCCAGGGCTGCGATGTGATACTTGTCTTTGGCCATCGGAAGCCGACCATGGACGCATGCGGTATCAATCAGAAGACGCGATCAGCGGGTCTGGGCTTTCGAACCCGACCCCACGGTTGGGACAGGAAGGACAGAAAGCGGATAGTGAGTTTTGCTTTACGAAACCGTGTTTCCTCTAGTAAAACTCAGTATATCAGATAATGGGGCGTGTGTCAAGGGGGTTTCGGTGCCTTGCAGGGCAATCGCATATGGAAAGGAGAGAACGCTTGGAATTCCGAAGTTTGCAGGATAGCCTGCTTCTAAAGGCATCCCGCCCAGAATGCGCGCAACGCTCGGGACGAATACTCGGCCGAAACTTCGGAATTCTGGTCAAATGCGATTGCCCTGTTAGGGAGGGGGCACCCCCTCGACTTACCCCCAACCCATGGTACAATACCCTACAGCGAGCACGCTATGTCATTTCCAGCCTTTCTTCTTCAGGCCGTCGCCATCTCCCTTTCGGGCGTCATGGCCCCCGGGCCCGTCACCTCCGTCGTGGTGGGGAAAGGGAGCGAGTCCCCGCACGCGGGCGCCCTGGTGGCCATCGGCCACGGCATCGTGGAGCTGCCCCTGATGGTCGCGGTCTTCTACGGCGTGGGCCGCCTGCTGGAGCTGCCGCACACGAGCGCCGCCATCGCCCTGGTGGGCGGGCTCTTCCTGCTTTGGATGGGGTTCGACATGCTGCGCAGCCTGCGGCGGGGCCCGGTCCAGCAGACAAGCTCGGCGCACACGCCGCTGGTGGCCGGCATCCTGCTCAGCGCGGGGAACCCGTACTTCCTGGTCTGGTGGGCCACGGTGGGCGCGGCGCTGATCGCGCGCTCGGTCCGCTTTGGGGTGTGGGGCTTCCTGGCCTTCGCGCTGGCCCACTGGGCGTGCGATCTGGTGTGGGACACCGCGCTGTCGGCGCTATCGTTCAAGGGTGGGCAGGTGTTCGGGGCGCGGTTCCAGCGGGGTGTGTTTCTGGTCTGCGGCGCGTGCCTGATGGTGTTCGGGGGACGGTTCGTGGTGGATGGGGCGCTCACGCTTCTGGGGTGAGAGGATCGGCTCACGAGGGATCGGCAGACCCCCGCCCCCGACCTGGCGATCCGGGTCGAGCGAATTGGGTCCGGCGTCAGAACCGCCTCACCACCCGGCAGGTATGGAAACCTGCCCTACGACGACGACTCGTGGGCGGAGGTGACGCGCGCTAGCGCGCGGTTGAGCATCTCGATGGTGGGGGGCTTGCCCAGCATCAGGTCGACGGCGGCCGGCACATCGTTCTCCGCGCTCAGCTGCCGCCCCCAGCCGGTCAGCAGGATCACGGGCGTCCCGGGCGCCTCCGTCTTCACCGTGCGCGCCACCTGGCGCCCGCTCACCTCCGGCATGCCCAGGTCCGTGATCACCACGTCGAACGGCTCGCCCTGCTCGCGCGCCGCCCGGAAGCGCTCCAGCCCGGAGCGCCCGTCGTCGGCCAGCTCCACCGCGTGCCCCTCGTCCTCCAACGCCTCCTTCAGCGCCTCGCGCAGTGCCGCCTCGTCGTCGACGCAGAGGATGGAGAGCGGCCCCGCCGGTTGGAGCGGCTCCTCAGCCGTGTCCCCCTCGGCCACCTGGCGCACGGGGAACAGCAGCCGCATGGTCGTCCCCTCCCCAAGCGCGCTCTCCACCTGCACGTCGCCCTCGTGCCGCTGCATGGTGCCGTAGACCGTGGCCAGCCCCATGCCGCTCCCACGCTCGCCCTTGGTGGAGAAGAAGGGCTCCAGGCAGCGCCTCTGGGTCTCCTCGTCCATGCCCACGCCGGTGTCGCGCACCTCCAGGACGACGGCGGGGAGCTCCCCACCCTCGCGCGTGCGCACGGTCATCGTCCCGCCCTCCGGCATGGCGTCCACGGCGTTGAGGATCAGGTTGGTCACCGCCTGGCGGATCTCCCCCTCGTTCCCCATCACGGGCGGCAGGTCCTCCTGGAAGTCCGTGTGCAGGTCGATGGTGATCCCGCCTCTCTGGGGCACGTCGCGCCAGCGCGGGCTGGTCAGCTCAATCGCCTCGGCCGCCGCCCGGTTCAGGTCGACCGGCTGCAGGTCCTCCTCCCGCTCCGAGCGGCGGTAGAACTGGCGCATGCGCGTGACGGTCTCCTCCACGTCGCGGATCGCCATGTCGATGGTGGCCAGGTGAGCGCGGGTCTGCTCGCTCAGATCCGCCTCCCGCTGGATGATCGCGGTGTAGAGGGGCACGGGCGAGATGGCGTTGTTGATGTCGTGGGCGATGCCGGAGGCCATCTGGCCCAGCGCCCGCAGCCGGCCCTGCCGCATCATGGCCCGCTGGGTCTGACGCACATCCTCGTAGGCCTCCTGCAGGTCCTGATAGAGCTGCACCTGGCGCACGGCCAGCCCCACGTGGATGGCCAGCTGGACCATGAAGTCCCGTTCGGCGACGCTGAAAGCGTCCGGCTGGCGCCGCGCGCTGACGATCACGCCCAGCAGCGCGCTCCCAACGGTCAGGGGGGAGATCACCGCCGAGCGCACGTCGAGCTGCTCCACGAGAGGTTTGAAGACTGGCGCATCAAGCTGGCTCAGGTCGGCCAGGTAGTGCGACTCGCCCCCCATCAGCGGCTGGGCCACGTCGGGGGGAAGCTTCAGCTGCTGGAGCAGGCCAGTCGCCTCCACGGCCTGCGCGCCCCAATCCCCGGTGGAGGCCAGCGTGAAGACGTCGCTGTCGCCCTCCCGGAGCCAGACGGAGGCCAGGTCGGTGAACGCCTCCTCCAGGCGCTGCGCCACCACGCTCAGGATGCTGTGCAGATCGTGCCGGGCCGTCATGGCGCGGGCGATCTCGTTGAGCAGGCTGAGACGCCCGAGCTGGTGCTCCAGGGCATCCTCCGCCCGCTTTCGCTCGGTGATATCCTCGATCAGGCCAACCACGCCCACGGTGTTCTCGTCGCGATCTCTGAGGGGGAAGTAGCTCTCCTTCGTCCAGCCCTCGTGTCCCTCGGACAGGTCGTAGGCCAGCTCGATGCCACGCGACACCTGCCCGCCCATCGCGCCCTTCATGCCCTCCTCGACCGCGCCCGCCAGGAACGAGAATCGCTCCCACGGCACGCATCCCAGGACCTCCTCCCGCGGGAGGCCTGAGATCCTCTCCATGCCGCTGTTCCAGTAGGTGTAGCGAAAATCGCTATCCAGCACGAGGACGCCCTCCTGCATAGACTCGAAGACGTTGCTCAGCAGCTGTTCCCTCTCCCGCAGCGCCTGCTGCGCCCGCGCGTTCTCGAGGGAGATGGCTATCTGGTTGGCGAAGGCCGTGATGGCTGGCACGTCCGTCCGCGTCAGGCCAGCGCCGCTGACCATCAAGAGGCCATGGGCCTGCCCACCCAGCATGAGGCGCGCCGTGATCGCCTGCTTCAACCCCAGCAGCGACGCGATCCGCCCTGCCAGGGGCCGTACGCGCTCGGGCAGGCCGCCATCCATGAGCTCGGAGACCGGCTCGCTGAACACGGTCTCCCCCTCCTCGAGAACCCGGCCTAGAACCGGCGCCTGCTCCAGGGAGAGCCGGTAGTCCTCGACCGTCAGGCCGGCCAATCGCTCCGCGTTCTCCAGGAGCGTCGACCTGAAGGTGGTGTGCCTGACGCTCAGGTGAGATCGGTCATCCGTCAGGCGGAAGACGATGACGTGGTAGCCGAGCTTCCTCACCTCCTTCGCCACGGTGGCGTAGACCTCCTCGGGGGTGTGGGCGCGCTGTACGGCCTGGACCGCCTTGCTGAGAGCCAGCACGAGCCGATGGCTGCGAACCGCCTCCTCCTGGGAGCGGCGCATCGCCGCCTCCGCCCGCTTCCGGTCGGTGATGTCCTCCAGGCTGCCCTGGTAGGTGACGGGACGGCCCCTGACGTCGCGATCCACCTGCACCGTATCCCGCACCCAGATGACGCTGCCGTCGTGGCGACGAAGCTGCATCTCGAACCCGCGCACGACGCCCTCCTCCAGCAGGGCCCTCTGTCGCTCGCGATCCCGTGGGTCGACGTAGAGGCTGTGCACGTTGACGTGCATCAACGCCTGGCGATCCGGATAGCCCAGCATGTCGACCAGGGCCGGGTTGGCGTGGAGGATGCGGCCATCGGCCGTGGTGCGATAGAGCCCCAGGGGGAGGTCCTCGAAGAGCGTGCGGTAGCGCTCCTCACTCCTGCGCAGCTGCCGCTGCGCTGCCCGCTTCTCCGCAAGCAGGCGCTGCCGCTCCAGGACCTTCCGCACCTGATCCAGAACCTCGTCCACGTCCAGGGGCTTGGTGACGTAGGCGGTGGCCCCCTCCTGCAGGGCGCGGACGGCGGTCTCCGTGGAGGCGTAGCCAGTCACGACGACCAGCGCCATGTCTGGGCGGAGCTCCCCGAGGGGCTTCAGGAGGTCATCCCCGCGCCGGTCCGGCAGCATGACGTCAAGGAGAGCCACGTTGAAGAAGCGCTCCTCGGCCTTGCGCAGCGCCTCCTCGCCCGTCTCCACCGCTTCCACCTCGTAGCCCTCGCGCTCGAGGATCAGCGTCAGGTTGCGGCGAGCCCCATCGTCGTCGTCCACCAACAGGATGCGGGGGGTCTCGATTGTGCTCATCACGCTCAGTCCCTTCGCGTCAGAAGCTCCCGATCGCGCCATCCCTCTCCCCCTTCTCTCCGCGTAGACCTCTCGACTCTCCTATGCTCCAAGCGGGTCTGCGACCCGCGACGGGGGTGACACACCCCCTCCGAGCCCCAGTTGCTGGATTTCGAGTGCCCCTATGACTCGCGGCGGAGGATGCCGACGGCGAGGACGGCCGCGCCCGCGACGGCGAGCACCGCCGCGCCCACGATCCAGCCCCAGCCCACGGTCGAGCCCGAGCCGCCCGACTGCCCCGCCGTGCTCGCCACGACGACCCGGCCGCCCTCCATCTGCATCGACAGGGAGCCGGCGGCTGTGTCCATCACCTGGACGTCCTCCAGTGTCAGCTCGCTGCTCCCCTCGCCCAGGGCCTTGCAGGTGATGGTCGCCAGGACGCCGGAGCCGTTCGGCCCTGCTGCGTCCCCAAACGTGGCCGCGCCGAGCACCACAGTCCCTCCGTCGTTGTCCACCTGGGGGCCAACGGGGATCTCGGTGCGACCGGTGCTGGTCAGGAACTCCTCCACGGCGGCGTCCTTCACCTCCAACACGGAGGGGTCGTACGCCAGCCGGACCTGGAAGCCGCCCAGGTTCTCGACGTCGGCGATGGTCACCTGCACCTGGAACCTCTGATTAGGAGCCACCTCCAGCTGAGCGGGCTCCACCTTCAGGGTTGGGCCAGGTTGAGCGGCGCCGACTGTGGGAACGGCGATGACGGCCACCAGCAGGGCGGCCAAGAAGATGATGAACGTTCGTCTCTGTTTAAGCACCTTAAGGTATTCCTCCCAATCCTAATCCAAGATCGATCCTAAGTCCTGGCGCAGCCCGACGGGCACCACGACGTGCAGCCCCTCGTCCACCGTGGCCTCCACCAGGAGGCCGTGGAGCCGCAGCTGCCCCATGGTCGTCTCCGGCGTATGGTACTCCCAATGTCGGGGCTCTTCCAGGTCGTTGTCCCAGCGGGCGTCGAAATCGTCCCACGCCATGGCGCCGCCGCGATCCAGCACTGCGCGCAGGGCCTCCTTCTCCTCCGCGCCGAGATCCTCCACCAGGCGTGCCAGGTTCTCCCGGTCCGTCAGCGCCTCGACCAGCTCGGCGATCAGCTCGTCCTTCCGCAGCGTCGACCAGCCGCCCCAGGGCAGCGCCCGCCGGGCCGTCTCCGTGAGCGACTTCTTGGTGTAGAGGGGCAGCGCCTGGGACAGGGTGGGCTTCAGGGTATCCAGCTCCTGCTGCAGCCGCTCGCGCCAGTCCCGATCCCGCTCCCGACTCCTCTCGAAGTATGCCTCGCTGGCCTCAATGGCATCGCTCATCCACCCCACAAGAGGGCTCGCCTCCTCGATCCATCTCAGCAGGTTCTGGGCTGGCTCGTAGCCCGGCCTCAGCTCCAACACGGTCTCCAGCAGCCGCCTGCCGGCCTTGAATCTGCCCCGCTCAACCAGCAGGCGCGCGCGTGTGTAGCTGTAGAAAGCCTCCTCCTGCGGGAAGAGCCCCTCGACGTCCTCAAGCGGCGCCAGCAGCTCCTCGGCCTCCTCCAGCCGGCGCTCATCCAGGTGATAGATGGCCAGGTTGCAGAGGGGGAAGACGTAGAGCGGGTCGATCTCCGCCGCTTTCCGGAACATGCGCCGGGCCCGTTCGTGCTCATCCCGCCCGGCGTAGATCGCGCCCAGGTTGTTGTAGGCCTCTTTGACGTCGGGATCGAACTCCAGCACCCGCTCGAACAGCTCCTCGGCCCGCTCGATGTCGCCCGACTTGTTGGCAACGAGAGCGCGGTTAAGCATGTTCGCCAGGCGCGGCGCGTAGGGCGAGTCGCGCGTCATCTCGCCCGACATGTCGTAGGCCTGGAGCGTGACATCGCGCCACGCTCCTTCGAGCCAGGCCCGCACGGCCTCACCCTCCTTGATCTCGCCGGCGTCCGCCAGCGCGGTCAGGGCCCTGATCCGCGCGTCGTCGCTGCCGGCCTGGCTGGTTCCAAAGCGGCGCAGCGCAGCGTGGGCCTCGGGGGTATCGACGGTCCTCAGCAGATCGATGCCGGCCTCGGGCTGCTGCTCCTCCCAGATCATCTTCTCGCCCACGCGGACGAGCTGAGGGAAGCGCTCCACAAAACGCCGTATACGGCGGCGGAAGCGCCGCGGCCGCATGTCGTCCTCCTGCGCGACCAGGTCGAGCAGCCCATTTATGTGATCCGCGGGCAACAGCTCCAGGAGGCGGAAGTAGGGGAAGTGGTCGGCCCAGCCCACGCCCGACCTCCCCGCCCTCAGCGCGTTCAACATCTCGGCGGCGAAGGGCGCCGTGTCCCGGAGCGCCCTCAGGCGCTGCTTCGCCTGCTCAAGGCGACCTGTGTTCGCCTCGGCAAGGGCCAGCAGGTAGCGCGCCCGGCTGAGCTGCCTGGGCAGCATCTCCTCCTCCGCAGCGGCCTCCCCCAGGGGCTTCAGCGTCTGGTAGACGCTCTCGTGCTCGGCCAGAATAGCGGCGGCCTCCCCCTTCTTGAGCCGTTCATCGGCGTCCTTAGGGACGACGTCCTCCGCCTGCGCCCACAGCTCCCGAGCCTCCTCCTCCCGTCCGGACCAGGCCAGGAAGCGAATGCCGTTGGCGAGCGCCTGGATGTTCCGCGGATGGTCCGCCAGCACGCGGCGCACCTCCTCTATGGCCTCCTCGAGCTGACCATCGTAGTACAGGGCCTGGGACAGGTTGTTGTGCGGCGGGGGCCAGTCGCCCAGCCGCTCGATGGCGCGTCGGTTGGCGGCCATGGCGGCGGAAAAGTCGTTCTCATTGATGGCGCGCTGGCCCTGCTCCAGCTCATAGAGCCCCTGCTCCGCCTGATCCAGCGAAACATCGAGCTGCCGGGCGGCCTCGGCCACGTCCTGCTCCAGAGCATCCACGCTGTAGCGCGCGTCCTCTATGAGCGGCTTGGGAACGTCACGTTCGGACAGCCGCCGAAAGGCGCGCAAGGCGTGGACGAGGAGGCCCGCCTGCAGGCAGGTGGTGGCCAATGAGAGCGCGTAGTCCGGCTCCTGGCTCAGGCGGCTCGCCCTCTCGAAGGCGTCCAGCCCGCCAAAGATGTCGCCCGAGAGGGCACGCGCGTGTCCCAGCGTGTAGTGAAGATCCGGGCTGCCGGGCGCAGACGCCAGAAGCGTCTCCAAGAGCTCGATGGCCCGCTCTGGTCGCCCCCGTTCGATCGAGCGCTCGGCCCGCTGAAGGGCCAGCCGCACCTCCGACGACTCGGGTCGCGGCGCCGACGGCCTGCTGCCCGCGTCTCTTTGTCGTCTGCTCCTGCGCTTTCCCCTCCGCTTGGTCACGCTGCACCTCCCCTCATCTGCTCCAGAAACCTCCAAGATAGACTCGGCAGACCCCAACATGCTCCCAGCGGCATCCCCGCTGCCGCCCCCGATCTGGCGATCCGGGGCGAGCACCTTGGGTTCACCGAGGCTCGTCGTTGCCCACGTGAGTATACCACTTGAGGCCAATCTTGTCACGATTGCGTTCAGATACCACATTTTGGGTAACTTCGTGCCGCGCTGGCCTTTGGAGAAGGTACCTGGTCGGTTTGGCTTGACCCTCTGCGCTCTCGACACTATAATCGTCCCATATCAGACAGATAGCCTAGTACTACAACGTCATTTCGCCCTAATGAGGCCATTTGGCGCTCACTAGAAGCTCCTTGCAGTGCATTTTAGGTATCCAACCCGGCCGACATCGGCAGTTTTGGCGCTAAGTTGACGACTTGTAGGTACCGTTGCGGCAAGTTAACGTTGTAGTACTAGCGAGGTCGCTTTCAGAAACGACAGACGCCCGACGTCCTGCCAGCCGGCTCTCTGACCCACCGGCGGATTGAGCAGCATCGGGGCAGTCTCTGCACAGCAGGAGGCCCTCTATGGTCGACACCAGGCCTATGGACGAAGCCGATGGTCTCAGCCAAGACCTCAATCAGGAGGTGCATCGGCGCCGCGAGGGGATCCGAGAGGGCGGAGGCCCAGAGGCGGTCGACAGGCAGCACGCCAAGGGTAAGCTGACGGCCCGCGAGCGCATCGACCGGCTTCTCGATCCCGGCAGCTTCCAGGAGGTGGACCCCTATATCGAGAGCCGCCACACGAAGGAGAGGCGCTTCCCTGGCGACAGCGCCGTGGTGGGCCTGGGCCGAATCGACGGCCGGCGGGTGGCCGTGGCCGCGCAGGACTTCACCGTCATCGGCGGCTCCTTCTCCGAGGCGCAGGCCCAGAAGGTGTGCAAGGTGCTGGATCTGGCCACCGACTCCGGCGTGCCCTTCATCGCGCTGAACGACTCGGTGGGGGCGCGCATCCAGGAAGGGGTGTGGAGCCTGGCCGGCTACAGCGAGCTGTTCTGGCGCAACACGCAGGCCAGCGGCGTCATCCCTCAGATCAGCCTGATGCTGGGGCCATGCGCCGGCGGCTCGGTCTACTCCCCCGGCCTGACCGATTTCGTCATCATGACCGAAGGCATCAGCCACATGTTCATCACCGGGCCGGAGGTGATCAGGACCGTGACCGGGGAGGAGGTGGACCTGGAGACGCTGGGCGGGGCGCAGCAGCACGCAGCCGTCAGCGGCGTGGCCCACCTCGTGGCCGCGGACGAGGAGGACGCCTTCGCCACGACCCGCGAGCTGCTGGGCTACCTGCCCTCCAACAACGCCGAGCGCCCGCCGCGCCTGCCGCGGCAGGACGACCCCCATCGGGCCGACCCGGCGCTGGACGGGCTGGTGCCGGCGGATGGAAGCCAGCCCTACGACATGCGGGAGGCCATCACCCCGGTCTTCGACCGGGGGAGCTTCTTCGAGGTGCACGCCCGCTTCGCGCCCAACGCAGTCGTGGGCTTCGCCCGGCTCGACGGCGAGGCCGTGGGCGTGGTCGCCAACCAGCCGGACCACCTGGCCGGCGTGCTCGACATCGACGCCTCGGACAAGGTGGCCCGCTTCGTGCGCTTCTGCGACGCGTTCAACATCCCCCTGGTCACGTTCGTGGACTGTCCCGGCTTCATGCCCGGCACGACGCAGGAGCACGGCGGCATCATCCGCCACGGGGCGAAGATCGTCTACGCCTACGCAGAGGCGACGGTGCCCAAAGTCTGCATCGTCACCCGCAAGGCCTACGGCGGGGCCTACATCGTCATGAGCAGCAAGTACGTGCGCACCGACATGGTCTACGCCTGGCCGACCGCGAAGATCGCGGTGATGGGGGCCGAGAGCGCGGTCAGCATCCTCCACCGAAAGGAGCTGGCGAAGGCGGAGCGTCTCAGCCAGCGCGACGAGATACGGGAGCATTTCATCACCGAGTTTCGCGAGACCTTCGGCAGCCCCTACGCGGCGGCGGCCAGCGGCCACGTGGACGACGTCATTCCACCCAGCGAGACGCGCGCGAAGTTGATCGCTGCTTTCGAGTTTCTGAAAGACAAGCAGGCCACACCGCTGCCCAAGAAGCACGGGAATATCCCACTGTAGGTCAAGATGGCACGTACACTGGTCACCGCACTGGTCGTGTCCGGTCTCGGCATGCTGGCGCTGTTCCTGGCCATGTGCCTGCTCTACGGGCTGATGTACGGGATGACGGCGTTCATCAAGCATCCCAGCACGCCCGCGCCCGACGAGGGGGGCGATTCCGCGTCGCCTGGCGACAGGGAAGCAGAGGCGAGACGAAGGGCAGCGGCGATCGCCGTGGCGCTGGCCCGGGCGGAGCAGGACGTGGGCCCCGTTGAGGCACCAGAGACCGATGAGGGCGTCAGCGCCTGGTGGACGCTGCAACAGCATAACCAACTGACGCGCGGTCGGCCCCGCCACGCCGCGCCGCGCCCGAGGGAATGGAGCCGAGGCAGCCGGCAGACACGAGATCGTCGCTGATAACACGCTGTTGAGACGGCGCACGAGGGGAAACCCATGAAACGATACCGCATCACGCTCGACGATCGCACCTTCGACGTGCGGGTGCTGGACGACCCACGCCAGGACGAGGTGCGCGTGGAGGTGGACGGGGAGCGCCTCACCGTGGGCGTGGAGACCGTGGCGAGCGCCACGAAGGCCGTCGGCCCGGAGACGTCCCCGCCGGGCGGAGCCCCGACCGCACGCAGGCCCGCCGCCGGCCCGCCGCCATCGGCTGGCGCCGTCACCGCCCCCCTGCCCGGGGTGGTCAAATCGATCGCCGTGCAGCCCGGCCAGACGGTGGCCCGCGGCGACACGCTGCTCACCATTGAGGCCATGAAGATGGACAACGTCATCCGCGCGCCAAGCGAGGGCACCGTGGACGCCATCCACGTGACCGAGGGCCGTCAGGTCACCTACGGCGACCCCCTGCTGGCGTTCAAGGAGCGAGGAGGGACATGAGCGGGATCGACACCAGCGTGCTCCTGGAAGGCCTGCTGACCATGACCTGGCAGCAGGTGCTCATGGTGGCCGTCGGCGGGCTGCTGATGGTTCTGGCCATCGCCAAGAAGTACGAGCCGACGCTGCTCCTGCCGATCGGCTTCGGCTGCATGCTGGGGAACCTGCCCGTCGCAGCCCACATGATGGGGCCGCAGGGGCTGTTCGGCCTGCTGAAGCGGGTCGGGATCGACACCGAGCTGTTCCCGCTGCTCATCTTTCTGGGCGTGGGGGGGATGATGGACATGCGGCCGCTCCTGAGCCAGCCCATCTTCATGCTGGCAGGAGCGATGGGCTGCCTGGGCATCTTCGGCACCCTGATCGCGTCCGTCCTGCTTGGCTTCAACCTGGCGGAGGCGACCGGTATCGGCGCGATTGGCGCCATCGACGGGCCGACGGTGATCTACGTGGCCGCGCGACTGGATCACCTCTTCGAGACGCCGGGCCTGGCCGCCGCGGTGGCGGTGACCGCCTACTCCTACATGAGCCTGGTGCCCATCATCCAGCCGCCGCTGATGCGGCTCTTCACCACGCGCAGCGAGCGCGCGATCCGCATGGCGTACACCCCACGCCCGGTCTCCAAGACGGTGGTGCTTCTCTTCCCCATCGTGGTGACGGTCCTGGCCGCGGTCTTCCTACCCCAGGCCGCGCCCCTCATCGCCACGCTGATGCTGGGCAACCTGATGCAGGAGTCGGGCGTGGTGGAGGGGTTGAGCAAGACGGCACGGGAATCGATCGGCAACACGGTCACGCTCTTCCTGGGCCTCACCATCGGCTCGACGATGCAGGCGGAGGCGTTCCTGAACCTGGGCACGTTGAAGGTGCTGCTGCTCGGCCTGGTGGCCTTCGCCCTCGACACCATCGGTGGCATCTTCTTCGGGAAGCTGATCTGCGCGCTCTCGGGCCAGCGGATCAACCCGCTGGTGGGGGCCGCGGCCATCAGCGCCTTCCCGATGAGCGGAAGGCTGGTGCAGCAGGTGGCCTGGGAGGAGGACGACCAGAACTTCCTCCTGATGCACGCCCTGGGCGCCAACACCGCCGGACAGGTGGCATCGGTCATTGCCGCTGGCGTGCTGATGGCGCTCGTCTTCCCTATCCTGGGGGAGTAGATGATCACCGTCGCCATCGTGGACGATCACCCCATCGTCCGGGCCGGGATGCGGACGGTCCTGGAGACCGCCTCCGACGTCAGGGTGGTGGCGGAGGGCGAGAGCGGCGCCGAGGCGCTGCGCATGGTCTCCCGCCACAGCCCCGACGTGCTGATCCTGGACGTCAACCTGCCGGATCTGAACGGCGTGGAGGTAACCCGACGGCTGCGGGATCGGGGCGCGACCACGGCCATCCTCATCCTCACCGTGCACGACGATCGCCAGACGATCTTCGGGCTTCTGGAGAGCGGGGCCACAGGCTACGTCCTCAAGGAGGAGGCGCTGGAGACGCTGGTGAGCGCCGTGCGCGCCGCGGCGCAGGGGGAGAGCTGGCTCAGCCCAGCGGTGGCCCGCCAGGTGGTCCACCGCGCCCTCAATGACCCATCCCCCTCGCCCGAACCCGAGCCCTCTCCCCTCACCCCGCGCGAGACGGAGGTGCTCTGCCTGCTGGCCCAGGGCCTCGACAACGGGGCCATCGCCGAGCGCCTGGTGGTCACCAAGCGCACCATCCAGAACCACGTCAGCACGATCTACAGCAAGCTGAACGTCGACTCTCGCACGCAGGCGGCGCTGTACGCCATCCGGCGCGGCCTGGTGGACGTCACGCCGGAAGACGGCCCCAATGCGCCCCGCTGAGCGCCCCCTCGAGCCCCGCCAACGGTGGCTGCGCCCTCTGTTCGTGCTGCTGACGCTGATTCCCCTGGCGCTGGTGAGCTACGACGTTTACTTCCAATGGAGCACGGCGACCCTCGACTTCGTCGTCGACGAGGAGAGCGGGCGCGTGCTTCACGTGTCGCAGCACAGCTTCGCCGACTGGGCCGGGCTGTGGGAGGGCGACGTCATCCTCTCGGTGGAAGGGGTGCCCTTCGCTGATTGGCACAACCGAACGCCGGGCAACTACAGGGCCAAGGTGCAGCGCGGGGACCGGCGTCTCGACATGGAGCTCTACTTCGTGCCCCTGGTGAAGGTCAACCGCTGGCCCTTGATCAGCGGCGTGGTGACGGCCCTGGTCTTCTGGAGCGTGGGGACGGTGTTGCTGTGGCGCCGCTTTCATCGGCTGGACGTGCGGATTCTCTTTCTCTTGATGCAGGTCCTGGCCGTGGCGGGTCTCTTCCTCCTGGCCCACCCTGAGGGCACGCGCATGCCGTGGATGACGCACCTGGCCAGGGCGTGCTTCCAGCTGGCGGCGCCCCTGATGCTCCATCACGCCGTCACCTTTCCCGTCCTCTGGGGTGGCCCACGTGACCGCCGCCGGATGCTGACGCTGGCCTACGCGCTCACGCTGGCCGCCATCGCCGCCACGTGGCTGCTGGAGGGCGTCTGGGTGCGCGTGGCCCTGATCGTCACGGCGCTGGAGCTTCTGGTCGTCGGCGCCCTCCCGATCTACGTCTACGTGCGGCACGCGTCCCCCGACGACCGCCGCCGACTGAGGCTGATCCTGTTTGGAAACCTGGCGGCGGGCATACCGACCATCACCATCTACATCCTGCCCTACATCCTGCACCGAACCTGGCGTCCGCTCGCGTGGACGGCCGGCTTCTTCATGGTCCTGGCGCCGTTCGGCTACCTGCTCGCCATCGCCCGTCACAGGCTCTTCGAGATCGACCGGCTGCTCAACCGCGCGCTGGTCTACGTCCTGCTCTCGCTGGGCATTCTGCTGCTCTACCTGGGACCATTTCTGCTGCTTTACCGCTTCCTGCCCGACGATGTGGCGGCGCAGATCCTGGTCGTCTCCGTGCTGACGCTGCTGGTCGGCCTCGGCTTCAACTGGGCGCGTAAGCGAGCTCAGCGCCTGATGGACCGCCTCTTCTACGGCGGATGGTACGACTACCCGGGCGTGGTGGAGACGGTCAGCGATGCCCTGGCCCGCAGCCTGGATCGCCAACAGCTGACCGACGTGCTGACCCGCCAGGTCCCGGACATGATGCACCTGCGGCATGCAGACCTCTGGATCGGCAGCGCAGACCAGGTCCCCGGCACATCCCACCCCCCTACCTCCGCGCTCCGGCTCCCCCTTCGGTTCCAGGGCCAGGTGCGCGGCCTGTGGACCGTGGGGCCGCGGCGCGACGGCGATGACCTCACGGCGGACGACCGCCGCATCCTCCAGACGCTGGCCCGCCAGGCGGAGATCGCCCTGAGCAACGTGCTCCTGGTGGAGGCGCTGCGCCGCCGGCTGCGCGAGATCCGCGAGACCCAGCATCAGCTGCTCCGCTCTCGCGAGGAGGAACGGGCGCGCCTGGCCCGCGACCTGCACGACGGGCCGGTCCAGCTGTTGATCGGGTTGAACATGCAGCTGGGCCTGTTGTTGGTGTCGTCCGGCGAGGAGCGCTCTCCGGTGACGGCAGAGCTGGCCGCGATCCGCGGCGAGGTGCGGCGCCTGCTGGCCGACCTGCGGCGGGTCTGCGTCGAGCTGCGGCCGCCGATGCTGGACACGCTGGGGCTGGGCGCCGCCCTGCGCGCCCTGGTGGAGGACTGGCGAGATCAGATCGGCGCGGACGTCGCCCTGGACCTGCCTCCCAACGCGGATCTGCGCTCGCTTTCGGACGAGGTGGCCGTGAACCTCTACCGCGTGGTGCAGGAAGCGCTGATCAACGTCGCCCGTCACGCGGAGGCCAGCCAGGTCGCCATTCGGTTGACGAAGGGACCATCCGGACTCCGCCTGACGGTCCAGGATGACGGGCGCGGCTTCGACATGCCCGCCGATCTGTATGGCCTGACGGACCAGGGCCATTTCGGCCTGGCGGGGATGCAGGAGCGGGTCGATCTCATCGGCGGACGACTGACGGTGGAATCGGCGCCGGGCTACGGGACGACCGTGCGCGTGGTCAGGCCAGATTGACCTCCCCGGAAGAACTTCGGCAGGTATGGAAACCTGCCCTACCATGTATGTTCTTCTCTCACATGTAGGGCGGGTTTCCATACCCGCCGAAACCGGATTGAGCCAGCTCTCCCAGAACCCCACCATCGGTGCGCGAGTGTCTGAAGCTAAGGTCCGTTGACAGCCCAGAGATCCTGTGCTACATTTCGAGTGGAGGTGATGAGCGTGAAGACGCTGACCCTGAAGGAAGGTCAATCTCCCTATACCCTCGCCCTCGACGAGGATACGCTGGCCGAGGGGCCGGTGCGCGTGCTGCGCGGCGAGCAGACCATCGGCGTATTGGTGCCGCCCGAAGAGTACGAGGCGTTTCGCGCCTGGCGCGAGCGACAGCAGCGCCGGGCCCAGGCACAGCAGGTGGACGATCAGTTTGCACGCGAAGTGGCGGCTTTTGAGCGCATGCTGCCCGAGCTGCTGGAGCGATATCGTGGCCAGGTCGTGGCCATTCACGACTGCCAGGTCGTGGAGATAGGAGCCCCTGGCGAGAGCGTAGCCGAGGTAGCAGAACGAGCCTACGACCAGATCGGTTATGTGCCCATGTACGTCCAGAAGGTCGAAGAGACGCCACGGGTCTACAAGATAACCGGACCCCGCCTGAGACAGCGATGATACCCTACGACCGCAGCATCGCCCCGCCGCCCGCCTGACTCACCGAGTCGCTCCATCGCCCTATCGCTCTATCGCTCAGTACTCCAGTACCACGTTTCCCCTCCGAAACAGTACACCACCCCGATGACAACGGCGCTCACCTATGCTATAGTAGGCGTGAGTAAGGGCTTCTTTCCCACACCGCTCAGGAGCCCAGAGGAGGTGGGAGGCGCGTAGCACGTTGAGTGCCCCCACCGTACATTACGCATTACGCATCACGCATTACGCATCACGGAACACATCCTATGACCCGTGTCCTGATCGTGGACGACCAAGCCAGCTTTCGCCACCATCTGCGCCGCCTGCTGACCCTGGCCGGCCTGACCGTCGTGGGCGAGGCTGGGGACATCCCCGAAGCCGAATCGCTGGTGCAGGCCCTGCGGCCGGACCTGGCGGTGGTGGACGTGGTATTGCCGGGCGTCAACGGGCTGGAGGGCACGCGCCGGCTCAAGGTCCTGGCTCCCCACCTGCGGGTCATCCTGGTGAGCGCCTACTGCGACCAGGCCGACGCCTTTCGTACGGCAGCGGAGGCCTCGGGCGCCGAGACGTTCGTGTCCAAGGACGATTTGGAACTGGAGGTGGTGGAGAGATGGCCGTCGAAGTGACGCGATGAGGAGAATCGTGAAGGGTGCAAGTACGCAAGTGGGCAAGTAGGCAAGTACACAAGTAGACAGGTAGACAAGTCATCAGGGAGGTAGGGCGATGAGATGGAAGCGGATCTTCACCAGCACGTTTATCTTGGTGTTTCTACTGGTTCTAGCAGTGGGCATGAGCCACGCCCGGGAGCCGGAGCCGACCGAGGGAGAGATCCAGCCAGCGGGCGACGCTGGCTCGATCTCCCCGTGGCCGGCGACGTGGACAGCTCTTCAGCCGACGCGCGTCGACCAGACCAGCAACACCTTCTACCCTGTAGCCGACGCCTACGTCTTGGAGGTGGCGCCCACCACGAACACCGGCGCAGAGACCGAGCTGGATGTGAAGAACCTGGACGGCGGCGAGTTCCCTGACGACCGGCGCTCCTACGTGGGCTTCGATCTCTCGACCATCCCGACCAACGCCACCATCATCAGCGCCACCTTCCAAGCCCACCTCTACGAGGCCCAGGGGGCGAAGAGCGTCGATATCGAGCTCCGTCGCGTGACGTCTGGCTGGGACGAGGAGACGGTGACCTGGAACAATCGGCCCGACTCGGAAGCCCACGGTGCAACCAGCGTCGGCTCAACAGCGGGCACGATCGAATGGGATGCGACCGAGCTGATCCAGGACCACTGGATCAACCAGGACTTCGGCAGCAGCCCCAACTTCGGCCTGGAGCTGCGAGGGCCGGAGAAGGGAGACTATCACCTGCGCAGGTTCTACTCCAACGAGGCCAAGCAGCAGTGGCCCCGTCTGATCGTGGCGTACGAGGTGCCGACCTGCGAGGACCCTTACGAGCCCAACGAGAGCTTCGAGAAGGCCTGGCCTCTCTCGCCGGGCACCATCGAGAGCTACATCTGCTGCGACGGCACCGATTACGACTACTTCACGTTCCCGGTCGACGCCGGCGACCTGATCCAAATAGACCTCTACGATCTGCCACACGACTACAACCTCTGCCTCTTCGACCCCGCTCGGAACACATTAGACTGCTCTGAGAACGGCAGCACCGCGGCGGAGACGATTGAGGAGACGGCGACCAACAGCGGCCATCACTACGCCCTCGTCTACGGCAACCAGGGGGCCTGCGACTCCGACAAGCCCTACACCCTCGACATCGGTGTCACAGGGGGCTGCAACGCCGTCACCGGTGTGGACATCGACGGCCCCACGACGGTCATCAGCGGCACAGCGACCACCTTCACCGCCACCGTCAGCCCGCCCACGGCCAGCACGCCCATCACCTACAGCTGGGAAGCCACCGAGCAGGGCGAGCTGGAGCAAGCAGGGGGGTTCACCCAGACCACCGCCACCTTCACCTGGGACGTGGTCGGCGCGAAGACCATCGACGTCACGGCCATCAACTGCGGCGGGACCGTGTCCGCCACCCACGCCGCCACGGCCGAAGGAAAGCCAGACCTCACCATCACGGACGTATGGCGCGAGAATGGTCAGATCTGCTATCAGATCAGGAACGTGGGCGAGGGGACGGCTCCGATGTGGCATTACGGCGGGATGTCGATTGACGGCACGCCAGTGGCCGACCATCTGATAGAGACAACGCTGGCGCCGGGGGAGAGGCTGAACCGGTGCTTCGAGTACCAGTGGCAATGCACATTCCCCAAGGACACCGTCAGCGTGTGTGCCGACCTTCAGGACGCCGTCGCCGAAGGCGACGAGACGAACAACTGCCGGGAGGAGGTGTGGGCGTGCGATGCCACGCCGCCCAAGATCACCTCCGGCCCCGTCGTCTCGCAGATCGCGCAGGACTCGGCGCGCGTATCCTGGCAGACCGACGAGGATAGCGACAGTGTGGTGAAGTTTGGCACGTACGCAGGAAAATACGAGGACCAGGAGGGTGATACAAAGCATTCAACCGAACACGAGATCCTCTTGACCGACTTGAAGCCGGCGACGGTCTATCACTACATCGTCAAATCAACCGACGCTTCCGGCAACACCGTGACCAGTGGGGAGGGCTTCTTCGAGTCCGAGCCGGAGCAGGTCGGTGAGCCGCCGAGCATATCCTCTCCGACGGTCGCCAGAGTTGAGGGGGACCGAGAGCTCTACAGGGTCACCATCTCTGCTTCTGACCCCCTGGGCGTTGAGAGAGTCGAGTTCTATCTGGATGACAAGCTAATCGGAATTGACTATTCCCCCTCGTCTCCCTATAAGTTCTACCTCGACCCTGCTGCTCTGGAAGTGTCACGGGCAGACTTCTTCGGCGAGGAGCATACAATCAGGGCAAGAGCCTTTGGCCTGAGTGGATTGATGAGCGAACAGAGCATCGTTTATCAGCCGGAGTATGAGCCCGCACCCATTAACCTGCAGGTCCAGCCCAACTACCATCCTACCCTTTACGTTGATCCCGGGGGCACGCTGCCCGCAGAGACGACCATAGATGTTAGAGCGCGTGCCGCCGAGTACGAGTGGATTTGCACGTGGCTGGTGGGTCTGACGGGCATAGAATTGCCTCTTGGTGTTTCACCGAAAAGATGCGGGGAGGTAGAGCACGCCGTTGACAGGGTGATGCTTGAAGTAGACGGCAGCACGGAGTGTGTCTCCTCCCCTTCTGATGACAGTGATTTCTGGCACGAGTGTACCTGGGACGTGAGCGGCCTGGGAGTGGGGACGTATCACCTTCAAGTCGTGGCCCACGCCAGCGATGGCAGTTCAGTTCTTACCTCTCGCTATTTGCATGTAGAAGTTGGGGAGCCGAGCCTTGATGTTAGCAGGTCTGTCTCCAGAATCGATAATCACTTCCGGGTGGAACTGACGGTAGAGAACCGTGGGACCGCCAGTGAGATGTTTGGCAGGATTGAGGACAGTCTATTTGGATTCCATCCCATAGAAGATGAGGCGGAGAACTATGAGGTGACGAGTGATTACTCACCTCGCACCAGACACTGTGATGTCGAAATTGATGTCTCCACTGATGCTGGTGGTGATATCATCACGTTGGGTCCGGGTGAAAGTATCACCGTGGATTACGTGGCAGTGCCGATACTGTATCCTGAAACAGTCGATTCTACCCTGATAGACTACACCATCGGTGCAGAGCCGGTTCGCATTGTGGATTACTGGGGAGGCGGCGAATATGAACATGAGGTCGGCAGCTTTGATAGACCCCGGACAATCCCTTATGAGGTTTTTCTTGCCAAACGGGCGTCAGACTATCTGATTGTGACTAACCCTATCAATCTGTTCTTGACTAACCCCAGCCGGGATTCTGTCAATGAGCTACTATCGGCGATGGCCGAGTTGGCTCAACGCAAATCCGGCATTTTGGGCTATGTTTCCTACGGGGCGCACGAGGCCAAGGATCAGATCAAGGGATGGGGCCGCACCACAATGAGAGGCAGCGATGGCGTTGAGGACCACTACCTCTCCAACGGCTACTTGCTCATCGTGGGGGAGACGGAGATCGTGCCCTCGTGGACGGTGGACATCCCCGACATGGACTGGAGCGGCGAGAAAACCACCAAGGAGATCCCCTTCTCCGATCTGCCTTACGCGGACACGGTCGGGAATGACGGCGCCCCCGACCTGATCGTCGGTCGCCTGATCGGCGACTCCGCAGAGGCCCTCGCCAGGCCAATCGAGGCCAGCCTACGGGTGGCCGGGGGCCTGGGCTTCGACAGATCCTTCGGCGTCGCCACCAGCGGCAGCGAGGGATCCTGGGAGGATTTCGTGCCCAGCGCGCGGCGCATCCAGACGATTTTGGACGATCAGATGGACGACGGCGCGTCCGCCTACCATTGGAGCAGATGGATCCATAAGGAGCCGATCTCCATGGAGGGAGGAGGGTTTGACCTCTCCCTGACCCGCAATGACGGGTTCATCCTGGCCGACGTGGACGGCGACGGCGCGAGCGAGATGATCGTGGTTGAAGACAGCTCGGATCAATGCTTCGTCTATGAATACAGCGACCTCGACGCCTGGAGCAGCGTGCCCTCGGACGCCTTCAGCTGCAGCTTCACGCCCTACGACGGGCTGACCGCGGGGGACATCGATGGCGTACACACAGCAGATGAGATCATTGTGGCAACCGATGAATCGGACACCATCTCCATCTTCAATGATGACCCCCGTCACACTCCGGGGAGCTCCTTCCCACAGTTCGACGTGGACGTCGATCACTGGGACGTGGTGACCACCGGTGACGTCTGGGGCGATGACAGGGATGAGATCATTCTCGCCACCACAGACGACTACGGCACTGTGTACGTCTACAGCTATGAGACCGGAGGAACGTACCCGGAGCTGATACTCAGAGATACGATGGATTACGTCTCTTTCACCCCCTGGGATGGCTTCGGCGCAGGCAACGTGTCCGGCGTAGTGGCGAGCAAGGACGAGATCGTCGTGGCCAACGACAGCACGGATCGCATCTACATCTACGACCACACAGGCACAGAGATCGGCGAGATCGACGCCGACCCATTCACCCACTACGATGGGCTCGCCGTCGGAGATATGGATGGCGATGGCATGGACGAGTTCGCCACTATCATCGACGATCAGATCGACGGTAAGCGGCGGTTCTTCGTCTTCAACAACGACGGCTGGTATTGGGATGCGACCGACGAGGAATGGAAGATCAACCGTGGAGGCAGGCACAAGCTGTACTCCCGTTCCCTGGCGTTCGACGGCATCCGCACCACGGCCCGCAGCTCCAACCACGACGGGTTCGACGTCGGCGACATCGACGGCGATGGCGAGGCGGAGGCCCTGGTGGCGCGGCAAGGGGACAACAAGCTCTCCGTCCTCGACGGCCACTATCCGCACGGCTGGATGGATCGTTACCTGCCCCCGATTCAGAGCGACGGCCCGGACACGGATATCTTCACGCTCCGGGGGCACGGAAGCCCGGTCTCCTGTTCCCCATTCAACACAGGGGACATCGGCCGGGTCGACTTCGACGCCCACCCGCTGGTTCTGGGGCTCACGTGTCTCTCCGGCAACTACGAAGGGGATTGGTGGTGGATCAAGGATGGCAGCCGGGAGGATAACCACGACGGCGACGACGGCTTCGCCGAAGCCTTCTTCGACAGCGGCGCCGCCGCCTACATCGGCGCCACGCACGTATCGTCGAGCAGGCGAAACAACGCGGCCGGACCGGCTTTCTTCCGGTCCTGGGGGTGGCACGAGAGCGCGGGGCTGGCCTTCACCCAGTACGAGAGAGACAAAGCCGGCACCGGAAGCGAAAGTTGGCAGTACTGGGTCACCGAGTACAATTACTACGGGGACCCCAAGTTCGGTGCTGTCGATGATTCGGCCAAGTCCAACGTGTTGGGCCGCGAAGCGGCGCGCATCGCGGGCGGGGAGAGGATGGTCGCCGGGGAGACGCCACCTACGACGCTCGACATCTCGATCCCGGCGTACGAGGTGGACGTCATCGGCGACGAGGACCACGTGGAGATCCCCGAGGGAGATCTCCTGCTCGAAGAGGGAAAGCCTCAGGTGCCCTACTACACGGTCGACGTCGAACTCCCGGCTGGCTATGAGGTTCGGAGTGTGGAGATGGTAGAGAGGACGGGTCTATCCACAACGGAGGGGCTCAACCTGCCCCTCATGAGCATGAGGTTGGATTGCACCTGCAGCGAGTGGGCCGGGGCAACGTCGCCGGCCACCGGCGAGGAGTGGTTCCCCACCCAGGACGTCGACTGGCGCGTGGTGCCGGGGGCCGATTCCTCGACGCTGCTCATCATGATCTACCCCTTCTTCTACAACGAGCTCACCACCGGGGTGAGGTTCTATCAGCAGTACAGCTTCGACATTGAGTACACGACCTCCAGCGTGGCCATAGCGGATCTGTCCACGGACAAAACCGTCTATCACCAGGGCGACACGGTGATGATCGACGCGCGACTGACCAACTCGGGCGATGCCCAGAGCGTCGTCGTGGACGCCTCGATAGAGCGATACGGCTCGGATGAGACGGTGGATGGCCTGCTCCTGCGCTCCCTGCATGGCCTGGCGGGGGACGCCTCCTTCTCTCCCCGCTGGGACAGCGCGGGCGCTGAGCCTGGCCACTACTACGCGCAGCTCGTAATCAGGGACACGGACGGGAACACGCTGAACACGAAAACGCAGAGCTTCCAACTCGGCCTGTCCTCTGGCGAGGTGACACAGCTCACCGCCGCGCCGGAGAGCTTCGACGTCGGCGACAGCGTGGACGTCTCGATGATCTTCAGCAACACGGGCACGATACCCATCACGGGGACCGCCGTGATCCAGGTTCGGGATGGGGACGGGGAGGTGGTGGAGGACTTCAGACACGACGTGGCAAACCTGGCAGCGAGCGACGCCGTCACCATCGAAGAGACGTGGGACACGTCGGGTGCCGTAAGAGGCGCCTACGACGTGGTCGGATACGTGCTGTACGATTCCAAGTCCACGACGATCAAGAGAGCCACCGTGAGCAGCGAGATCCACGTCTATCTCCCGCTCGTGCTGCGGAATCGGTAGCCGATAGGGATGTAGCGCAGATCTGCGGATCCTGCCGATCCCTGTTCTCAAGGAGGCGACACGCGGGGCACGCCAGACTTGGAATGTGGTGGGAATCCGCCAGGCTCCGGATCGCGGGCGGAACCGCCCAGCCGGAGGGAGCGTGATGGATACTCCAGCGGATTCGCAGTCAGTGGCATGGATCTCTGGAATCAGGACGCACGCGTCGAAGAAGCGTAGCACGTAGGTCGGGCTTCCTGCCCGACATCCTCAAAGGAGATAAAGATGCAGAAGAGACGAAGGCTGATGTCCGTCTTGGTACTGGGACTGTTACTCGCTCTATTGGTTGGATCCGGCTCGGCCTCCTTGAGGGCCGCCCCGGCCTATCATCCCGCTGCCGATGCCAGCGACGACGACTTCTACGACGCCCTGGCCATAGGCGTTCCCTGGGAGGATCTGGGGAAGGTTCCCGTGGAGGACGCGGGCGCCATCAACGTGCTGTATGGCAACGCCGCTGGGCTCTCCAGCACGCTGGAGCGACTCTGGTCTCAGAACAGCGGTGGAGTGGACGGCACGTCAGAGGCCTACGATGCGTTCGGCTCGGCCCTGGCCATCGGGGATTTCGATGGCGACGGCTACTACGATCTCGCTGTAGGCGTTCCAGGCGAGGACGTCGGAGAGACGTCAGCGGCGGGCATCGTCCACGTCCTGTACGGTTCCGCTACCGGAATCACCACAAGGGACGAGCGGTGGGATCAGAGCGGCGCCATTGAGGGAGAACTGGAGGTGGGCGACGGATTCGGCTCAGCCCTGACCACCGGCGACTTCAACGGCGACGGCTACGATGATCTGGCCGTGGGCGTCCCGCGGGAGGACAAGGGGGACGAGACCGACAGCGGCGCGGTAAACGTCATCTACGGCTCCTCCGAGGGGCTGACGACGACGGGGAACCAGATCTGGGACCAGGACGACTTCTTCAGTGGCACGACTGAACCAGGCGACATGTTCGGCTCGGCTCTGGCAGCGGGCTACTTCAACGCGGACGCCTACGCCGACCTGGCCATCGGCTCCCCGAGCGAGGACTGGGGGGAGACAGAGCAAGGTGGACTCGTCCACGTCATGTATGGCACGTCCACGGGCCTCTCCGCCGATGGCGGGCAGAGGTGGGACCAGAATAACATACTCATTGATGACACGGTCGAGCCGTTTGATCGCTTTGGCCATGCCTTGTGCGCCGGAGACTTCGACGGAGATGGGGTCGATGACCTGGCCGTAGGCGTCCCCGGGGAGAACGTGGACGGCAAGAACAACGCGGGTGCCGTGCACGTCCTCTACCTCTACATCATGGACTTCGAATTCTGGTATCAGGACGGAACCTACGTGCGCGATGACCCGGAGAGCGGCGATCGCTTCGGCTCCGCCCTGGCGGCCGGCGACTTCGATGGGAATGGACACGACGACCTGGCCGTGGGTGTCCCCGATGAGAGCGTCCTCGCCGGGGAGACAACTGTGGCAGACGCTGGCGCGGTGAACGTGCTGTACGGCGACACCGGAGGCCTCACAACCGTCCCCCCTCAGCTCTGGCACCAAGGCTTCATGCCGGGCACGGCTGAAGCAGATGACGGCTTCGGTGAGACACTGGCCGCGGGTGACTTCAACGGCGACGGACGCGAGGATCTAGCCATCGGGGTTCCCTTTGAGGACATCGGCGACGAGATAGACGCCGGGGCGGTCAACGTCATCTATGGATCTGGCAGCGGGCTCTCCAGCAACCTGCAGTTCTGGCATCAGGACCAGGGGATATCCGGCAGCGCCGAGGACTACGACGGGTTCGGGATGGCCCTGGTCGCGATCCCCATCCCGAAGCGCCAGGTGTTCCTGCCGCTCGTCCTGAGATAGATCGGACGCGGCACCGGGTCCCATCGCTCCCAAACGACGAAGGTGACCGGCACTTACGACGTGCTGTAGTGCCGGTCACCTTGACGGCCCACACACACGAGAAGGAGATCGACAGAGATGGATCGCAAGAGCGTCTTTCTACCGCTGGTCATGACGATGATCATCCTGGGCGTGAGCGGCGGGGGCGGATCGCTCCTCTCCGGCATCCA
Source organism: uncultured Anaerolineales bacterium (assembly GCA_964575455.1). Taxonomy (GTDB): domain Bacteria; phylum Chloroflexota; class Anaerolineae; order B4-G1; family B4-G1; genus SKLM01. The sequence goes on along the minus strand of CAZNRX010000013.1, from coordinate 3,543 downwards.
CGCCGGCGTCCCTGTCACCGCCGGGCACAAGGCGATGGAACGCCCCACGAATCGGATGGCCGACGACCCCAGCCCACCGGACGAGCCGGTCAAGCTGATCTTCATCCACCACTCCTGCGGCGGCAACTGGCTGGCCGATGAGACGATCCACCACCCCTCGGGCGGCCTGGGCCAAGCGCTGATGAGCAACAACTACTTCGTCAGCGCGACGAACTACGGCTGGGGGCCCTACGGCATCGGCAACCGCACCGACATCCCCGACTGGCCCGAATGGTTCACCGGCCCCAACCGCGACGAGATCATGAGCGCGGTCTACAGCGAGACTGGACAGAACATCGGTGGCTTCGGCGGCTGGACGCGCATGCCCGATCCCGACCCCGGACGCGAGAACGAGGTCATCATGTTCAAGTCCTGCTACCCCAACTCCGACCTCTACGGCGAGCCCGACGATCCGCCAAGGGATGAGCCCAACGACCAGTACACCGTGGCAAACGCCAAGGCCGTCTACAACGACATCCTGACCTACTTCGCCACGCGGCAGGACAAGCTGTTCGTCGTCATCACCGCGCCCCCGCTGGTGGAAGGGTCGACCACGGCCCACCGCGCGGCCAACGCGCGCGCCTTCAACAACTGGCTGTGGAACGACTGGCTGGACGGGTACGAGCACGACAACGTGGCCGTCTTCGATTACTACAACGTGCTCACCTCCAACGGCGGCAACGCCCATACGAACGACTACGACGCGCGGCCCGAGCGGAACCACCACTACTGGGACGGCAGCGCGATCAGGCACACGCAGACGGTGGACAACGACGACTCCGCCTATCCCAGCGGCGACAGCCACCCCACCTCCGCCGGACATCGCAAAGCGACCGCAGAGTTTGTGGACTTGCTCAACGTCTTCTACAACCGCTGGCAAGGGGGCGCGCCCCCCGCGCCGACGCTCCACCTCACCGCACCCAACGGCGGTGAGAGCTGGCAGGTGGGCAGCCAACACGAGATCGCCTGGAGCTCGACCGGCGCCATCGCCAACGTCCTTCTGGCCTACTCGACCGACGGCTTCGCCACCAGCCACACCATCGAGCCCTCCACGCCTAACGACGGCAGCTACACGTGGACGATCCCCGACGACCCCAGTACGACAGCGTGGGTGCGGGTGGCGAGCGTGGTCAGCCCCACCACAGTCTACGACGACAGCGACGCCGACTTCGCCATCGTCGCCAGCCCCGGCGCTGATGACTACGTCTTCAACGCCCTCATTGAGCCGACCAACGCCACGGAGCCAGTCACGTATGATTGGTCGCCCGAGCCAATGGAGGGACAGGGCACGTCCAGTGCTACCTATCACTGGACGCCCGGCACCTACGACATCAGCGTGGAGGCGACCAACTGCGGCGGGACGGTCAGCGCCGAGCGCACGGTCACCGTCGGCTCATCGGGCCTGATGGATAGGGGGCGACCCGACACCCGGGAGAGAGCGGGCCAGGTCGCAGCGGCGCAGACGATAGCGTTCCAGAACGGCATCAGCCCCGACGCCAGCTACGACGGTACACGTGACGTGATCCTGGCCAGCGACGCCAACCCCAACGCCAACCTGGGCGGAACGACATACCTGGAGGCATTCTACGGCGGAGGCGAGAGCCATCGCAGCCTGGTTCGATGGGATCTCTCTGCGCTGCCCGACGGTGTCACGATCCGCGACGCCAGCGTAGACCTCTACCGCTACGGCGACGAAGCCGCCAGTCCGACATCCCTCAAGCTCTATCGGGTGACGAGCGAGTGGACCGAGGGGACCGGCGATTGGTTCGATCCCCCTCCCAGCCACGTCCCCGATGGTGCCACCTGGTACACGGCGACCGCCGGCACGGCCTGGGCCAATCCGGGTGGCGACTATGATCCCAACGCTGTGGATCAGGTCACGATACCGGCCGGGATGGAAGACGGCTGGGTGCACCTGGATGCCACCGATGCCGTGAGTGCCTGGACCGATGGAAGCGAGCCTAACTACGGCCTGCTGCTGCTCGTGGACGAAGAGTGGAGGCTTCATCACTTCCACAGCCGCGAGGCCGCAACGCCGGCGCTGCGCCCGCGCCTGGTCATCACTTACACCAGCGGCTTCACGCCGACCAGCAGCGTCCACCTGCCCCTGGTGGTGCGCGACCACGGCCCCCAGCCACCCGCCTGCCCGCATCCGCTGACCGGTGTGACCATCGGCGGCCCGAGCGGCGGCGGGGCGGCGGGGTCTGCTCTCCCCCCCTCGGTCGGCCTCGCTGGGGCAGCTCTCCCCCCCTCAGTCCCCCCCGCTGGGGGGGAGGTATGGCCATTCGTCGGGGGGGAGGTGTGCCCGGCGCTTGATCCGCCTGGTGAGCCCACCGTGACCGTGTCCGCGGAGGCAGCGCTGCGCGATCAGGCCTACAACGCCGCGGCGGGTACGACCATCCTCGTCGCGGCCGGCACCTACGACATGCAGGGCTTCGTCCACATCGTGAACGATGGCATCGCCCTGCGGGGTGAGACCGGGGACCGCGACGACGTGATCCTCGATTTTGGAGGGATGACGGGCGGTCACTTCGGCATCCTCGTAGAGGCCGATGACGTGACCATCGCCGACCTCACGGTGCGCAACGCCAAGGACCACGGCGTCTCCATCCAGGGCCGCGATCGGCCGGTGCTCTACAACCTGCACGTCCAGGACGTTGGAGATCAGCTGGTGAAGGTCAACCCCTGGGGCGACGGCAGCGAGGATGGGCTGCTGGCCTGCTCGCGCCTGGAGTACACCGACGCCGCACCCAACGAGTACACCAACGGCATCAGCGCCCACGACGCCCACCGCTGGGTGGTGCGAGACAACGCCTGGTACCGCATCCGCACGCCGGGCAACTCGCCCGTCCCCACCGTTCTGTTCTGGTCCGGCTCCTCAGACACGGTTGTGGAGCGGAATCTGCTGGTGGATTGCTACCAGGGCATCGCCTTCGGGAACGCCAGCCAGGGCGGCATCAACCACACCGGCGGCATCGTGCGCAACAACATCATCTACGCCAGCCAGCCCCACGACGTAGTGATCGAGATGGTGCGCGCCACGGACTGGCTGGTGGCGCACAACACAGCCCTGCTGCTCAACCCCAACGGCGTCACCTGGGGCATGGAGGCGCGGTTCTCAGAGAGCGAGGGGACCTTCGCCTACAATCTGACCAACATGGCCATCTGGCTCGACCGGGACGGCGCCGGCGCCACCGCCACGGGCAACGTGACCGACGCTCAGGCCAGCTGGTTCGTGGACGCAGCCGGCGCCGATCTGCATCTACGTCCCTCGGCGACTGAGGCCATCGACCAGGCAGCGTCCCTGCCCCAGGTGACTGACGATTTCGACAGGGACACCCGCCCCATAGGGTCCGCCCCGGACGTGGGCGCCGACGAGCACGGCGCGTCCGAACCGATGGAGACCCCCACACCAACAGCCACGAAGACGCCCCCAGATCTGACGCCGCGGGCTTATCTGCCCATCATCCTGAGAGCGTTGACGCTGACACCCAGCCCTACGTC
>CAZNRX010000012.1:0-73296 GCA_964575455.1 uncultured Anaerolineales bacterium | reverse complement strand
GAATCGCCGGGGGAGGTTATTTTCCCCCTATGGGCCTGAGCCTTATCGCAGCGTCGGCGCGTTTGCCGCTTTCTGTTCGCCGAACTCGTTCGATGGCTGGTCCAGACGGATCAGATTGACGTCTCACGACCAGCAGGACAAACCGGCTTGTGCGACACTGGCAGCTTTGCCGATGTCTTCACCTAAAAAACGAGGTAGTAGTATTAGTGCAAAATGAAAAATGAGGGAAGATCGCTTCGGCTCATAGACCACGTCGGCGCCACTTGGGACCTACTACCCCTGCTCTTCTTGGGCATAGTCACCTTGCTGCTGTTTGCTTCCTTTCTTTTCCATCCGAATCGGCTAATCTGGCCAAGATCAGGGTTGGGGTCCGATATCGCCCATATGTACTGGGTAGACCGCTTCACACTGGCTGAGTCAATCAACGAAGGATACCTCCCACTGTGGAGCGATCGTACTGTAGCTGGCCACCCCATCGCCAGCAATCTGGGCGCCCTCTGGCTTTATCCCCTCACGCTGCTGTATCCCGTCTTCCGCCCTTGCCTTGCCTTGACCCTTTTTGGCGCACTCCACGTCTTTCTGGCTGGCGTATTCACATACTTCTTGATTCGATTGCTCTGCCAAGCGTCGCGTGTGACTGCCACTGTGGGGGCCCTCACTGTTACGCTGATGCCACAGTTGATCGCCCATTTGGCAGGAGGACATCTTACCAACCTCTGTGGCTTGACCTGGATGCCAGCAATTCTGCTTGGCGCCTGGGCCTCTATCAAGTCGCGCTCTCTATTGCCGGCGATCCTGGGAGGGGGAGCTCTCGCCCTTCAATTGCTGACTCATAAGCAAATGCCGATTAGCACGGCCTACCTGCTATTCGGAATGCTTGGCTGGCACTGTTTGTGGAAGCTTGTGCACAGCGGCTGGCGCAGCACCGAGTTTCTGAACACGATTAAACGCTCCACTCTGACAGGCTCCATGATCGCTGGGGTGGCTGTCGCCGTCAGTGCCGCTTGGTGGACCCCTATCGTCGAGATACTCCCCTGGACCGCCAGGATAGAATTCGATGCAAATGTGCCGTTCTGGTACCAGATCCCCCCGGGCATGCTACTCAGCCTGTTCGCGCCGACTCCGTTCCAGTTCCCCGAGTGGACGATCTACGTTGGCACTGTGCCGTTGTTTCTGGCTCTGTTAGCACTTCTGGGCGAACGTAGACGAGAAGCCATCTTTCTATGGGCAGCGGTCATCCTGTCGTTGCTCATCGCTCTAGGCGATGCGACGCCGGTCTACAGGGTGGCACGCTGGCTGGTACCCGGTCTGGGCTACTTTCGCACCCGCACACGCCTCTGGTTCCTGGGAGGGTTCGTGATCGCCCTATTGGCCAGCCTGGGGGCGAAAGCTCTGCAGTCCGAGAAGACCTGGGAACGCGTCCGCCGTCACGAACGCAAGCTGGCCCTGGCAAGCGCGGCATACCTGCTGGCGGGCACCATCGCGGTGGTGGAGCTAGGGATACTCACCAGCCGTCTGCCGGTCGAGCTCATCAGAGCTGTGGGTGCGGGCATCCTGTCGCTGGCGATCTTCTGGCTGTGGAGATACCGTCCGGAGCGACACCGGGCCTATCAGGTTTGTCTCATTGTTATTCTGTTACTGGATCTGTTTCCGCTCGCCACTGAGTATATGAAGCCCATCGACCCCGAGGAGACCTTCCTCAAGCAGGATAACGTCACTAGGTTCCTCAGCTCTCAACCGGGGGATTTCCGGGTGTATTCTCCACACCATAACCTCTCCTACGCACTATCAGCAGAACTCGGCATAGAGAGCATCGACGGGTACCTGGGCCTTCAGCTTGCCCATAGTACTGAGATCATCAAAGCCGCTTCCGGCTGCCAGATGGAGGGATATGCCGGGGCAGTACCCCCCTGCCTGGCCGGGGTGGCTGATCCAGAGGCGTACCGAAGGATCAGGCCAAACCCCGATCTTTTGGGCCTGCTGAACGTGCGCTACGTGATCGCCGACTTCCCTCTGGAGGTGCCCGACCTTGAGCCTGTGTTGGTCGATGGTGAGGTCACCGTGTATGAGAATCGACGCTTTCTACCTCGGGCATTTCTGGTAGATCATGTCGTGACCGTTCCAGCGGGGACAGACGTCACCGAGCGACTGTCCACTATCGACGTGGCGCACACCGCGCTCGTCGAATCCGGCACAGTACCTACTAGGCTGTCTGAAGGACCGATGGCTGGTAGCGTGACCATTGAGTCGCGCCGCTCTGGGCATATGTCCCTCGCGGTGCAGAGCGATCGAGAAGCGCTGCTCCTCTACAGCGAGACCTGGGCTCCTGGCTGGCGGGCTACCATCGAAGGCGAGCCGACCCAGGTCATCCGCGCGGATGGGGCGCTCCTGGGCGTGATCGTCCCATCGGGAGCCTCACATGTCACGCTGGACTATCGCCCTCTGGGATGGAGGGTCGGCTGGCCCATCTCGCTTGCCGCGATCGTCATGCTCTCAGTCTGGGCTGGCGCAAGTTATATCCGGCGCCGTAAGCATCTTCATGAGATGGAAGGAATAGGCGGACTGTGAAGCATCGGCCATCGCGGAGAGAAACCGCTTGGCTAGCAACTGCTGTCCTGTTCTCGCTTCTTGCGGTCTTGTACGCACAACTCCCGGCGATTCAGGACCCATATCGGATCGATGATGACTTCCGGCAGTACTTCTGGATGGCCCGCTTCCAAGATCCAGGCGCCTTCCCCAACGATCCCCTTATCGACACCGTCAAAGGAGTGCGGACAATCAACATCCTTGGGTTCGATCTGATCTGTCAATTCGAGAGCCTGGGCTTCAGCCTGCTGTATCAGCTTGCCAGTTATGTAGTCACACCCCTTGCGTTCAACAAGATCCTCCCTTTTATCCTGATGGCGGTCTGCGCTACGTATCTCTTCACCCTGGCACGGGAACTGGACCTCGACAATCGATCGGCTTTCTTCTTAGTCGTTCTCTTCGTCACATACGACTTGACCGCATCGGCCAACATCTCGGTAGCGCCTGGTTTGCAGCGCTCCTTTCAGTTCGTGTTGCTCACCGTCTTCCTGTACTATATGGTCAGCGATTCGCCACTAGGGATCGCTCTTACACTCTTCGTCCAGGCACTGTTCTACGCGCCGATGTTCGTCGTTTCAGCGGCGACTTATGCCCTATCGCTGATTGATCGACGAAATCATCGTATCGCAATCGACCTGAGGGGACGGCGGCTTTGGCCACTGTTCGTCGGAGTAACGCTAGCGGCGTTAGCTCTATCACCTGCGCTATTGGACCCTCAAGTTGCCACCGGCAGTCTGGGCACCCAGGATGATCATATGCCGGCGTGGCAAAACCCAAGATACAGTTACGCAGGCCGGGTGCCCATCTTCCCTCCCTCGTTCTCCGGCTTCCCCACCTTTCTCCTCGCCGGCTACGGCGGGCTGGCACGGCTTGACGATCTCCTCTATATGGTGCCACTCTGGCTACTGGCGCTGCTCATCTTGACCTTGTTGGGTTTTGAGCGTTCTGGTGTCAATCCCGCTGCCAATTCGCTGCTGGGAGGCAGTGCAATCGCTTGGCTTCTATCCTGGTCAATCGCGCTTGTAACCGGATCCTTCATTCTGCGCTATCCTTTCAAGTATACCAATGCACCGTTACCCCTCTGGATGCTCCTCTACTGCGCACTCAACGTCAAGCCCTTTCTTCGGACTTGCATCCAGACATGGTCAAATCCCAAGGGGAGATGGGGTCTAGCGCTTTCAGTCTGTGGTGCCTTGATCCTAGTTGGGGGACTCTTCATTCGATATGAGAGGATCTTCAGGCTGGGCGTGAGCTTCGGCACTCCGGTCTTCGTCGTCGGAGTGGCAAGTCTGATGCTCTGGCGTTGGCATTACCATCGCGAGCCCTCTGCGATTCCTTCGCAGAGGTGCCTGAAGATGGCATGGGGGGCTTATGCCCTGGTGCTACTCGCCATCTTCGGGCCGCGAATGAAAGGCCCTGCTATGACCGTGCCGGAAGAGCAGAGGCCGTTGCTGAGGTACGTCTCTACACTGCCAAAGGACATCCTCATCGCCGGCGACCCCGACGTGATGTCCAACGTTCCGCTGCTGGCAGAGCGCAGCGTCCTCCTCAGCAGCGAGATTTCCTACGTTGGCGAAGAGCGCGTGAAGGGCTTCTTCGACGCCTATTATGCAGAATCACGACAGAAGGTCTTCGCCTTCTGTGAGAAGTACGACGTCGATTACCTGATAGTCAATCGGGAACACTTCTCGGACCAGTATCTGGAGCGAGGTCTCTTCTTCTACGCCCCCTACAATGACTACATCGTCGACCTGGTGGAAAGGCGTGAGGACTTCTTCCTCGCCTCGATCCCGGAAAGCGAGCAACGCTTCAGCACCGACAACCTTGTCTTATGGCGGTGTGCAGAGCAGGAGTGAGCCGCTACTCGCGCCCCAGCCGACTCCCCACAAAGCCCCGACGCCCGCGCAGAAAGGGCCCCATCGCCATCGCCCGCTTCCCGGCCAGCTGCACCTCCTCCAATCGCAGTGCCCCCTCGCCCGTGGCGACGGCGCAGCTCGCGCCACGCCCCCCTGCCTCAACCACCGTGCCCGGTGCCACATCCCCTGCCCACTCCGGCAGCGGCGACGCCTCCAGCACCTTAAGCCTCCGCCCCTCCCAGAAAGTGAACGTGCCCGGCCAGGGCGTAAAGGCGCGCACCTTCCGGTCCAGTTCCATGGCCGTGCGAGACCAGTCCAGCTCCCCGTCCTCCTTCCGCAGGCGGTCGGCAAACGTCGCCTCCTTGTCCGCTTGGGGGCGCGGCTCCAGCTCGCCCGCCATGTAGGCCGGCAGCGTCTCCACCAAAAGCTCGGCCCCCACGTGCGATAGGCGCTCCGTCAGCGTGGCCCGGGTGTCGTGGGCCCGAATCGGCTCCTCGCGCTGTGTCAGGATGGGACCGGTGTCCAAGCCGGCGTCCATCTTCATCACCGTCACGCCGGTCACCTCGTCGCCGTTCAGGATCGCCGCCGCCACCGGCGCCGCCCCGCGCCACCGCGGGAGCAGGGAAGCGTGCACGTTCAGGCAACCGTGAAGTAGCAGGTCGAGCACCTCCTGCGAAAGAATCTGTCCAAAGGCTGCCACCACGATCACGTCGGGCCGCCAGTCAGTCAACCGCGCCAGCGCTTCCGGCGTGCGCAGAGACCGCGGCTGAAATAGCGGCACGTCGTGCTCGAGAGCCGCCTGCTTGACCGGTGACTCCCTCAGCCCACGGCCGCGGCCGGCCGGGCGATCTGGCTGCGTGAACACGCCCACCACATGGTGGGCGTCAGCCAGCGCGTTCAACGTCGGTACAGCGAATCTGGGCGTTCCCATAAAGACAGTTCTGATCATAGTGAGCGCATTCTAGCACAGCAGAATCACGACGGCAAATAGGCGCCCCGGGCGGTCCCAAACGAAGGGGAGCTGCGCCTCACTCATACGCCAGGGACTCGCGCACGCTGACGCGGGTGGCGCGCAAGGCCGGCCAGAGACTCGCCAGAGCGGAAAGCAGGATCACGACCAAGAGCCAGAGGGAGGCACCTTCCACGGAGTAGGCGAAATCGAGGGGGATCTGAACGATGGCCTGGCCGACCACAACGCTCATGGCATAGGCACCCGGAGCGCTCAGTGGCAGGGCGAGGATCCAGGAGAGCAGCCCCACCAGCACGCCTTCCACGACGAAGACGGAGACGACGGTTCCCGCGGTGCCCCCGATAGCGCGCATCACGCCGATCTCACAGGTGCGCTCGACGACGTTGATCGACATGGTGCTCATCAGGCCCAGGCTCCCCACGAGGGCGACGAGACCCGCCATGGTCAGCAGCAGGTAGATCGGCACGCCGAAGGCGGACTGGCTCTCCTGCCACTGCTGCCTGGCGCTGTAGGAGCCGATGACCTCGATGTTCTGCGCCTCCAACGCGCTGGTGAGACACTCGATCAGCGCCTGCTGGGGCGCCAGTTCGTGGCCCTTAGATACCACCTTGATCACGGCCCCCCCCCTCCCCTTCCCGCGGGTGTGCGTCTCTCGCCCCAGGGCCTCTCGGGGGACGTAGCAGACATCCTGAAGCACGTTCAGGCTCAGGTAGGAGCCAACGACGGTCCAGTCGGACGGCTCCCCGTCGATTGTGAGCGCCTGTGACGTCGCCGACCTACACGCCTTCCTCCGCCACGAGACGGTTGTTGACCAGCAGAGCACGATGGCCACCCCCGCTTAGGCCACGCCCCTCAATGATACGCGGCCGAAACATCCCAGGTGAGCAGGACTTTGATCGCCACGTAGCGATCGAGCTGAGGGTGGTAGGCTCAGTAGACGCGTGCCATCCCGCCGCGGCCCAGTGGTTCGAGTATGTGGTACTTGCCAAGCGTCTGCCCTTCCTGGGTCGACGCGGTCACCAGATCGACGCGGTCACCGGGTGGACGCGGTCACCCATGCCTATCCGTTGACCAACAATCGACTATCAAATCACCATCGGTTGGTCATCTTGGACTGGAACAGACCAGCTTGTAGCCCAGCCCGCGCACGGTGACCAGGAGCTGGGGATTGGAGGAGTCATACTCCAAGGTCTGGCGCAGGCGATGCACCAGGTTCTCAACCTGGTAATCGTACACATCTCCCTCGTACTCGGGCCAGACAGCGATGGCGATTTCATCCTTCGAGCAGACCCGACCGCGCTGCTCGTAGAGGTAGGCCAGAAGCGCGAACTCCTTGGCCGAGAGCTCAATCCGCCGCCGATCAAGTCGCACCACGCCGGCGGCGACATCCACCTCCAGCTGCGGGAACGGCGTCTCTCGAATGGTGATGGCAGGGTCGTGAAAGACGAAGGTCACGTCGCCGATGCGGATGCGATCCTCGTCGCGCAACTCGACGGGATTGAGCACTCGTTCGTCGTTGAGGAAGGTACCGTTGGTGCTACCCAGATCCTCCAGTATCACGCGCCAGCCCTCACGCCACAGGCGGGCGTGCTCGCGCGAGACCCGCCGGCTGGTGATGACGATGTCGCTTTCAACCGCCCGACCGATGATGGGGGTGGCCCCTAGGGAATCACGGCTCAAGGGATGCTCGCGGCCAGTCGGACCGGTGAGAAACGGACAGCGCTCTTTCTCTTTCACTCTAGCTCTCCACCCCATCCAGCAGGTTGCGCAGCGCCGCCCGCTCATCAGAGCCGAACCTTTCCAGCACCTCTTCGTCACCATGGATAATGGCCTGACCCAGCCCAGAGCGGCGGAACGCGGCCAGATCCTCCTCAAAAGGCGTTCCCACCTGGTGTTCGTGAACGATGCGCCCGTCCCGCACGATCAGGACGCGCTCCGTCTCGCGAGAGACCGTGGGATCGTGGGTGACGACGATGAACGTGGTGTCAAGGTCCTCGTTGAGATGCTTCATCAGGTCGACCACCTCGGCGCCACTCTCGGTGTCCAGATCGCCAGTGGGCTCATCGGCGAGGATGATAGCGGGCCTGTTTGCCAGGGCTCGCGCGACAGCGACCCGCTGTCGCTGCCCGCCGGACAGCTGGTTGGGCGATGGGTGGGCATGGTTGAGACGACGACCCAGGCCCACTGTCTCCAGCAGTTCCTCGGCCCGCTTCCTCCGCTTCCCACGGCTGACGGGCTGGCCCATCATGGGCACCTCCACGTTCTCGCGGGCGGTGAGGGTGGGGATCAGGTTGTGGAGTTGGAGGATGAAGCCCACTTTGCGGGCGCGGAAGGTGTCCAGATCGCGGACCCGCTGCAGGTCCTGCCCCTCGACCAGCACGGTTCCCTCGGTGGGCCGATCCAGGGCGCCGATCATGTTGAGCAGGGTGGACTTACCGCTGCCCGAAGGGCCCATCACGGTGACGAACTCGCCTGGAGCAATGCGCAGCTCTATCCTGTCCAGCGCCCGCACCTCGGCGCCATCCCCATAAATCTTGACCAACTCCCGCATCTCAACGATGGCTTCGTTCTTCATATCCGTGTCTCCCGATTCTCGGCCCCACTGCCACCCACCACGGCGCCGTAGCCCTCCTCGAAACCACTACTGCCCCACGTCGATGTCCACAAACGCCGTCATGCCCCAGCGGATCTCCGAAGCGCCCTCGCCCGCAAGCTCCTCTAGCTCGATGATGGTCGTGTAGCTGACCCCTCCACCGCTTACGCCATCGGCGCCCTCAGCCATAGGGTTGATGCGGATCACGCGCCCCTCGAAGACGCGATCTGGAAAGGCGTCAAAGGTGACGTCCACGGACTGACGAACCGCTACTCTTGCCACATCGATCTCGTCGAGATCGGTGGTCTCCACCCGCAGAGTCGAGAGGTCACCCAGGGTCAGGATGGAATCGCCCTGTTGGACCCGCTCGCCCTCTTGCACGTCCACCATACCGACGGTGCCGTCGAACGGCGCGCGGCGTTCACAGCGCTCGAGGCCGATCTGCGCCGCCCGCAAGGCGAGCTCCGCCTGCGCAACCTCGGTCTTGGCCAGGGCAATCTCCTCCTCGGAAACCCCCGCCTTCACTCTTTCCAGTTCGGCCTGGGTCACATCCCGCTGCGCCTGAGCGCTCAGCACGCCTGCCTCAGCCTCCTCCATGCGCGCCGCTGCGCTTCCCCGGGCATACGCCAGTCTCAGCTGGGCTGCCTCCAGATTCTCCCTGGCAGCAAGCAGCTGCAGGTCAGCTCTCTCTCCCTCCCAGTCCTCGACGACGCCGCTCTCAAGGTCAGCCTGCAATTCATCGTAGTCAATACGAGCGACCTGCTGCTCTGCCTCGGCGGACGCCAACGCAGCTTCCGCCTCGGCGATGTCCGATTCTATCACGCCGGAGGCCAACCGGTCCCGCTCGGCCACAGCCTGAGAGATGGCGACCTCAGCGTCGTCCACCTGCTGCTCCGCGGCAGCGACGTCCACAGCTCGCGGCTGAGCCTCAAGCTGCCTCACCTGAGCCTTAGCGTTGACCAACCGAGCCTCAGCCTCTTGGACGGCCAACTCGGCGTCGACTGTGTCGAGCTTCACCAGCACATCGCCGACCTTCACCTCGTCCCCTAGCTCCACCAGCACGTCCGTCACGATGCCACTTCTCCGCATGCTCAAGGCAGCCCACTTCGCTGGGACCACCTCCCCGGTGACAGAGACCAGCGACCCCCACGCCGGTTCTGGCATCGGCGTGGGGGTCTCATCCGTCCCCCCTCCGCAGGCGCCAAGAGCCAGGGCCACCACGACCACCAGTGATATGAAAGGCAGTAGCTTCCTCATCGTCTTCCCCCTGTCAACCCCACGCATCGCGCCTCAGCCCTGAACCTCGATGTCGACAAACGCCGTCATACCCCAGCGGATCTGCGAATCCAGTGTCTCCAACTCAATCACGGCTGTGTAGTTGACGCCGCCGCCATCCCTATCGGCCATCGGCGCGATGCGCTTCACGTGGCCGGTGAAGACTTGATCGGGCAGGGCATCGAAGGTGACGTCAACCTCCCGGGCATGCCCCCCATCCCTGCCCACCTCGACCCGTGCCACGTCGATCTCATTAAGATCCGTGGTCTCAACGCGCAACGTCGAGAGATCGCCGATGACGAGCAGGGGCTGCCCAGGGGCAACGACCTCATACTCTCTCACCTGGACCATCCCCACAGTGCCCGCCAGAGGCGCCCGAACATCAGTGCGCTCCAGCGCCATCTCCGCTTCTTGCAGCCTCACCTGCGCCTGCCGCACCGCAGCCTGAGCGGCCGCGATCCCTTCCAGGCTCGCTCCAGCCTTCGCCTGCGCCAGCTGAATATCGGCAGCGCTCCGTTGCCCTTTCGCACGCTCAACAGCCAGCTCAGCCAAACGAAGGCGCTCCTCCCTCTGATCGATCAGAGCCTGGAGCCGCGAAAGCGCCGCCTCCAGCTCCTCTCTCACAGCCTGGAGGCGGAAACGGGCCTTCTCCTCTGGTGGGCCGAGCAGAGGGCAGACCTCTCTCTCCCCCTCACCCGGCACCTCGACGTCAACACACGTCATCGTATCCTCGTGGAGCTGATAGGCGACGAGCTCGTCGATCTCCTTCAGCGTCACCTCTGCCCTCGCCGCTGCGATCTCGGCATCCAGGGAGCCGGCCCTCAGCTGAGCCAGCCTCGCCTCGGCCTGATCGATGCCCGGCTCGGCGACCTCTGCCCGCGCCTCGGCGACAGCGACATCCTCCGGCCGCGGCTGCGATTCGAGAAGGGCCAGTTGGAGCTGCGCAGCCTCCAGCGCCACCTGCGCGCGTCTCACCGTCAGCTGCGCATCTGTAGGATCGAGGCGAACGAGGACATCACCGGCAGCCACCTCGTCACCAGGCTCCACCAGGACCTCCAGCACTGTGTCGCCCGCTTGGACACTAACCGCGGCCCTATCGGCCGGCACGACCTCCCCGGTGACCGATATCACCGAGGCGAATGTCTGCTCCGGCAGCGGCGTCGGCGTCGGTTGGGCGCCGCCGCCACAGGCGGAGAGAAGCGTGGCAAGTAGGACGAACCCCAAGAACGCGTGTTTCCTCATTACACGACCTCCATCGTCTGTGTCTGTGGGCAAAAGGGCAGGATCCGCCTGAGACGAGGCCCCTCGCTGCGATCTTCTCCCCCCCTCTCATCCCCCCCGCTGGGGGGGAGGGTGGCGGAGACTGGGCGGGGTCCGCCGACGCACTCGACGTCACTCATAGCGCAACGCCTCCACAGGGCGCAGGCGTGTCGCGCGCCAGGCAGGGTAGAGCCCTCCCAGCGCGCCTGCCACCAGTGCCACGATCACGGCCTGCACGACTACCTGGGGCGTGTGGGCGGGCTCGATGCTTCCCCAGGTTCCTTGCGCCAGCGTCAGGAGACCCCCAGGCCTAACCCTAGGAGTATACCACAAATCCCGCCCACCGCTCCCAGCACCAGGAACTCCTGGAGAATCATGCCCAGGACCCTTCGCTTGCGCCACCCCAGGGCGCGCAGCACACCGATTTCCCGAGTTCGCTCCAGCACGCTCATAAGCATGGTGTTTAGCATACCCAGTCCACCTATGAAGCGTGCGAGGGCTGAAACCTGCGTCATCAGCTCCTCCATCACCTGAAAGTCACTCATACTCTCGGCAATCTCGGACGTCAGAGAGATGTCGAGCTCTGGAAACGCGGACTTAAGCTGCTGTTTGACTGTCCTGGCCTGTCCGGGGTCGCGCAGTTTGATGGCGTCGTACATCACCTGGTGGGGCCTCCCGGTCACGGCCTGGGCCTCTCTCAGGCCGATGACCACGCCCACATCCTCATAGGAGATGCCGGTCTCGTAGATGATGCCGACGATGCGGACGTTGCTCTTCAGGAGCCAGAGGGTATCTCCTACGCCCAACCCCATCTGCTCGGCGGCCTGTCTGCCGACAATGACGTGATGGCGACCCGCAAGCGGTTCCGGCTCGATGATCCAGACGTGCCGAATCGCAAAGGACGGCGGATGGTAGCCGAAGACGATGAGCATGGGCATCGGGTCGACGGGCGATCTCGCCCAGGCACCGGGTCGACGGGCGATCTCGCCCAGGCCATCCCGCAATTTGCGATCCCACTCGCTGGTCGATGGCGCTGAAGTCAGCGTCGACGCCGGCCTCAATGGCCAGTAGATCCGTCTGGCTGGCGCGGAGCATGCCAGTCATGAGATCAGACATTCCCTTGGCGACAGCGCCCAGTGATACGATAGCAGCGATGCTGATGCCAATTCCAACCAGGGTCAAGGCCGTGCGCGTCCGTCGCCGCAACAGATTACGGAGCGTCATGCCGCCGGGCAAGGCGTGCGTCACGTTGGCGCCGGTACCGCCCTCGTAGCGCAGCGCCTCCACGGGCAGAAGACGACTGGCCCACCAGGCCGGGTAGGCACCGCCCACCAGCCCCAAGACAACCACAGTGATCAGGGCCTGGACGAAGAGCTCGGGCGTGAACTGACTGCCGAACATGCCCAGCATTGAGCTGGACTGATTGATGGCGAACACAGCCCCCACACCCAGGCCGACACCAATGAACCCTCCCAGCAAGGCCAGAGCCAGCGATTCACCCAGGACGAGGACCAGCACGCGCCATCGTCCCCAGCCCACGGAACGTAACAGACCGATCTCCCGGGTACGCTGAAAGACGGACATGAAGAGCGTATTGGTCATGCCGACGCCACCGATCAGAATGGCTAGGCCGGCAATCGCCATCGCCCCAATCTCCAGCATGTCCAGGACCTGCTCCTGCTCGGCAAACCCGGTGGTGTTAGAGAGCGAGAGATTGGGAAACTGTGGTTCCACTCGTCTGCGCAATTGTGCCTGATCGGAGGGATCACGCAGCTTGAGGTAGAGCATCGAGAGGTGGTGCGGTTGCAAGGTGATGGTCTGCGCCGCTTCCAGGGGTATGACGGCGCCGCTATGCTCGAAGCCGTCTCCGATCTCGTAGATACCGACGATGCGGAAGGCGGTGCCGCTGACACGAAAGGCGTCACGGGCGCGCTTCTGCAGAGTGTGGGCCGCACGTTGCCCGAGAATAAGCGGCTTCCCCCGCACATCCTGCGCCTCGGCCAGGGACGTCCCCTCGACAATGTGGTCGTGCTCCACGGCAAAGCCCTCAGGCTCGTGACGGAAGAAGAACAGGTAGGAGCGATCCTCCGTCAGCGTGTTGCGGAAGAGCACCCGGTTCACAGCCGACACCTGGCGCCACGCGCTCAGCTGCGCGGCGACGTGCTGGTCGAAGCTGCTGAGCACGGCAGTGAAGGCGTCGGCCTGGCTGAGCACCAGGTCAGCCTGACTACCCCGGGTGATGCTGGTGAACCCGGCCCGCATCCCGCGTGCTACGGCGCCCAAGGCGACAATGGCCGCGACCCCGATGGCGATACCCGCGAGCGTAAGGAACGTAGGGGCCTTTCGACGGAGTAGGTTTCTGAAGATGATCGGACACTCAGCCAGGCGTTAAGCCGTCCAGCTGGGACGCTTGACGCTTGGAACGGGCCTGCGCCGATAGGGTTTAAGGAGCGCTGGGCACCCACTGGCCTGACTCAGCCAACGCTCAGCGTGCCCTCCACCTGCCCCTCCGTCCACTCGATCTCAATGTCGAGCTCTGGCTTCGTCTCTTGTCCTTTGACGTTCTCGGTGAGCTTGATCTCCAGCTCGACGGTCCCAGGAAGCGAGAAGGTGACGTCCTCTTCCCCCTGGCGCAGCGTAACCTCGCCTGACTCCAGGTTATCCGCAAGCTCCTTCAGGAAGGCTGCCGTGGTGTGCCGTGACTTCCATTCCTCAGCTGTGAACAGCATCCTCTTCTCGGCCATAGGTCCTCCTTGAACTCGTTTCATCAAGCTTTCGACAGACGGATACTAACCGATAGTACTCTCAAACGCCTGAGCAAACGGATCCCGGTCGTCCTGGTGAATGACGTCCTCAGCTCGATCTCTCAACATGTCCAAGATCCTGGGAAGGTAGAGATCGGTGCGCAGGTGATGTTCGGCAATCAGAACGAAGAGAGGACTGCGCGTCCAAGAAGAGCGTGCCTGGCTCGCGGTAAGGCGCTTGCCTATCAAGACCTCGTCCCCATCGACCACCAGAACCAGGCCCAACCCTTCCGTCCTCTTCAAGTGCTCCTCGGACATCGAGGCGACGACCACCCTGCCGCCAGACAGGTCGAGAGATTCAGAGCTGTATGCAACCACGCGGACGCCACGACTGACCGCTCCCTCCAGCTCAGACCTCAACGGTGGAAACGTCGAGGGCAGGACCGCCATGTAGACGCGATCCTGAGCATGTCGGATCATCTCGCGAGCCTTGGCCATCACATTGTCATACCCTTCGATGTTCCACACGTATGCAAGATCCGACGTCTTGCCCAGGCCCTCCAGATCATCCCGGAGCGCGGTGACGAGCTCCTCGTGCTGGCGATGGACCTGATTGAGGAGCTCCGTGGGCGGGATTGGGGCGTACTGCGTCTTCCCCTCCTTGCGCAACTCCATCGCCGCCCCTCGAGCGGTGAGCTTGCCCAGCACCTCGTAGATCATCGACCGCGGGACGCTGGACACCTTGGACACATGATACCCTGTGGCCGGATTCTCCTTCAGAAACGCCACATAGGCCTTGGCCTCGTATTCAGAGAACCCTAGCTCTAGTAAGTGCTCAAGCGTGTCGCTCCCCATACCTCACCCCTCTCGACGTTATCATCATAACCTAGACGTTATAACTATAACGACTACAGTATACACAACCGGAGTGCGCTTGTCCAGCCCCAAATCAGAGCTCCAATCTCAGCGGCGAAGGTGATGGGTGACTGCGTCGACCCTGGCACTTGTGGCTCGGCATACAGACTGCTTCATACGACTCAAGACAGCAAGGCGCCACCTCTCGAACGAGGTCGGTCGAAGTGCCGGTCACCTCGAACTGACAACCAGGGGGATGTTCCTGAAGAGAGGATCGGCGCGTCTAGACCAACACGCTTATAGCCAGGGTAGCCAAGCCCAGGTAGACGAAATAGCCAAACGTGTCGGTGACCGTCGTGACCAGAATTGGCGAGGCTAGGGCTGGATCGATCTGCAGGGTCTGCAGCCCGATGGGCACAAGCGCGCCGGCGACGGCGGCCGCGATCAGATTGAGGAGCGTCGCGACACCTACCACCATCCCGAGCATAGGCAACCCTCTCCAGGCCAGGGCGATGAGGGCGATGAGAGAGCCAACCGCGACCCCGTTCGCCAGCCCGATGAGCATCTCGCGGCCCAGAGTGCGCCAGCCCTCCTGCGGACTAAGCTCGCCCAAAGCCAGACCACGCACCGTGACAGTGAGAGCCTGCGTGCCGGCGCTTCCGCTGACACCGGCGACAATGGGAAAGAACGCGGCCAGAACGGCGACCCGAGCGATGGTGCTCTCGAAGAGGCTTAGGACAAAGGCCGAAGCCATGGCCGTGACCAGATTGAGCACCAGCCATGGGAGACGCGTGCGCAGAGCTGCAGGCAACGCCACGTCGGCTGGGTGTTCCTCCGGCACGCCACCGAGCCGGAAGATATCCTCGGTGGCCTCTTCCTCCAAAACCTCCACCAGATCATCGTGAGTGATAATGCCCAGCATCTTCCCTTGGACATCCACGACGGGCAAGGCCACCAGGTCATAGCGCGACATGAGGCGAGCCGCCACCTCCTGATCATCGTAGGCATCCACGGAGATGACGTCAGGATCCATGATCTCCCCGACCGGGGTCCAGGGCGGGGCAACGACCAGCTGTCGCAGTGACACGACGCCAACCAGATGCTCCCTCCGGTCGAGAACGAAGAGATAGTAGACCGTCTCTGCATCCGGCGCTGTTGCGCGCAAATGGGTGATCGCCTCTTCCGCCCTCATGTCTTGGTGGAGGACCACCTCGGCGGTGGTCATCAACCCACCGGCGCTTTCGTCGGGGTAGGCCAGGAAGGGCCGAATCTCGTCGGCCTCCTCCAGCGTCGCCAGCGCCTTTGCCGCCCGAGCTGGCGTCAGATCGCCTAACAGATCGGCGGCCTCATCCGGCTCCATCTCGCTGAGGATGCTAGACAGCTCGGCGTTGGAGAGGCGCTCCGCGACCTCCGCCGCCTTCTCCTCCTTCAGCTTCTCCAAGATGTCGGCGGAGTCCTCCAGCTCGAGCTGAGGCAGCAGCCGATCCTGCTCCTCGAGCGCCAGGTCGTCAAACAGCTCCGCCTGGTCAGGGGGCCTGAGCGCTTCGAAGAGGGCAGCGGCGCGATCCCAGTCGCGGGCATCCAGGGCGTCGCGGATCTCGTGAAGAGCGATGTCAACTTCTTGGCGTTCCATTGGGGCCCTCCCTCCTGCTTGCGTCGCTGGATATTATCGCACGTCGGGGGAGGATGTCAATTGGGGCACGCCTTTCGCGCAGAGCGCCTCGTTGACAGGCCCTGGTCGGTGTGCTACAATCTCGCTCAGTGGTTATGCCCGCACCCAGATGCGCAGTGAGGTGAAGTCCCACCGATGAAAGCCATCATCCAGATTCCCTGCTTCAATGAGGAGGAAACGCTCCCACAGACGGTGCGCGATTTACCTCGTGAGTTGCCGGGTGTAGATGACGTCGAGATTCTGGTCGTGGATGATGGGAGCTGCGACCGAACCAGCGAGGTGGCAGAGAAACTAAACGTGGATCATATTGTTCGCCTGAAACAGAACCAAGGGCTGGCGTACGCCTTCATGGTCGGGCTGGAGGCTGCCCTGGAGGCCGGCGCCGATATCGTGGTCAACACCGATGCTGATAACCAGTACCGAGGTGAGGATATCGAGCGTCTCATCCAGCCGCTCCTGGAGGGGAAGGCCGACATCGCAGTGGGCGACCGAGGCGTGGCCACTCTGGAGCACTTCTCGCCACTCAAGCGCTGGCTCCAGCGCTGGGGAAGCTGGGTGGTGGAGAGAGCAGCGGGGATCGAGATCCCGGACGCGACCAGCGGCTTCCGCGCCTTTACGCGCGAAGCGGCCATGCGACTGACGGTCCTCAGCGACTACACGTACACGCTGGAGACGCTCATTCAGGCCGGAGCGCGGCGCATGGCGGTGACCTACGTTCCCATCCGAACCAACCCCCAGACTCGCCAATCGCGTCTGATCCAAAGCGTCCCCTCCTTCCTGGCCGTCTCAGCCATCACCATCCTCCGGTTCTACGCGATGTATCGCCCGCTGCGCCTGTTTCTGAGCCTGGGGGCGGTGATGATCGCCGGCGGGGTGGCCCTTGGCATCCGCTTCCTCTACTACTTCATCACGGGGCCGGGGTTCGGCAAAGTGCAGTCCCTGATCCTGGCGGCCATTCTGACCATCGTCGGGTTCCAGGTCTGCCTGATCGGCCTGATGGCCGACTTGGTACGGTTGAACCGGAAGATGCTGGAAGAGGCGGTCTATCGCGTGCGGCGGATAGAGCTTGACAGAAGCGATTAACGGCTTCAGAACCGATGAGCCGATCAAGGAGATTCCTCTTAGCCACCACCCTTCTTCCGACTACTGGGTTTCGAGCGGTCATCACACCGCCAGGCATGCTGATCCTTCAGGCCGGGCAATGTTCTCCAGCCAACCTGCGGCGTCAGCGGAAAGCGCTACAGCACGTCATTCCAACCCAGCCCACAGTGTTGCAGGGACAGCTGCACGCTACCACTGTACGCTCCAGTTTGGGGGTGTTTCTTGAGAATCGCCTTGATCGGACCAGTATACCCGTATAGGGGCGGCATCGCTCACTACACAACGATGCTCTGTGGAGCACTGCGGGAACAGGGACACGATGTCCTAATGGTGTCCTTTAAACGTCAGTACCCGCAGTGGCTCTTCCCTGGCGATAGCGATAAGGATCCCAGCAAGATCCCGCTAAAGGTGGAAGACACGCAACAGTGGATTGACTCCATCAATCCTCTCACATGGCTAGCGACATTCTGGCGCATCTCACAGTACGAACCCGACGTGGTGATCCTCCAATGGTGGACTACCTTCTGGGCGTCGGCTTGGTCTGTGCTAGGGTTCTTGAACCGCATCTTCCTACGAAGACCTCTCATCTACGTTGTCCACAATGTGTTACCCCACGAAGTCCGTTGGTGGGATCCGTACTTGACGTCGGGGACGCTGCACTGGGGAACGCACTTCATCATCCAATCAGAAGAAGAGAAAGAGCGTCTTCTGTCTCTGCTACCGGGAGCTCAAGCAGTCATTGTCTCTCTGCCAGCTTTCAACCTATTCTCAACCCAGAAGGTCTCACGAGGGACAGCTCGCAAGCAACTAGGCCTTCCTCTTGACGTTCCCACCTTGCTTTTCTTTGGCATTGTGAGAGAATATAAGGGCCTGAAGAACCTCCTCGCAGCACTGCCAAGGGTTCGGAAGCGCTTGGGGAGAGTAAGGCTTGTAGTAGCTGGGGAGTTCTGGGAGGAGAAGCGTCCTTACCTGGAGATAATCGACCGACTCGAAATCCATGACTCGGTGATGATTGTAGACCGTTACATACCAAACGAGGAAGTAGCCCTGTACTTCTCGGCGGCAGACGTGCTGGTCGCGCCATACCAGCGTGTAACTGGAAGCGCAGTAGTGCAACTGGCCGTGGCAAATGACTGCCCGGTAATCGCTACCCGAGCAGGAAGTCTGCCCCAAGCCGTTCATCACGGCATCACCGGCCTATTGACCCAAGCAGGAAGCAGCCAGGCGTTGGCTGAGACCATCATTCAGTTCTTCGTTAGGGGCTTGGAGCAGCGTCGGGAAGAAGAACATTCCAATGCCGAAACGTCTCTACAGTGGCAGCACGTCATTAGGCTTATTGAAGACATAGGCCGAGAATGCGAGTAGTCTTTCTCCTGACCCAGGACTTAGAAAGCGCTTACGGTCTCGGGCGCTGTTGGCCCCTGGCAAAGGAACTAGTACGACTGGGAAATGAGGTGGCAATTCTAGCTCTGCACCCGGATTATCATGCGTTGAAAGCTGAGGAGAAGAACTTCACTCGTGAAGGGGTCAACATTCGCTATGTTGGGCAAATGCACGTACGTAAGGTCGGCTCTCGTAAGTCTTACTTCAAACCAAGCCGGTTGTTGTGGGTTTCTCTGCTGGGTACGTTTCAGTTGGCGCGTTCTGCCATGCTTGTCCATCCCGACGTCTATCACATCGGAAAGCCTCATCCTATGAACAGCCTGGCTGGTTTGCTCGCCAGTAGGCTGCATAATACGACCCTCTACGTTGATTGTGATGATTATGAGTCTGTTTCCAACCGCTTTAGCAGGATTTGGCAGAAGTGGATAGTGTCTTTATTTGAGCGCTTCGTGCCACGTCTTTCCGACGGTGTCACAGTCAACACACGTTTCATGGTCCAGAAATTGCTTGAGTCTGGTGTCGCAAGGGATCTTATCACTCTTGTGCCGAACGGCGTTGACTACCCTCGCTTTGCTTCTATCCATCAGCACGAGGTGAGCACGCTGCGCTCCGAACTCGGACTAGAGGGAAAAAGGGTCGTGCTTTACCTTGGCAGTATGAGTCTGGCCAACCACTCTGTAGATCTGCTACTGGAGGCATTCACAATCATAAGAGAAGTTGAGCGTTCGGCAGTCCTGCTGCTAGTAGGAGGCGGGGAGGACTACGACGTGCTACAGGCCCAAGCGAACTCTCTTCAGCTTGCCGATTCGGCCTTGTTCATTGGACGAGTACCATCAAGTAGGGCACCTCTCTACTATCACTTAGCGGAAGTCTCTGTAGACCCAGTACGCAATTGCCCCACCGCGAAGGCACGTTTTCCACTGAAGATAGTAGAAAGCGCGACCGCTGGCGTGCCCGTTGTGACGGGTGATGTAGGAGATCGAAGGGCAATGCTTGACAACGGAGAAACTGGTGTGCTCGTCTCGCCAGGCTCTCCGCAAAGCCTGGCCGAAGGAGTGCTTAGCATTCTACAGGATCCGGATAGAATGGCTCGCATGAGTCAGGCAGCCTTGGTCTGTTCTCAGAAATGGCATTGGGGTCATCTGGTGCGTGATTTTGCCAAGGCCTATGAGCTGCTATGAACGACGCTTTCTATGACCAGGCCAGCCCAGCAGGCTACTATCGTTGGCTCGTGGCGACCCGGTACTTAGGCTTGCCAACCAGTTTCAAGTCGGCTGTATTAGATGTCGGAGCCCACAATGGCAGCTTCCTGGATCTACTCACAGCGGAGTTCACCGTTGGCCTGGATCTTCTGAGAAGGCCTTCCCAAGCACAGGTATGGACACAGGCCAATGCGAGAAGCCTGCCTTTTGCCGATGGAGCTTTTGGGCACGTTATGGTGTTCGATGTCCTTGAACACGTAAAAGAAGATATGGAAGTGTTGAGCGAAGTTATCAGGGTGCTCGAGCCCGATGGAACGCTATGGTTTAGCACCCCGAGTAGCGACTTCTACCTGTTTCCCGGAGGGCCCTTGCAACGCCGGTTTGAGCAAGCATGGGGCCATGTAAGACGCGGTTACACGCCGTCGGAGCTTAAAACCGTACTGCAAACAAGCCTGGTCGGCGAGTTTCTACCTTGGAACGAGCCCTTGTTTCGCCACCTATACGTCCTTGTGAAAGCTGTGCACAGACTCAGCCCTCTCATGTCAAGACATCTGACAGAGTTCATCTATGCATGGGATGCTCATCGTGTCCGAGGGCGGCAAGGTCATTGGTTTGCTAGGCTTCGGAAGAGGTCAGCCTAGACCATGAACAGGTTTTCCCCTGTCCGCGGCGACATTTCCGTGGTCATACCCACCTATCACTCGGAATCGTTGTGGGATGCGCTATTCGCTATCGTTGAGCAAAGCGCTTTCGATCGTATCTGCGAGATCATCGTGGTTGGTCAACAAGAAGGTACTGGCTTTGCTGAGTTGCCCAAGGTCAAGTTCATTTCCGCTTTAGAGCGGCCCACACCAGCACGAAACCGTAACATCGGTGCGACAGAAGCCGTTGGCGAATGGGTTTGCTTTACAGATTCGGATTGTGTACCAGAACCGGACTGGATTAGCCAACTTGGAAAAGCTATCGACACAGACGGGGCTGCTGTTGGCGGTGGTGTAGCTGTGCCTGACGATATCGGCTACTGGGGCTTGTGCGACCACCTGCTAGCCTTTCAGGGACAGTTAGCAAACGAGATTCGAGGCCAACAGTTGAAGACCGCCGCCACCCTGAACTTCTGTGTGCAGCGAGACGTTTTCATGTCTTTAGGTGGATTCGACGAGTCGTTCACTGAGGCAGCGGGGGAGGATCGTGACTTCTGCTGGCGACTACGCGAGGCCGGCTATGAAATCGTCTTTGCGCCAAAGGCGGTGGTCTACCACCACCACCCACGACAGGATTTTTCCTCAGCCTGGCAGCATCTACATCGCTACGGACGAGCGACTTCCCAATTCCGTTTCGCACGAGGTGGCAGCACCACCTGGCGCATTGCGAATAGACTCATTAGTCCACCGCTACTCGGCGAGCTAGCAGGTCTCGTGCGTGTAGGATGTCGGGCTATCTTGCGCGTTGTCAGTAGACCAAGTCTCCTGCGGTATTGGTGGGCTCTGCCCGGGCTAGTCGCTTTGGATTGCGCCCACACACTAGGGATGATAACAGGGATAAGGACCTATGCTGCCTAGAATCGGCATTGTCATTCTAAACTGGAACGGATGGCGGGACACGATTGAGTGCCTTGCGTCATTGCGGCACACAGACTATCCCCTTGATCGACTCAACGTCGTGGTCGTAGACAATGGCTCAAGTGATGAGTCAATATCGCAGCTACGCCAGCAAACCGGTATCACGCTCTTGGAACTGGCCAGCAACGTCGGATTCGCAGCCGGTAACAACATTGGCATCCAGCACGCGCTAGCCGATGATTGCGATTATGTACTACTGCTGAACAACGATACCGTTGTCAGATCGGACTTCCTAAGGCCGCTGCTACAAGTGTTCGACACGGACACATCTAGCGGTATCGTCAGTCCCAAGATCCTCCATTACGACCGACCAGACTTGCTCTGGTATGCCGGAGGTAGATTTCGTCACCCGAGACTGATTGGAGAGATGATAGGGCTGAGCCAGTTAGATGAAAACCAATATGATCGCGCACAGGTGGTAGATTTCGCCGTGGGTTGTTGTATGCTGACCCGGCGTGCCGTATTCGAGCGAATCGGATACTTCGATGAGAGGTTCTTCTGCTATCACGAAGATGTGGATTACTCGATTCGCGCGATGCGAGCTGGTTTCACAGTGTGGTACCAACCAGCCTCAGTCGTTCTGCACAAGGTATCCCAGAGCACGCAAGATAACGCTGCACGTCGGACTTTTCTCTACACCCAAAGCCGGGTGCTCTTCTTCACCAAACATATCCGAGGGCACAAGGCACTAGCCGTAATCGGCTTGGAGCTTCTGCGTCTTCTTCGGACTGTGATGGGCAACTCATGGAATAGGCGATTCGATCTAGCACGCAGCTACATAAGAGGGCTCCTTGCTGGGTTACGGAAATCACGGGCACTGAGCTGAATCGGCACACCTGACTGGACTGTCTGACGATGAAAATTGGAAAGCTTGGCTTGGAAAGGGCCCCGTCGAAGAAGGCTATCATCGGACTAGTCTTTGGAGTGATCGTGTTCAGCTACTTGGGATGGAGAGCGTATCAGGGGATACAACAGCTGGCTCGAACGGGAGTTCACATCACGATTAGCCACCTACTCTTGTCGCTGGGTTGCCAGTCGGTCGGTGTTCTGCTAGCTGCCGCTATTTGGAGTGACATCCTGCAACAGGTAGGTGTGGAAGCAGGATACTTCTTCGACTTGCAAGTATTCTGTGCGTCTGCTGTCGCCCGTAAAGTGCCGGGGACAATCTGGTACGCATTAGGTCGACTTGCTCTTTACGAGCGAACTCGGTGGCCTAGGCGTCCCGTTATAATCGCACTGATCATTGAGGCAGTCATGATTGCACTGGCTGGGCTAGTGGCTTTCGGGATAAGCCTCGGCGCAGGATTGGTGCGTATCCCGGGCATAAGCAGCGCAAAGCGTCTTTCTGTGGTAGTAGCCATCTTGGTTGCAGTAGCCACGATGGCACATCCGTTCATCATTCGATACCTAGTCAAGAAAATGAGAACAAACGAGAAGGGCGAGTCGGATGGTCAACCGATTTCGATGCATTCTGGGGACACATGGCGCTGGCTGATCGGGGAAATAGGCGTTGTCACATTGGGGGCCGCGGTATCGTTTTTCTCAATGAAGTCCATCGACGTGAGTATGCCAATTCCCTTTGCTTCTGTGCTCGGCGCTTGGGGATTGGCAGTCGCTGTAGGGCCAGTAGCTATGTGGCTGCCTGGTGATATCGGTCTTAAAGACGGCTTCATGTACGTCGTGCTTAGCCCCGTCATCAGCGGGCCTCTGGCCGCTGTAGCCACGCTCGCTTGGCGCTTGTGGGTGACACTGCTGGAGCTTCTCTTTGGCTTGTTGAGTGCGGTGAACCTGAGCAGGTCGATATCATCTGTAGGTGAGGAATAGAGAGACAGCAATGATTGAGATAAGGCACTCGAATGATACTCGCCGCAGCTACGACGAGATCTACGATCACGAGAGTATTCGGCAGATGGATTCGTTTTTCCTTTGGATGTGCTCGCTGCTGAACATAGGAGACGGCTCGCGCTTGCTGGACGTGTCTACCGGCGAAGGACAGATGGTGGCGTTTGCCCAGCAGCGGGGGGCGAAAGCGTTTGGCTTGGACTTCTCCGCGAAAGCCTGTCACAGAGCATCGAAAAGCCTACCTCATTCTATCCTCTGCTGTGATGGGCAGAGGTTACCTTTTCCGGACGGAGTCTTCGATAGGGTGACTAACCTTGGCAGCTTGGAGCATTTCGAGCGCATGGATCTAGGCGTGCAAGAAATGGCACGCGTGCTAAGACAAGATGGGATCGCATGTCTCACTGTACCCAATACATTCGGGTGGCGCTGGAATGTGAATGTAGCTTGGAAGACAGGTGAAGTGGACGATGACGGCCAGCCATTGCAGCGTTATGGCACTCGCCTCCAATGGCAACGACTGCTTGAGAAAAACGGACTATCAGTGATAAGAGTGTTGGGCTACGAGCATGAACGTGCTTTCCCACGCACATGGCACGACCTTAAGGCTTACTTGAAGCACCCCAAGCGACTTATCTCGTTGTTTCTGATTGTTCCGTTCATTCCGGTCAATGCCGCTGGTCAGTTCGTCTTCATTTGCAGGCGAGGGAACAACACGTGAAGCGAGCCCTAGCACAGATGGTTGAGGCCTTATCGCTATCTGGCGCGGGCATGGAGGAGTATCAAGAATCGAGGTAAGACAATGAGCAAGATATCCAATAGAAGCACAGTAGCAATCGTCGGTCTCGTAGGCCTCATCTGCATCGCTGTGACCCTCACCGGGTGCATGCAGTCCGAAGAGAGCGTAGATGACGCCTCGCCACTAACCACTGAGTCGCCAATCAGCGAACCTACAGAGCCTCCACCAACCGTAGACCATGTGGGAAAAGGCAACGAGTTGCTTCAAGCGAGGCGGTATGAACAAGCCGTTGACACCTACAGTGAAGCCATAGAGGCTGGACACGACCTAGCAAGAGCCCATGCTGGACGCGGAAAGGCCTATGCCGGCCTGCGCCGATTTCGCGAGGCCTTAGAAGACTACAACGCCTCACTCAGGTACGAACGCACGGCTGATGTGCTGGCAAGCCGATGCAATGCCCTTCGCTTGCTCGCGAAACCAGCGGAGGCGATGAACGACTGCCAAGAAGCTACCAGCCTGGATCCAAACAGCATAGAAGCTCATCTTGCGTTTGCTATGCTGTACTTGGAGCAAAACAACCATAGCAAGGCTCGGGCTGAAGTGAACGCGGCAAAGAAGATAGATCAAGAATCGGTTGAGGCCCAATACGTTCTAGCTCAGATAGAAATGACTGAGGGCAACTACGAAGCGGCTGTGAACGCTCTCTCTAAGTGCATTGAACTCGATCCATCGCAGCCTCGCTACTACTGGGACAGGGGTTTCATTTACTATTCCCTTGGCAAGATCGAACAGGCGGAGACAGATATGCGCGCTGTTCTTGAGTACGGTGACCCTGAAACAGACAGTGAACTCATGTTCAACGCGGGAAAGCTCTTGCGCTCACTCGGCGAGGATCCCTGAACCTGTGCTCTATAGCGCGGATGGCTGATTACTACTTACGGGTTATTGACAGCCAAGGATCCAAAGCCTATAATTCGATCAAGCTTAAGGGCATAGTAATGCCACCGACCAATAACCAACTCATAGGGAGGTAAGAAATGAAGAAGAAGTTGCTCGTCCTCATGGGCGCAGTCCTTGTCGTTGTGCTGGCGACAGTGCCAGTCATGGCTGGGATTAGCGGACCCGGAGTATCCGGTATACAGGTTCAGAACCTACACTCGACTGAAGCCGCAAGTGTTCAGGTAGAGCTCTGGAACCAGAATGGGTCCAGCGCTATCATGCTCTCCGATCCAACCACGATTCCAGCTGACTCAGCGACCAACATCTATCTACCGAACTATTCAAACACCGAGGTCCCCGACGGGGCCTACGCGATGCGAGTGAGTTCAGATAAGGAGATCGCGGCTATCGCTCGAACCGACTGGGGAAACACAGGCGGCGCTGGCATCTACAGCAACGTCGAGCCAGGCACAGACGTGATCATCCCTCTGATCGTAGCGGATTTCGCGGGTCAGATGAGCCAATTCACCGTTCAGAACACGGACACCGAGAGTGGTATAGACGTGGACATCACTCTTTTGGGACGAGGCCTGACCAATCCCGTTAAGACGCTCGAGGACGTAGCGGTTCCTGCTGGCACGTCCAAGACATGGTCGATGGATGACGCGGTATGGGGCACGCTGCCGGACACAGGTTCGGATCTTGGAGCATCCGGTTTCGTTGGATCACTCCGTATTACCTCTGATACGCCAATAGTGATTGAGTCCTTCATTGATATACCAGGTACGCCGGGCGTTACGGCTTTCAGCGGCGTTCCAACCGACTCAGCAGCGATGACGCTATATGCTCCGCTCATCCGCGCTAACTACTTCGGCGATACTGGCATTTCGATCTTCAATCCGAACGATAGCTCCGTGGACGTGACCATCACCTTCAGAGCAGACGCTGGCAGCCCCAACTTAGGCACCTACACCCAGGATCTCAGCATCGGGGCCAACTCGTCAAAGGCCCCCTTCCAGGGGCCGGGCGGCAGTTCACGGACAGCCGGCTTGCCGGGTGGTTCGCAGACGACTGCTGATCCGACGCCGACCAACAACGGCTTCTATGGTGTAGCCACCATTGAAGCTTCTGCTCCAGTATTGGCGGTTGTAAACGACACGTTGTACGGCGCTGGCTGGGCCGTCCAGTCTCAAAGCACCTACAACTGCGCAACGGCAGCAGAAGCTGGGGTGAAGTTCGCCCTACCATTGGTGCGCCGATACCACTTAGCCGATACCCAGCTCACAACTGGCATCCAGGTTCAAAACACGAGTGGCAGTGCGGCGACGGTCAGCATTGCGCTAACGAACTGGGATGGGACGGCTCAGAGCGTCACTCACAGTGATCTTAGCGTCCCTGCATACGGATCCGGCAACTTCTGGCAGGGTAGCTTGAGTGGCTTGCCTACTGTTCCACCGGAAGCGGGAGGCCACGGCTGGTATGGCTCGGCTGTGATTGAATCAGATCAGCCCATTGTGGTTGTGGTGAGTGACGAGGGCTTCGGCCAAACAGCCGTGGATTCAGCCAACTACGGCGGAATCAAGACTGAGTAACTTAGAGGTTGAGCATCGAAGCAGAGGAGGAGCGGGCTAACTGCAGCCCGCTCCTCTTTCTTGTTCTAGTGTGACTTTGACCGGTAGGTGGATAATCGCAAGTTTGAATCTGGATCACAACTTAGCCCAGATTCTGCCTGTTCTTGGTGCAGAAACCGTACAATGTCAATCTGTTGCTGCAGAACCGATTCGTACAAGAGGTGAGGTGACTGATTGCTTAAGCGTGATGAAGATGTAAGTCGTCTGCCATCAAGTAGTTATCCTTATGATCTGTTCGTCTGTTTGCGACATGCACGCCTTGATAATTGGGGACAATTGAACCGGTTCCACTGAGTCGCTAGAGCCTATGCATTTATCCCAGGCAGGCAAAGCCACACAGAGCGCAGAAATAGGCCGGGATCTCGTTGTTCCGTCGAGAGCGACTCAATGCCGGACGAAGATGTGGTCAGCAAGCCCCTGTTGACCGGCTCTATCCGTGAAATCCTGCTACGGGCCTACTGTAATCATCTCCTCCATACCCGCAAACGTCTTAGGCCCAATCCCAGACACCTCCTGAATCTCCTCAACCCTCTCAAACGGCCCGTTCGCCTCCCGATACTCGATGATCCGCTGCGCCGTCACCTCTCCCACGCCAGGCAACGTCTCCAGCTCGCTCGCCGTGGCTGTGTTGATGTTCACCAGAGCTCCCTCGCTACGCGACACGCCTCCCGAGATCACCGGCGGCGGGTTCGTTTCGCCCACCTGCGGCACATGTACGTGCTGCTGATCCTGCAGCTCCAGCGCCAGATTGATGCAGGCCAGATCCGCGCCGGGGGCGGGACCTCCGGCAGCGTCGATGGCGTCCCGAACGATGCTGCCGAGGGGTAACTCGCAGACGGTGGGGCTCTGTACCGCGCCGCTCACGTAGATCCGGATGGGCGCTGGTGTGGATGTAGGAGGGATGGTCGAGGTGGGAAGAGGCGTGGAGATAACAACAGGTGCGGCGGGGTCCCGGCCACGCAGCGAGAAATAGACGATGATCCCACCGGTCACGAGGCCAAGCACGGAGCAGAGGGCAATGACGCTCAGGCTCTTGGTGGCACCCTGCTCCATCTCCTCCGCTCCGTCCAATCCGAATCACACGTCCGTCATAACGGCTGCTGCAGCACCTCTAGCAGCAACCGCACGCTGTTCTCCACGTCGCCTTCGTCCACCATCTCCGAGGGGGAGTGGACGTAGCGACAGGGTATAGACAGACACCCTGCAGGCACGCCAGCCCGCACGAGCTGCACTGCCGCCGCGTCGGTCGTGCCCCGCTCCAGGACCTCCAGCTGATAGGGGATGCCCGCCTCCTCGGCGCGATCCACGAGCAACCGCCGAACCCTTGGATGGGCGATCATCCCGCTATCCTGTACCTTCACGGCCGGCCCTTTGCCCAGCTCCACCGCCATAGGCTTCGACTCCGGCGTATCACCGGTGCCGGTCACGTCAACTGCGATGGCCATATCCGGCTCAATGCCGTAGGCCGACGTGCGCGCTCCGCGCAAGCCGACCTCCTCCTGCACCGCGAAAACGACGTAGACATCGTGCGGCGTCGCCTCCAGCCTCCGCAGCAGTTCGATCAGCACAGCACAGCCGATGCGGTCATCCATGGCCTTCGACACCAATCGCTTCCCCTGGGCCAAGAAAGGACGCACGAACACAGCCGGATCACCAACCTGGAGAGGAGAATCGTCACGACTCGTGGCGCCGACGTCGATGTAGAGCTGCCCCAGCTTGGGCACCTTAGTGGCATCATCACGCTTCTGTTCGACGCCGATAACGCCGATCAGGCCGTCCTCAAAGGCGACGCGCGACCCAATGCAGGTGAGCGGGCTCACGCCGCCGATGCGCGTGAAGCGGGCGAACCCGTCCTCGTCGATGTAGGTCACCATCACGCCAATCTCATCCATATGGGCATCGAGGAGAAGGCGCTGGCCATCGCCCCCCACGTGTGCGATCAGGCTTCCCAGTGCATCAACCCGAACGTCGTCGACCAGAGGCTCAACCTCAGCGCGGATGACCTCCCTAATCTGTTCCTCAGCTCCTGACGGGCCGTAGCTCTCCACCAGTTTACGAATCAGCTCTCTCATTGTCTCTCCTTACTCCAAAGTCTCCCGCGTCAGGCGCGACAAGGACTCGCGCATCAGACGCACGGTGTTGTCGAAATCCTCCAGACTCAGAAGCGCCACCGGGCTGTGGATGTAACGGCTGGGTACCGCCACAGTGGCCGATGGGACACCTTCCCGGGCCAGATGGATCGCCCCGGCGTCGGTTCCTCCAACGCCAGGCTGCTTAAACTGGTAGGGAATGTCCAGCTCCTCCGCTGTGCCGGTCAACAACCGCAGCAAACGACGGTCGGCGATGAACGAGCGATCCATCACCGTGATCGCTGGCCCCTTGCCCAACTCCGTGGTCGGGCTCTCGTCCTTCTCCTTGGGGATGTCATCGGCGATAGTGCCCTCCAGCGCAAAGGCGCAGTCGGGATCGACACTGAACGCCGCCACGCGTGCACCGCGCAGGCCGACCTCCTCCTGCACCGTGAAAACCGCGTGGAGATCGAACGCGAAGCGTGACTTGGGCGGGGCCTCGCCCGTCGACCCGCGATCGCCACGCAGAAGCTCCACCAGAACCGCACAGCCAGCCCGATCGTCGAAGGCTTTGCCTGTGACCGTCGGGCCAAGCTCACGATAGCGAGTGGCGAAGGTGGCATAGGTTCCCAGGGGAGCCAGCTCCCAAGCTTCATCCTTCCCCCTGGCCCCGATATCGACCGCCAGGTCCTTGATCTTGGACACCTTCTTCATCTCACCCGACTCGACCAGGTGGATGGGTTTGATGCCGATGACGCCGGGAATCCTGTCCGGACCAACCGCGAGCAGCGTGCCGGGCAGCAAGCGGGCATCGATACCGCCCACGGCTCTCACCTTCAGCAAGCCCTTGTCATCGTGATCGACGACCATCAAGCCAATCTCATCCATATGCGCGGCCAGCATAACACGCATGGGATCCTGACCAGTACCGTGCTTGACGGTCAGCAGATTGCCCATAGCATCGATGCTGACCTCATCGACGTGATCCCGGACCGCGTCGAGCACGAGAGAGCGAACGTCCTTCTCGTTGCCCGAAACACCGTACGCTTCAGAAAGCTCCTTCAATATCATGGCCGTTCACCCACTTCCCACGCGATCTCATCCAAGAGGCCGGCCTCTGACTCCGTCACAAACGCAGCCAGCAGACGCCCGGCGCGCTCCACGTCCTCGGCCGCCAGGGTCTCCACCGGCTGATGCATATACCGAACCGGGATGGAGACGAGAGCCGTCGGCACGCCCTCTCGTGTAACCTGGATGGCCCAGGCATCGGTTCCGCTGCGGCCCGGAATGGGATCCATATGATAGGGGATCTCACGGTCCTCCGCCACCTCCTTCAGGCGCTCGACCAGCTTCGGGTGGAAGTTGGGGCCCAGGGCGATGGAGATGCCCTCTCCCAACGGTAGCGTGCCGGTCCTATCTACCCCGGGCTGCTCCGCGAACGTGACGTCCAACGCGATAGCCAGATCCGGCGCGACGCCAAAGGCAGAGGTAAGCGCCCCTTTCAGCCCGGTCTCCTCTTGAGCCGTCGCCACGGCGAAGAGATCCCAGGCGTGCTCAACGCGGCTCAACCGCTCGAGGGCCAAGGTGATAGCAGCCACACAAGCTCGATCGTCCATTGCCTTGCCAGCCACACGTCGACTCTTGAGCTCCACCAACTCACGGCGAATCGAGATGAGATCACCGATAGAGACCAAATCCTCCATCTCCTCCTCGGGCAGCCCGACGTCCACGAAGATCTTGTCCAGAGGAACAGTCTTGTCACGCTCCTCCTTTGGAAGCACGTGAGGAGGCCGGGTCGCAACGACGCCAGGCAGGTCGCGGCGCCCGTGGACGATCACCTCCAGCCCAAGCAACACCCGGCGGTCGGTCCCACCGACGCGCGCGATGCGAAGGAAGCCCTTCTCGATACCGGTGACCATCAACCCAATTTCGTCCATGTGAGCCGCCAGCATCAACTTGGGCCGCGGCTCCGGCCCAGCCCCTTTCCTGAGACCGATCAGACTGCCCAGCCTCCCCTCGTGCATCTCGTCCACCAGGGGCTCCCACGTCTGGCGGACCAGCTCACGGATAGGGCCCTCGAAGCCAGACATACCTTCAGCTTCGGAAAGCTGCTTCAACAGAGGAATGACTTCCACATTGGTTCTCCTTTGACTAAACTTCAGGATGTCGCACCACTCAACGCCGCCTCAGTCGGCGTCTGAGTCGGAGTAGGCGATTCAGCAGGCGTCTCCGTCGGCGTCGATACCCCTCCCGATGGGGTGTCCGTTGGTATCTCGGTCGGCGTAGGGGTCTCCGTCGGTGGCACAGATGGGGTTACCACCGGCGTCGAAGTAATCGTTGGTGACGCCGTGGACATAGGCGTTTCCGTCGGCGCGCTCGTCGGTGTATCCGTTGGAGCACTGGTCGGAGCGGTGGTCGGTGTGTTCGTGGGTGTGCTGGTCGGAGCGCTGGTCGGTGTGAACGTCGCTGTGGGAGACGGCGTGAAGGTCAGCGATGGCGTGGGCGTCCCTGTCGGCGTCACGGAAGGCGTCGGCGTCCCCGTCGGCGTCACGCTTGGCGTCAGCGTGGGCGTGACCTCAGGCGTCGGCGTACGTGTCGGGGGGTACCACTGCGTCGGCGTCGGTGGCAGAGTCTCCGTAGGCTCCCCCGGCTCCACAGTCGAGGTGGGCGAGGGAAGTCCAGTGGACGTGGCGGTCGGTGTAGGCGTCGGTGTCGGTGTCCTCGCCCCCTGCCTGAGGACCAGCATCGATATGCCAATGCAGTAGCAGGGAAGCGTTAGAAGGATGATACTGACTAGTATCCAATGGATAGGCCGCCAACTGCTTGTGTCAGGTATGGTGTCGAGCATTGTAGGTTCCAAGGAGCATACGTCTAGCGCCTATCGTTCGGTGAGAGATCCAACTGAATAGCCCCAGGACGAAGGGTATAATAGCACCGCTGGAGACATTTGTCAAAACCTCCTGTGGCCCAGTCGTCGCGCAGAGGATGACACTTGCACACCTGCGATTGCAGGTTATACTTGTGACCGTCGCAGGAGAGTCTAGACCATGTCCAAGCGCGCCCGAAAGATCATAGCCGGACTGGTGGCCACACTGACGCTCTGTGTCGCGCTGGGAAGCGTGATCGTCGCCTACCCCACTTTCTACACCGGGCGCATCTACCCTGGTGTCTCAGTCCAGGACGTTCAGGTGGGCGGCCTCACTGTGGAGGAAGCGACGACCCTTCTGACCAGCCATCTTTCTGCGCCGTCAGCACAGGTCATTGAGCTGCAGGGAAGCACGCATTCCTGGAAGCTCGACTGGGCCGATGTGGGCCGGGAGATCGCTTGGGCCCAGACGGCGGGGTCTGCCTACCAGGTCGCCCGCCGCGGAACCTGGCATGAGCGGGTGCTTTCAGCGTGGCGGGTCAGGTTTCACGGATCGACCATAGAACCAAGCGTCGACCCGGCCGATCCAGAGCGCGTGCGGGTGCTTCTGGACACGATAGCTCCCCAAGTCCACGTGCCGCCGACCGATGCCGCGCTTCACATCGACCCCGAGGGGGTGACCTGCGTCCCAAGCACACCGGGTCGAGCTCTCGATGTGGAGACCACCACGGAGAAGGTAATGGCAGCCCTGAACAGCGGTGTGGCGGAGGTGAAGATAGCGACGGTCCCCGTTCCACCAACCGTCCGCGATCCAGAGCCAGGATGCACACACGCCCGGTCGCTGCTATCCCAGCCGTTCACGCTTATCGCCAACGACCCTCTCACCCATCACCAAGCCGACGAGCTGACGAAGCCGCACTTCCAGGCTCAACCCGAGCAGGTAGCGACCTGGTTACAGGCCGTCGCCTCCAGCAACCGGATGGTGCTCCAGATGGAGAGACCGAGGGTTCAGATCTGGCTGCTTGAGATCGCGCCACAGCTCGAGCCCGAGTTGATTCTGGACGTTGAAGAGACCCTGAAGCGAGCGCTCGCGGCGTTGAGAGCCGGAGAGCATCAAGCGCAAGCCGCGATACGCCATCCCGAGACCACCTACGTGGTCCAGCCTGGGGACACTCTGTTCGACATCGCCTACAGCCACGGCTTTCCCCAGTGGCGGCTGGAGGAGGCCAATCCCGACGTAAGACCCGGTGAGCTGCTCATCGGCATGGAGCTCACCATTCCCTCCATCGACGTCCTCTTCCCCGAGCCACTGGTACCCGGCAAACACATCGAGATCGACCTGCCGGAGCAGCGACTGCGCGCCTATGAGAACGACGAACTGGTCTATGAGTTCACCTGCTCCAGCGGTATGACGAGCACGCCGACTATCGCCGGGCAGTTCCAGGTGCTCTTCAAGGAACCCAAGGCCCACGCCCAGCGTTGGAGCCTGGAGATGCCGTACTTCATGGCCATCTACTACGAAGGCCCCGACTTCGCCAATGGCATCCATGAGCTGCCGATCCGATCAAACGGGCAGCGGTTGTGGGCCAGCGTGCTTGGCTGGCCGGCCTCCTACGGCTGCATCATCCTCGACGTGGGCGACGCCGAGAAACTCTATCACTGGGCACCGTTGGGGACGCTCGTGCACATCGAGGGCGTTGCGCCAGGGACACCCGGCGTGCAGCAGGCGTCAAGCGATAGATGACAGGCGCCAGCCCTCATCGCAGCACCTTAAAGGTCGGAGCACTATGAAGCTGCCTGTTCATGCCAACGCCGTTCTGATCATCCTCGTCGTAGCCTACACCACGATTGGCGCGCTCTACGCTGCCCTCACGCCCAAATGGCAGGTGCCCGATGAGCCAGCCCACTACAACTACATCCGCTCACTGGCCCAGGGTCGAGGCTTTCCAGTCCTAGAAGTGGGGGATTATGACCAGGCGTATCTGGAACGCCTCACATCGGAAGGCTTCCCGCCTGAGCTCTCGGTCGAAACGCTGCAATACGAGGATCATCAGCCGCCGCTCTACTACCTGCTGGCGACCCCCATCTACCTGATGGTTGATGGTGCGCTGTTGCCTCTCCGCCTGCTCTCCGTAGCCTTTGGCGCTGGGTTGCTGATCGTCGCTTTCGGCGCGGTGCGCACCATCTTCCCTAAACGCCCAAACCTGGGGCTGATGGCCGCTGCCTTCATCGCCTTCATCCCCCAGCACGTGGCTATGACAGCCGGGGTGAACAACGACGCCCTGGCGGAGCTGGTCGTCGGGGGCATGCTGTGGGCGCTGCTCGTCTATCTTGACGGATCGAAGGCCCGCCCCTGGCCCATAGGCCTCCTGATGGGTATCGCCTTCTTGACCAAGACCACGGCCTACGTGGCCGCCGGCGTCGCCGTTGGCGCGGTCGTGATGCGCTGGCGGCGCGAGGCGAAGACGCTGGGATGGGCGGTGGAGCAGCTGGCATGGATGGTGGCGCCGGCTTTGTTCCTTGCCGCGCCCTGGTTCGTCCGCAATGGGCTGATCTACGGTTGGGGCGACCCTTTGGGGTTGGCGCGCCACAACGCCGTCGTTGAAGGCCAACCTCGCGCCTGGGAGTGGCTGGCGACGTACGGTTGGGGAGGGCTGTTCCGCCGCATGGCCCGCACGACCTTCCAGAGCTTCTGGGGCCAGTTCGGCTGGATGGCGGTGCCACTCCCCCCGCGCATCTACCAGATCCTACTTCTTGCCTCCGCCCTCCTAGCGGCAGGGTTCATCGCGTGGCTGATCCGAGAGCGTCGTTCCCAATCAACTAGCTCACTTTCTCTCTCCCGCTGCCTCCTGCTTGCCCTGTCGGCTGCGCTCACTTTCACCGCCTTCGCATGGTACAATCTCACCTTCGTACAGCACCAGGGCCGCTATCTCTTCCCGGCCCTCATTCCGCTGGCCACGGCAGCCGCGCTGGGGCTGGAGACACCAGCGAAGATGGCGCCCAGACATCTCCGTCCCTGGGCCTTGCTCGCCTTTTTCGCCGCGCTGGCAGCATTCGACATCTACTGCCTGTTCAAGATCATCCTACCGAACTTGTGAGATGGAAGTTGAAGAACGTCAAACCAGGATTGACGGGTGAAGCGAGGCAGACGGTAACAGAGAACGACACCGCCCAGCGCTTCATCATCGATCAACAGGCGTTCATCGCCAGGGCAGAAGCGAAAGGCGCGTGACAGTCGCCTCCCCAGACCTTGAGGGGGGAAGCTGGGACCCAGACCCGTCAATACTCGCCAGCTTCAGTCCTCAGGCTCTCTCGGGGGGGGGCGCCAGTAGCGCTCCGCGGGGATTCCCGCTCCAATCCTCTCCGCGAATGCGCGCACCGACGCCGCCATGTCGGCCTGGTCAGCCCAGAAGGTGCTTATCTGCGAGCGATAGCGGGCGATGGCCGCTATCTTCGCCTCCAGCGCCTCGCGAGAAAGGATCACAAGCTCGTCCTCCCAACCACCTTCTACCAAGCTGGCAAGCCAGCCGCTGGCCTTCCCATCCTCTGACTCCTCAGCGTAGGGAAAATCCTCGTAGTAGCTCAGGGCATAGCCGCTTCCCTCGGCTGCCCTCCGCACGATACGGTGATCGACGTGCCCCCCGACACCCAGCGGTGCGTAGAGCGCAGCCCCTGGGTGACTGCGTCGACCCGACATCAGCGGCAGTGCCCTGATGCGATCCACTAACTGCCGGATCAGGTCCACTTCCGCAGGATGTATGCGGCCCCAGAGCGCTTCCTCGCTAGCATAGGCATAATCACCCTCGGGCGTCCTCCGATAGATACAGTCCCGGGAGGGCCAGTCTACCGCCTCCGCTCCCAGAAGGTTCAATGCCTCCTGATTCTCCTTCTGTCGCTCCTTGACTGCCTCGACCGGCCGACCCCAACGCGCGTGCAGCTCTTGGGCATACGGAGAGAGTGACGTGCCGGGCTCAGGAGCGCGGGCGAAGACCGTCACCACAGCCACGTGCTCCCCCCCTGCCCGCGCCTGCTGCCAGATGCGACCGCCACAGGAGAGGACGGCGTCGTCTAGGTGCGGTGAGAGGTAGACGTGAGCGTATCCATCGACACAGGTCATAGAGAGCACACATCCTACCACACCCGAAGCTCCCTGCCAACCCAGCGCCCCGCGCCCCACAGCGTCTGACACCCGACCAAGCTGAATGTAGCTCGCCCCGCTTCGCGCACCGGGACGTTCAGTTTCGCGTAACATTGGTCACTCGGTCTTAGCCTGGTATAATATCAAGTCATACGCCCAGGCCGTTGTCGAGGGAGCCGTGAGGAACGAACGCAACAGCCGTGTTTCGTGTCTTTCGTGTTTGTTTCGCGCCTTTCGTGTTGGAAGCTTTCAGTACCCGCCGCACCCAAGAGTCGATGGAGCCGTCGATGATCACCGTTCAGGCGAAACTCTTTGCCACACTTCGTCGTCAGTACCCGGATCTGGAAATCGGGGAGGCGATGCCCGTCGAGCTGCCAGATGATGCAACCGTCCAGCACCTGCTAGACAAGTTGGACCTGCCACGTGAGCAGGTCAAGATCATCTTCGTCAACGGCATCATCAAGAGAGAGAAAGCCTCCCTGAGCGATGGAGACGAGATTGGTATTTTCCCACCCGTAGGAGGAGGATAGCTCCCTTATGGCCCCGGACTGGCATGCCACCGACAAGCCATCTGACAGCCCCAGGACGCTCCGCGTCACCTTCCAAGCCGCCGCCGACGGTCCGATGTTGAGGGGTGTCCTCCATCTTCCCAAGCAGGGCTCAGGACCTCCCCCAGCCGCCATCATCTGTCACCCGCATACGCTGATGGGCGGCAATATGGGCAACGGGATCGTGGTCAGCCTGTGCCTGGAATTGGCGGTCGCTGGCTGGGCAGCGCTGCGCTTCAACTTCCGAGGTGCGGGAGACAGCGAGGGCAGCTTCGACGGGGGCGACGGGTGGACGCAGCCACCTAAAGAGAGGGATGACGTGAAGGGGGCGGTGGACTTCCTCTTCGTTCAGCCCGAGGTGGATCCGGACGAGTTGGTGGTGATCGGATACTCCTTCGGCGCCGGGGTCGCCCTCCACCACGCCGCTCGGGACCAACGGCTGCGCCGCATGGTGGGCATTGCGCTAGTGAAACAGCACTACGATGACCCCTTCTTGGATGACGATCAGCGTCCAAAGCTCTTCATCGCCGGCGAAGACGATCCGTGGGCTCCCGCCGCAGCGCTTCGCGAGTACGTCCAGCGTCTCGAACCCCCCAAGAAGCTGCACATCGTGCGCGGTGCTGGGCACCTGTTCGCGGGTCACACAGCCGAGGTGACGAACGTGACCGTCGATTGGCTGAACGGATGAAGGCCGAGAACCGTAGCTCAGGCCACGCCCAGGGAGCTCTAGCCACCCGGCTAGGCAATGTAGCGAGATGGATCTTCCGCGCCTTTCGTGCTTCGGGATGGATCGACGCATTCCCGACAACCCTAGCAGCGTGGGTTTGGCGGCTTTCGTGCCTTTCGTGTTACGGGCTGCTGGTGCTCGCTGCGTGCTCGCTCCCTCCCTCACCAGCACACACCCTTTCGCCAACGTCTGCTCGCACGCGCGTCGACCCGTTGCCTTCTGTCAAGCCGACCGCGACATCCATCACCCACGTCGCTGCGTCAGAGTTAGAGACGTCCACCCCGCGGCCTACCGCTACGCCTTCGTCAACGCCAACGCCAACACTCACGCCCACGCCGAAACCGACAAGCACGCCCACGCCACCTCCTCTGCCACAGACGTGCCTCCGACAGCATCTCGCTGAGGACCTCAACACCTGTGAGTCAGCTCCGCGCTACGATATCGAGCTGACGATCGATCCCGCCGCTTCCCAGGTGAGGGGACGTCAGCGTATCACCTTCACCAACCGCGAGGCAGAAGCTCTGGACGACATCGTCCTTCGCCTCTTGCCCAACGCCCCCGGCTACGGAGGAACGATGACGGTCACCCATCTTCTGGTGAGTGAACAATCGGTCCTTTTTGAAGCTGAGCTGGAAGGCTCCGTTCTGCGCGTGCCGCTGGAACCACCCCTTGGGTCGGATCGCAGGCTCAAGCTCAGCATGGATTTCGCCGTCGACGTCCCCACGTCCGGCATTTCTGGGCACGGGCTGTTCTCCTACATCCGCGGCGTCATGGCTCTGCCGACCGTCTACCCCATCATACCAGCCCACGACGAAGGAGGGTGGAGCACCGACGTAGCGCCTGTGCATGGGGATGATGTCTTCGCGGACGTCGCTATCTACAACGTGGAGGTGACCGCGCCTTCGACGCTCACGCTGGTCGCCACCGGTGCGTGCAGCACCCCGGTGGGAGGGAAGTGGATCTGCGAAGCGGCACCCATGCGGGATTTCACCGTGATCCTGGGGGAGAACTACAAACGGGCCGCGAGGAAGGTGGAGGGCGTCGTAGTCAACAGCTACTTCTACGAATGGCACGAAGCGGGGGGAGGAAAGGCTCTCGATGTCGCAGCAGATGCCTTGGAGGCTTTCGGCGATTTCTTCGGCCCCTATCCATACACGGAGCTAGACGTCGTTGAAACCCCCAACTACCTGGGAGGGATGGAGTATTCCGGCCTGGTCGTCGTGGAGGATGGACTATATCCTGGCGTCTCCACCGTCGAATGGCTTACGGCTCACGAGGTGGCGCACCAGTGGTGGATGGTGGTGGTGGGCAACGATCAGATCAACGAACCATGGCTGGACGAGGCGCTCACCCAATACAGCACCATGCTCTACTACGAGGCCGTTTATGGCAAGCAACGGGCCAACGGCATCCTCAACGCAGTGTTTGTGCAGACACATCAGGCCCTGAAAGGCGCAGGACGAGATCTGCCAGCTGGCCTCCCAGCAGATTCTTATCCCCCCGGCCTCTACTTCGACATCGTGTACGACAAAGGGGCGCTCTACTTCCACGAGCTGCGGGAAAGGGTGGGCGACGATGCCTTCTTCGATACCCTTCAGGCATACTACAGCCGCCACCGATACCAGATCGCCACCACAGAGTCATTCCTGGATACAGTCGAGGACGTGACAGGCGATCGGCACCTTGACCTATATGAAGAATGGATCAGTGGAGATGGCTAACAGCCTAAACGACCTATCGACCGCAGGAAGAGGCCAGAGAGACCGGCTCTCGACCCGGGAAGAGCAAGGAACCGGTCGACATACCAAAGCGGGCACGGCACCGTCAATGAGCACCGCGAAGGGACCGTTGAGTCACGCCATCAGATTACTGTTGACTCTCATAGGCATTCTGATCCTCGCCTCCTGCCGCATCGTCAAGCCCGGCGGCGTACGGACGCCCACGCCAACCGCCACATCAAGCCTAACGAAGCTAAGCCGCCCACCTGCCAGCGCGACGCCGAGCCCAGATCCCACGACCACAGCGTCGACCTCGGAGGTAGCGCCCACGCTTCCCCTCACTCACACACCCACACGCGCTCCTACGGCGACTCCCGCCAAGCTGGAGCACCGGCCGGAGCCCTCCTACGAACAGGCGCTCAGGCCGTCATTCCGGTCGGATGAGGGGCAGTTCCCCAACGCAACACGTTACCAATTGCGCATGACGTTGGATCTTGAAGAAGCAACGCTCTCCGGCAGCCAGCACATAAGCTACACCAACACTGAGACCGTTGCCCTGGACGCTCTCTACCTGCGCCTGTTTCCCAACACGCCAGGGTACGGCGGCCAGGACGACTGTGTCGACCCGATGACGGTGAGCAACTTAGCGCTGGACGGCGAACGGGTCGAGCCTGTG
Source organism: uncultured Anaerolineales bacterium (assembly GCA_964575455.1). Lineage (GTDB taxonomy): Bacteria > Chloroflexota > Anaerolineae > B4-G1 > B4-G1 > SKLM01. The sequence goes on along the minus strand of CAZNRX010000012.1, from coordinate 34,290 downwards.
AGCGAGCTCCAAGGCTCAGCACTCCATGTGCCTCTCAATCCGCCTCTGCCCCCCGGCGTGAACACAAGCCTGACGCTCGATTTCACCCTGACACTACCAACCGAAAGTCGCGAGTCTTCAGAGGGGTATAGACAGCTGGGCATCTACGAGGGCGTGGTGGCGCTGGCCAACGCCTATCCCCTCATCCCGGTCTATGACGACGAGGGATGGCATATCGAGCTGGCCCCCTCCTACGGGGACGCCACCTTCTCTGACACAGCGTTCTTCGACGTCAGCATAACCGCGAGGACCACCACCCCGCAGACGATGACCCTCGCCGCCTCCGGCAGCTGCGCCCCGGTCCACACGGATGCCGCGACGACGACATGGTCGTGCGTCGCAGCCCCCATGCGGGACTTCAACGCCCTCCTGGGAGAGGACTACGAGATAGACAGCCGCGACGTGAATGGAGTCACCGTCAACAGCATCTTCTACAGCGGACACGCCGAGGGCGGAGCAGCAGCGCTGGAATACGCCAGTCAGGCCATGCGCCTCTTCAGCGCACGCATCGGACTCTACCCCTTCGCCGAGCTTGACGTGGTTGAGACCCCCACCCTTGCCGGCGGGGTCGAGTATCCGGGGTTGGTCGTGATCAACCAATCCTACTATGACTCCGCCCAGGGTGTAAGCAACCAGATGGAGTGGGTCGTGGTGCACGAAGTCCTCCATCAGTGGTGGTACAGCCTGGTGGGCAACGATCAAGTGGATGAACCGTGGCTGGATGAGGCTTTGGTGCAGTACTGCACCCTCCTCCACTACGAGGAGCAGCACGGCCAGGAAGTAGCCGAGAGGTTGCTGAGGGGCGTCTTCCAACAACCCTACCAGGAGCTCCAGGAGACAGGCCGAGATCAGCCAGTAGGCCTCCCCGTCGCTGGCTACAGCAGACGAGACTACGGCCCTGTGGTTTACCAGAAGGGACCTCTCTACTTCCACGATCTGCGCCAACGGGTGGGCCAGGAGGCGTTCTGGGAGATCCTGAGGGTCTACTTCGGGCAGAACCGATATCGCATCGCCCGGCCCGAGGACTGGCTGGCGGCCGTGAAGACGGTCACCGGCAGCGAGCATCGTCCGCTCTATGACGAGTGGATCGAGGAACCAGGAGGCTAGAGCCATGCCGTCCCGCATCGATCATCTCTCCCGCTCGCGGTGGCTGGCATCCCAACCAGCGACACCTCTTAACATCGCTCACCGCGGCGCCAGCAATATCGCCCCTCAGAATACGCAGGCCGCCTTTGAGAAGGCCCTGGAGGTCGGAGCCGACGGTATCGAGTTCGACGTCCGGCTCTCCGCCGACGGCGTGCCGGTGGTGATCCACGATGCAACGGTGGACGCCACGACCAAGGGCACCGGTCGGGTGGCGGACATGACGCTGGCTCAGTTGAAAGGGTTCGACGCCGGGTCATCCTTCAGCCCGGCTTTCGCCGGCGAGCGCATCCCTACGCTGGCGGAGGTCCTGGAGACACTGGGGGAGGAGTTGCTGCTCAACATCGAGCTCAAGGCCGCAGGCGTGTTCGACCGTGGGCTGGAGCAGGCAGTCGTGCGCTTGATCAAGCAGTACGCACTGGAGGATTGGGTGCTGCTTTCCTCGTTCAGCCCGCTCGCCCTGCGTCGGGTCCAGCAGATCGCCCCTCGCATACCCACCGGGCTGGTCTACGCGCATCCCACGTGGTTGTCCCTCCGCCTTGCCAGTCTAATCATGCCGAAGCCCAACGCGGCCCTCCATCCGCTCCACACTCTCGTGGATGAACGGCACGTTGGCTGGGCACGGGCCCGCAATGCCCGTCTCCACGTCTGGACTGTGGACGACCCCGCCGATATGCGCCGCCTGATCAGACTGGGAGTGGACGGGATCGTCACCAACGCACCGGACCTGCTCCAAAAGGTTCTGGAGACAACAGCGTGAGGAACATCCCCTAGTTGAGCGACACCTTTCACCCTCCCGACTATCGGCCGCGCGCGCTTCACATCGTCCTGGTCGCAACCGAGTTACTGGGTCGAATTCCAACCCTCGCCCTGACGCCAGCGTGGTTGGCGCTCACCGCCATCGCCGCCTGGCCGTGGACCAGCCTCCACATCTCCGCAGCCATCCTGTCCGCCTTATTCATCCTCCTCGATGGCCTTGGATTGGCGCTTCTGCCACACCTGGAGCGCTCTTTCGGCCCCGTCACGCCCCCGTTGCTGGCCCTGACGCTCCTCCGCACCGGGGTCACTGTCACAGCAGGCCTGCTCCGGGGTACGCAACCCGCCCTATTAGGGGTCGCTGGCGTACAGCTCATCATCGCTGCCGCCTCCCTCTATGCGCTCTGGATCGAGCCGTTCCACGTCCAGGTCACGCGTGCCGAGTTGCGCTCTTCCAAACTCGAGGACACGCTCCCGCCGAGATCGAGGTCCTCGATTCGCCTTCTCCACATCAGTGATCTGCACGTCGAACGCATCACACCCCGGGAGATCAAGCTTCTCAACCTGGTCGAGGATCTCGATCCCGATCTGATCGTCTTGACCGGCGATTACCTCAATCTCTCAAGTGTTCGCGATCCAGATGCGCAGGCTGAGGCTCGTGGCCTACTGGAGGAGCTGTGCGAGCGTTCTCCCGCTCCCATCTACGCCATCACCGGCAGCCCGCCGGTGGATCTCAAAGGGGTGGTGCCCGAGATCTTCGACGGGATTGACGTAACCTGGCTGCTGGATGAGGTCGTGTACCTGGAGATCAACAGCCATAGGATCTGCCTCGCTGGGCTGCGCTGCACCCGTGAGCGCTCACGGGATGTCCCGCGCCTGCGCCGCGTTCTGAGCGACGTCCCCGACGATCTATTTACCCTGCTCCTCTATCACTCCCCTGACTTGATGCCAGAGGCGGTCGAGCTCGGCGTCGATCTCTACCTCTGCGGCCATACACACGGCGGACAGCTGCGCCTCCCGTTCTTCGGAGCACTCCTCACCAGCTCGGCGTTCTGGAAGCGCTACGAGATGGGGCGGTATGAAAAGGGTAGGACCACCCTCTACGTGAGCCGAGGGCTGGGGATGGAAGGTCTGGGTGCCCCCCGCGCGCGCTTCCTTTCGCCGCCAGAAGTCATCGTATGGACCTTGTCCGGCAAGTAGGATCCCTGCACCTTCGTGCCCTTCGCGTCTCGCGCCCTTCGTCCCCTTCGTGCTCCGCTTCCTTCATGCCTTTCGTGTTTCGTGTCCTCCCTGTTTCGCGCCCTTCGTGTCGCTGACTCGCTATCGGGAGCTTTTGGGAAGCGATAGATGGCAGTTTGATAGGTTTTGAGAGCGGGCGCGTGGTATAATTGCACATGAGTGACCGCCGGAGACTATGTCGTCCGGCGGTCTTGATGTGTTATTGGTATGCACACTGGACGGAAACACGTTATGGGACGATCATCGCGGCTCGCGGGATTCTACAACAAGACGCTGGACGAGCGCGTCGAGACTATTGCTGCTTGGGCAGACCTGACCAAGGAGGAGACAGCGACTCTGCGCGGCACCATGGGGCTCGATCAGGAACGAGCGGATCAGATGATCGAGAACGTGGTGGGGCGCCATGCGCTGCCGTTGGGCATCGCCGTCAACTTCCTGATCAATGGCCAGGACGTGCTGGTTCCGATGGTCATCGAGGAACCATCCGTTGTGGCCGGCGCATCCTTTGCCGCCAAGCTGGCGCGTACAGGGGGCGGCTTCAAGGCCACCACCACGCCCTCGGAGATGATCGGCCAGATTCAGGTGCTCGACGTCGCAGATCCCAACTCGGCGCGCTTCGACATCCTGGCGGCACGTGAGGAACTGCTGGCGCGGGCAAACGAGACCGATCCCATCCTGTTGGAGCTGGGCGGCGGCGCGCGAGACCTGGAGGCACGCGTCATTGAAACGTCCCCCGCTGGCCCAATGGTGATCGTGCACCTGATCGTCGATTGTCGTGACGCGATGGGCGCCAACGCAGTCAACACCGCCTGTGAAGCGCTCGCCCCACACATCGAAAGCATCACCGGGGGGCGCGTCCTGCTGCGGATTCTATCCAACCTGGCCGACCGACGGCTGGCCCGGGCTCGCTGCACCATACCGGCCGAGACGTTGGCTTTTGCAAGTTCCGAAGCTGAAGCATTCTCCAGGCAAGAGGTGGTGCAGGGCATCGTGGAGGCGGCTGCGTTCGCGGATGCGGACCCCTATCGGGCCGCCACGCACAACAAAGGCATCATGAATGGCGTGGACGCGGTCGTGCTCGCCACCGGCAACGACTGGCGAGCGGTCGAAGCAGGAGCTCACGCCTATGCTGCTCGCGATGGTCAGTACACCAGTTTGAGCAGCTGGGCGCAAGACGCCGATGGCAATCTCGTAGGCACGCTGGAGATGCCTCTGAGCGTGGGCATAGTGGGCGGCGCGACGCGAGTGCATCCCGCAGCTCAGGTGGCGCTCAAGATACTGCGAGTAGAGACGGCTCGGGATCTGGCAGAGACCATCGCCGCCGTCGGGTTGGCGCAGAACCTGGCCGCGCTGCGAGCGCTGGCGACCGAGGGTATTCAGAAAGGGCACATGCAGCTTCACGCCCGTCAGGTGGCCATCGCCGCTGGCGCCAGCGGCACGGAAATCGAACAGGTGGCGAGCAGAATGGTCAGCCAGGGCACCATTCGCCCTGATCGAGCCGAGAGTGTCTTGGCCCAGCTGCGTGGGTGACTGCACCGCCTGTGTGCCTTTCAGGTTTCGTGCCATCATGTTCTCGTGTTTCGTGCCATTCGTGTTTTCGTGTTGAGTAACCCAAAAGTCCCATTGCGACTCATCTGAAGCTCATGCTAAACTTGTGGAGAGGATCGCATATAGATTCGTGCTATTCGTGTTTCCGTGCCTTTCCTGCTACTGATTCGCGCCCTTCGTGATTATGAGAGAGAAGAACCCAGCGACAGCCGCAATGCTTAAGCCCGACCGAGAGGTGGGCATTGTCGGCTATGGCGCCTATCTGCCGCGCTATCGACTGCCGGCCACTGAGATCGCTCGCATATGGATGGACGGCAAGGGTGGCACGCCGATCAAAGAGAAATCGGTGCCAGGACCGGACGAAGACGTGGTGACCATGTCCCTGGAGGCTGCCCGCAACAGCATGGCCCGCGCCAACAACGTGGATCCTACAGAGATCCGAGCCGTGTGGGTTGGCAGCGAGTCCCACCCCTACGCCGTCAAACCCACCTCGACCATCGTGGCCGAGGCGATGGGTATCACGCCCTATACGCAGGCCGGTGACTGGGAGTTCGCTTGCAAGGCGGGCACAGAGGCGCTCCAGGCGGCGATTGGGTTCGTCGGCTCGAATATGGCACGCTACGCTCTGACCATCGGCTCAGACACGGCGCAGGCCCAGCCCTCAGACGCGCTGGAGTACACAGCCGCCGCCGGGAGCGCCGCCTTCCTTATTGGGCCAGCGGACGGAGCGCTGGCCGTCTTCGAGGGCTCCCTCTCCTACGCCACGGACATTCCCGATTTCTGGAGACGCGCCTATCAGCGCTATCCATCTCACGGGGGGCGCTTCACTGGGCAACCCGCCTACTTCACCCACATCGCAGGCGCTGTGGAAGCGTTGATGACAGAGCTGGGTGCAGAGCCAGAGGACTACGACTACGCCGTCTTCCACCAGCCCAACGTGAAGTTCCCCATCAAGATAGGAAGACGGCTGGGCTTCACCATGGAGCAAATCAAGGACGGGCTCCTGGTCAATGAGATTGGAAATGCTTACGCCGGCTCGTCGCCCCTGGGATTGACCGCCATCCTGGACGTGGCAGAGCCCGGTCAGCGCGTATTGCTGGCAAGCTATGGTTCCGGAGCGGGCTCAGACGCGATCTCGCTCCGGATGACCGAGGCGATTGTAGAGCGGCAGCAGCGAGCGCCGAAGACACTCGACTACATCGCGCGCCGCGTAGAGATCGACTACGCAACTTACGTGCGTTACACCAAGAAGTTGATCAAATGAGAATGTTGGTAGTGCGGCTCAAAGCGACAAGCTCGAAGAGCCAAAGTGCCGCCGTAGATAGCTGATCAAACAGGTAAGAGACCGGTTAGATGAGAGACGTTGCCATTATCGGAGTAGGTCAGACCAAAGTTGGAGAGCACTGGGGCGTCAGCCTGCGCCACCTGGCGCTGAAGGCAGTCCAGTCTGCTATGGCAAATGCAGGCGTGATGAACGCCGATGCGCTCTACGTCGGCAATATGCTGTCCGGCGAGTTGGAGGGGCAGGAGCATCTCGGAGCGCTGGTCGCCGACTTCGCCGGGCTGCGAGGCATCGAGGCATTCAAGATCGAGGCCGCATGCGCCTCTGGCGCCGCCGCGCTGCGTGTGGGATATATGGCCGTTGCCGGTGGGTTGGCGGACATCGTGATCGTGGTTGGGGTGGAGAAAATGACCGACACCCTTGGCCCCGATACGACAGCGGCGCTGGCGATGGCCGCCGATGCTGACTACGAGGCCGCGCAGGGGGCATCCTTCGTCACACTCAACGCCCTGCTTATGAAGCGCTACATGCACGAATATGGCTACAGCCACCAGGATTTCGCCCCCTTCGCCGTCAACGCCCATCGCAACGCCGTCAACAATCCCTACGCGATATTCCGCTTCCCTGTGAGCGCAGAGAAGTTCGCGAGGGCGCGCATGATCTCCGATCCCATCAACTTGCTCGACAGCTCGCCCATCTGCGATGGCGCGGCCGCGATTGTATTGGTGGCCGAGGATCAAGCTCATGCCCACTCGACGGCGCCGGTGCGTATCGCTGCCTCAAGCGTGGGCACCGACACACTTGCGATCCACGATCGGCGGGGCCCCCTGGTGCTGGAAGGAGCGCGGCTCTCAACCCACCGCGCCTACCAGCAAGCCGGCGTCGGTCCCGCGGACATCGATCTCTTCGAGCTGCACGACGCCTTCAGCATCATGGCAACCCTCAGCCTGGAGGCAGCCGGATTTGCGGAGAAAGGGAAGGGGCTCGAGCTGGCCCTGGAGGGCCAGATCGGCATCGACGGACGCATACCGGTAACCACGATGGGAGGGCTGAAGGCCCGCGGTCATCCCGTCGGAGCCACTGGTGTTTACCAGGTCACCGAGGTCGTGCAACAGCTGCGCGGCCTGGCCGGCGAGAACCAGGTGAAAGGCGCGCGACTGGGCATGGCGCAGAACATCGGCGGCAGCGGCGCGACGGTCATCACGCACATCTTGGAGAGCATAGCGGACTAGACGGTGCCTTGCACGTTCCTAACCTCAAGCCGTGTGCAAGACACCCGACCCTTACACAGAGAGAGTTGTCAGGAGAGTATAATGAACAGCATTCCGAAGAACTGGAGACTACAGCAACAGCGCTATCGATTGGTTGGAGAGGTCTGTGAGAAATGCGGCGCCCGAATCTTCCCGCCCCGCGACGTCTGCCCCGAATGTGAGACGGTGGAACAAAGGGAGGTCGCCTTCAGTGGTCGCGGCGAGGTCTACTCCTACAGCACGGTCTACCACGCCCCGCGGGACTTTGAGGAGTTCGCGCCCTACACCGTGGCGCTGGTGCGGCTCGAGGAGGGCCCCATGGTCACCGCCCAGCTCACCGACGTGAACACCGAGCAGGTAGAGATCGGTATGCCTGTGGAGATGGTAACCCGTCGAGTCCAGAGCAGCGGCGAGGAGGGCGCCATCATCTACGGCTACAAGTTCCGACCGGCCATTCAGCCTGCGTCTGCCTAGGGCGCCGCTCGTAGGGCGCTACGAAGCGAGCAAAGGAGCGCCAGCGCTTCGCCACTCTTATGGGAGAGAACAGGCCACACCCACACATGAAGCTGAACCACTCATCCTTAGCAAGGGGAGCGTGAAAAATGCTGGAGCACATTCACTGGCTGGGCCACGACGCCTTTCGCATCGATTCGTGCCCTTCGTGTTACGGCCCGCAGACGATCTACTTCGACCCCTACGAACTTGGCGAGGTACACATCGAGGCAGACGTCATCTTCATCTCCCACAACCACCGCGATCACTGCTCGGCGGAGGACATAGCCAAGATCCAAGGCCCCGACACCGTCATCGTGACCGTTGCCTCTGCTGCCGCCAAGCTGTCGGGGAACGTGCGCGTGGTGAAACCCGGAGACATAGTCAACGTGAAGGGGATCGACGTAGAGGCCGTGCCCGCCTACAACGTGAACAAGTTCCGCAGCTCAGGGGAACCTTTCCACCCCCAGGAGGCTGGATACGTGGGCTTCGTCGTCACACTGGACGACGGGCCATCAGGGCCGAGGCGCATCTACCATGCCGGGGACACGGATCACATACCGGAGATGGCAGGTCTGAAAGAGATTGACATCGCATTTCTACCCGTGAGCGGCGTCTACGTGATGACGGCTGAGGAGGCCGTGCAGGCCGCCGAGGTCATTGATCCCAAGGTGGCCATCCCCATGCACGTAGGTCGCGGCATCGGCTCACGAGAAGCTGCTCAGACATTCAAGGAGAATGCAGCGGTGGATGTCGTGATCTTGGAGATAGAGTAGCTCCACTCGACTTCGCAGACCTTCGAAGCTTCTCCCGCTCACCCCAACCTCGGAGGTCTTTGATTTCACATGGCACCTTCGTCAGAATCTTCCTCCTCCCCGGGCGACGCATCGTTCGTCGCCCGTTCCGCTGTTCTCGTCGCTGTGCTCTTCGCCGGTGACAAAGCCCTTGGAATGATACGCGACATTGTCATAAGCCGCACGTTCGGCGCCTCGGCCCAACTCGACGCCTACTACGCCGCTTTCGAGCTCCCCGACGGCCTGTTCACCATCCTCGCTGGGAGCGCCATGGCCACCACCCTCATCCCCATCCTCTCGGCCCGCATCGGGCGGGCCGAGCACGACGAAGCCTGGCGTCTGGTCTCCGCGGTGGTCAACCTTGCCCTGCTGATCGTGGCGGCCGTTGGCGCCGTGGCAGCCCTCTTCGCCCCGCAGGTGATCCAGACCGTCGCCCCCGGCTTCGACGCAGAGCAGATCGCTCTGGGCGCGAAGCTCATGCGCCTGGTGCTGATCCAGACGCTTCTATTCACCATCAGCGGCATCCTGGTAGGAGTCCTGCGAGCCTACCAACACTTCCTGCTCCCTGCCCTGGCACCTGTCTGCTACACGCTGGGGCGCATAGCGGGCATGCTCGGGCTGGCCCCCAGCTTGGGCATCTTCGGGCTGGCATGGGGTGGCGTGGGTGGCGCCGTGGCCTACTTCCTGATTCTGGTGCCGGGTCTGGTCCGCTTCCGCGCCCGCTGGTGGCCCACCCTGATCCATCCGGACATGCAAGCGCTCCTCAGGCTGATAGGGCCGCGCATGCTGGGCCTGGGAGCCACCTACCTGAACTTCGTCCTGCCCACCTACCTCGGCTCCCGGCTTTCTGCAGGCGCAATCTCGGCCTACGAATACGGCTGGCGGCTGATGCAGTTCCCAGAGACCATCATCGGCACCGCGCTGGGGATCACCGTCTTTCCCACCCTGGCGGACCTGGCCAACCGTCAAGATCGGGCCGGGCTGCGCCGCACTGCTTCCTGGGCGCTGCGGCTGGTGCTGGCGCTGGCTGTGCCGGCAGCCGTGGGATTGCTCGTGCTGGGCCGGCCGTTGACGGTGCTTCTCTTCCAAGGGGGAGCGTTCGACACAGCCACCACTGATCGGGTCTTCAGGGCCCTCCAGTTCTTCGCGCTCGGGCTGATCTTCCACAGCGCCCTGGAGGTGACCAGTCGGCTATTTTACGCTCAGAAGGACATGTGGACGCCGCTGTGGGCCGCCTTGGCGGGGCTGGCGACAAACGCAATCGTGGGGTGGTTGCTCCTCCCCTCCCTGGCCCAAGGCTCCATCGCGCTCTCCAACTCCCTGGGCGTGGGACTCCAGGTGAGCTTGCTTCTGCTCGTGGCCTGGCGCCGGCTGAGACCCATCGAGACGCGGCCCCTGCTCGTATCCCTGACGCGGACCCTGGCGGCGTCGGCGTTGATGGCAGCTGTGGTCGTTGGCTTCCGTCTAGTGTGCGAAGCCGGGCCTCTGCCCGATCTTGGGTCGCGTCTGATCGGTGTGGGTGGGCTGTTAATAGGAGCCGCGACGTACCTGTCGGCGGCCGCGCTGTTGGGCAGCGAGGAGATCCGTCATCTACCCGCGCTTCTCTTGAGACGAAACCAGGGGCCTAGGAGATGATGAAGAAGAGATCAAAACGTTCGTAGTGCGGCTCGAAGCCAGGCGGAGTGCCGCCAAAACGTCCGCAGTGCAGCTCGAAGCGACAAGCTCGAAGAGCCGGAGTGCCGCCAGTGTTCATCAGGATCCCTCCAAGCTCGCCAGAGCCTCCAGCGCCAGTGACCACCCTTCGTGGTAGCGCAGAGCCTTCTTGAAGTCAGATCGCGCTCCATCAACGTTTCCCTGTGCCAGGCGAGCCCTCCCACGCCAGTAGTAAGACTCCTCCAGATTGCTCGTCGTCGCCAGGGTGGCATCGGCCAGGGCGATCACGTCGTCGTATCGCCCCGCCTCGTAGTAACTCTCATAGGGCCCGAACTGGTACCACAACATGCGGTAATGGAGCCCCAGCTGCCGCGCCTTGTCGTAGGCCGCAGCCGCCTCCTGATAGCGTCCCAGGAAGGTGAGAGAGGAACCGACGTTGAACCAGGAGAAGGTGACCCAGTCAGCACAATCGGCGTAAGCCACACACTGGCCGGGCTGGGCCACCGCCTCGCTCCGGGCCACATCCAGCGCCCGTTCGTACATGGCGGCCTCGTCCAGATCCGGGCCAAGGATTGCAGCCAGCGCATCCCACCTCTCGGGCGTGTAGACCACCAGATAGAGCCGGTTGAAGACGCGCCACAGCTCATCCAGCTCCTGATAGCCGATCGGAACGTCGGGACCGTGGAGCGAATCGTAGGTCATGAACTGCCCAGCTTGCCCACCGCTTGTCGCGCCAGGCTCTGAGCCAGCAGCGTCGTCGTAGCCAACGATCAAGCGATAATGCCCCAGCTGGTCGCTGGCGTCGCGAACGTACCAGGTCTCCACGATGACAGGGAAACCGGCCCGCAGCAACACCTTGAGGCGCTCGATATCACCGTCCACACGCGTTATGGCCTCGAAGCCTTGATCGCGCACGTAGGACGCCATCTCCCAGGGGCTGACGTTCTTGTCGTCCGCATCCGGCTTCAGGACTGGTGCCGCATCCTGCTGCGTCCGCTCGCATCCGTAGTAGGAGAGCAACATGGTCAACGTGGCAGGACCACAGTTGTTCCACCCCTGATGCTCGTGCCGCAAACCCGTCAGCATAACGCTGCCAGGAGGCTTTGGCGTCGGCGAAGGCTCCCGGGTGGGTGATGGCATCGGCGAAGGAGTGAGCGTGATGGGCTGCGGGCTCGGAGTGCAGCTCGGAGTGCAGCGGGGCGCTTCCGGACCTTCGGTCGACTCCGGCGTCGGCGTGGTGGTAGACAGGAACGTCGGCGTCCACTCGACCACCTCGCTCTGCACAGATGATGGCGTGGGGAGCGAGTCCGGATGGGGACGATGACGCAGGTTCTGAAGCGGCTCTGGCAGGTAGTAAGCGTACCGGCCAGGGAGCACGCGGATCAGAGCCACGACGGCAAACGAGACGATCAGCAGCGTCAACACCGCCAGGCCCAGCGCCGCGAGCGGGAAAGCGTAGCGAGATTTGAGCATAGTCATGCCTTTCGTAGTGCGGGCGAGATTATAACAGAGACAGAGATAGAGACAAGCCCGCCTCCAAAACCCGCCATCCGTCTCATTTGTCCATTCTCGTCATCTGTGATACAGTCTGTATCCTATCTCCGCACACAGTACACTGAACAGAAAGGAGGAGCACCTTGCTGAAGGAGTTCAAGGAATTCGCTCTGCGTGGGAACGTGCTCGACCTGGCGATCGGCATCGTCATCGGCGGGGCGTTCAGCAACATCGTCAACTCGTTCGTCAGCGACATCCTCATGCCACCCATCGGCTTGCTGTTGGGCAACACAGACTTCTCGGCTTTCTTCATCAACCTCTCGGGGACGCGCTACGAGAGCCTGGCAGCGGCGAAAGAGGCGGGGGCAGCCACGATCAACTACGGGCTGTTCATCAACACCATCATCGACTTCATCATCATCGCCTTTGCCCTCTTTCTCATCATCCGTCAGATCAACCAGCTGCAGCGCAAGAAGAAAGAGGAGAAGCCAGCGGAGCCAACCATGAAGAAGTGCCCGTACTGCCTGACAGAGATACCGATCAAGGCCACGCGCTGCCCGCACTGCACATCTCAACTGGAAGGGGTACAGAGCTAGACCGCGTGCGAAGCCAAACCGCACCGGAAGCACCAGCCCTAGGCCGCGAACCAAACGCCAGCCTCAAGCCGTGCGCTAGCTTGCGCTTCCGAGCCTTGACCGGGTAGGCCAGTCAGTAGGGCCGACAACAGCTAGGAGAGAGTGAACAACTGGCGAGGGGGTTATTCGTGCCTTTCGTGTTTCGCGCCCTTCGTGTTCGCTGACTCGCTACGTCGCCAGGCCTGGCCTTCCCACAGCCGTGAACGTCATCTCCGTACCGAGGTAGATGCGGTTGCCCCGGACGGGCGCGGTCTTGTCCTGGCGCTCGGTGCGTATCTCAATGTGATCAAGGGACAGCGTCGAACCGCCAGCCTCTCGGGCCATCGCCTTCACGCGCTCAACCATCGCCTCCTCCGCGTACCGGACGCTCTCGGTCAACGTGGAGAAATCCCGGACCCCATCGGGGAGATGGAGGCGGAACACATCATCGTCCAGCGGCTGAATCGTCACCCGAATCTGCTGCACCACGCTGCCCATCACAGCCCCCACTGCGTTCGCCACCTCGGCGTGAGGGGGGATGATCAGCTCCGTGCTCAGTTGATCGGCCACGCGCGGCATGTAGGCCTCAACCGGCGCTCCAATCGCGACCAGCGGCTGCCGAAGCTGCATCTCGCAGCGCAGGTCCGAGTCGGACCTGTTGCCCAGTGCCCGAGCCAGCAAGGCCTCAGCTGATGGTTCCTCCTCCCAGTCGGGAAGCACCCCTTCGTCGCCGAGTATCTTGGTCACCAAGGCCTTCGACACCCGATCTCCCACGCCATCGACGACCTGTCTGCAGAGCACATCCGGGCTGAGCCCCACCTCCTTTGCCAGCATGCTAGCTCCCAGACGGGAAGCCTCGGCGTTCCAGAGGTTCAGGCGCCCCAACACGTGCAGGGCATCCGTCGGCGTGAACGCGGACCGCAGCACGACCTGACGGGCTTCCAGACCCCTGACCCGTTGATTGACGAGAGGGCCCTCCTCGGCCAACGAGGCCAGGAGGCGAGGACCTGCCTGCAGACTCCTGAGCAAAGAGCGCCTCTCGACCGACAAACCCCGTGTACCCATATGACCGCGCAGATCCGGCCGCTGAGCCACGACGAGCTGACCAGTCCATCCACCGGTTTCTTCTTGCTCCTGCATGGCAAGCTTGTCAGCAACCTCCGGATGCTGACTGGCCAACAGACAGAGCGGGATCACACGTTGGGGGCCAATAGCCAGGCGTGATCCGTTCAAGCGCACGTGGCTGTCGCCGCCTAACCCCAACGTATGGACATCGGCCGCTTCGACCATCGTCCGCCAGCCTCCGACGTGCGCTCCTCGAGGGTTGAGCCGCGGACGGCCGTCGTCCAGCACCGCGATGTCCGTGGTCGTGCCGCCGACGTCAACCGTCCATACGTCGCGACGGCCCGCCAGGTGCCACGCACCGACCACGCTGGCAGCCGGCCCGGAGAGGATCGTCTCTATCGGCCGCTCCATGGCCCAGCCAGCCCGGACCAGAGATCCATCCCCCTTCACCACCATCAAAGGAGCCGCAATCCCCATCCGATCCAGCGTCTGACGCACGGTGGCGATCAGACCGTGAAGGAGTGGTATCAACTGGGCATTGAGAGCCGCCGTCGTGGCACGCCGCACCGAGTCGAGACGTGTCGTCAGCTCGTGGCCGCAGGTGACGGGGAGATCGGTCAGGGACTGCACCAGTTCCTTCACGCGCAGCTCGTGGGATGGGTTGTAGACGCCAAAAAAGCCCGAGATGGCAAAGCCCTCAACCTCGTTTCGCCAGGCCAGAATCGCCTCACGTGCCGCCTCTTCATCCAAGGGAGCCTGCTCCTCGCCCACGACATCGTGCCCGCCCCGCAGGTAGACCAACCGCTCCGTCGCCAGCTCCCGCTCCAACCCGTATTGCCGGACAAGCTCCCGGTCGTAGCCGATGAGCAGCAACCCGACTGACCGCCCCTGACCCTCAACGATCGCGTTCGTGGCCAGCGTCGTCGACAGCGCCACGAGGTGGATCGCCTCAGGTGCAACCGCTTTCTGATCCAGGACCGCCCTGACGGCCTGCTCGATGCCAATCGCCAGGTCGTGACGCGTCGTGAGCGCCTTCGCCTCGGCCAACACGCCTAGGTCGCGGTTGGCTGCGTCGACGTGACGGCCTGCCATATCGTGGTCGACCAGTGCGGCATCCGTGTACGTGCCCCCGGTATCGACCCCTAAGACAACCTTCTCAGCGTGCAAAGCTAAGCCTCCGTCCTCCTGCCATTCTCTACTCCGTGCTACCTGCCCCCGCCGTCTCGCAGAAATCCCCCACCTGAGCACCCTCCAACGCCGTCAGCATATCCTTGGTCGAGAGCGCCAGTCCAGCGTCTGGACGACCAGAGCTGATGACCACCTGCTCGAGATCTAGGACACCCTCGTCAACAAAAGTGAGCACACCACCCTGGCGGAACCCGATCACGGAGACGGCCCCCACCGTGTACCCAGTCACCCGTTCCACCTCCTGCTTCGACGCCAGGCTGACTTTGCCTGCCCCCACAGCTGCCTGGACCTTCTCCAGGCTGAGCCGTTCGTCACCGGGAACCACAACCAACACGAACCAGCTCCCATCACAGCGGACAAGCATCGCCTTGACAACCTGCGCCACTGGGATGCCCAGGTCGTTGGCGACCCCCTCCGCCGTGTACTGAACATCCTTATGCTGATGGGCTTCGTAAGGGATATCTTTCCGCTCCAGCAACTCCATAGGCAGCGTCTTGGTCACCATGCCATCCTCCCCTACTCCTCACTCCCTACTCCCGTCGTTCCAGTATCTCGCGAACCTCGTCGTAGAACTCCTTGACGTGTTCATGCATGATCTCCGCAGCACAATCACCATCGCCGCTCTCAATGGCTCCCACGAGCGCCACGTGCATCTCGACGCTGGAGGAGAGAGATTTCAAATGC
The DNA here is from genome assembly GCA_964575455.1 of uncultured Anaerolineales bacterium. Lineage (GTDB taxonomy): Bacteria > Chloroflexota > Anaerolineae > B4-G1 > B4-G1 > SKLM01. The sequence goes on along the minus strand of CAZNRX010000012.1, from coordinate 19,049 downwards.
AGTAAGGCGAGGTACCAGAGGCGGCGTGACAGACCAAAGAGACGATCCAGGGTCTGGTACAGGTACCTGTTGTGAGCCGCTTTGGCGACCGCCTGATGGAACTTGTGATCAAGATCGAACAAGTCCCGTCTCTTTTCGGCCGTCAGCTCTGCGGTGAACGCCTCTTGTTCCTTACGCAGAGCCTCCAGGACGACCAGATCATCGGGCTCGACTCGCTCAGCCGCGAGGCGCGCACTCAGGGACTCAAGGGACAACCGCATCTCGCTGAGCCTCTGAAGATCATCCACGTTGACATCAGCTACGTAGATACCGTGGCGTGTGACATCGACCAGGTTCTCATGAGCCACCCACTTCAATGCCTCCCGAACCGGCACGGTGCCCATGTCGAACGTTTCTGCTAACTCTTGCTCGTTAATCGGCGCGCCGGGAGCCAAGTCCAACGTCGTGATCTTCTCCCAGATCAAATCGTAGGCGCGCTGCGTATCAACTCGCACCAATTCCATTGCCTACCTCCATACTCACGTGCTCTCAGCCCCCATCTCGGGGGCGTAGTCTAATCCTCTCACTTCGCCAATCGCGGGTTACCCATCGCCCTAGCACGAATGCGGTATGTGTCCAGACCCTCGGTCTCCATTTCGACGACGACCTCCGGATTATCCGCCCCAGAGCGGACCGCGGCCGCCAGAGCACGCTCATGGGCTAGGTCCTTGGCGTATGTCAAGCACTCCTGCAGCGCCCCCTCGTCGAAGTTCCTACGATCCTCGCTGGTCTGAACGTAGTAGCCCATCACCTCCAGCCCCGATTTGTCCAGCGTTGGATAGACCAGGACTTCCTCGATGACCATCACGCTGCCGGCGACGGCGCCCAGTGCATTCGCCACCGCGTGATGCTCGGGCAGGACCAAATCCGCGTTGAGGGCCTCAGCGACCTCCTCCAAGAAGAAATGGGCCGGCGCGCCGATCCCCACGATGGGATCGCGCAAGCGGAAGAGCGTCTCCAAGTGAGGATGCGTATCGTAGATGCTGTTGAAGAAGAACCAGCGCCCGATGTCATCCTCACCCTCCGAACGCATCTCGGTGGGTGGCGTCAAGGTCTGTTTGCTGAGGAAAGTAACCGCCGCGTGGACGATCATCTCCACAGCCTGGCACCACACCGCTTTGCGTATCTCATCGGGCTCCTTGAACTGGTAGTGAGAGAAGATCTGGAGAGCCAACTCAGCCGCCTCTACGTCCCATGGGCAGTAGCGTCCCTCGACGTGGAGCAGATCCGTGGGCGTCAGACCGGACTTCCCCAGGATCTCCTCGCGCCACAGGTCATCCACACCAATCTGCGCCACGTGGAGCACGTCAAGATGATCGACGATATCGGGCACGGGCTTTGGACCGCTGCTCAGGAACTCCACCAACTTCTTCGCGTGGCCCGACCCGCTCCCGACGGATTGCGACGCCTCCGGCTCGCGCAGCAAGAACCAATACTCCAACCAATCGGGGCTGGCCTCTGCCCAGGCCCTTCGCGACAGCGCCTGGAGACGGCTCTTGACCTTCGGATACTCATCCGCCAGGTGGGCCAGGGGGACGACACGCTCTGGGCCCAGGAGAACGTGCTTCTCACGATTCAACGTGATGTGGCTATCCCCGCCCAGGGCGACGGAGAACAGATCCGCGGCGCTGACCGCCGTCTCGTAGTCGCCGACGGTGGCCCCCTCCTCGCTAACCGTCACCTCTCCGCCCTCGATAACGGCCAGGTCGGTGGTGGTCCCACCGACATCCAGCACCAGGGCATCATCAAGCTGGGAAAGGAAGCGACCGCCGATAGCGCTGGCCGCGGGGCCGGAGTGAATCGTCTCCACCGGCGTTCGGGAGGCGAACTCATCGCTCATCAACGTCCCATCCCCGCGAACCATCATCAGCGGAGCATCGATCGCACGATGCTCCATGGCCCGCCGCACCGCGATCACGAAGTCCTGAAGCACGGCGAGGAGCGAGGCATTGAGGGCGGCCGTGGTAGCGCGCTCCACCGAACCAAGCCGAGTCGACAACTGGTGACCGAGCACAATGGGAAGATCACAAACGCGAGAGAGAGCCTCGTAGATGCGATTCTCGTGCTCCGGATTGAGAGGGCTGAAGTAACTGGAAACAGCAACAGAATCGACCTCACCCTTGATCTCGCTCACCTTATCCAGAATGGCCGGTAGATCCAACGCTTCCTTCTCTCGACCGTAAAGGTCGTGCCCACCATCGAAGTAATAATAGTTAGGCGTGGCGAATCGTGCACCTAGATTGAAGGAGGAAATTAGCTCCGGGTCGTACCCAACCAGCAACAGCGCTACCCGCTTACCCTTCCCCTCGGCGATGGCATTCGTCGCCAGCGTCGTCGAAACAGATACCATGCGGACCTCCGAGGGATCCTCTATCGCAATTCCCCTGATGACCCGCTCGATGCCGATAGCAAAATCGCGCTTGGTTGTCAGGCTCTTGTGCGTGGCCAACACCTCGCGCGAATCATAATCGAGCAGCACACCATCGGTATATGTGCCGCCCGTGTCTATGCCTAGAACAAGCTTCCGTGAGTTATTGTTGGGCACTTTGCCCCCTTATCCAGCGCTTGGCTCACTTCGTGCCATTCGTGATACAAGCCCAATCCTAGCCCCCCTTCCCAGGGGGAAGAGGGGCTAGGTGAAAGCTATGCCAACGGTGCTTGGCAGCTCCAAGCGGAACTCGTACTAAAGACCCTTGCGAAGGCTCACCACAGCTCCAGAGCGAAGGCGGTATCGATCATCATTGAACGGTTGCGTTGAATTAGCAGCATTGAACAGCGATGTCGAGTCTCTGGGCGTCCCCGCCCGTCGACCCATCGAGCTCCATTGAAAGGTTCGTTGACAGCCTGCATTGATTAGCGACATTGTTGAGGCGTATCGCCCAAGGCATAGTGCCCAGGGCATATCGCCCCGCTGTCTATGGCCTTCGCAAGGGTGGCCATAGCCGCTGTCTGTCGGCCGCCGGACGGCTGCCGACAGCTTAGCAGCTCGGCTCACACGAACATGTCGTAGTCCAGCTCCTCATCCTTGTGGCGCTCGTCAGCCAGTTCGCAGATGTGGCGGAGCTCATTATACATGTCCTCATCCATGAGCGGCTCAGTGTCCGCTCCCAGGATCTCCAGCACCTTCGCGTGGACGCGATCCTTGAACGTCTTCCGTCCACCCAGATCCCAGTTCTCCCAGTTCTGGCGGTCCGTCAACTCACCCTGCCAGATCAGGTCCCGGAAACGGTCGTAGGTGTGATCATGCTCCAGATAGTGACCACCGGGGCCTACGTCCTCAATCACATCCAGCGCCTTGCTACCATCGTTGACGGGGATGCCCTTCATAATGCGCTTCACCCGGTCGATGATTTCGTTGGAGGCGACCATCATCTCCATCGAGCTGGTCAGTCCCTGCTCCAGGTAGCCGACGTCGTGGATCATGTTACCCCCCACGAGAGCGGCGGTGGTGGCATTGAATGAGGCCTCCAGCGCGGCCTGCTCGTCGAACAGCTTGGCATCGGAGCAGCCGGCCGTCTCATACTCGGGAACGCCCAGCCACTTGGTGATCTGAGTGTAGGCCGCACTCAGCAGCGCCATCTCCGGTGAACCGTAGCAGTAGACTGTGGTGCGCATGTCCATGTTGGACATCAACCCGCCGATGATCAACGGCGCGCCCGGCTTGCGCAGCTGGCTCAACACGATGCCGAACAGGCTCTCTGTCAGCGCCTGCACCGCTGTACCGGCCAAGGTGCACGGAGACGTCGCGCCGGCCAACGGACAGGGCGTGTAGACGAAGGGGATGCCGTGATCGGTGGCGAACAGCAGCTTCTGCACCACCTCCTCGGAATGGCTCAAAGGCGATACCGGCTCAATGTAGAGCGAGAAGATGGGGCCCTTCTTGAACTCCTCCTTGCCCCCCACGCGGATGTAAGCCATCTCGAGCTGATCCCTCAGGCCATCCAGGTCCACAGCGGTGATGTTGATCGGCTTGGTCGTACCCTCCAGCATGGCCAGATACTGCCAACGGTCATACGTGCCGACGTTGGTGTCCTGAACAATGCCCAGCGACATGTGGAAATCCATGTTGGGCATCGCCTGGGCGATCTTGGCGAAGTTCTTGACGTCCTCGTACGTGGCGCGACGCCGCTCGCCGGTGTAGGGATCCCAGGTGTACGGCGTATCGGACCCAGCCCCGAAGTAGATCTGGTCCTTATACAGCTCCATACGGTGCTTGCGATCAGGACCCGTCACAACGACCTTTCTGGGCAGCGTGGAAAGCGCCTTGTCAACCATCCACGGTGGGATCTTGACCAGACTGCTGTCCTCCGTCGTATCCTCCACAATAGCGCCACCGCCGTGAGCGACCTCGACGCCCTCCTCCTCGTACACTCGAACCCCAGTTTCGTACAGGACCCGCAGCGCCGAGAAGTAGATCGCCTCGATCTCCTCTTCGGTGAGCACCTCAAACGTGGGGGTGGCATTCACTGTGTAGTTCGTCTTCTTAACTTGCATGAACAAATCTCCTATCGTAAAGCCTCGCGGGCACTACAGCCCTGTTCGACTAGGCGACGCCGACGAATTCCTTAGCCAGGTCAGAGGCGGCGGGTCCGTTGGAGCCATAGCCATCGGCACCAATACGGTCGGCGAACTCCGCGTCCACCGGAGCGCCACCGACCATGATCTTGACCTGGTCGCGCAGTCCAGCCTCTGAGATGGCCTTGATGGTATGGCCCATGGAGCGCATCGTGGTCGTCAGCAGGGCGGACATACCGACGACATTGGGCTGGTGCTCCTTGATGGCCTCAATGAACGCCTCGGGGGGCTGGTCAAAGCCGATGTTGATGACCTCAAAACCGGCGCCTTCGCACATCATCCCGACCAAGTTCTTGCCGATATCATGGAGGTCGCCCTCAACGGTGCCCAGCACGATGGTGCCCAGCATCTCCTCCTCAGCCTCCACGAGCAAGGGGCGCAGGATACTCATGCCGGCCTTCATCGCCTCCGCGGACATCAGCACCTCAGGCACAAACATATCGCCGCGCTTAAAGCGCACGCCAACCTCGTCCATCCCCACGACCAAACCGTTGTCCAACAGCTCCTTGGCTGTCATGTCCTTCTCCAAGGCCTTATTCACCAGGCCCGGCACTTTGTCACTGTTACCTTCAAGAACAGCAGTGGCAAGTCTCTCGTAAACTGTGCTCATTATTCACTCCTCTAAGTCTTCAAAACTAAGCTCTAAGCTTCTCGATGTCCTCAGGCAGTCTCACCTATCCTGTTGATTCATCAAGGTGTGGAGACAAGTAAGCACTGAACTCACTCTCCTGTGCTCCAGCCCCCAATGGTAAGAGAACGGGAGCTCAGGCGATCTCACCGGTCCCCCTTGTTAGTCTGCTATCTCCCGATCCTCCCACCAATCCTGCTGGACGCGATCCTCGGCCTCCTCCAGCATCTCCTGGATCACCTCTTCCGTCCCTTCCTTGAGTGGAGCCGGCTCGTGGCTGGCCAGAATATCACGCACGCGGGCCGCCGTGCGGTCCCGCATCGACTTGCGGCCCATCATCTCCCACTCCTCGAAATTGCGGCGATCGCAGAGGTTGGGGTACCAGAACTCGTTCTTGTAGTAGCAATGCGTGTGCTTCTCGCGCAGATAGTGACCGTTCGGCCCCACATCGTTGATCACGTCCGTGGCCAAGGTGTCCTCATTGACCTCGATGCCGCGGGTGATGCGGCGAGCGTAGCCAATGGCCTCGTCCATTGCTGCTAGCTGGAAGACGGAGCCAGTCATCGCGCTCTCCGTGTAGCCAACGTCATGACACAGGTCACCACCTGTGAGAGCCGAGAAGTAGACGGACATCGAGCCCTCGATCATCGCCTGTTCGTCGAAGGTCTTGGAGTCCGTGCACCCGCCCGTCTGCCAGAGCGGCAGACCAGCGTAGTGGGCCAGCTCCGTGAGACCCGCCATCATCAGCGGCAGCTCCGGCGCGCCGTAGGCCAGGATCATGGCATTCATGTCCATGACGGAGTAGACGCCGCCCATGATAAACGGCAGTCCAGGCTGGATCTGCTGCGCGATGGTCAACCCCATCCAAGACTCCGCCGCCCCTTGCGTGATGATACCGGCCGCCGTGATAGGCGCTGTGCCACCGGCGAGGGGACAAGGCGTGAAGACCAGAGGGATCCGCTTCTCAGCGGCGAAGACCAGCTTATCAAGTGCTTCAAAGGTGCTGACCAACGGCGAGAGCGGCTCGCAGTAATGAACGTAGTTGGGGCGCTGCTCGAAGGCTTGCTGTCCGCCTGCCTCCGCCAGAGCGATCTTGTGGATTCCCTCCGAATCGTACCTGTCGAACGACCAGGCCACGATGGGCTTGCTGGTGTTGGGGAACATGTGCGCGAACTCGTAGAGCGCGCTCAGATCCGTGTGCACGTCACTGATGGAACCCAGGGACTCGCAGAAATCGATATTTGGCAACGCATCGACGACCTTGGCCACAGTGCTCGCGTCATCCTCGACGTAAGGCCGACGCTCCAAGCTCTCCACGTCGATAAAGTTGGGGCACGTAGGACCAGGGCCGAAATGCGCCCGACCAGGGCCGATGTGGATGTTGTGCTCAGGGTTCCCGTCGCGGGCGTACAGGGTGAAGCTACGCGGCGCCTTCCGCAGCGACTCCTTCACCAACCAAGACGGCAGGCGAACCCGGATGCCGTCCACCCACGCTCCGGCCTCCTTGAGGATTTCCCGCGATTGCTCGTGGTGTACCTCCAGGCCAGTGTTCTCCAACACGTGGAGGACGCCCAGAAAGAGCTCCTCCAACTGATCGTCGGTGAACATTCGAAAACGCACGCCTGAGTTGACTCGATAGTTTGTCCTCATTTAGAAGATCTCCTTGTATGGTGATTGGGCAAGATTGCCCGTCCACCCGTCATCATCCCTGGGAGAAGCTTGACCAGCGCAAGATGCGCCAACCCAATCTTGTGCCAGGGCAAAATGACACATTAAGCCGCGCCGACAAATTCCTTCGCCATGTCCGAGGCAGATGCAGCGTTAGCCGCGTAGCCATCGGCACCGATATCTTCAGCGAAGCGCTGCGTAACCGGCGCGCCACCGACCATGATCTTGACCTGATCGCGCAGCCCGGCCTCCTCGATGGCCTTGACGATGTCGCCCATAACGCGCATCGTGGTCGTCAGCAGCGCCGACATACCCACAATGTGAGGCTCGAACTCCTTGATCGCCTCAAGGAACTCGTCAGGCTCCACGTCCGTGCCAAGATCGTGCACGTCGAAACCGGCCCCCTCGCACATCATACCGACGAGGTTCTTGCCGATATCGTGCAGGTCGCCCTTAACCGTGCCTATCAGTATCCTGCCAACGGCTTCGGCTTCAGCTTCTGACAGCAGTGGTTGCAGAGTCACCATAGACGTCTTCATCGCTTTGGCCGAGCGCAGGACCTCGGGCACGAACATATTGCCGGCCTTGAACTCGACGCCCACGTGATCCATGCCCACCATCAGGCCATCGTCGAGAATCTCCTTGGCGCCCAGGCCCTCGTCCAGGGCATCTTCGGTCAGGTCGTCCATGGCGCCTACGTTACCTTTGATCACAGCCGCGGCGAGTTGCTCCAAAACTTCACTCATCTTTCGTACCTCCTACGTTTTGATCTGTATGGGTTCGGCTGGGACAGCGCCCAACCAAGCCCCAGCGACGTGTACCGTGGGACAGCCTGGCGCTAGACCCAGCTTGTTGTATCAAAAAGCTTCACGTGTGATAGCTAAACCGGGAACATCTACTGCCCGTCGGGCGGTAAGCCCGACCGTTATCTCTCATCCTATGTCTATATTGCTCTTCCTCCTCGTCCTATGCCCGACAGACGATTCTCCCAATCCCAAATAGTCCGTTCCTGCGTCATCCAGCATAGGCAGAAATGGCAATACACCCCGTTGGCTAGTCCAGGCACCAGTCGTCTATATCTCCCGAAAGTCAAGGACCTCTACGATGAGAGGCTCGACCACTTCCAGCAGCTCGTCCTTGCCAATGTCGGTCACCTTGAGCGTGCAGCCCCAATTGGATGGATCCTCGCCCTCGAACACATTCAGGGCGACAATCAGCCCACCGGCTTCGGTGATCTTCGTGGCGATATCAGCCAGCGAGCCCTTGTAGTAAGGCGCCAGCACCGTCAGGCGCACCCCCTTCTCGTGTCCACCAAACAGCTCCAGGAAAGCCTCGAAAAGATCGGACTCGGTGATGATGCCGACGACTTTGCCGTCGCGCATCACGGGCAGACAGCCAATCTTCTCGTCAAACATAATGCGAGCGGCCTCTTCAATAGGTGTGTCCTCCAAGGTGGTGATCACGTCCTCGGTCATCGCCTCCTGCACCGTGACCTGAGACATAAGGTACGTGACCTCCCACATGCTGAGGGATGTGACCGGCGACGGTGAGGCGTAGAGCAGATCGTCACGCGCCACGACACCAATCAGCTTTCCCTTCTTGTTCACGACAGGGAAGTGACGCACCTTCTCTCGCCGCATCCACTCAAGCGCCTCAGCGATCGGGAGGTCGGGCTTTACCGTGATGGGGTTCTTCGTCATTCTGTTCTTGACTAGCATTTGGGACTCCTCCTTCTTGTCAGGGAATGGGCGGAAACCGCCTGGGCGGAAGCCACCTACCCCGACCTACTTTGACTAGCCTGTCTGTCGAGCGGCGGGCGGATCCCGCCTTGCCCGACCTACTAGCTCGCGTATCAGGACAAACGCTCCTCTACAAAGCTCTCCATTTGACGAATCGTCGTCTCATCCCGTGGGGGATCCTCATGCTCTGCCACCAATCCCTGCCACCGTTCGTGGGCCAGATCGACCGCTCCCTTCCGACCCGCAGCCATCCATTCCTCAAGCCCCGCCCGATCGGCCACTGCTGGCGTCCAGAACTCAGTACGGCAACGCTCCACGGTGTGCATCTCCATCAAGTAGTTGCCATCCGAACCCACGCTCTCAATGACGTCATAGGCCAGCGTCTCCGGAGCAACCTCAATGCCCTCCTCATACCGGCGCATCATACCACACATCTCGTCGTCGAGCACGAGCTTCTCATAGGAGAAGGCCAGGTAGGCATTGAGGATGCCGCCCGCGTGCAGCACGAAGTCGACACCGCTGTTGACCGTGGTCAAGAGAGTGAACATCGACTCAAACCCGGCCTGAGCATCGGGGAAGCTCGCGTCCGCCAAGCTCCCTCCGCTGCGCGAGGGCAGGCCGTAATAGCGCGCCAGCTGGCCATGGCCGCTGATCATCAACGAGCACTCCGGGCTGCCAATAGCCAGGGCACCGGTCTTCATATCGATGTTGGTGGACGTGGAGCCGTAGATGGCCGGCGTACCCGGGTTGATCAACTGCGTCAGCACGACGCCGGCCAGGAGCTCGGCAGTCTGCATGGCCAGCAAACCGGCCAGCGTGATGGGCCCGGTCGATCCGGCCATGGCCAGAGCAGCGATGATGACCGGCTGACCGTATTCCGCATAGACCATCAGCGCCCGCAGCATCTCATCGCTGTAGCCCAGGGGGCTGAGGCTGTTGATAAGCCCAACGGTCACCGGCCGCCCACTGATCTCCTCCCCGAACAGGATCTTGGCCATCTCCATCGTGTTTCGTGCCCCGACATCGCCCTCAGCGCTGCCGATGAAGGGCTTGTCGGAGTGGAGCATATGCGCCTTCAGCATCAGCAAGTGAGCTGCATCCGAGGCAACATCTCCGGGCTCAACCAGAAGATGTCCGCTCATGTCCTGGTTTGGCAACGCGTCCGCCAAGCGGACCAGGTCCTCATAGTCGTCCAGGGTTGGCTCACGCTTGCCGGTCTCGTAATCCACCAGGAACGGCGCGCCATAGCCCGGTGCAAAGACCGGGCTGCCATCCCCAACGACCACGCTCTTATCGGGATCGGGGGCATGGATAGTGAACGGCCTTGGAACTGAAGCCAACGCATCCATCACCTGCTGCTCTTCGAAGAAGACTTTCTCGCCATCCGTCTTGAAGCCGTGCTCTTCGAAGATGGCGATGGCATCCTCGTGGGGAAAGCTCACCCCCACGTTCTCCATCACCTTCATACTCGTCTTGTGAATCTCCTCTACGTCCTCAGGAGAGAGAAACTCACGCCAGTCTCGAAGCATTTTTTCTCCTTATGTAGATCACAAAGTTGGCAAAACCAGACCGCCATAGGGCATAACACCCACAGACGCTTCGCGCCCGTAACTGCTCAAGGCATCGTTGACAGCCTCCTGCAAGTCGGACGCATGCTCCAGGTGGATCTCCTTTAGCTCGTCGCCCATCATACCGTCAGTGACAACGACGACGCGACATCCCATCTCGTGCAAGAGCCACGAGAACGTGAACAAAACGCACCCCTTCTCCCCACCCATCTCCTCGTCCTCGACCAGCTGTCCGATCTCCCGCGGTGTGGGCATCCGGCGCATCCATTCCCGGAACGCATCGTGCTCAAAGCCCTCGTAGATTCCCTCCGTGCAGGCGTTGACCATAATCAATGTCCCGCCTGGGTTCAGATACCGATCGACGCCACCGCAGACCCGGGAGCCACCCTGGAACAGACTGACCTCCAGCGCTGGATCGCCCACGCCAGCGATGAGCACGTCGACCGACTGGGGCAAGCTCACCTCCACGTTGGGCAACATGCGATCCCGCGCAGCACGATGGGCTGCCACGTGCTCACCACAGAAGACATCTACCAGATCCCGGTCCGCATTCAGTACTGTGTTGACCAGGAAATCGATCCCACTGATGGTGGCAAAGTCCTCAATGTCCGCCCGAATGGGGTTGCCCGGCGGCATCACGCCCATCAACGAGGCACAGTTCAACGCCATGAGCGGTTCCACGAAGAACTTATGGTTGTGGTAGATGGCGCGTCGACTGGAGACACCGGGCATCACGATCTTGCCGCTGCCAGACCAGCCAGCCAACATACAGGGCATCACGTTGCTCACCCCGAGCTTGATGTCGGCCTCGGCGAAGCGCTCATGGACCTCCACCGGCGTGCCAAGCTCCGTCGTGCCCATGCAGACCATCAGAGCCTCGTTGTCAGGTTCGTTGGTCAGCACGTCCACCCGCTTCATCACCATCGGTCCGACGTTTCCGGTCAGCGCTTCTACGTCATCTGGCGCGTGCATCCCACCGGCGCTGATAACCGTTATACGCTTATCGGACACGCCCAAAGCGTTGAGCTGATCCAGCAAGAGGGGCACGATAAGTTGATTAGGCGTGCTGCGGGTGCGGTCGGTGACGGCGATGCAGGCCGTGGCCCCAGCGTGCGCCTTGCTCTCCAGGTCTCGCTCCTCAAAGCCGTCCTGGATCGCCTCACGCAGCAATGCGTCAGGATCAGAGGCCGCCTTCATGGAGCGTGGATGGCACACACCCACAATCTGATCTTCAGGGAGCCGCAGCAACAGCTTCTCCCGGCCGTAAGGGATCTCAATTTGCCACATCTGTCCTTTTATGACACCCTAGTGCCCTCGCAGGAAACTCCCGCCCTCAAGCACGATACCTTCTTCGTAGCGCGTGGGGCGCAAAATGTTCTCCTCCAGGTCCATGTCGCCGGTGATCAGATCGGCCACACGCTTGCCTGCCGCCGGGGAGAGCATCACCCCGGCCCAATAACCACAGTTCAGGCAGAAGCCCGGCACCTCCGGCACGGGCCCGATGAGCGGCTGATCGTCGGGCGTGTAGACGTAGTATCCCGCGCTGGGGTGGACGTCGGCCTTCTTCAGATTCATCGCCACCTCTTCCCAGAAGGGCGTGATCTTGATCAGCTTCTCCAGGACGATGGCCGCGAAGTACGGGTCGGTGTAGAGGTCCTCGGAGGGGTCCTCGTCCACTAGCTCGTCCGGGTCGACCCACGCGATGTAGGCTCCGCCCGTCTCCGGCCGCCAATAGGAGTCACGAACGATATCGATGGTTAGCGGCGCGTCCTGGGGGACCAGGGGCTGCTGGGACAGGAAGGCTTTCTGGCGGCGCACTGGCTCCAACGGCAGGTCGAGACCCACCATCTTCGCTACCGGGCCCGCGAAGGGACCAGCAGCGTTGACCACGTTGCGCGTGGCAATAGCGCCACGGGAGGTCTCGACACCGCACACCCCCTGTCCATCCTGCAGGATGTCCGTCGCCTCGGTGCTCAGCAGGAACTGCGCATCGGATCCTTTGGCGAAGCCCTGAGTCGCTTCATGTGTCGACAGCCAGCCGTCCTTCTGGCGGAAGGTGCCCGCCACGATGCTGTCGGAGAGGAACGGAAAGCGCTCCCGTGCCTCCTCCCCGGTCAGGTACTCGGAATCGGTCACGCCCAGCTCATGGTGCGTCTCCACCGCCGCCTTCACTTCATCGACCATCTCGGCGTCATCGGTGACGAAGAGATACCCCTGGTGATGGAGGTCGATGTCGTAGCCGGAGATGCCGATCACGTCGGCGAAGTTCTCGAAGACCTCGATGCCCTCCTGCGCCAGTTCGGACATCGCCGGCTCGGTGAACTGAGCGCGGAAGCTCTCGATCGATTCCGGCGTGGTTAGGGTCGATAACCCATCGCGCATCTCCACCAACACCGTGTCCAGGCCGTCTCTGGAGAGCCAGAAAGCCGTCGCCACCCCGACGATGCCGCCACCGATGACGACGGCATCGGCCGTGTCGGGGAAGGTCTCATCGGAGGGTATGAAAATCTTGCCCATAGCGGAAGGCCCTAGCTAGTCCCGAGCGCCCCTGATCAACCCCTTCACCCAATATACTAAGCCGGCCACGCCGTCGGGATAGAAGATCATCACCACGATCATCAACACGCCGTAGAGCACCAGGTGCAGTCCGGGTAGGCCGGTCAGATTGGACCGCAGCTGTTCGATGAGGAACACGAAGGGGAAAGCGACGACCATGCCGCCCCACATGCTCCCTCGTCCGCCGATGTAGGCCAGCGCCAGCACCTCTACCGTCTTGGAGGTGTGCATCAGCGTCTTCGGCGTCAGGGAGCCGAAGTAGTGCGCGTAAAAGCCGCCCAGCCATCCGGCGAACAAGCACGACATGGCGAAGTTCATCACGCGATACTTGGTGGGATTGATGCCGGAGGCCTTGGCGGCGGCGAAGTTCTGCCCAATGGCCTTGAAGGCCAGGCCATAGTTGGAGCGCGTCACCAGCCGCAAGAGCACGTAGGTGACCAGCATCATCGCCAGGATGACATAATAGTAAGGCAAGTTCGAGGTCGTCTCCAGAAGGCTCCTGGGGTTCATACCCAGTGGCCCCCTGGTGAACTCGGTCAGGTTGCGCACCAGGCCCATCAGGGCGATGCCCACAAACCACGCCATCACCGCGGCGAAGATGCCCTGCAAGCGCAGCGTCAGCCATCCCAGCCCTAGCCCCACCACACCGGCCAGGATCGCACCGAGGAAGATGCCGATCCAGGGGTTGATGCCGGGCTGCACGGCCAGCACCGGAGAGGTGTTGGCCAGGATGCCTGAGGTATAAGCCCCAAGCCCCAGGATGGCGGCGAACCCGAAGTTCACCACCTGGATATAGCCAGACGTGAAGTCAAAGGCGGCCGCCTGGGCGGCGAGGAAGGCCCCCATAATGAGCCAACGGATCATATGCTCCTGGTTGAACGGAGGAACCAGGGGCAAGAGGGCCACGATAATCAACAGCACAGCGCCCAGCGGCGTGAAGCCAACGCTATGCAGGAAGGACACCACCGGTCCCACCGAGCTAGTGCTTTGCTTCTGTTTCATCTCTGTTGCCATAGTTTTACTCCTTCCGTAAGCGCAGCGGCCTAGGCGCTCCTTATCTTGGACCCGAAGATGCCCTGAGGAACGATGAGCAGCACCACAATCATCACCGCCGTGGGAATGACGTCGGCCCACGAGATGCCGACGAACTGCTGCGTCGCCGTCTGCAGAATAGCCACGATGAAGCCCCCGACGATGGCGCCGACCACGTTCCCGAGACCCGCCATCATGACCACGTACCAAGCGAAGTAGAGCGGCTTGAGCCCCACCGTTGGATAGGCCTGGAACATGAACAGCAAACTGGCCCCCGAGATGGCGGCCATCGCCGTGGCCAGGGCAAAGGTCAACGGGAAGATGAAGTTGAGGTTGATGCCCATCATCTGCGCGCCTAGCTCGTCCTGCGAGACGGCCCGGATGGCGCGTCCCGTCCGCGTGCGGCGGAGGAAAAACCACAGGGCGGCGATGGATACCAACGCAACGAAGAAGGCCACGACGCGATCCATGGCCATGGTCACACCGAAGACATTCACCGGCGGCACGTCCCAGTAGCGCGGAATACCGCGGAAGTTGGGCCCAAGCACCAGCGTGGTGCCGTTGGTCAGGATGAAGGAGATACCCACCGTGAGCAGGAAGGCATTCATCACCCAGCCCTTCTTGGTACGCACGCGCAGGGGGTAGAATAGGAGCCGCTCCAGGATTACCCCCAGAATCAGACCGGCGACGCCAGCCGCCAGAATGGCGAGGAAAGGAGCCAACGTGCCCAGAACCGGGTTGGGGCTCTCCCTCAGCAATTGATTGATCGGGTTGAAGACGAAGTAGGCGACGTAGGCGCCGACCATGAAGGACTCACCGTGGGCAAAGTGCGGGACGTTCATCACGCCGAAGACCAGCGCCAGCCCCACAGCCAGGAGCGCCCACATACCGCCGGTGACTATGCTGTTCAGAATCTGGGCCGGCCCAGTCACGGATGCTAGGACGATGGTCAGAACGATTGTGCCGGCGATCACGACCGCTGCAGGCAGATTCTCGCTGATCGTCTCCATAAGTGAACTACCGAATGAACTCTTTTCTACCATAGCTTTCCTCTCTTTTCGTCATCTGGCCAGGTTGATCATATCAACCCGTTGACTGCCCTAAGCGGAGCGACGCATAGCGACGCCCGGTGCCCAGGCGAAATCGCCCGTAAGCGCAGCGACGTCATAGCGTGCGGTCAGCTGGCGCCGGCCAGCCAGTCGTCTTGTCGCTCTATCGCCTTATCGCCAAGCACGCGGCTAGCTGGCGCAACCCAGCCCTAAGCCGCTCGTCGACTCGCCTAGATGCCCAGGTACGCGTTCTTGACGTGCTGGTTCGTGATCAACTCGCTGCTCGGGCCCTCCATAGCGACCTTGCCCTGCTCCAGGACGTAGGCTCGATCCGTGATCTCCAACGTGGCGTTCACGCGCTGCTCCACGAGCAGAATCGTGACCCCCTCCTCCTGCAGCCTCTGCAGCGAATTGAAGACGTCAGTGACCAGGTGAGGCGCCAGACCCAGCGAAGGCTCATCGACCAGCAAGAGCTCTGGATTCGACATCAGGCCCCGAGCGATGGCCAGCATCTTCCGCTCGCCGCCGCTCATCGTGCCGGCCAGCTGCGACTTCCGCTCCTCAAGGCGAGGGAAGAGCTCGAAGACAAAGTCGAGGGTCTCGAGCTGCACGTCCCGATCCTGAATAATGTAGGCCCCCATGAGCAGGTTATCCCGCACGGACATCTCGACGAAGAGGTTTAGATCCTCGGAGATGTAGCTGATGCCCCTCCGAGTGCACTGGTGCGCGGGAACGTCGTTCATCCTCTCTCCCTTGAACAGTACGTCACCACCGCTCGGGGTCAGGAGCCCAGCGATCGTTCTTAGCGTCGTCGTCTTGCCAGCGCCGTTGGGTCCCACCAACCCCACGAACTCCCCGTCGTCGACCTCAAGGGAGACACCCCACAGGATCTGGAGAAAACCATAGCTGGCATTGATATTCTTTAACTCAAGCAACGGAACCTCCTTATCTCAATCATCCTCGTCTCACGCATCACGTTTCACGCATCACGTTTCACGCAATACGCCTAGTGCCCCTCTCCCAGGTAAGCCTTGATGACGCGCGGGTCGTTCAAGACCTCGTCGGGAGTGCCCTCCGCGATCTCGGTCCCATACTCGATCACCATGACCCGGTCGCAGATCCCCTTGATCACACGCATAATGTGCTCCACGACGATGATGGTGACACCTTGATCCCGGATGGCGCGAATGATGTCCAAAAGGTCATCGAGCTCACCCGGGGTCAGGCCGGAGGCCAGCTCATCCAGTAGCAGGAGCTTGGGATCGCAGGCCAATGCCCGCGCCAGGTCGAGACGCTTGAGCTGCACCGCGTTGCACTGCTCAGCGGGCGTACTGGGGGCCATAGGGAAATCGACGAACTCCAGCGCCTTACGAGCTCTCTCGGCTGGAGGTTCACCGCTGCCATCGGGAGCGCCAAAGACCGCTCCCACCAGGGTGTTCTCCAGCACGGTCAGCTTCGGGAAGGGCAGCGGGATCTGGAAGGTGCGCGACATGCCCTTCCGACACATCACCTCCGGGGCTGACCCCGTCGTCTCCTCACCTCGAAAGAATACCCTCCCGGAGGAGGGTTTATAGGCTCCCGCTACGCAGTTAAGGAACGTCGTCTTGCCAGCGCCGTTGGGGCCAATCAACCCGTAGATCTGCCCCTCTTCGACGTTCATCGACACCCGGTTGACAGCCGTCAGCCCACCGAAATTCTTCGTCACCGTCTCCGTGTGCAGAACTCTGTTCTCTGTCGTCATACCACGATCTCCTTATAAGCAAAGCGACAGGCGCATACAAGCCCGGCGCGGATCGCCACTCGGCTTGGACTCAGTAGCGGGGGGGCGTGGGCAACGGCGAAGCTCAGGAAAGCATGCGAAGCTAAGCCGTTGAGCTATGTCCCCGCCGCCCCCGCGTTTCAATCACCAGAAACCACTACGGAACCTGAAGGTCCTGCACCGCACCTTCAACCGGATAGATCGGCTTGCCAAGGCACTTCCCGTTCTCGTACGAGTACTGAAGCACCGGGAAGGTGTAGTAGCCCGGCCCCACGACCGGATCCGGTGTCGTCTCGTCAGTGTATTGGTACTCCACCATGACGAGACCATCCGTGAAGGTCCACTCGCCAGTCCAGACGTTTTCCTTGACGAAGTTGTAGATCAGCTCACTGCTCAACTCGCCCTGCTCTTCGTACACGTCCTTGGCGATCTCAAGGAACATCATCGTGCCGTCGTGAGCCAGACCGGCCGACGACGTGCTGGGAGCCAAGTCATATCGCTCCTCGAATTCCTCGGCGAAGGCGAAGCCCTCGTCGCCGGACCAACCGGCAATCTGATCAAGCACGTTATCGGCCGACGATCCGGTCAGAGAACAGAAGTCAACCCAGCCGAGCCCATCGGCAATGATCAGGCTCTCCAGCCCCACCTCGTCCGCCTGCTTGATGAAGGCCGAGATGGAGGGCGGTGCCGTGCTCGTGCCGGCGATGACCGCCGGGTTCTCCTCTTTGAACTTGTTCAGCAGCGGGTAGAACTCGGTCTGGTCGATGGCGAAGTATTCCTCGGCCACCGTCTCCCAACCCGCGTCCTCAAACAGCTTCTTCACATCAGATCCAAAGCTGCGCCCCCAGTCCGTGTCCTCGCCGTAGATCGCGATTGTCTTCTCTTCCGGCTCGAAGACCCCCTGGTCAATGTAGTACTCGATTGCGTCAGCGTACTTCGTCCCCAGCTTGCCAGGTGTAGGCCATCCCTTCAGCATCCAATAGCCGTACTTCTCCGGATCCGACGCAAAGGTCTCGTTCACCACCTCTGTCGCGCCGAAGCCGAAGATGTGCGGCACCTGGTGCTTCGCCGTCACCTCCATAGCCGAGACCGCTACAGAGCTGTGCCAGTTGAGGATCCCCGCCTGGATCTCCTTCTGAACAACGGCCTGCTCGTAGGCCTGGGAGGCCTTGGCCGGGTCGGACTGTGAGTCTATCCACACCGGCTCGATCTCGTAGTGGCCCACCTTATAGTCAACGCTCTCGAGGGCTATCGTGGCTCCACCCCGGAACTGCTTACCGGTCTGAGCACTGGGACCACTGAAGGGGCCCAACACACCGAGCTTGAAGGTCTCGGTAGCCTCCATGGGCTCCTCTTCGGCCTCTTCCTCCTCTGCAGGCGCCCCGCTGATGTCCGGCGTCTCGCCCTTGGGCGTCAGGCTCATCTCGGCCCACTCGGGCGGGAAGACGACGTGGCTCTCACCCTCGTAGTACTGGAGGACGGGGAAGATATAGTAGCCCTTGCCCACGATGGGGTCCGGTACCGTTTCGGGCGTGTACTTGTACTCCTCCATCACGATGCCGTCGGTGAAGGACCAGTTGCCGGTCTGAACCTCATTCTTGGCGAAGTCGGCCAGGGTCTCCGAGCTGAGCTCGCCCTCGTCCTCGTAGACCTGCTGCGCGGCCTGGATGAAGAAGTTGGCGCCGTCGTAGGCCAACCCGGACGCCGAGGGGCTGGGCGGGAAGCCCGTCTCAGCCTCGAAGTCCGCGGCGAACTGCTTCCCCTCTTCGGTTGCGAAACCCGGGATCTGATCAAGCACGTAGTTGGACGCATCGCCCGTCGTATCGTACCACTCGCCGAACCAGCCGAGGCCGTCGGCGATGATCAGGCTCTCCAGCCCCACCTCGTCCGCCTGCTTGATCAGCGCGGAGTAGGAAGGTAGAGCCGTGCTTGTGCCCGCCAGAACCGCCGGGTTCTGTTCCTTGAACTTGTTGAGCAGCGGGTAGAACTCGGTCTGGTCGATGCTGAAGTACTCCTCGCCGATAATCTCCCAGCCCGCGTTCTCAAACTGTCCCATAATGGCAGCGCCGAAGCTGCGGCCCCAGTCCGTGTCCTCACCATAGATGGCGACCGTCTTGGCCTCGGGCTGCCACTGACCGGAGTCAATGGCATCCTGCAAAGCCTGGACGTAGGAAATACTCAGCTTCTTCGGCGTGGGCCACCACTTGTTGACCCAGTAGAAGTACCTGTCAGGATCGGACTGCCAGGTCTCGTTGACCACCTCGGTCGCCCCGTAGGGGCAGAAGTGGGGGATCTGGTGCTTGGCAGCCACCTCCATGCAGGAGACGGCGACTGAGCTGTGCCAATTGATGATCCCGGCCTTGATCTCATCCTGAACCACGGCCTGCTCGTAGGCCTGGGAGGCCTTGGCCGGGTCCGACTGCGAGTCGATCCACA
>CAZNRX010000011.1:51087-73725 GCA_964575455.1 uncultured Anaerolineales bacterium | reverse complement strand
GCCAGCTAGATTCTAACTATGCGATTGTTAAAGTGCTGGGCAAACCTAATGTTAGTGGGCGGGTCTGTCGTGGTACCTACCCCAGTCTCTCCCGCCTACTCCCTAATCCTCAATTCCTACTCCTGCCGTTCGACGTCAGTAGGCGTTGGGCAGCTCAAAGATATTGAAGACGGTGCGCAGCAGGATCTTCACGTCCAGGAGCAGGGACCAGTTCTCAATGTACCACAGGTCGTACTTGGTCCTCTCGGCGATGGAGGTGTCGCCGCGCAGGCCGTTGACCTGGGCCCATCCGGTCAACCCAGCTTTCTCCCAGTGGCGGTCCATGTAGCGCGGGATGGAGCGGCGGAACTGGTTCACGTAGATGGGGCGCTCGGGCCTGGGGCCGACGAGGCTCATCTGGCCCAATAACACGTTGATGAGCTGAGGGAGCTCATCAACGTTGGCGCGGCGCAGGATCCGTCCCAGCGGGGTGATGCGCGGGTCGTCCTCCACGGTCCAACCCGGCCCGCTGGCTTCGGCGTTCTTTCGCATGGAGCGGAATTTGAGCATGCTGAACGGCCTGGCGTCCAGGCCCATCCGCTCCTGGACATAGAAGACCGGCCCGGGCGAGTCTAGCTTGATCATTACCGCTACCAACAACATCACGGGGGAGAGTACGATCAGGCCGATGGCTGCGCCGGCGATGTCCATCAGGCGCTTGGCGAAGCGCCGCCAGCCGCGCAGCGCGATGTCGCGTACGGTCACCAGGGGCAGTCCCCCAAGATCGCCGATGCCCACCGGGCTGGCCATGATCTGGAAGACGTCGGGGAAGACCTTGATCGTGACCTGCCCCCGCTCGCATTCCGAGAGGAGCATCAGGATGTCCTGGTGGGTCGCTTCTGGTAGAGCAATGATCACCTCGTCAACCTGGTGTTCATTGATGAGCGGTGCCAACTGGCCCGCGTCCCCCAGAATCTCCGCGCCTAGAGGTACCTCGCCACCTGACCCATTTGTGGTTACAAATCCGGTGACCTCATACCCTAGGCCGGGGTTTGATTGGATCTTCTGGTGGACCATCCGTCCTACGTCGCCGGTCCCGACGATCAGCACCCGGTCGCGTCCCCATCCGCGCCTCCGGAGCCGCGAGCGGACGTTGCCATGGATGATGCGACCGACCGTGATGAACACGATCGTCAAGCCCCATCCGTAGAGCACCATGCCGCGTGAGTAATCCATCGCCAGTGAGCTGTTCTTGAAGAGCAATGAGGATAGAGCCACGCCCATCAGTGTCCCCACCGACGCGGACTTGAAGACCGCGTAGAACTCGTCCACACGCGATGTCGTGCGGGCCACGCGATACAACCCAGAGAACCCAAAGACAGTTGCGACTGATAGGACTTGGGTCACGATCAGGCTGGTGTAGTCGAGGATCCATCCCATGTTCTGCGCTTCCTCCGGCCAGGGGATCCACCGACGCATCCAGTAGGCCAGACAGAAGGCCAGGCACGCCATGACCACATCTGTGAGGACCAGTGTGACGGCAAAGATGGTGCGGACTCTCGATCGAGACCTCATGGTGTGACCCCCCTCTAATCCCCCCCAGAGGGAGGGAGGAGGTCCGCCGTGGGTTCCTGGGCCGACCTGGTCACCCCATCGGCGCGGTCATCCGATTGACTGAGTGACGTGGAGAGGGCGACTCTTACTTGTTCGAGCTTCAGGCGAGCTGACAAAGCGCCCACGATCACGGCGTGTAGCCACCACGGGGTCTGCGCGGCAAAGTGTTTCCGGTAGAAGATGCCCATGGCCCGATAGAACTCCACCTGCGCCCGGGGGTTCTGACGCGTGGAGGCCTTCTTGACGTGGAGCACGGTCACAGCCGGGTTGTAGTAGATTTTCCACCCCGCTGCCTTGATGCGGTAAGCCCAATCCAGATCCTCACCGTACATGAAGAACGTCTCGTCCATCAAACCCACGTCCTGGATCGCCTTCCCGCGCACCAGCATGAATGCCCCTACGACGGAATCGACCTCGGCAAGCCGGTCGGGGTCGAGATAGGTCAGGTTGTACTGGCCGAACCGTCGACTGCGGGGGAAGAGGCGCGACAATCCGGTCATCCGGTAGAAGGACACCTCCGGTGTGGGAAACGATCGTCGACAGGCCAGGTCCAGTGATCCATCGGGACGCACCAGCTTGGGGCCTGCAGCGCCGGCCTCCTGATGCTCGCCCATGAAGGCCAGCATCTTGGCCAGGGCATCCGAGGGGACCTCTGCGTCGGAGTTGAGCAGTAGGGCGAAGCGGGGTGGGCGATCAACGCCATCCTGGGGATAGACGGCATGCTGAGGATGGACGGCATCCCTGGGATAGATGGCATCTCGAGGTGCTCTGGCGGATCCACGATCGGCGTCTTCTGAGAAGCCGAAGGCCCTGAGACCTTGGTTGTTCGCGGCTGGATAGCCCACGTTCTTCTCGTTCGCAATCAGAGTCGCCTGTGGAAACTCCGTAGTCACCATGTCGGCGCTGTCATCGGAGGATGCGTTGTCCACGACGCAGACCTTGAAGGTGAGGTCACCTTCGCTGGCGTAGACAGAACGAAGGCAGTCGCGAAGCAACTCGCAGGTGTTGTAGCTGGCGACGACAATTCCCAGATCAACCATAAACACGAATAGCACGGGCGATCTCGCCCGAAAGCGTCTGGCCAAGAACGCCGCACACGAAGGGCACGAACAGGCCCGTCGCAGGAGGCGTCGCTGGTCCAATAATTGGGCGCATGTTAGCATAGACAGCCTAGGCGGTCAAACCAGGTCGCCCAGGGCGCTGCACCTCCTGGTAGATGGACAGTAAGCGGTGCGCGACCTGATCCCATGTGTACCCTTCCAAGATGGTCTGGCGCGCCCGACGCCCCATCTGGTCACGCGCGGCTTCATCCATCGTGAGCATCTGACGGGTGGCGTTGGCCAGCTGCTGGATGTCATTGTGATCTACCAGGAGACCGTTGACGCCGTCCTCAATGACGTCGCGGGATCCCCCATGAACGCTCGCTATGAGAGGTCGCTCCAGGAGCATCGCCTCCAACATGACGATGGAGAAATACTCTTGCGACGGCAGGATGACGGCATCAGCGGCTGCAAAGAAGTCAGGCATATCATCGTGCGGGGCCGGTGGATGAATGAGCACGCGGTCCTCGAGATCGTGCTCTGCCATCAGCCCCCTCAGCTGGGTGGCGTATTCCGTCGGTGGCTCTGGCCAGGCCAGCAGGAGGAGGCGGTAGGCGCAGCTTCGCAGCTCTGGACGAGCTTGGATCAGGGCTCGCAGCATGGTGCCTTGTCCCTTTCGGGGGTCAACGCGCGATGGGATGAGCAGCAGGAATTCGTCGTCCGCCACGCCCAGACGTCGTCTCATTCGCTCCCGGGTCTCTGGAGGCGCCGAGGGGAATCCCGTGGGATCGATGCCGTTCGGGATCACGGTCACCCGGGCGTCGCCGGGGGGGGCCGCTTCGTAGTGGTCGAAGAGGTACTCGGCTTCTGGGTTTGAGAGTGGCAGGATGCGGTCGGCGATGACGAGCGAGCGTTCTTCCGAGGCGATCCGCACCGGGAAGCTGTACGCCTTGTCGAGCTCCTCTGCAGTCCCCTCACCTCGCTCCAGGCCATCCTTACGCTTGCGCTTGCCCAGTGAGTGGGTTGTCAGCAGGGCCGGCGGGTGATCGGGCCAGCGGGCCTTCAGCGTGGTGACCGTCTCCCAGCCGTCGGGGTAGTGCCCGTGCAGCAGGTCGTAGTGCAGCCCCTTGCGCTCGACGAAAGCGCCGATCTGCCCGATGAACTCGGTGATTGGCTCCCCGTACAACATCTCCTTAGGGATGTACCGATCGGTGGGGCCACAGGGGAGGCGGATGAGCCGTACACGTGGGTCATCGTCAAGGTTCTTGACCTGTCTGTGGGCGTGTGGATCGCTGTCCTGCAGACGGGTGAAGATGTCAATCTGAATGTCTGGATCGACGCGGCTGAGAGCGTGGGGTAGCTTGTTCATCACCACCGTCTGCCCGCCCTGCGATTCTTCCCCCAGGCGGTCGAGCCAGTCTGGTCGACAGTGGGGGCTGGTCCAAAGTACGCGCATGGTTGACCTCTCCTATCTTGCTTCAATGATGCGGGGTTGACTCGCTTTGCTCGACGTGCCCTACAGCAGCGCGGACACGTGATGTCACGGCCTATCGTTCTGGTGGACCAGGTGCCCGCAAGCGGTGCATGTCTGCCGCGGCACGTTGTTCTTGGTCTCCCGAATGCTCTTCAGTAGCCCGCCGCAGCGAGGACAGAGGCGGATGGGCGTCAAGAGCCCTCCCACCATCTCGCCCTGGCAGAAGGCCGATCTGGCGAATGGCCGCCTCCGTCCGACGTGCTGGAGTTTCTGCCTCCGTGTCAGGCATCGGAACTCCGCCTCTGCACGCTGCGCTGCGCTCTGACCCTTAAAGGGCCACGCTCCGATGAGATGCACGGGGCCACGGCCCGACGTGTAGCGCGCGCCCTGCCCGCTGTTGTGCTCGCTCAGGCGACGCGCCAGGTCCGTGGTCACGCCCGTGTAGAGCGTGTCGTCCGCGCACCGCAGTACGTAGAGGAACCAATCTCTGCGGTTCATCTAGACAGAGGCCTCAGGCTGCGGTTCCGCGGCATGTCCAGGGGCTGCAGGCAGGCGCGCTGCGGCGTGCCCGCCTTCCTTGTTGTCTGCTTGCATAGGCATGGTTGTGTGGACCCTATTGTAGCACAGCTTCTCACTTGAGGAAAAGAGGTCTCTCCCTGTCAGCAGGGGACGTCGTGTTTGGATCGGGTGTGCTGCGCGCCCCAAACCATAGTACCAACCTCCTATGTAAACCGCTGACATCTCGTGCTATATTATGATCGTTACTGTCAGCTACTGTTGACCGTTGCTTCCAGTGCTGCCTGCGTGTTCGGAGTCGGTTCTCGGTGTCATTGATGGTAGATCAGGTGCTTTGGGACTGTAACGTATTCGTAATAGTGGCGATATTGCCACGATCAACACACGCTGATATAATTGGGTACGGGCGTTTCGTCTGAGTTCCGAGCTGATGGGTCGTTTCGATCCGATCTCTTCGATCCAACTCGAGTCCCGAGGGAGAGACCAATGAGTGAACAACGCATCCTCTACATTGAGGACAATGCCGAGAATCGTCTGCTCGTGAAGCGCGTCCTGGAGGCCGAGGGATACACGGTCTTTGAGGCCGTCGATGGCCCTTCTGGGCTGGAGGCAGCCCGGGAGGGGCACCCGGATTTGATTCTCCTCGACATCAGCCTGCCGCAGGTGGATGGGTATACGCTGGCCAGGCGCTTCCAGGGCATGTCAGAGCTAGAGGGTGTTCCCGTCTTGGCCGTTACGGCCAATGTGATGAAGGGAGATCGAGAGCGCTCATTGGCGGCCGGATGCAACGGTTATATCTCCAAGCCCATTGACATCGATAGACTGCCCGCCCAGATCGAAAGGGCCCTCAGGTCACCCCGTCGGCCGCAGTCGCCTGAACGGAGATATGGATAGAGTGATGATGCAGCCTGAAGATGCTACCGTCGTCGTTGTCGAGGACAACTTCCAGAATTTCGTGCTGATCACCCGCCTGCTGGCCTACCTCGGGGTAAGGGACTGCGAGTGGAAAGCGTCAGGTTGGCAGGTTCTGGAGTTTGCAGAATCTCTGTCCAAGGTCGACTTGATTCTCATGGACATCTTCCTACCAGAGGCTGATGGCTACGAAGCATTGGATACCCTGCGCGATCATCCTCGCTTCGAGCAAACGCTCATCGTCGCTGTCACCGCCGATGCCTCGGTTGAGAACATGCAGCGTGCCAGAGCAGCTGGCTTTGATGGATTCATCGGTAAGCCCCTCGATCCGGATCGCTTCCCCGATCAGGTTCGCCGCGTGCTGCAGGGAGAGGCTGTCTGGGAAGTTCAGTAGCTTTGGGCGAGGGCCTCGACGATGTCGCGGGGGGCGGTGCGGCTCGAAGCGTGGCGGAGTGCCGCCGTTGCAACACATAATCTCTTCGTCAGACAGGGCGAGTGCTCGCAGTGCGGCTCGTAGCACAGCGAAGTGCCGCCGTTGCAACAAGCGATCTCTTCGTTAGATCAGCGCGAGGTTTGTAGTGCGGCTCGAAGCGTAGCGGAGTGCCGCTGTTGCGACATATGATGTCTTTGTTAGGTCAGGTGCCTGCAGCACGAGAGGAATCCCGGGACGACCCAGTCACCCAGATCCCAACGACGGGTATGCGGGGCGGGTTGGGCAGGACGCTGCTGACGGCCTTCCTGGTCTTGGCCATCGTCCCCCTGAGTACGGTCAGTTGGTATGCGACCCGTCGCGAGCGCCGTGACATCCAGCGCGAGGTCACCGCCAAGCTGTCGTCCGTAGCGATGATTATGGAGGGGCGGGTTCTTCAATGGACTGAGAGCCATCTGAGCAGTCTGAGGATCGTGGCGTCCATGCCTTCTACGCGACAGAGCGCATCGACTGTAGTGAGCGCTTCGGGGCTTCAACAGCCCCAGCCATCCGCTGGCGCTGCTCGGGACGCGTTGCGACGTCAGCTCGCCGTCCTCCTGAGCCAGGACCAGGCCTTCCGCTCCCTGGCACTCCTCGACCTTCAGGGCCGGGTCTTGGTATCGAGCGGCGGCTTGGTCGCTTCGGCTGAGGAGGGGGAGAACGGAGATGGGGACCAGGCCATGGATGCCCTTCTGAGGGATGGACCAGGCGTCAAGATCGCTTCGCTTGATCCATCTGCCGAGCACGGCCCGGGGACGGGCGGTGCTGTTCTGACGCAGCAGGTTGTCTCGCCCGAGGGCGAGACCGTGGCTGTCTTGGTCGGCTGGCTCGATCTGGGGGAGCTCTCCTCCCAGCTTCTTCTCTCGGAGGAGGTGGGTGACGAAGCGGCGCGCCCATCGCCCGATGCGGGCAGTGAGGTCTACCTGGTCGATAGAAGCGGCAACGCCCTGCCCCAGGGGAGGGCCATCAGCAGCGCCGGGATTGAGGCCGCGCTGTCTGGTCAACAGCGGCAGGGCCTCCACCAGAACTATGCCGGCGTACCCGTGATTGGTGTCTATCGCTGGATCCCAGATCTGGAGCTGGCTCTGGTGGCGGAGCAATCGCAGGAGGAGGCCTTTGCCGTCACTGACAACGTCACCGCGGCCATTGTGGGCGCTTCGCTGCTGGTGGCGCTCGTGACTGCGATCATCGCGGCTGTGGTCACTCGGCAGATCACTCGACCGGTGGTGCGGCTGACGGAATCAGCGGTCAGGATTGCGGAGGGCGATCTGGCGCAGCAGGTGCCGATTACCTCGCGCGACGAGATTGGCATTCTGGCCTACGTCTTCAACCACATGGCATCCGAGCTGAAGAGCCTCTATGACGATCTGGAGGCGAAGGTGGCCCAGCGTACCGCCATGCTTCAGAGGGCCAACTACCAGATCCAGCGTCGGGCCATCCAACTCGCCGCTACGGTGGAGGTGAGCCAGGCGGCTACCTCGATCTTGGAGCCGTCGGAGCTGCTGCAGCGTGTGGTGCGCTTGGTGCACGATCGCTTCGATTATTCCTACGTGGGCATCTACCTTGCGGACGATGATGATGAGACTGAGGAGAGACGGGTCTCCCTTCGTGAGGGCACGGGCGGCGGCGAGATGGTGGAATCCATCAAGGCCCAGCCCGTCACCTTGCAGGCGGAGGGCCGGGTTCGTGGTCAGGGACGTGGCAAGAGGAGGATGGCGTCGGTCGAGGTCATAGACCCCTCCGAGCGGGGGGGGCGCCCCGGGTGGGGGGACCGCTCCGACCGGTGGACGGGGGGCGACGTGGGCCGGGCCGTGCGCGATGCTATGCTCACCGGCGAGCCCTCGGTGGTTTCCTGGGATTCGGAGCGCGCTGAGGAGGCCTTCTCATCCCCCTACATCCGTACGGAGGCGGCGCTGCCGCTGAAGATGGGGGGAGGTGGCGGCGTCCCTGAGCAGGTTATCGGCGTGCTCGACATCCTGAACACGCAGGACGGGGATGAAGCGCTCGACGAGGATACCATCTCTGTGCTCCAGAATGTGGCTAACCAGACCACGATTGCGCTGGAGAACGCGCGGATCTACAAGAAGGAGAAGGAGACGGCGGCGCGCTTGCGGAGGACCGAGAGCTTCCGTTCTCGATTTCTGGCCCATATGAGCCACGAGCTTCGCGAGCCACTCACAAACATCATCGGGTTCTCTCGCCTGCTCCTCAAGGGGCTTGAGGGTCCGACCAACGAGAGGCAGCGTCAGGATCTCCAGATCATCCACGCCAACAGCCAACATCTGCTCGGTCTGATCAACGATCTTCTGGATGTGTCGCAGATTGAGGCCGGTATGATGGAGCTGCACTTCCAGTCCTTTGATCTCTCGGACGTCATCGAAAGCGTGATGGCGACCACCAGTGCGCTGGTGCGTGGCAAGGAGATCGAGCTGCGCCAGGAGATCGACAACTTGCCGCCGGTGAAGGCCGATATGGCGCGTGTCCGACAGGTGCTGTTGAAGCTTCTGACCAACGCGGCCAAGTTCACCGAGCAGGGTACCATCACAGTACGAGCCTGGTCTGAGGATCATCAGATCCTCGTCAGCGTCAGTGACACGGGGAAGGGTATCTCATCCGCGGATCAGCAGCGTGTCTTCGATCGCTTTGAGCAAGGCGAGCTGAGCGATGGGCGCCGCCCAAACGGAGCTGGACTCGGGTTGGCCCTGAGTAAGGAATTTGTGGAGATGCACGGCGGCGAAATCTGGGTGGAGAGCGCACTGGGGGAGGGGGCTACATTTACGTTCAGCCTCCCGAGACACGAAGGGCGTTAAACACAACACGAAGGGCCCGAAGCACGAAGAGCACTAAGAGCACGAAAGACGAAGGGCACGAAACAGGAAGGGCATGGATAAGGGGGAGGTGAAGGATGAAGGTCATCGCGGTGGCTAACACAAAAGGTGGCGTGGCCAAAACCACGACCTGCCTTTCCTTGGGAGGGAGCTTGGCAGAGCAGGGAAACCTCGTGCTGTTGGTGGACCTGGACTCACAGGCTCACTTGACGTCTTCGCTGGGTTTCAGGCCGAATGAGCTGCGACGTACAGTGAGCGACGTGCTGCTGAATCATAGCTCCCTGACCTCCGTCAGCCTGGAAACGCAGGTGTTTGGGCTGGATCTGGCGCCGGCCAATGACGAGCTCGTCATCATCGACAAGATGCTGTACAAGCATCCCGGTTATGAGTATCGCCTGAAGACGGATATCGAGCATGCCCGTGAGCGAGGCTCCCACTGGCTCTACGACGTCGTGATTATCGATTGTCCACCGACGTTCGGGACGGTGACCATCAACGCCCTGACGGTTGCCGATCTTCTGATCATCCCCCTTCAGTGCGAGCACTACGCTGTCCAGTCTCTCATCCGTATGCTCGATATGGTACGCCTGACGCGGCGCAAGACGAACGCCGGTCTGAGGTATCGCCTGCTGGTGACGATGTTCGACATGCGCAACAAAGTTCATCCTATGATCCTGAAGTATCTTCGCAATCACTTCCCCCAGGCTCTCTTTGATACCGTCATCCAGGTGGACACAAAGCTGCGTGAGAGCCCGGCTCACGCCAAGCCGATCACCGATTACGCGCCTAAGACGAGGGCCGCCCAGCAGTACCGTGCCTTGGCGCAGGAGCTGATGGCCTCTCTGGCCCCGTCCACCACCCGTCGTGAGCGCTTCAGCCCTCCTGATCGTCGTGAACGCAGCGCCCCCGACCGTGGTGAGCGCCTGGGCACTTCGCAGGAAGAGCCGCTGGAGTCAGCTAAGGTGAAGCCCATGTCAAAGGTCTTAGTAGGGGATAATGGCCGATGAACGAGAATCAACTGAATCGCTCCCTGGAGGATCTTTTTTCCGATGTCTCGTTGCCGGGGCCAGAGGGGTCTGGTGACCTTGACGCGCAGCGAGAAGAGGCGGGGGAGGGGGCCCCCTCGTGGCGGGCGACCGCGTCGACCCGTCGGCCGCCTTCACCTGCGGTGGAGCCCCGCCTGGGTGATGGGGCCAGACTGTCCGTGCCCTCTCCGCCGGGGGAGGTGACGCCGGCGGAGCCAGATGCGTCGCTGAGCGGCCCCTCGTCCATTGACACCGTCACCGCGTTGGCCGATAGAGAGCGACTGCGTGAGCCTTCGGAGGTCGCGTTGTGGCGTCAAGAGCTGCTGCAGGCCTCTCTGTATGCTGCACTCGTCATCGGCCTTGTGGTCGTTGGCCTGGGGGCCTACAGGCTCTATGCCGGGGGGCAGGGGGCTCATCCCGGAAGCACGATCGTGCTTTCTCTGTACCTGGTCGTTTATCTCCTTCTGCTCTTGATCACCTTCTGGAAGGAGATCCCGTATCGTGCTCGGGCGGCCTCGTTCCTGGGCTCGGTCTACGGCCTTGGCCTTCTAGATCTGGTTCAGTTTGGCCCCGATGGGGACGGGCGTGTCTTCTTTCTCACGCTTCCGGTCCTGGCCGTTCTCTTCCTTGGGAGGCTTGAGGGAGGCATCGCCTTGCTCATCTCGTTCTTGAGTCAGGCTCTCTTTGGATGGGGCGTCTCGACGGGGCGATTCGCGCCTCTTGGAGAGCCTGTCGCCTCTGCGGGTCAAGCTGGTTGGTGGTTGATAGACGCCAAGGCAGGTAGCCCCTTGATTCTGCTCCTGCTGGGGGCCGGGTTGGTTCTCGTGCAGAACCGATCGGCGGTCTATCTTGCAGGGGCATTGGATCGTTGTCGTAAGCTTGCAGCAGACCTGGCATCCTACCGTGCTCGTGTGGAGACACAGAGACGGGAGCTCAAGCAGCGTGATCTCCAATTGGACCTCGTGGTCGAGGTGGCAAGGATCGCTACATCCAGGCTAGACATAGACGGTGTGTTGGACCGGGCGGTGGAGCTGATCCCTGACTATCTCGATTGCTACCTGGTCAGTATCTTCTTGCTTGATGAAAGCGGTCGTCCCGGTCACGAATCAGTGACGCTGCGTGCCGCGACAGGTGCCATTGGCGCGGAGTTGGAGGCCGATGGCCTGCAGCTGGAGGTCGGGGAGACGAGCATTGTTGGATGGGCCGCCAGACATAGAAAGCCCTACGTCGCGCCCGAGGTCAGCGTGGATGATCTGTATCGCCCCCACCCGTTTCTTGGCGGGACGATGTCTGAGGCCGCCGTGCCGCTGAAGGCCGACGGTTTCCTTCTGGGGGTGTTGGATGTCCAGTCTGGGTCGAGAGATGCCCTTGGAGAGATCGACATGCGTGTCCTCCGAGGGGTAGCGGATCAGCTCGCTATGGCTGTCCGGAATGCCCGACAGGGCTCGGATGAAGCAGTCCGTCTCGAAGCGACCAGCCCGCTCTACCGCGCTAACCGCCGTCTGAGCGGCGCCACAACGGTCGATGAAGTGGTCCAAGTCGTCGTCGACGCTGTGAACGAGACGGAGGCCGATGGCTGCCTGATAGGGCTCTTCGAGCGGCCATCTGAACCCAGGACTTCGCGCTCCCATTCGGACTCCTCGTCCTTCGCTGCACCTGCCTCGTCCCGTTATTTGCGCTACCTGGGGAATTGGCACCAGCCCGCTGATCGCAGCCGCTCAGAGGCCTCGGACCACGGTCAACGACACGAGCTTCGGCCTGGCGTGGCATTGCCGCTCTCCAAGAGTACTCTTCCGGCGGTTCTGGTGCAGCAGTTCTGGTACGTAGCGGACGTGGTACACGGAGAGGGGCTTTACCTCCCCCCCTGGGGGAGGGCCAGGGAGGGGGAGGAGGCTTCCTGCGATCAACTCTCCGATGAGGTGCGCGGGGCTCTCGAGACGATCAATGCCGGAGCATGCGTGAACGTGCCTCTCCAGGCCGGCGATGAGCATGTGGGGCACGTGCTCGTGCTCCGCAGGAAGCCAGGTTCGTTCTCCGAGAGCTCGCTCCGCTTCCTGGAGGTGCTGGGGGGACAGGCTGCCGTTGCGCTGGTGCGCGCTTGGCGATTCGACGAAGCTCGGCGTCGCGCTCGGCGGGAGGAGCTCGTGAGCAAGGCCACGGCTCGCATGCACGAGTCGCTGGATCTGGAGAGCGTACTGAGCACCGCCGTCCGCGACATCGGGGAGACGTTGGGACTGGCTGCCCTCGACGCGCAGCTGGGCCCTAATGAGGTTGGTAGTGAGGCACGGAGCGAAGCGGAGCGCCGTCAAGATTCGTAGCTGAGCACACGGCAGAGCGGAGCGCCGTCGAGGGAGGATAGTAACCCATGCCATTGCTTTTCTGGATAGAGATTGGGGCCTACACGCTGGCTGCCGTGAGCGCGCTGGCGTTGGCCATGATGGTCCTGAGTACCGGTCCCCGGCGCACGCTCAATCGCCTGTTCGCTCTCTTCGTGACTCTGGAGTCTGTCTGGGCTGTTTCGGCCGTGCTGCTGCGGCTTCTGTTGTGGTTGGAGATGGGCAATCCAACCTTCTGGTTGGAGCTGGCTGCCATTGCCTTGAACGCTATGGGCATCATCCTCCCCATGTTCGCCATTCGCTACGTCGATCGTTCCACGCGACGCGCTGATTTCCTGGTTGGGCTCGGCTTCCTGGCTCTGGTTGGGCTCTCAATACCGACCTTTAACCATCAGTTTCTGGTGAATCCAAGGCTGGCGCCCAGCGGCGCTGGTGTCTATGATGTGCTCGGTTGGGGCTTCATCGCTCCGCTTCTTCCAATTCCCTACTTCGTCTGGTCCTTTGTCCTCTTCTGGCGCAACCGCCATCGCGCGCGCACGGCCTATCTGGCCGTCGGCGTCTTGGTCCTGTTGATTGGCTTCCTCATAGGCGGCATGCTCCGTCCCTTCTTCCCGGCGCCCGTATTGTCCATCACAGTTACGCTCAGCGTCGGTGTGTTGGGCTACGGCATCATCAGCCGGCAGCTGCTCAATCCGCTTCGGGAGCTGACCACGCGGCTGGAGCAGAGGGTGGAGGAGCGCACACAAGAGCTGGCGGAGACGGCGGGCCGGCTGGAGGACACCGCGGTCACCCTGGAGGAGCGGAGCGCTCAGCTGGAGACCGCGGCTCGCATCGCGCGGGAGGCCGCCGCCATTCGTGATGTGGAGCAGCTCCTCGACGAGACGGTCCAGCTGATATCTGATCGCTTTGGCTTCTACCACGCCGGCATCTTCCTCCTCGATGAGGCGAGCAACTATGCGGTGCTGCGAGCCGCCTCCTCCGAAGGTGGGCACAGGATGTTGGCCCGCGGACACCAGCTTCGAGTTGGTGAGGAGGGCATTGTGGGGTACGTCACTGGTCAGGGTGAGCCCCGTATCGCTCTGGATGTCGGCGTCGATGCTGTCTTCTTCGACAATCCGGACCTGCCGGAGACGCGTTCCGAGATAGCCTTGCCGTTGGAGGCGCGTGGCGAGATCCTGGGGGCTCTGGACGTGCAGAGCAGGGAGGCCGGGGCTTTCGGCGACGAGGACGAGGAGGTGTTGCAGACGCTGGCTGATCAGGTGGCTATCGCCATCAGCAATGCGCAGCTCTTCCAGCAGGCACAGGAGGCGCTGGAAGCGGAGCGGCGGGCCTACGGGGAGTTCAGTCGTCAGGCCTGGCAGCGCCTGCTGCGCGCTGATCGCCAATTGGGGGCTCGCTATGACCCCCAGGGCATCCTGTCCAGAGAGGGGGAGCCGCGCGCTGACGGCGATGACGCCGGGCAGATCGAGGCCTCGGATGAGGTGGACGATTCCGACGCGCTGGTCGTGCCGATTACGGTGCGCGGCCACGTGAT
Organism: uncultured Anaerolineales bacterium; assembly: GCA_964575455.1. Classification (GTDB taxonomy): domain Bacteria; phylum Chloroflexota; class Anaerolineae; order B4-G1; family B4-G1; genus SKLM01. The sequence continues at coordinate 59,998 of CAZNRX010000011.1, read as the reverse complement.
CGGTGTTCTGGACGCTCGTAAGTCAGGCGAGGCCGAGCCAGACTCGGAACCGTGGACGTCGGATGAGATTGCCTTGATGGAGTCGTTGAGCCAGCAGCTCGGCGTGGCGCTGGAGAGCGCTCGGCTCTATCAGGACATCCAGCGTCAGGCCGCTCGCGAACGGCTGGTCAGCGAGGTGACTGCTCGAATGCGTGAGTCCATGGATATGAACACCGTCCTCAAGTCGGGGGCCGAGGGCATTCGAGAGGCCATGGGCTTGCCGGCTGTGACGGTTCGGCTGGTGGAGGGCGATGGACGTTCGTAGTCAGTCAACGCTCGTAACACGAAGAGCACGAAACGCAAATAGCCGGGGTTCCGTCGAGGGAGGAACGTATGACCACACCATTGAATAGATCTAGCGGGGCTAATCGGCCTGCAGGTGGGATGGCGGCTCCAAGCGGAGTTGCGCAGATGCGTCGCATCACAACCCTCCGACGCTACATCATCGCCTTTGCTATCGCTGCCCTGACCACTGTTGGCTTTTACGTCATCGCCTACCTGCGCGTTGGCGCCTGGCAGTTGCTGCTAGCCGGAGGGGCGATTCTCCTGGGGCTTCTGCTGGCCTTCCTGGCACTTGCCCTGGCGCGGGGAGGCAGGATCGATGCTGCCGGATACCTCCTGCTGATCGCCTTGGCCACTGTCTATGCCACTGGTGAGCTGGCTTGGTCCCATGCGACGCCGTACATGGTGGTGAGCGGCACGTTCCTCATACTCTCTGTGGGAGGTGCTCTGCTCCCTCGGAAGTGGAGGGGCTGGCTGATCCTCTTGGGCTGTTTTGGCCTCTCCATCCTTCTCATCAACCAGCTTGAGCCTTTGCCGCGCTTCGACATCCGGCAATCTCCGCTCTTGCGGGTCTATGTACCCGTCGCCAACGTGCTTCTGGTCCTGGTTCTGATCTGGCAGGGCGTTCTTGCCTACCGCGAGGTCACGACCATCCGTGCTCGACTGCTGATTCTCTCTGTCGCCACCGTGCTGTTGACCGCCCTCGCTATCAGCGTTGGAACCATCATCATCGGGCTTCGGAATGGCCGTGAGCAGGCCATTGATCGCCTGGAGCTTGTCGCTTCGCTCCGTCAGATCGAGATCGATGGATGGATGTCCGATATGAAGGACGCCCTCGCGGGCGCTGTGGGCCAGGCGCCGGAACATCGTTTTGTGGAGGCTGAACTGGCCACGACCCTAGAAACGCTCGTCGACGCGCCGGCAGATTCTCAGGAGTACGAGGAGGCTTCCTCCTCTTTGCTCTACAGGTTCGATCAGTGGCTCAAGCGGGAGCCTGCCTTCGACGTCGTCTTCTTCATGGATCGCGATGGGCAGGTTCTCGTCTCCAGCGATCCCGCCCTGGCGAGCGAGGTTCTGGCTGAGGAGCCCTACTTCAGGAGGGGGACTCAGAGACCCTTCCTCGCGCCCCTTGAATACAGTGATGCCCTCGGGCAGGCCGCGATCTTCGTCTCTCGCCCCATCATTGGCGATTACGGCCGGCTTCTCGGGGTTGTCGCCGGGAACGCCAATCCCGCGACGTTGGACACGCTCATGCGCTTGGGCGAGCAGGAGAGCCTGGGTGAGACCGGTGAGACCTACTTGGTCGATGAGGATCATCGCATGGTGACTCCCTCTCGCTCGGGTGAGATCGGTAAGACGGTGCAGACGGAAGGCGCGCAGGCGGTGCTTGAGGAGCAGGTGGAAGGGGCTGGCACGTACCTCAACTACCAAGGCAGCTCGGTCATTGGCGTCTATCGATGGTTGCCAGATCTGCAGGTCGGGCTGCTCGCCGAACAGAGCCGAGCCGAGGCTTTCAGGGCGGTTAACACGACCATGAGGCACAGCGTGTTCATTTCTCTCGTGGCTGTGCTGATTGCTGGAGCGGTGTCGCTCTCCATCGCCCGAGGCATTGGTGATCCTCTCAGTGAACTGGCTGATGTAGCTTCCGATGTCGCCGCCGGTGATCTAGAGCAACAGGCTCAGGTTGGACGGCACGACGAGATCGGCGCACTGGCCGAGGCCTTCAATACCATGACGTCTCAGCTGCGTGGCTTGATCGGCCAGCTGGAGCAGCGCGTGGCACAGCGCACGCAGGAGCTGGAGATCCGCTCCGCCTATCTGGAGGCATCCGCCGAGGTTGGGCACGCAGCCTCGACCATGCTGGACGCTGAGACGCTCATCCAGGCGGTGGTCGATTTGGTCCACGATCGATTTGACCTCTACTACGTGGGTCTCTTCTTCCTTGATGAGCGGGGGGAGTGGGCCGAGCTTCGTGCCGGTACCGGCGAAGCGGGTCAGGAGATGCTGGCGCAGGGACACAGGCTGCGAGTGGGCGGCGAGTCGATGATCGGTCAGTGCGTGGCGCGTCGCCAGGCGCGTATCGCCTTGGATGTCGGTGCCGAGGCCGTCCGCTTTGACAATCCGCTTCTGCCGAGGACGCGCTCCGAGGCGGCTCTTCCTCTGCAGTCGCGAGGTCGCATATTCGGCGCCATAACGGTTCAGAGTGAAGAGCCCGCTGCTTTCGATGAGGACACCGTCACGGTGTTGCAGACGATGGCCGACCAGGTCGCTGTCGCGCTCGACAACGCCTACCTCTTCACCGAGGCCGAGGAGTCCTTGCTGGCTGCTCGCCGCGCTTCGGCGGAGATGAGCCGTGAGGCGTGGGCCGAACTGCTGCGATCCCAGCCCGGACTGGGCTATCATAGTGATGAGCGAGGCGTGATTCACGCCGAGTCTGTCTGGCGACCCGAGATGGAGGAGGCCTTCCGTGCGGGAAGGACGGCTCGTCTCGAAGAGGTACAGGTCTCCAGCGATGACAATGATAAGCGCTCAGCCGATGTGCAGCCGTTGGCTGTGCCGATCAAGGTGGCCGGCAAGGTGATAGGTGTTCTGGATACCTACAAACCGGCGGAGGCGGGGCCGTGGACCGATGAGGAGATCGAGACGTTGGAGTCTCTTGTGGAGCAGATGGCTGTCTCTCTAGAGAGCGCTCGCCTCTACCAGGAGACCCAGACCCGTGCCGCTCGCGAGCAGATGGTTGCCGAGATCACTGGCCGGCTGAGGGCTTCGCTCGATCCGGACACGATCCTGAAGACAACCGTGCACGAGATTGGCCGTGTGCTAGACGCAGAGCTGGCCAGCGTTGAGCTGACTCGGTCGTCGGACGGCGGCAACGGCGGGGTTGCGCCAGGCGGCGGTCGTTCTGCTGGTAAGGAGGAGGGATAGGCTATGGGTTCTTCAGCGCCAGGGCGCCCACGCCCCCAGAGTGTGAGGCGGCGTAGCATTCGGTCGCGACTCCTGATGCTGCTGTTGGGGTTGACCACCGTTGCTGTGCTCGCGGTCGGGTATCTGGGTATACACTCGGTGCAGCGCATCGGGAGAAGCGCGCGTCAGACCAGCGCCGAGGCCCTGCGGGCTCAGGCCAGGGAATACCTCCGACAGGTGACCTTGGGCGACGTGCAGAAGAATGAGCTCGTCCTCAGCGGCGTGGAGCGCGATGCTAGAAAGGTGGCTCAGTATGCCGAGCGGATCTTCGAGAACCAGGACCGCTTTGGGGACGGGAGCTACTGGCAGGCCGAGGATCACATGTTCGTGGCGTCTGATGGGCAATACATGAACGGCGAGGAGGATGTCAGCAGCGCCTTCGTTCCTCACTTCGTCGATGTCGACGAGGAGGTCAAGGATGTTCTTGAGCTTGGTGCCTACCTCGATCTTGTGTTTGCCCCCGCGTATGAGGAGGACGCCAATACCGTAGCCATCTACATGGGGACTGAGTACGAGACGACCCAGTATTACCCCAATATTAGCCTTGGCAGCGTCGTCCCTCCAGACTTCACAGTGACCGAGCGCCCCTGGTACATAGGCGCTGGTCCGGCGAACAACCCCGACCGGGAGGTCGTCTGGACGCCGGTCTATGCTGATGCCACCGGCAAGGGGTTAATGGTCACGGCCGCTGCTCCGGTCTACGTTGATGATGAGTTTCTGGCAGCCGTTGGTGTGGACGTTACGTTGGAGGATATCGCCGCCAGTGTCAAGGAGACGCGGCTGCTTGGGAGCGGCTATGGCTTCTTGATCGACGATCAGGGCCAAGCCATCGCCCTGCCGGAGGAGGGATACCGGGATATCCTCGGGCGAGAGCCGGACCCTGAAGAGGTAGGAGCTGATCTGGGCCAGAGCGAGACGCCATTTGCGCCGGTCTTGAGCGATATGATGGCCGGTTCCCGTGGCTTCGAGACGCTGACCGTCGGCGGACGCGAGCTGTACGTGGCCTATGCCCCGCTGGAGGCCACGGGCTGGAGCCTCGCCAACGTTGTGGAAACGCAGTCCGTGCTCCAGGCCCTCGCTTCACTGGAGTCGGACCTGAATCGTTCCACCCGTTCAATGGTTCTGATGCGTCTCTTGCCGCTCGCCGCGGTCATCCTTGCCGTTGTCGCCGCGGTTGGCTTGTTCATCGCTCGCCGAATGACCCAGCCTATTCAGGAGATCGCTGCGGTTGCTGAGCAAATCGGCGCTGGCAACTGGGACGTCTCACTGCCTCGGGCGACGAGTGACGAGATCGGGACGTTGGCGGATGCCTTCAAGCGGATGACGGAGGAGCTGCGGGCTCTCTATCGTGAGCTGGAGGATAAGGTGGCTGCCCAGACGCGTGACCTGCGCCAGAGGGCCATTCAGCTCGAGACCTCTGCCCGCGTGGCCAGAGAGGCCGCAGCCATTCAAGATGTGGATCAACTGCTTGATGAGACGGTGCGGCTCATCTCCGATCGGTTCGGCTTCTACCACGCTGGCATCTTCCTCGTGGATGAGAGCCGGGACTACGCCGTGTTGAGGGCTGCTTCGTCGGAGGGCGGCCAGCGAATGCTCGCCAGACAGCATCGCTTGAAGGTGGGAGAGGTGGGCATTGTGGGCTACGTCGCTGGCACAGCCGAGCCCCGAATTGCGCTGGACGTAGGTGAGGATGCAGTCTACTTCGACAACCCGGACCTGTCCCGCACACGCTCGGAGATGGCCCTGCCGCTTCGAGCCCGAGGTGAGTTGATCGGTGTCCTCGACGTTCAGTCCGTCGAGGCGGCTGCCTTTGACGACGAGGACGTAGCGGTCTTGCAGACCATGGCGGACCAGGTGGCGCTTGCCATTGAAAACGCTCGTTTGTTGGACGAGGCGGAGGAGCGGGTTCAGGAGATCCAGTCCTTGCTGCGTCGCGAGAGTCGGCGAGGATGGGAGCGGATCACAGAGTCGCGCCCCGGATGGGGCTACGTGTACGATGGTGCCAGAGTGGTAGCTCGCACGGAGGATCAAGCGCGATCGTCTACCCCAGAGGACGAGGAAGCTCAGCTGACCACCCTGCTTCGTGTCCGTGGCGATCCCGTCGGCAGGTTGAGGCTCAAGTTGGGCGATCGTTCGCCCACGCCGCAGGAGGAAGCGCTTATTCGGGAGGTCGTGGATCGGGCGGGGCAAGCGCTCGAGAGCGCCCGGCTCTTCCAGGAGACGCAGAGAGCGCTGAGCGAGACGGAGGTGCTCTACCGTGCCAGTGAGGCTATCGGTGCGGCGGACTCGCCCGACGAGCTCCTGCGCGCTATCACCGATTACGTGCTCGCGCCGCAGATCGATCGCTGCGATCTGGCCCTGGTGGATCCTACTAGCGGGTCGATACGCTTGCCCGAGGATGAGCTTGTTGTGGTGGTCGAGGCCGCGTGGGAGCCGGGTGTAGACGAACCGACCGGGATTGGTGACCGGTGGAGCGTGGACGAAAGACCAGGAGCGCTGCAGATTCCGATCCTTGGCGATGTACTCAGTCCGCCGGATATGGAGTTCGATCAGGTATCTCGATACGTCTTCTACGACGTGACGACGTCGACGGAGCTGGACGACATCTCTCGCCACGCGCTGGGAGAGAGACTGGGTATCCGGGCGGCGGCTGCTATTTCGCTATTTTTTGGCGAGCAGTGTTTGGGCTTGCTGCTCATCCAATCGTTGGATGCGCCCTATGAGTTCAATGAGCGCGAGATCCGTCTCTACGAGACCTTGGCCGACCAGGCGGCCCTCGCTCTGGAGAGGATGCGGCTTCTTGAGGATACACGACGCCGTGCAGAGTCGGAGCGATTGAGCGCTGATATCAGCTCCCAGGTTTGGAGCTCCGTGGATGTCGATACCATCTTGCGCACCGCGGTCCGTGAGCTGGGCAGATCGTTACGAGCATCAGACGCCTGGATCGAGCTGGAGATCGAGGATGGAGACGGCGCCTGAGTTCGTGGCCACGGGAGGTTCGTAGTGAAGCACACAGCGAAGAGCTCGGGGGACGGAGTGCAGCCCATGTTCGTAGTGAGGCACGTAGCAGAGCGGAGTGCCGCCCAAGCGAGGAGGAGTAACTGATGTCATCTCCAAGCGCCTCAGTTCGTAGTGAGGCACGCAGCAGAGCGGAGCGCCTTCCAACCGTTCGGCGGAGCATCCGAGTGCGGTTGCTGCTGCTGTTGCTGGTTCTCACCACGCTATCGGTGCTGGTTGTCGGCTACATGGCGGTCACCTCCATCCAACGCTTCGGTGAGACTGCGCGCCAGACCGGTGCTGGCGCCCTCCGTGACCAGGCGGAGGAATCTCTTCGTCAGCTGGCGGTGGAGGAGGCTCAGAGGACGGATCTCATCTTGGACGCCGTTCGCCAGGACACCCAGCGGGTCGCTCAGTATGCTGCCCGCGTCTTCAGTGAACCGAAAGCTTTCGCTGATAGGGCGTATTGGCAGGCCGAGGATCGGATGCTCGTTGGACCCGATGGGCAGTACAAGAACGCCGAGACCGACGTCAGCAGTGCCTTTGTGCCCGAGTTCGTAGAGGTCGACGAGCAGGTGATAGATGCCCTGGAGCTGAGCGCGTACCTCGACTTTGTCCTAGTTCCCACCTACGAGGGTAATCCCAATGCGGTGGCCGTCTACATGTCGACAGAGCAAGAGACCACCCGGTACCACCCGAACATCGATCTGGGGGCCGTTGTGCCACCGGATTTCCAAGTGACCGGACGTCCCTGGTATGTGGGAGCTGCCCCAGACGAGAACCTGGAGCGGGAGACGGTGTGGTCGCCCGTCTACCTTGACGCGACCGGAAAAGGCCTGTTGGTTACGGCCGCTGCTCCCGTCTACGCCAAAGATCGGTTCGTAGGTAGCGTCGGCATTGACGTCACGCTTGACAATATCGCGACCAGCGTGGAGGAGGCGAGTGTCCTCGGCGGTGGCTACGCTTTCCTCCTTGACGGCGAAGGGCGCGCCATCGCCCTGCCAAAGCAGGGCTACCAGGATGTCCTGGGGCGTTCCCCTGAGGCCGATGAGGTGTGGCCCGATCTGGTGAGCGCGTCGACCCCCTTTGATCCTGTCTTGGCCGACATGATAGGTGGGTCGAAGGGCTTCGATGTCGTGGGGGTTGGTGGGAGGGAGTTGTTCGTCGCCTATGCCCCGTTGGATAGCGCGAATTGGAGTCTGGCCACCGTCGTGGAGCGGCAGGCTGTTCTTCAGGCGCTGGCTCCCCTTGAGACGGCGTTGGAGAGCTCGACGCGATCCTTGGTGCTCACGCGTATCCTGCCAGCCGGTGGCGGAATCCTGCTCGTCGTGGCGGCCATTGGCCTCGTACTGGGACGGCGCTTGACGAACCCCATCCAGGACTTGGCAGCGGCTGCGCAGCGGATCGGCGCTGGGGAGTGGGATGCTCCGCTTCCAGAGGCGGGGGATGATGAGATCGGTGTCTTGGCCCACGCGTTTGACCGGATGACGCAACAGCTTCAAGGTCTCTACGCCAGCCTGGAGCAGCGTGTGGCTCAGCGGACGGCGGACTTGGAGCGTCGCGCGGTGCAGGTGGAGGCCGCGGCCGAGGTGGCGCGCGATACCGCTACCATCCGCGACATGGATCAGCTCCTCGATGAGACCGTCCAGCTTATCTCCGAGAGATTCGGCTTCTACCATGCTGGCATCTTCTTGGTGGACGATGTCGGGGAGTTCGCGGTGCTCAGGGCCGCTTCGTCGGAGGGCGGCCGGCGGATGCTCAAGCGAGGCCACAGGCTGGAGGTGGGCCGATTAGGGATCGTCGGCTACGTTGCCGGTGCTGGCGAGCCGCGCATCGCGCTCGATGTGGGCGCGGACGCGGTCTTCTTCGAAAACCCCGATCTGCCCGATACCCGCTCGGAGATGGCGCTGCCGCTGGAGGTCAGAGGTGAGGTCCTCGGTGTGCTGGACGTCCAGTCCACGGAAGGGGGCGCGTTTACCGACGAGGATGTGGGCGTTCTACAGACGATGGCTGACCAGGTGGCTGTGGCTATCGAGAACGCTCGCCTGTTGGAGGAGAGCCAGCGTGCCTTGCAGGAGTTGGAGAGGCTTTACGGGCAACAGGCGCGAGAGGCCTGGCGAGAGCGAGTAGCTCGCCGATCCGCTGCTTACCGCTACACCAGAGTGGGCGTCGAGCAGGCTGCACCTGCTTCGGTGCCGGAGTTGGAGGTACCATCATCTGACCACGAGCCGGTCGCTCAAGGGGGTGATGGGGGCCGCCAATTGGCTGCGCCCATCCGGCTGCGCGGACAGGAGATCGGCTCCATCGTCCTGCGGCAGGATTCTGATGAGGAGCCCTGGTCACCGGAGGAGGTTGCGCTGATGGAGGAGGTGAGCACCCAGGTTGCCCTGGCGCTGGAGAACGCGCGCCTGTTGGAGGAGAGTCAGCGTCGGGCCAGACGTGAGCGTATGCTCAGTGAGGTGACGGCTCGCTTCAGCCGCTCTCTCGACTTCAACGCTGTGCTGCAGGCCGCCGCGCGCGAACTGGGGCAGTTGTCCGGCGTCATCGAGGCCTCCGTCCACGTGGGCGCTCCCGAACCCAACACGAAAGGCGCGAAACTCAACATGAAGAGCATGAACTCGCCTGACTC